>JAUIAU010000008.1 GCA_030425185.1 Alphaproteobacteria bacterium
AGGCTTCTGTCGAGCCGCCCAGCAGCGGCTGACCCCAATAGATTTCGAACAGTTTCTCCAGCAGGCCGATCGCCAGCCCGCCGATGATCGCGCCGCTGATCGACTCGAGCCCGCCCAGCATCAGCACGGGCAGCGCCTTGTAGGCGATGATCTCCAGCGCAAAACTGACCCCGGCCCGTGCGCCCCAGGCGATGCCCGTGACCAGCGCGATGACCCCGGCGAGGAACCAGACCAGCACCCAGATCGTCTGCAGCGAGATACCGACCGACAGCGCGGCCTGGTGATCGTCGCCGAGCGCCCGGATCGCGCGGCCCATCTGGGTCTTGTTCAGGAACAGCAGGAGCGCGCCGACCAGCGCCACGGCCGCCACGACCACCGTGATGTCGAGGTGCTGCAGCAGCAGGAAGCCGCCGAACGGCTCCAGCACGACGTCCCCGGTGGGAATGCCGAGATCGGCGGTGATCATCACCTTGTTCTCGCCGCCGAAGATCAGCTCACCCGTGCCGATCAGGAACAGCGTGATCCCGATCGTCGCCATGAACAGGATGATGTCGGGCTGGCCGACCAGCGGTCGCAGCACCACGCGCTCGATGGCCACGGCGATGCCGAACATCACCACCAGCGTCAGCGCGACCGAGATCCACGCCGGCACGCCCAGTGCGTGCAGCCCGACGAGCGTCAGCGCCGCGAACACCACCATGATGCCCTGCGCGAAGTTGAAGATCCGGGACGACCGGAAGATCAGCACGAAGCCCAGCGCGATCAGCGCGTAGAGCACGCCCGAGACCAGCCCCTCCCACAGCACCTGCAGCAGGAAATCGGGGGCCGCCCACATGTCGGCGAAGGGCTCGATCAGGATTTTCGAGAGCATGTCCATGGTTAAGAATCCCCTGTCCCTGCGTGCGCACGCACCGACGTGATACCGACGTCATACCGACGTGAAACCGACCCGCTTTTCATCAGTGCGGAACCCCCAGATACGCGTCGATGACGTCCTGGTTGCGGCGCACCTCGTCGGGCGGCCCGTCGCCGATCTTGCGGCCGTAATCCATCACGACCACCCGGTCCGAGATGTCCATGACCACGCCCATGTCGTGCTCGATCAGCACGATGGTGGTCCCGAATTCGTCGTTCACGTCGAGGATGAAGCGGCACATGTCCTCCTTCTCCTCGACGTTCATCCCCGCCATCGGCTCGTCCAGGAGCAGGATCTTGGGATCGGCCGCCAGCGCCCGGGCCAGCTCCACGCGCTTCTTCAGGCCATAGGGCAGACGCCCGACCGGGGTCTTGCGGATGTTCTGGATTTCGAGGAAATCAATCACCTTTTCAACGACCTCCCGGTTCTCGATCTCTTCCCGCTGGGCCTTGCCCCACCACAGCGCCTGCGACAGCAGCCCGGCGTGCATGTGCGTCAGCCGCCCGGTCATCACGTTGTCGAGCACCGTCATCCCCTCGAAGAGGGCGATGTTCTGGAAGGTCCGGGCAATGCCCTGGCGCGCCACCTCGTAGGGCTTCACCGGCGGCCGCTTCGCGCCCTTGTACCAGATCTCGCCCTCCTGCGGCGTGTAGAAGCCCGAGATGATGTTCAGCATCGAGGACTTGCCGGCCCCGTTCGGCCCGATAATCGCGCGGATCTCGCCTTCGCGGATATCGAAGCTGATGTCCTTGATCGCCGTAACCCCACCGAATCGCAGGGTAATGTTGCGCATCTCCAGCACGGTAGGGCCGATGGTCCGGCCGTCGGCGGTAACGAAGGGCTCGTGGTTCAGCTCGGTCATTCCGCCTCCATCCTCTGCGCGCCCACGGGCACCACGGCGGCATCGAGCACGTTCAGCGTCGCCCGGATCCGGCCCTTGCGGCCATCCTCGTAGGTCACTTCGGTTTCGGTCGTGACCTGCCCCGAGCCGTCATAGAGCGCCGTCAGCAGATCGTGGTACTTCTCCTCGATGATCCGGCGGCGCACCTTGCGGGTCCGGGTCAGCTCGCCGTCGTCGGCGTCGAGCTCCTTGTGCAGCACGAGGAAGCGGCGGATCTGGCAGCCCGACAGCATGTCGTCCCCGGCGACCGAACCATTGACCTCCTCGATATGCGCCTTGATCTGCGCAAGCACCTGAGGATGCTGGGACAATTCCTGGTAGCTGGCATAGGCGATGTTGTTCCGTTCAGCCCAGTTGCCGACTGCGGTCAGGTCGATGTTGATGAAGGCCGTGCAGTAGTCCTTGGCGTTGCCGAACACGACGGCTTCAAGGATGTTCGGGAAGAACTTCAGCTTGTTCTCGACGTATTTCGGCGCGAACAGGCTGCCGTCCGCCATCTTGCCGACGTCCTTGGCCCGGTCGATGATCCGCAAATGCCCGGTGTCCGGCTCGATGAAGCCGGCGTCGCCGGTGGCCACCCAGCCCTCGGCATCCTTGGTTGAGGCGGTACTCTCGGGGTTCTTGTAGTAGGACTGGAACACGCCCGGCGAGCGGTAGAACACCTCGCCATTCTCGGCGATGCGGATCTCGACGCCCGGCGAGGGCACGCCCACCGTATCCGGCCGCACCTCGTGGTCCGGTTGCTGGGTGATGAACACCGACGCCTCGGTCTGACCGTAGAGCTGCTTCAGGTTGATCCCGAGCGCCCGGTAGAAGTCGAAGATTTCCGGCCCGATCGCCTCGCCCGCCGTGTAGCCCACGCGCACCCGGGTGAAGCCCAGCGCGTTCTTGAGGGGTCCGTAGACCAGGACTTCGCCGAGCCTGTAGCGCAGGCGGTCCAGCCCGCTGACCGGCTTGTCGTCGAGGATCGCGGGACCCACCCGCCGCGCGAGACCCATGAAGTGGTCGAACATCCGCTTCTTGAAGCGACCGGCGTCCTCCATGCGGATCATGATGTTGGTCAGCTGGGTCTCGAAGATGCGCGGCGGGGCGAAATAATAGCTCGGCCCAATCTCGCGCAGGTCGGTCATCATGGTGTCCGGCGACTCGGGACAGTTGACGCAGAAGCCCGTCCAGTAGGCCTGCCCGATCGAGAAGATGAAATCGCCCACCCAGGCCATCGGCAGGTAGGCGAGCACCTCGTCCTCGGCCCGCAGGCGGTCGAATTCGGACGAGTTCTTCGAGGTCTCGATGATATTGGCGTGCGACAGCACCACGCCCTTGGGCTTTCCGGTCGTGCCCGAGGTGTAGAGCATGACGCAGGTGTCCGCCCCGGTCTGGGCGTCGAGGCGCGCCTGCAACTCCCCGCGCAGTGCATCTGCCTTCGCCCGGCCTGCCGCCTGAACGTCGGCGTAGGGCGTCAGCTTGCCGTGATCGTATTTCCGCATGCCGCGCGGATCGAGGTAGATCAGCCGGTCCAGCCCGTGGAGCTGGGCCTGGACGTCGATTACCTTGTCCACCTGTTCCTGGTCGGCGGCGACGATGAACCGGGCACCGCAATGGTCGAGAACATAGGCGATCTCTTCGCCCACCGCGTCCTGGTAGAGGGGCACGGGAATCGCACCGACCGACTGGGCAGCCACCATCGCCCAATAGAGATAGGGCCGGTTCCGACCGATGATCGCGATGTGGTCGCCGGGTGCGGCGCCCATATGGAGGAAACCGAGGGCGAGCGCTTCGACTTCGGCCTGGGTGTCCGCCCAGGTCCAGGTCTGCCAGATGCCGAATTCCTTCTCACGGTAGGCAGGCTTGCCGCCCATCCCCCGCGCGTTCCGCGCCAACAGTCGCGGAATGGTATCCAGCGCCGCTGACGCAGCCGCCGTTTCTCCCATGACTCCTCCCTTGCCGGGTGTCCCGGCCGCCCGCTTGAAACAGGTCTGTGAAACGAGTGTGCGCGAGCCGGTCCCGATACGTCAAATGATTTTTTTGAACAGGCGTTCATATAACCGGTTCAAGGTCGCAACCGGCAACCGGGTTACACCCCGATCCCCAGCCTTTGCGGTTGCTCCCGCCTCGCCGCCGCCTATTGTGCGCGCGATCGACACGGCGGCGGACGGAACCATGGCAGAGCTTCTTCTGGTGCGGCACGGGCAGGCACAGTCGAAGGCGCGCGACGCCGCCTCCTACGATTCGCTGTCCGAACTTGGCCAGCTTCAGGCGCGATGGCTCGGGGACTGGTTGCGACAGACCAACGGGCACTTCGATCGCGTCATCACCGGCAGCCTGCACCGCCAGCGCCAGACCGCCGAGGCGATGGGCTACGGCGGGCAGCGCGAAGAGGATGCCCGCTGGAACGAGCTTGACTACTTCGGGATGTCGCAGGCGATGGAAGCGCAGCACGGGCTGCCGTTTCCGCACAGCCCGGACCACTTCGCCGAGCACGCCCCGCAGCTGTTCCAGGCCTGGCAGGACGGGCGCCTGCGCGATGTCGAGGAAACCTGCGACGCCTTCATGGACCGGGTCCGGACCGCCCTGATGGACGCCGCCGCCCCCGGGGGGCGGGTTCTGGTGGTGACGTCCGGCGGCGTCATCGGCGCGGTGGCACGCCAGCTTCTGGGCCTTGACGTCGCGGGCATGACGAAGGTCGTCCTGCATGTCGCCAACTCCTCGACCCACCGGATCGAGGTGATCCGCGGTACCCCGTACCTGAACGGGTTCAACGGAATGGCGCACCTCGCCGCCCCGGACCGCGCCCATGCCCGCACCTATGTCTGAGGAGATCCAGTCATGACGCATCTGTGGGTTCGTGCCGAACAACGCCCGCACGAGGAACGGGTCGGTCTGACCCCCGAAGGCGCCGCCGCGCTGATCGCGAAGGGCCTGCGCGTGACCGTCGAGGAGAGCCCGGTGCGGGCCATCCCGATCGACGGCTACCGCGCCGCCGGGGCCGAGATCGCTCCTGCCTTCTCCTGGTCCGATGCCCCCGCCGAGGCCATCGTCTTCGGCCTGAAGGAATTGCCCGAGGACGGCACGCCGCTGCGGCACCGGCACATCATGTTCGGGCATGCCTACAAGGGTCAGCCGGCCGGTCGTGTCCTGCTGCAACGGTTCCGGGACGGGGGCGGCACCCTTTACGACCTTGAATATCTCGTGGACGAGGCCGGTCGACGGGTCGCGGCCTTCGGTTACTGGGCGGGCTACGCGGGCGCGGCGGTCTCGACGCTGGCCTATGTCGCGCAGGCGAACGGCGGGCTCTGCGGCCCGGTCTCGACCTACGCGGACGCGAAGGCTATGCAGGCCGAGATCGGCGCCGCGCTCGACGCGCTGGGGACGGCCCGCCCGCGCGCCCTGATCATCGGGGCGCTGGGGCGTGTCGGGACCGGGGCCGGTGATTTCTGCTCACAGATGGGCATGGAGATCACCCGCTGGGACATGGCCGAGACCGCGCACGGCGGCCCGTTCCCGGAGGTGCTGGCGCACGAGCTGTTCTTCAACTGCATCCTCGCCCGCCCCGGCTGCCCGGTGTTCGTTCCGCAGGACGCCAGGACCGCACCGCGGGCGCTGCGCGTGATCGGCGACATCGCCTGCGATCCGACCAGCGACTTTTCCCCGATCAAGGTCTACGACCGCGCCACCGACTGGGAGGCCCCCGCACTGCGTGTCCACGACGACCCGCCGCTGGACGTGATGGCCATCGACAACCTGCCGTCGCTCCTGCCGGTCGAAAGCTCGCAGGACTACGCCGGGCAACTCCTGCCCTCGCTTCTGACGCTTGACGCGATCGAGACCGGCGTGTGGGCTCGGGCGAAAGCGGATTTCGATACACATGTCGCGCGGCTCTGACCGGCGCGAAGGGAGACAAGACATGACCATCCATTGGTGCGGCACCGGCCTCAGCGCGATCCCGGGCCTGCGGAAACTGATCGAGGCGGGACACCCGGTGCAGGTCTGGAACCGGACCACCGACAAGGCCCGGGCCGCCGTCGGCGATCTGACCGACGCCATTTCCGCGTTCGACATGGACGCGCTCGCCGGGGCCGTCGCGGCAGGCGACGTGGTGGTATCGATGCTGCCCGCCGACCAGCACGTGCCGCTGGCGAAGCTGTGCCTGTCGAAGGGGGCGCATTTCGTGTCGTCTAGCTACATCGCGCCGGAGATGCGCGCGCTCGACGCCGAGGCCCGCGAGAAGGGCCTGTGCGTCGTGAACGAGGTTGGCCTCGATCCGGGCATCGACCACCTGATGGCCCATGCGTTGATGGCCGAATACCGCGCCAGCGCCGCGTTCGACCCGGACAACACGCTCGACTTCCTCAGCTATTGCGGCGGCGTGCCGAAGGTGCCCAATCCGTTCCGCTACAAGTTCTCGTGGTCGCCGCTCGGCGTGCTGAAGGCCTTGCGCTCGCCCTCGGTCTCGATCCGCGACGGCGCGGTGTACGAGGTTGCGCGGCCTTGGGATGCGCTGGCCACCTACACCGCCCCGCTGCCCGACCCCGAGGACTTCGTCGTCTACCCGAACCGCGACTCGCGGCCCTTCATGGCCGAGTACGGGTTCGACGCCGAATGGCCCGTGCGCACCTTCGTGCGCGGCACCCTGCGGCTCGATGGCTGGGCCGAGGCCTGGGCGGACGTCTTCAAGGAGATCGAGACGCTCAGCGGCCCGGAGGGCGACGCCCGGCTGAAGGAGATGTCGGACCAGTTCTGGCACGAGAATGCCTATGATCCGGGCGAGCCGGACCGGGTGATCCTCTGCGTGGACCTGCGGGCCGAGAAGGACGGCGCGGTCGTGTGGCACAAGACCTATGTCATGGATGCCTGGGGCGATGCGCGCGGAACGGCGATGGCGCGGCTGGTGTCGGTGCCGGTGGCGCTGGCCGTCGAGGGTGTGCTTGCCGGGAAGCTGCACCCCGGCGTGCAGGCGGCGCCCAGCGATCCGGACCTCGTGGCGGACTGGCTCGGCGAGGTCGCGGAGCTTGCCCAGCACCTGGCCCTGGTGGACCGCCGGGCCTGAGGCGCGTCAGTCGCGCAGGTGATCCTCGGCATCGGCGACGTCGATGCCGAGCGCGTCCAGCCCGTCTTCGAGGTAGTCCGCCAGTTCCGGGATACCGCCCAGGTATTCCTCGGTCGGCGCGGTCGCCTCGGCGGCGGCGGTCTGCAGGGCCTCGCCCAGCTCGTCGGCCCCGAAGGTCTCGCGCCCGATCCACATGCAGGCGACGAGGCTGATCTGCTCGTCCTCGTTCAGACCGGCGATGTAGTCCGCGACGCGGGGCGACTCGGGCCCGTATTCGCGAGCGAGCGCGATGACGCGCACGACCTTCCCAGTGCTGATTTCGAGCATGCCGGCGTCCTCCGTGAAGCAGGGGACATGGTCTGCCCGTTCACCGGAGCTTTGCAAGCGGAAAACCCGTCGCAGGGTCAGGCGCCGAACAGCCGGAAATAGAGGGCGTCGGGCAGGAACTGGCTGCCCCGGAACACCAGACTGAAGAGACGCGGGAAGCTGATCTTGAAGCGCCGCGTTTCCATGAAATCGACCATGATCCGGGCCGCCTGGTCCGGGTCCATGATGAAGGGCATCGAGAAGTCGTTCTTCTCGGTCAGCCGGGTCCGGATGAAGCCGGGGTTGGCGACCTGCACCCGCACGCCGGTCTTGCGCAGATCGCAGTGCATCGACTCGGCCAGCGCCATCACCCCCGCCTTGGAGGCGGCATAGCCGATCGCGCCGGGCAGCCCCCGGAACCCGGACAGCGAGCCGGTCAGCACGATATGCCCGCCGTTCCGGGCGACCATGTCGCCGACCACGGCCCCCACGACGCGGGCCGCACCGGTGAAATTGATGTCGCACATGGCCTCGACCTCGGAGGCGACCCACTTGTCCGCACCCTGCGGCCAGTAGACCCCGGCGAGAAACACGACGCCGTCGATCCGGCCGGCCTGAGCGGCCGCGGCTTCGACCGAGGCGCGGTCGGCGATGTCGACCGGGACCACCTCAGCCGGACCTGGCAGGCTGTCGGCGAGCTCGGCCAGACGCTCGGCATTGCGCGCGGACAGGATCAGATGCGCACCGCGGCGGCTCATCTCCTCGGCCACGGCGCGGCCCAGCCCTTCCGAGGCCCCGACGAGCCAGTAGCGTTTCCCGGTCCAGATGCTCACATCGGTCTCCTCAGGCGGCGCGGCTGTCGCGCGTCTGTTCGGCAGCCAGCGGGCGCATGGTCGCCACCAGCTCGGCCACGGTCAGCCCGAACTTGCGGAACTGGCTGCGGTTCATGATGACGCCGTTCTCCATCAGGTACATCCAGTCGACCACGTCGAGGACATGGCCGCCCGAATCCTCCGGCAGGCGGATGCGGTAGTCGAGGCGCACGCCCGGCCCGGACTGGCGGCCGCTGCCCGGTCCGACCAGATCGTCGGCCTCGGCCACGATCTGCCCGTCCTCGCGCAGGGTCAGGCGCCACTCACGGTCCTGGGTCGATCCGCTGTCGTAGCGGAAGTGCTCGCGCATGACGCCGCGATCACCGTCCCAGCGCGCGTCGAACTCGGCGACGAAGCGCGAGGTGACCCGCCCGGTCGGCCCGTAGATCACGCCCTCGCAGGCAATCGGGCCGTTCAGATGACGGCGGATGTCGAACGCGGGTCCCTTGCCCGCATAGTCCTCGGGCGCCTGCGCGCGGAAGCTCCAGCGATACTGCACGAGACCGACCAGCCCGAACGCGAGCACGGCCCCAAGGACGATCCAGATCAACACTTCCATCATGTCCTCTCCGGCAAGGGCGTCGCGGCCAGAAGCGCGATCGCCACGAGTTTCAGGGCGCAGGGCACGAGCGCGTACAGCAGCGACAGGGCCCGCAGCGCCCCTTCCGAATTGTCCGGACCGGCGGCGAACCCGCTGGCCTCAAGCAGGGGAAGTAGCGTGACCGCGGCAAAGGCCAGCGCGAACTTCGACGCGAAGGACCACAGGCCGAAGCCCTGGGCCGCGTCCGGAGAAATGACCGCCATCCGGCGCGCGAAGAGCGCCGGCAGCAGGGTCAGGTCGGCCCCGACCGCAGCCCCGGAGGCGAGGCAGATCAGCGCAAAGGGCAGGATGTCCCCGGTCCCGAGCATCGCCGCGTAGCCGAACGACAGGATGGCGAGCACCATTGCCAATAGCAGCGTGCGCTTCGCCCCGATCCGCCCCGCCACCCAGCCCCAGCCGGACGCGGACGCCGCCGCGGCAAGGAAGAACAGCAGCAGCAGCGGACCTTCCCAGCCGGGCGCGCCGAGACGGCTTTCGACGAAGAAGAGGAACAGCGTCGAGCTGACCGCGACCGGGGCCGCGTTGACCAGCGCGATCAGGAGCAGCCGCCGGGCAACGGCGTCGCGCAGGACGAGGCCCAGCCCGGCCCCGTCCGGGGTCTCGGGTGCGCTGGCGTCCCACTCGCGCCGCATCGCCAGCACGGCCACCACGCAGAGCCCTGCGAACCCGGCTGCGAACAGGGCAAACGGCGCCGCCGTCCCGGTCAACAGCGTGGGCGCCGCGGCCGCGGCACAAACGCCCAGCAGGGCCCCCGTCTCGCGCCAGCTGGCGAGCCGCAGGTGCCCCTTGCCCGGCAGCCGGTCGGCGGTCTGCACGCCCTGCGCGTAGAAGCAGATGGTCAGGAAGGAAAACGCGGAGAACAACCCCGTCAGGCACAGCGCGAACCACAGCAGCGGCGGTCCGACCGGCGGCAGCGCGAAGAGCGCCAGCATCGACAGGCCGAGCAGCGCTGCCCCGACCGCGACGGTCAGCCCCCGGATTGCCCGCGTGCGCGAGGCAACCCAGCCGAGGGCCGGGTCCTGCACCACGTCGATCAGGCGCAGTGCGAACAGCACGCCGCCCAGCGCCGACAGCGAGACTCCATAGCTGTCCACGTAGAACTTGGGCGCGTGAATGTAGATCGGCAGTCCTGCCGCAGACAGGGTCGCGGCGAAGACGGCGTAGGACGGCAGCGCCGTCCCGCGACGCTCGGGCATCAGCTGATCTCTTGGTTGGGCGGTTCCGGGCGGACGCGATAGACCGCGCCCTTCCACCAGAGCTTCAGCGCCTGCCAATGGATCAGGCCCAGCACCCGGCGGGACCCGAACGGTCGCCGCAGCATCGCGCGGAGCAGTCCCGCCGACGTCAGCGGCGCGCGCTTGCCGGTCAGAGTTGCGAACAGGGTGCCTTCGGCGCTGCGGTAATCGATCCAGACGCCGACGCGGTCGTCGCGGATGTCGAAGCGGAAGGTGTAGCCGCCCTCGACCGGCTGGAACGGGGAAACGTGGAAGATCTTCTGCGCGCTCAGGGTGTCAGACCGGGTGATCGGCCGCAGGTCCTTGTGATGGCACAGGTACGAGTGCCGGTCGCCGAAGGTGTTGGTCACCTCCGCGATCACCACGCGCAGCCGGTTCTGCATGTCATGCACCAGCCAGAAGCTGACCGGGTTGAACACGTGCCCGAGGATGCGCGGCTGCGCCAGAAGCAGGATCTGGCCATCCGCCTCGTCGAGCCCGTGCAGGTGCAGGACATCGCGCACCCAGTCCACGCCGCGCCCCTTGCCCGGCGCACCGCCATGGTCACGGGCGTTCAGCCAGACGAGGTTGCGGCGGTTCAGCGAGAAGAGCCAGGGCCGGGCACACTCCGTCTCGGCCTCAGGGTCCACGAGCACGTAGTCGATGGTGTAGCGAAAGGCGTTCTCCACCCCGCCGGTGCGGCCGTGGAAGGTTTCGCCCCGGACGTGGTCGAGAACGCAGGTCATGCGGCAACCTCCGGTTCGGCGGTGCGCACCGTGCCAGCGGCGATGGTCTCGACGACGTCCACCGCGCTGGCGAGGCCGTCTTCGTGGAAGCCGTTCTTCATCCAGGCGCCGCAGAACCAGGTGTTCCGCATGCCCTGCATCGAGGTCAGCGCCTCGCGGGCGTGCTGTGCCGCGAGATCGTAGACCGGGTGCCGGAAGGTCGTGACGTCGTAGATGCACTCCTCGCGGATGGCCTGCGTCGCGTTCAGCGTCACGAACAGCGGGTCCTCTTTCGGGATCGGCTGCAGGCAGTTCATCCAGTAGGTGAGATCGATCTTGTCCGAGGCCTTGTCGCGGGACTCGACATAGTTCCACGACGACCAGACCTTGCGCGACTTCGGCATCAACGTCTCGTCGCAGTGCAGGACCGCTTCGTTCGGCTGGTACTTGACGGCCCCCAGCGCCGCGCGCTCGGCCGGGCTGGGATCGGCCAGCAGGGCGAGGGTGTCGTCGGAATGGGTGGCGAAGACCACCTCGTCATAGCTGTCCCACTCGCCGCCCTCGACACGGACCAGCGCGCCGCCCTCGGTGCGCTTGACGGCCTTCACCGCAGCGCCCGAGCGCAGCTCGACGCCCTGCCGGTCCATCGCGGCGACAAGGCGGCTGACGTATTCGATCGAGCCGCCTTCGACCGTGTACCATTGGTGCTGACCGGTGACGCCGAGCAGCGCGTGGTTGCGGAAGAAGGTCACCAGCGCCTGCGCCGGGAAGTCGAGGATCTTATCGACCGGGGTGGACCAGATCGCCCCCGACAGCGGCAGGATGTAGTAGTCGCGGAACCATGTGCCGGTGCCAAGACGGGACAGGAACTGACCAATGGTGATCTCGGGATCGTCGGCCACCTCCAGCGCGCGGGCGTTGAACCGGAGAATGTCGCGGATCATCCGGAGGAACTTCGGATTGGCGAGGTTGCGGCGCTGCGCGAAGAGCGCATCGAGCGACTTCAGCCCGTACTCGAAGCGACCGCCGTTGATCGACGCGCCGAAGCTCATGTCGCTCTCGGCCACGGGAACGTCGAGCTCCTGGAACAACCGGACCAGGTTCGGGTAGTTCACCCGGTTGAACACGATGAAACCGGTATCGACGGGCTGATCGCCGAAGCGACCGGCCTTCAGGGTGCGGGCGTGGCCACCGAAGCGGCGCTCGCTCTCGTAGAGCACGACCGAGTGATGCCGCGACAACATGTAGGCCGCCCCCATCCCGGAGATCCCGCCGCCGATGACGGCGATGCGCTTGGGGGCGCCCTTGAAGGTTTCGAATGGCATGTCACGCTCTCCGGTGTCCGACTTACCTGACAGCTACGCGACAATCCCGCAATCGGATGAGTCTGGCTTCGGTGTGTTTTTTTGTAAGGTTTGTTGATCCAGACCCCGAAGCGCGACGTAAAGCCCGCGTGACAGGTCTCAGGCTGACAACTTTCCTGATGCAGAGGTATCGGGCGCTCACTATGATCGAGCGTTGAACTGCACCAAAGCGGACGGAGTTTCAGTGGCTGTCGCATCGAAGGCACCCCGCAGAAGCGGAGAGGACGACCTGCAATGGACGGCTCTCCTGCTGCGGGTCCGCGACCATCAGGACCGGGAGGCGTTTGCGCGCCTGTTCCGGCACTTTGCGCCGCGGGTGAAAGCCTTCCTGATGAAGTCGGGAGCCAGCCCCTCGCTGGCAGAGGATTGTGCGCAGGACGTGATGGCAACGGTCTGGCAAAAGGCGCATCTGTTCGACCCCGGGCGGGCCAGCGTGGCCACCTGGGTCTTCACGATTGCGCGCAACAGGCGAATCGACCTGCTGCGCAAGGATCGGCGCGCCGAGCCGGAAGATTTGCCCTGGGGCCCGGAGCCCGAGCCCGATCAGGCCGAGGTCATGGAACTGGCGCAGGACACCGAGAGGTTGCGCGCCGCCCTGCAGCAACTCCCTGAAAAACAGCGCCTTCTTGTGGAGCGCGCCTATTTCGGGGACCTGTCGCACAGTGAAATTGCAACCGAGACGGGATTGCCCCTTGGCACGATCAAGTCTCGCATTAGGTTGGCGCTTGAGCGGTTGCGCCACGAAATGAAGTGAAGTTCCCACCGATGCATACCATTGCGCACCATCTGACCGACCCGATCCTGACCGCTTACGCGGCGGGCACCCTGCCCGAGGCGTTCAATCTGGTCGTTGCCACCCACCTGTCGCTCTGTGACGAGTGCCGGTCCCAACTGGCTGCGCATGAAGCGGTCGGCGGGGCGGTTCTGGAGGATGCCGGTGAGGCCGTGATGTCCGACGACGCGCTCGACGCCTGCTTCGCGCGCATCGCGTCCAGCCCGGACGCCCTGATCCGGGTGGGTCACAACCACCACGCGAAACGCAAGGGCGGCCTCTTTCCGGAGCCACTGCGCGACTACGTCGGCGGCGATCTGGACGCGGTGAACTGGCGTCCGGCCGGTCTCGGTGTGCGGCAGGCGATCCTGTCGACGTCGAAGAATGCCAGTGTGCGTCTTCTCTACATTCCGGCCGGGGCCGAAGTTCCCGACCATGGCCACAACGGGACCGAAATGACACTGGTCCTCAAAGGCGCGTTCCGTGATGAATTCGCCCGCTTCGGAGCCGGCGACATCGAGATCTGCGATCCGAACGTCGAACACACGCCGGTCGCGGAACCGGGCGAGGACTGCATCTGCCTTGCGGCGACCGATGCCCCGCTGAAGTTCTCGGGCCTGCTGCCGAAGATCGCCCAGCCGTTCCTCCGGATCTGAGGTCCGCCGCTACGCGTCCGGCTGGGTGAGGGGCGCAAGACGCGCGCCCTCCACGTCGGGCGCATCCCCGAAGTCGAAACTGTCCAGCCGGGCGGCGCGTTTGCCCGCACGCTCGGCCGCCGTGCCGATCTCGTCGAGGTCGCGACGCGCCTGCCCGAAATGCGTCGTCAGCTTGTCGACCCGCTCGACAACCAGTTCCACATCGCGGTGCAGCATCGCCAGTTGCTTGCGGATCAGCCCGGCCTGTTCCCGCATCCGGGCATCCTTGAGAACCGCCCGCATGGTGTTCAGCGTCGCCATACAGGTGGTCGGTGACACGATCCAGACCCGCGCCGAAAACCCTTCGCGCACGATCTCCGGAAAACTGGCGTGCAGCTCGGCGTAGACCGCTTCCGACGGCAGGAACATCAGGGCACCGTCTGCCGTCTCGCCCTCCAGCACATAGCGCTCGGCAATTGCCTTGATGTGGGTCCGGACCGCCGTGCGAAAGGCGCGCGCCGCCTCGTCCCGCTCGCGCCCGGTCGCGGCCCGGCGCAGGGCCTCGTAGGCTTCCAGCGGAAACTTCGAGTCGATGACGATCGGCCCGGGCGGATTGGGAAGGTGAACAAGGCAGTCGGCCCGCCGCCCGTTCGACAACGTGGCCTGCATGGTGAAGGCGTCAGGCGGCAGCGCCTTGGCCACGATGTCGTGCAACTGGATCTCGCCGAAGGCGCCGCGGGTCTGCTTGTTCGACAGGATGTCCTGCAAGCCCAGCACGTCGCCGGACAGCTTCTCGATATTAGCTTGTGCCTTGTCGATGGTCTCAAGCCGCTGGTGCAATTCGCCCAGGCTGCGCGCGGTGCGGGTCGCGGTGCCGTGCAGCGTCTCGCTCATCCGCAAGGTCACGTCTTCGAGCCGCTTCTCGAGCGTCTCGAGCATCCGGGCCTGCGCCATCGCCTGCGCCTCGGACACGCTGCGCAGGCCGCCTGCGAGTTGCTGCTGGCCGTCCGACAGACCCTGCACCGTCTGCCCAAGGTAGTTCAGGTGCTGGAACAGGGGTTCCGCCATCCGGGCCGAACGCGCCGCGCCACGCAGGGCCGCGAGGATCAGCACGAGGAACAGCACCAGCAGGGCGGCCGCCCCGAGGGTGCCCAGCACCAGCGGGTCGTCGAAGGCGTAGGTCGCGCCACCAATCTCGATCATGTGCGCCCGAACAACCGCTCGATGTCGGACAGCTTCAGCGCCACGTAAGTGGGTCGCCCGTGGTTGCACTGGCCGGAATGCCGGGTCGCTTCCATCTCGCGCAGGAGGGCGTTCATCTCCTCTGCACTCATCCGCCGCCCGGAACGCACCGAGCCATGGCACGCCATGCGGGACAGGATCGCCTCGATCCGGGTCTGCACCGCCGCGGACTGCCCGAGGTCGGCCAGCTCGTCGAGCAGGTCCCGCAGCAGGGCGCCCGCATCGACCGGGCCGAGGATCGCAGGGGTCTCGCGCACGGCGATGGCACCCGGACCGAACGGCTCAAGGGTCAGGCCCAGCTTCGCCAGCGCCGGGGCCTCGTCCAGCAGGGTCGCGCACTCGGCAGGACTTAGCTCGACGATCTCCGGAATGAGCAGCGCCTGTGCCGCCACGCCGCGCTCGGCCATCTGGCGCTTTAGACGTTCGTAGACCAGTCGCTCATGGGCGGCGTGCTGGTCCACGATGACGATCCCGTCCGCGGTCTGGGCGATGATGTAGTTCTCATGGACCTGCGCCCGTGCCGCGCCCAGCGGGGCCGCTTCGGTCCCGGGTGCCTCAGGATCGGCGGCCTCCACCCGCGCAGAGGGGGTGTAGGACATCTGCGCGTCGGCCAGCCCGCCCAGGTGCGGTGCCTGCGCCGCATGCGCGCGGGACAAGGCCCCCGGCGAGGGCCGATCCATCTGGTAGATCCGGGCGGCACCTGCCGGTTCCGGACGGAAGGCCCCCAGGGTCGCCCCGGCGACGGTGGTCGAGGCGCGATGCCCGGCCTCGGCCAGCGCGTGCCGCAGGGCCGTCACGATCAACCCCCGCACGGCGCCCGGTTCGCGGAACCGGACTTCCGCCTTGGCCGGGTGCACGTTCACGTCCACAAGTTGCGGCGGCAGGTCGATGAACAGGACCGCCGCCGGATGCCGGTCGCGGGACAGGAAATCGGCATAGGCCGCCCGCAGCGCACCGATCAGCAGCTTGTCACGGACCGGGCGCCCGTTGACGAAGAGGAACTGCGCCACCGCTGCGCCGCGCGAGTAGGTCGGCAAGGCGGCATAGCCGGTCAGCAGAACATCCTCGCGCCGGGTCTCGATTAGCAGCGCGTTCTCCGCGAAGTCTGCCCCCAGAACGGCGGCGAGCCGCCGGTGCAGCGCATCGAAGAGGTCGCCGGTTTCCGGCTCGACCCGGAACACGGTTCGACCGTCGCCGCCGCCGGACACATCGCGCAGGGTGAACCCCACGGTCGGCTCGGCCATCGCAAGCCGCTTGACGACATCGCCGATGGCCTGCGCCTCGGCCCGGTCGGTACGCAGGAACTTCAGCCGGGCCGGGGTCGCGCTGAACAGGTCGCGCAGGGTGACGACGGTTCCCTTTGACAGCGCTGCCGGTCGCACGGGACCCTGCGCCCCACCGTTGACGGTGATCTCGGCGGCCTCGCCCGCGCCCAGTGCCCGGCTGGTGACGGTCAACCGTCCGACCGCCCCGAGACTGGGCAGCGCCTCGCCACGGAACCCGAAAGACCGGATGTTCAGAAGGTCGCTGCCGTCGATCTTCGACGTCGCATGCCGGGCCAGCGCCAGCGGAAGGTCCTGTGCCGGAATCCCGTGCCCGTCATCGGTCACGCGCAGCAGCGTCTTGCCACCGTCGGCATACTCGACCGTGATCCGCGTCGCCCCGGCGTCGAGTGCGTTCTCGACCAGTTCCTTGATCGCGGAAGCCGGGCGCTCGACCACCTCACCGGCAGCGATCCGGTTAATCGCAGCCTCGTCGAGCTGACGAATCTGGCGCGGCGGGGCGTCGATATTGGGGTTGGCGAGAGACATGCCCCCACAATTAGCATGCCCCCGCCCCCGAGAAAAGCGACCGCCGGGTGCGGCGGTCGCGGTCTTCAGTTCGTTCCGGGCAGGCCTGCGGGCTGGCCGACCACCACGAAGGTCAGCTTGTCGGGCTGCAGCAGCGACTTCGCCACGCGGTTGATCTCGTCCAGCGTCACCGCGTTCACGAGGTCATTGCGCTGCGGGATGTAGTCGAGACCGAGACCCGAAATCTGCATCCCCACGAGGATGTTCGCGATCCGCCCGTTGCCGTCGAACCGCAGCGGGTAGGCCCCGGTCAGATAGGTCTTCGCTTCGTCGAGTTCGGCCTGTGTCACCCCGTTGGCCGCGACATCGGCCCAGATGTCCTTCACCAACCCGATGGCCTCGGCCACCTTGCCGTTGTCGGACGAGAACTGCCCCATCAGAAGCTCTGACCGGTCATAGACGGCCATGAAGCTGCCGATTCCGTAGGTCAGACCGCGCTTCTCGCGCACCTCGGACATCAGCCGGGTCGAGAAGCCGCTCCCGCCCACGATTTGGTTCAGGATGTAGGCAGGAATGAAATCCGGATCCGACTGCTGCAGGCCGGGCTGGGCGAACATCACCACCGACTGCGGCGTGTCCCAGTCCACGACGGTGATGTCGCCCAAAAGCACGGGCGCGATCACCGGTGGCAGCGGAACGCCGCTGGCGGGCAGGTCGCCGAGCAGGGTGTCGAGGAGGACGCCGAGTTCGTCGGGCGAGATGTCCCCGGCTGCCCCGACATAGACGTTGTCGCGGGTCATCAGCCGCTGGTGGGCGGCGATCAGGTCGTCGCGGGTCAGCGCCGCGACGGTTTCCGGCGTGCCCTCCCGCTGCTGTCCGTAGGGATGGTCGGGGAAGACCTGGGTATCGAGCGTCGCGTTGGCGATGTCCTGTGGGTCTTTCGCGTTGCTCGACAGGATCGACAGGATCTGGTTCCGCACTCGCTCGATCGCCACGTCGTCAAAGCGCGGCTCGATCAGCGCGGCCCGCAGATGCGCGATGGCGGCGTCGCGGTTCTCGGTCAGGAAGCGCGCCGAGACCGACGCGGTGTCCGTGTAGACGTCGAACTCGAAACGGGCGGCCAGTTCTTCGGTCCGGGTGGCGAAGGCCTGTGCATCCATGTCGGCGGCGCCCTCTTCCAGAAGGCCGGTCGCCAGATAGGCCGCGCCTTCCTTGCCCACGGGATCGAGCGACGCCCCGCCCCGGAAGCGCATCTCGAGCGACACAAACGGGATCGAGGTGTCCTGCACCAGCCAGGCGTGGATTCCGCCGGGCGAGGTCACGGGAACGATGTCGATCTCGGCCTGCGCCGGCACCGCGGCGAGGGCGACGAAAGCGGCAGTCAGGGCAGCGCGGATCATTGCATCATCTCCTGCGGTGCGGGTGCGGGGGCCCGGTAGATCCCGGTCACCGATTGCTTGCGGTCGAAGACACGCTCGGCGGCGGCCATGACCTGTTCGGCGGTCACCGACTGCAGGATGTCCTGCCAGGCGTCGATGTCCTCCAGCGTCAGCCCAGACGCCAACGCCACGCCATAGCTGCGCGCCAGCCCCTGCACGGAGTCCTGCGCGTAGATGTCGGAGGCCCGGATCTGCATCCGGATACGGTCGAGCGCCGCTTCATCGACGCCTTCCGCCATGAACTCGGCGACGACACGGTCCATGTCCGCCTCGGCCTCGTCCAGCGTCCGGCCCGGCGCGGGCACCACGATCAGGCCGAAGCTGCCGTCATCGAGCGCCATGCCATCGTAGAACGCCTGCGTGAACAGGGCGGTCTTTTCCTCGAACTGCAGCTTGCGGCCCATGACCGACGTCTGGCTGTTGCCGCCCAAGAGCTCGGCGAGGATGGTCAGCGCCGCGGCCTCCTGCTGGTCACCGGGCTTGCGGGCCGGTGCCATGTAGGCGCGCATGACATAAGGCTGTGCAACGCGGGGATCCTCGTAGATGACCCGCCGCTCGGCCCGTTGCGGGGGCTCCAGCGGACGCACGCGCTCGGGCAGGTCGGCGGCCGCCGGGATCGGACCATAGTACTCGGTCGCCAGCGCCAGGGCCTCGTCCGGGGTCACGTCACCCGCAACGATCACCGTCGCGTTGTTCGGGTGGTAATAGGTGTTGTAGAACCGCTCGACGTCGGCGCGATCCAGCGTCTCCATCTCGTGGCGCCACCCGATGATCGGACGGCCGTAGGGGTGGTTGAGATACATCGCGGCACGACGCTGCTCGGCAAAGAGCGCCCCCGGATCGCTGTCGATCCGTTGGCTGCGCTCCTCGAGAATCACCTGCAATTCGGTGGCAAGCTCCTCGTCGGTCAGTAGGAGGTCCCGCATCCGGTCGGCCTCCATCTTCATCATCAGGCCGAGACGGTCCGCCGCGACCCGCTGGAAGTAGGCGGTGTAGTCCCAGCTGGTGAACGCGTTGTCCGAGCCGCCATTGGCCCGCACCACCTCGGAAAACTCGCCGGACGCCATGTCGTCCGTCGCCTTGAACAACAGGTGTTCGAGGTAATGCGCGACGCCGGACTCGCCGGGGGCCTCGTCGGCGGCACCGATGTGATACCAGATCATGTGAGTGACGGCGGGCGCGCGGTGATCCTCGATGACCACCAGTTCCAGCCCGTTGTCGAGCACGAAGCGCGAGACGTTCTCCGCCGCCTGCGCAATTCCGGCCGTGAAGGCCAGACAGGCCGCCAGCAGAGGCGACACGAAGCGATGCATAGGAACACTCCCCTTGAACCTTTGGTCCACAGGTACGGTTCCCGGCCCGGCCTTCAAGGGGATTTGACGCGCCTGTGACAGCGCGGACGGCTTACTGGTCCTTCGGAACGATCAGCGGATCGGGCGGGGCCGACACCGTCCGGACCCCGGCGCGGCGATACCGCTCGAGTTCCAGGTGCTGATCGAGCGACTGCGCGCGATAAGCCTTGAAGTAGACGTTCACGTTGAACAGCCGCTCAAGGATGCGTCCGTTGTTGTCGCGGCGGAACTCAAGATCCTCGGCCGCGAGGGTCTGGCGGATCGACGGATCGACGCCGTAGCGCGCGGCATAGCTGACCAGCCCGCCCTCGGTTGCAGGGCCGTTGTAGCGGCGCGTGTTGCCGCCAAGGGCAGCAATGGCGTCGGCTTCGGGCGTGGGGTCGGTCAGGTTGCTGCCGCCCGGTGTCGGGGCAGGCAGGGCAGCCAGATCGCGCGGCAGTTCCAGCGGCTTGGACGGCAGGATGCCGAACTCGTCGGGCGAGCCGTTGTTCGCGCCAACGTTCATCAGGATCGGGTCGGCATGCCGGTCGCAGGCCGCGACCAGCACCGCCAGCGCGGCAAACCCGACAATATGTGCGAGCTTCTGCCCCATCGAAGCCTCCGTTTGTTCTTGTCCACAGCGTTTAGCGCATCTTCGCCGCCCCGTCACGGGGTCTTTGATCTGCCCGATCCAAGGAGAAGCACCGCTGCACCAGCGAAGACGAAGATGTCGGCGACGTTGAACGAATAGGGGTTCCGGATGCCGCAGCACGACATGTTCAGGAAATCTGCCACCGCCCCGTAGATCACCCGGTCGAGGACATTGCCCAGCGCCCCGCCGATCAGCAGACCCCCGCCGATCAGGACCAGCGTCCCGCCTTCCCGGATCGCCCAGCGCGCCACGAAGGCACAGATCGCGAGCGCCAGCACGATCAGGCCCCAGCGCACGATCTCGGCGTCGTGGCCGAGAAGACCGAAGTTCACCCCCCGGTTCCAGCCCATGCGAAAGACGAGAAAGGGCGGGAAAACGTCGAGGTCGAGCCGCGTCTTGAGGTCGAGCGCATGGACAACCGCCCATTTCGACGCCTGATCGACGGCAAAGGCGAGGGCCGCGACGAGAACCAGAAGCCGCATCTTGCGCCCTTTCAGTGCCGGAAATGCCGGATGCCGGTGAAGACCATGGCGAGCCCGGCCGCATCCGCCGCCGCGATCACCTCGTCATCGCGCATCGAGCCGCCGGGCTGGATCACCGCCGTCGCACCGGCGCCGGCCGCTTCCATCAGGCCATCCGCGAAGGGGAAGAACGCGTCCGACGCGACAACGCAGCCCTTGGTCAGCGGTTCGGGCAGGCCCAGTGCCTCGGCCATCCGCTCGGCCTTCTTCGCCGCAATCAGGGCGCTGTCGACGCGGCTCATCTGACCCGCCCCGACGCCCACGGTCGCGCCATCCTTCGCGTAAACGATGGCGTTCGACTTCACGTGCTTGGCCACCCGCCACGCGAACAGCAGGTCGGCCAGTTCGGTCTCGCTGGGCGCGCGCTTCGTGACGATCCTGAGATCGCTGGCCGCCACCCGCCCGGTATCCTTGTCCTGCACCAGCAAGCCGCCTGCGACCTGCTTCCACGCGAGGCTCGGCGCGGTCGGATCCGGCAGCGCGCCGGTGGTCAGCAGGCGCAGGTTCTTCTTCTTCGCGAAAACCGCAATCGCATCCTCGTCGGCCTCGGGCGCGATCACCACCTCGGTGAAGATCTCGCAGATGGCTTCGGCCGTCACCGCGTCGAGACGTCCGTTCAGCGCGACGATGCCACCGAAGGCAGACGTCCGGTCACAGTCATAGGCCCGGACATAGGCCTCCTGCATCGTCGCTCCGCGCGCCACGCCGCACGGGTTGGCGTGCTTGATGATCGCAACTGCGGGCCCCTCCGAGGGGTCGAACTCCGATACCAGTTCGAAGGCGGCATCGGTGTCGTTGATGTTGTTGTAGCTCAGCTCCTTGCCCTGCAGCTGGGTCGCGGTCGCAACCCCGGGACGCCCGCTGCCATCGGTGTAGAAGGCGGCGGCCTGGTGCGGGTTCTCGCCGTAGCGCAGTGTCTGCGCGATCTGTCCGGCGATGGCGCGGCGGCGCGGCGCCGTCTCGCCGATGGCGCCCGCCATCCAGCCCGAGACCGCGGCATCGTAGGCCGCCGTGCGCGCGTAGGCCGTCTGCGCGAGGCGCTGGCGGAAGCCCAGCGTCGTGGCCCCGTTCTGCGCATCCAGCTCGGCCAGCACCGCCGCGTAGTCCTGCGGATCGACCACCACCCCGACGAAGGCATGGTTCTTCGCCCCGGCGCGGATCATGGCCGGACCGCCGATGTCGATGTTCTCGATCACCTCGTCATACGCCGCACCGCGCGCGACCGTCGCCTCGAACGGGTAGAGGTTCACCACCAGCAGATCGATCGGTCCGATGCCATGTGCCTCCATGGCCGCGACGTGCTCGGGATTGTCGCGCAGGGCGAGAAGCCCGCCGTGCACCGCCGGGTGCAGCGTCTTGACCCGCCCGTCCATCATCTCGGGAAAGCCCGTGATCTGGGCCACGTCGGTCACGTCGAGCCCGGCGTCGCGCAGCAGTCCCGCCGTGCCCCCGGTCGACAGCAGCGCCACGCCGCGTGCTGCCAGACCCTTTGCGAAGTCCAGAAGTCCGGTCTTGTCCGAAACGGAGATCAGCGCCCGCCGGGGCACCACGCGGTCAGTCATTCCAACGATTCCTTCCTGTCCTCCGCCGGGCCGCCGCTCAGTCGGCCGCCAGCAGGTCATCCACCGCCAGATCGCGCACAGGACCGGGAACGTCCGTCGCCTTGGCCAGCGTCCAGCTCACTTCGGTCGCATACTCCAGCGCCACGCCGGAGAGAACGATCTGTTTTGTCGCGCGCGGCTTGAGGCGCCCCTTTTCGAGATAGACGCTCGGTTCGAGCGACAGGTCGGCGCCGCCCGCCCGGAAGACCCAGACCTCGCCCGACCGGGGCACCAGCGACACCGCCGTTCCGCCCATGTCGACATGCGCATCCACCTCCGGGTGCAGATGGAACCGAACTGCGAAGCGAATGCCCGACAGGCCGCACTCGTCCATGGCCAGGTCGAAGATCTTCTGTGCCTCGGGCGACTGCGCCGCCAGCGTGTCCATCCCGATCAGCCCGCGTCCGTCGAGACCGAGTTCCATGTAGCGCAGATGGGTCAGCCCGTGGGTCCGCGCCCAGCCGTCATGGCTGGCCAGCAGCGTGATCGCGGTGTCCTCGGTCTGCAGGCGCGAGGTCACGAGATCCGGAACCTCGACCAGCACCTCCTGCATCACCGGCCCCAGGCGGCGCGGCCCCAGGCGCGAGGACGAGTACCCCTCGATCGAAAGGGTCGAGTGCGAGTCGGTCGCACGGCTGGCGCGCCGCCAGTCCTCGCCGAACCGGGCCCCGGCGCCACAATTGACGATCAGCGGGCGACGGCCCGAGGTCAGCTCGAACGCAAGGGTGCTCGCATGGGCGTCGGGCGTCGCGGTCCCGCGGGGCGGGGCCGTGACATCCACGAGGATCGATGTCCGCCCGCCCGCCATCCGGGCGAACCCCATTGGCAGCGCATCCTTGGCCTCGGGCCGCACCCCGGCCGCGGCGAGCGCCGCGTCGAGCCGTCCCTCCATTCCGCGCCCGCCGCCATGGAACCGCGCCAGCCCGCCATCCGAATGGCGCAGCGCCCGCAGGGTCGGCACGATCCGCTCGATCGCCGCGATGTGCTGCTTCATCGGGGTCTGGCCGTTCTCCTTCAGGGCGCTCGCCGCCCAGGTCAGCAGCGTCAGCACCTCCAGAAGCTCCTCGGGATTGCGCGAGGCGATGCCGCCCTTCGGATCGATCTGGGCCTGGCATTCGGCCTCGAGCGACAGCATGGCGGGCTTGACGTGCCGCTGCATGCCCTGCAGCGCCAGCCCGGCATAGATCATGCCCGTCAGCGCCTCGAAGCGCGGCAGGCCGGGCGCGCTCGACCGCCAGCGCCGGGCGAGGAACGTGGTCTGATGGGCCAGCGACCGGAAGAACGGTCCGGACATCTTCGAGCCGTCGCCGGACAGCAGGAAAAGCGCGTGGTTGATCCAGCGGATCAGCCGGCGCCCGGTGATGTCGGGCACCCAGCCCGGCCCGGCCCCGCGCCCGTAGCGTCCGATCCAGTCGGCAATCGCCGTCTGCGCCGCGGCCCGCGCGGCGTGGTCGCCCACGGCCGCAAGGTCGTCGAGCCAGGCGCAGCCATGCAGTTCCAGCGCGAAGGCGGCATCGGGGACCGGCAGCGACCAGAGGTCGAACCGACCCGGCTCGGCCTCGATCAGGTGACCGGCGAACAGGAAGTTGCCCTCGAGCATCTGGCGACCGCGGGCATAGCGCCCCATGGTGCGCGGCTCCGGCGCGGAATGGAATCCCGTCGCGGGCCGGCCGAGCGCCCCCAGCCGGGCCCAGAACCGATCCTTCACGCGATGGGATAACCCCCGCGTGGCCGATCTCTTCCAGATATCCGCCCTGCTCTGATCCGCCATGTGTCTGTGTGGCTGCCTCTGCACCGCGAGTGTAGGCAGTGCGATGGCCCGAGTCACCCGCTCTGAATGATTAGACGGGCTTGCGAAGCATGACCATGTAGAAGCCGTCGAGGCCGCCACGCTCCGCCCAGTGATCGGGACGGGTTCTCAGCCCGCCACCGGGGGCGTGCCACGCCGGATCGGCCCAGTCCGGCGGCGGCAGGACCTCGATCTCGGGTCGCCGGGCGCGCAGAGCCGCGAGCTGTCCCTCGCCCTCCTCCGGCAGCAGCGAACAGGTGCAGTAGACCACCCGGCCGCCCGGGCGCACGATGTCGAGGGCATGGTCGAGCAGACGTGCCTGCAACGCCGTCAGCGCGTCGAGCTTGTCGAAGCGGCGGGCGAACGGCAGGTCGGGATGCCGCCGGATGGTGCCGGTGGCGGAACAGGGCGCGTCGACCAGCACGGCGTCGGGCGCCAGATCCGGCTGCCACCGCGTCGCGTCGGCGATGGCCACCTCCGCCTCGAGCCCGCAGCGGGAAAGGTTCTGCCGCAGACGCCCGAGCCGGGCGTCGGACAGGTCCACCGCGGTCACGTGACACCCCCGGGCCGCCAGTTGCAGGGTCTTTCCGCCGGGGGCGGCACAGAGGTCAGCAACCCGCGCGGCCGGCGCAGGGTCGAGCATCCGGACCGGCAGCGCCGCGGCCGCGTCCTGCACCCACCATGCCCCCTCGTCGTAGCCGGGCAGTGCGCTCACCTGACCGGCCCCCCGCAGACGGACGGACCCGGTCGGCAGGACCTCGCCCCCGAGACGCGCGGCAAGGGCATCGGCATCTCCGTCGCGCGGCGTCAGGTCGAGCGGCGCGCCCGCGTGGTGCGCCAATTCCATCGCGGGGACGACCTCCGGCCCCCAAACCGCAGACAGGCGCTTGCGCAGGGGACCCGGCAGGCGCGGCACCGGCAATTCGGCCCAGGCGGCGGGCCCCTCTCCGGCGATCTTGCGCAGGACCGCGTTGACCATGCCGGCGGCACCGACCTGTTTCGGCTTCGCGCGCGTCAGGCTGACGGCACTGTCCACGACGCCATGCGCGGCTTCGCCAAGGGCGCACATCTCGATGGTGGCGAGGCGCAGGATGTCCCGCACCGACTCGCTCGGACGCCGCTCGATCAGCGGGTCGATCAGCCGGTCGGCCCGCGCCCGGTCCCGGAACAGCGCAAGGGCGAGGCGCTGCGCGCGCGCCCGGTCCGACGGCGCGAGATCACGGAGCGGACCATCTGCGGCGGCCACCTGCTCGGCCAGCGCGCGCCCTTCGCGCACACCGGTCGCAAGGGCGAGGGCAGCGCGACGCGCATCCAGTCCGGCTTTGCTCATGGGCCTGTCTCCGGGCACGCCGGGGTTGGCGTGCGAGGCGTCAGCGGTATATCACCCCCCAGCACGGATCAACCCGGAGCCCGTCATGACCGAGACCCCCGCCCCCCTGAGCCCCGAGGAACAGGCCCGCCGCGCCGCCCTGCCCGAGCCCGCGCGCCGGGCCCTCGAGGAGGCCGACGCGCGCCGGGCGAAGGCAAAGCCGGTCGTCCTGCCGACAGAACTCGGCGGTCGCAACGGCCCGGAAGCCGTCCGCTACGGGGACTGGGAGAAAAAGGGAATCGCGATCGACTTCTGACGCGCCTTAGCGCAGCGCGAAGTCGGCCCGGTCGCCCTGTCCCTGATCAGCGATGAAGCGGATCCGGTCGCCGTTGACCTGAACGACCTGGCAGTTGGCCGGGATCGGGTCATCGCCCCACGCCATCTCGCGGCAGAAATAGCCGTTCTGCCACTGCCACTGGCCGGTCACCGGGGCCGTCAGCGCCGTTCCGGTGATCCGTCCCTCGGGCGAGACCTCCAGCTTGACGGCATTCCGCATCAGGAACGGCCGGACGAGGGTCAGGGTCTTGCCCGCGACCAGCTGCACGAAGGCGCGGCCGTCGGTGACGGTCTCGAAGCTCTCGGCGCGCGCCTCGGCGGCGGCGAGAGAGAGGGTGGCAATCAGTCCGGCGGCGGCGAGGGTCTCACGCATGGTCAGGCTCGTCAGGTTGCTCAAGCTTTGCGGGATATACTGCTATTGGCCCGGATCGGATCAAGAACCGCGGAGAAAGGCGGCCTGACCCGCGCGGCAATCCGCCGAGCCGGATCAGTCGGACAGGCCGAGCACGTCCATCATGTCATACTGACCGGGCTTCCGGTCCTGCCCCCAGAGGGCTGCCCGCAAGGCGCCCCGGGCGAAGATGGCGCGGTCGGTCGCGACATGGCGCAGCACGATCCGCTCGCCCTCCCCGGCGAAGAGCACGTCGTGCTCGCCCACGATATCGCCGCCCCGGATCGCCGAGAACCCGATCGCCCCCGGCTGCCGCGCCCCGGTGATCCCGTCGCGGCCCCGGTCGGCCACGTCGCCCAGCACCACGCCGCGCCCCGCGGCAGCGGCCTCGCCCAGCATCAGGGCCGTGCCCGAGGGCGCATCCACCTTCATGCGGTGGTGCGCCTCGATCACCTCGATGTCGAACTCCTCGCCCAGCGCCGCGGCGACCCGGCGGGTCAAGCCCACGAGCAGGTTCACCCCGAGGCTCATGTTGCCCGCGCGAACGATCACGGCATGGCGCGCGGCATGGGTCAGAACCTCGAGGTCCGCCTCCGACAGGCCCGTGGTGCCGATGACATGCACGGCACGGGCCTGCGCGGTCAGCTCGGCATGGGCGACGGTCGCGGCGGGGGCGGTGAAGTCGATCACCGCCTGTGCCTGCGCGAAGGCCTCCAGCGGGTCGTCGGTCACCGTCACGCCGGCTTCGGGACCGCCCAGCGCAACGCCGATATCCTGCCCGACCCAGGAGTGCCCCGACCGCTCGGTGACGCCGACAAGGCGCGCCTTGTCGCTGGCACGGATCGTCTCGACCAGCATCCGGCCCATCCGACCCGAGGCCCCCGTCACCACGATTCCCGGCAAGTCAGCCATGTCCTGCGCCCCTCTGCTGCGTGCAGACCCTCTCCTAGCCGCCCGGGACGGGCTTGGCAAAGCCGTTGCACGTGGGGACCCGGGGGCTTACATCGGCCCGATCCACAGGAGGGCCCCATGTCCCGCAGATCCCACGAGCCCGCACGCGGACCGAGCCAGCGCCAGTTGCGTGTCGGAGAACTGATCCGGCGCACCCTGTCGGATGTGCTGATGCGCGGCGACGTCCACGATCCGGCACTCAACGCCATGTCGATCACCGTGGGCGAAGTACGGGTGTCGCCCGACCTGAAGATCGCCACCGCCTATGTCCTGCCGCTGGGCGGCAAGGGCGCGGAAGAGGCACTGAAGGCCCTGCGCGAGCACCGGCACGAGCTGCGGCGCATGGTGTCGAAGGAAATGACGCTGAAATACGCACCGGAGCTGCGCTTCGCCATCGACGAAACCTTCGACCGGATGGACGAGACACGACGCCTGTTCGACCAGCCCGAGGTCCGCCGCGACCTGGAAAAGGACGACGACGACACCGACGCGTCCGACGATTGACCCCGGTCCCGGACCCGGGCTAGACGAGCCGCCTTTCCGGGCAGGATGCAGACGAGGGCGACCGATGGGACGCAGGAAGAAGGGACGCGCGATTTCGGGGTGGCTGGTGGTGGACAAACCCGCCGGGCTGACCTCGACGACCGTTGTCAACAAGGTGCGCTGGGCCTTCGACGCGCAAAAGGCTGGCCATGCCGGCACCCTCGACCCTGCTGCGACCGGCATCCTTGCCGTGGCCCTCGGCGAGGCGACCAAGACAGTGCCCTACATCACGGACGCGCTGAAAGCCTATCGCTTCACGGTCCGGTTCGGACAGGCGACGAACACCGACGACGCCGAGGGGGAGGTGATCGCCACCTCGGACCTGCGTCCGACCGATGCGCAGATCCTGGCCGCGCTGCCGGAATTCGTCGGCGACATCGAACAGGTCCCGCCACAGTTCTCGGCGGTCAAGATCGACGGCCAGCGCGCCTACAAGCTGGCCCGCGACGGCGAGGACGTCGAGATCGCCGCGCGTCCGCTCTATGTCGAGAGCCTGACCCTTTCGGAGCGTCCCGACCCCGATCATGCCGTTCTGGAAATGGTCTGCGGCAAGGGCGGATACGTCCGTTCCGTGGCGCGCGACCTCGGCCAGCGGCTCGGATGCCATGCCCATGTGACCGTTCTGCGCCGCATCTGGTCGGGTCCGTTCGAGCTGGAGGATGCGGTCAGCCTGGAGACGGTCGAGGCCGAGGCCCGGACGCCCGCCCTCGACGCGCGCCTGCTTCCGCTGGAAACCGGGCTGGCGGACCTGCCGGAACTGCGGGCTACGGCAGAGGGCGCGGCGCGCCTGCGGAACGGCAATCCCGGCCTCGTCCTGACCTCGGAGGCCGAGTACGGCGACGAAGCCTGGGCCAGCCATGACGGACGTCCGGTCGCGGTCGGCATCTACCGGGCCGGGGAACTGCATCCGACACGCGTCTTCAACGACTGAGGCCACCTTGCGCACCGGCCACGGCGCGTTAGCCTCCGGTTCATGCTGAAGGTCCTTGCCCATCCCGTCTACGCCCGGCTCTTCGCCGCGCAGGTCGTCGCCCTTATCGGCACCGGGCTGCTGACGGTCGCCCTCGGCCTGCTGGCCTTCGATCTGGCGGGCGAGCGGGCGGGGATCGTCCTCGGGACCGCCTACGCGATCAAGATGCTGGCCTATGTCGGTCTGGCGCCGGTCACGCAGGCCCTCGCCGTGCGCCTGCCGCGGCGCACGGTGCTGGTCGCGGCGGACCTGATCCGCGCTTCGGTGGCGCTGGCGCTGCCGTTCATCGACGCGATCTGGCAGGTCTATGTCCTGATCTTCGTGTTGCAGGCGGCCTCGGCCACCTTCACCCCAGCGTTTCAGGCCGTCATCCCCGACATTCTGCCCGAGGAAGAGGACTACACCCAGGCGCTGGCGCTCTCGCGGCTGGCCTATGACCTCGAGAACCTCGCCAGCCCGGCGCTGGCCGGACTGCTGCTGACCGTGGTGGGGTATTCGTGGCTCTTTACCGGCACGACGCTGGGCTTTCTCGCCTCGGCCGCGCTGGTGCTGACGACCACGCTGCCTGCGGCGGCGCCTGTTGCGCGCCCGTTTCTCGACCGGGTGACCCGCAGCACGCGGCTCTACCTCGCCACGCCGCGCCTGCGCGGCCTGCTCGCCCTGACCATGACGGCGGCCGCGTTGTCGGCCTTCGTGCTGGTGAACACGGTTGTCGCGGTGCAGGGGGTCTATGGCCGCGACCAGACCTCGGTCGCGCTGGTGCTGGCCGCGTTCGGGACCGGCTCAATGCTGGCCGCGCTGGGTCTTCCGCCACTGCTGCACCGCGTCAGCGACCGCAGTGCCATGCTTGGGGCTGCCCTGCTGCTGTGCCTCGCTGCCGTGGCCACGGCCGCCCTGTGGCTGCGCGACGGGCCACCGCCCTGGTCGCTGCTCCTCGGGGCCTGGATGCTGTTCGGGCTCGGGTATTCCGGCATCGTCACCCCGTCGGGCCGGTTGCTGCGCCGGTCGGCGCATCCGGAGGACCGCCCTGCCCTCTTTGCGGCACAGTTCGCGCTCAGCCATGCCTGCTGGCTGCTGACCTATCCGCTGGCCGGGTGGGGCGGCGACGCGTTCGGCCTGCCGGGCGTGCTGCTGGGTCTCGCCGGTCTCGGCGGCGCCTCGGCCCTGATCGCGGCCCGGCTGTGGCGCCCCGAGACCGAGGCCCCGCTGCCGCACGACCACCCCGACCTGCCGTCCGACCACCCGCACCTGCGGGCCCACGGGGCGGGGTCGGCGCACCGCCACCCGATCGTCATCGACGACCGGCACCCGATCTGGCCCCGCGGCTGAGATCTTGCCGACCGGCGCGCCACAGGCGAGAACCGGGGCATGATCACCCGTACCCATCAGAAGGGCGACGCGGCCTCGGTCGCGGTCTATTCCCCTTGCGAACGCTACCGCTATGCCCTGACCCGGATCTGGGGCACCGGACCGCGCGTGCTCTTCGTCATGCTGAACCCCTCGACCGCGACGGAGGTGCAGAACGATCCGACCGTCGAGCGCTGCGAGCGGCGCGCCCGCGCGCTGGGCTACGGCGGCTTCCGGGTCTGCAACATCTTCGCGTGGCGCGACACCGATCCGCAGGCGATGCGGGCCGCCGCCGATCCCGTCGGCCCGGCCAATGACGCGGCGATCCGGGACGGGGCGCTGTGGGCGGATGCCATCGTTTGCGCCTGGGGCACGCACGGGGCCCATCTGGATCGGGGCAGACAGGTCGAGACACTTCTGCGGGCAACCGGGCGGACGCTGACCCATCTCGGATTGTCGAAGGACGGCCACCCGAAACACCCGCTCTATATCGCCTACAGCCAACAGCCGGAGACCTGGCCATGATCGAAGGCTTCACCGCCTCCCGCATCGCGACTAACGGGATCACTCTGAGCGTGCATCAGGCGGGGTCGGGACCGGCCCTGATCCTGCTGCACGGCTATCCGCAGAACCACATGACCTGGCACCGGGTCGCGCCCGCGCTGGCCGAGCATTTCCACGTCATCATCCCGGACCTGCGCGGCTACGGCGACAGCGATGCGCCTACCGATACGCCGGACGCCACCGCCTACGCCAAGCGCGAGATGGCGCGGGACATCACCGGGCTGATGGACGCACTCGGGATCTCGCGGGCGCATGTGCTGGGCCATGACCGGGGTGCCCGGGTTGCCTATCGCCTCGCCCTCGACATGCCGGAGCGGGTGGATCGGCTCGGGATCATCGAGATCGTCCCCACAGGCAGCTTCTGGGCCAGCTGGTCGGCGGACCTGGCGATGAAGGCCTATCACTGGACGTTCCTCGCACAGCCCAGCCCCCTTCCCGAGCGCATGATCGGGGCCGATCCGGTCGGCTACTGCGACTGGACGCTGGAAAGCTGGACCTTGGCGAAGTCGCTCGACACCTTTGCGCCGGACGCCCTCGAGAGCTACCGCGCCCAGTTCCGCGATCCCGCCCGCGTCGCGGCGATGTGCGCCGACTACCGGGCCGGGGCGGGGATCGACCGCCAGATCGACGAAGCCGACATGGCGGCGGGCCGCAAGGTCGCCGCACCCGTGCATTTCCTCTGGGCCGAGACCGGCTTTCCCGCCCGCACGGGGGATCCGGCCGGGCTGTGGCGGGACTGGGCCGACCGGGTGACGGACGCCTCCTGCGTGTCCGGCCACTTCGCGATGGAGGAGAACCCGAAGGCCGTCCTCGACGCCTTCCTGCCCTTCTTCCGCGCCTGACAGACACGAAAAGGCCCGCCACGTGGGGCGGGCCAATCCAAGCCGTGCGGTGGGCTGCCTTACGGGGTCGGCACCGGGATCGGGAAGGTCTTCGGGTAGCCCTGCAGCACGACCGCAGCCGGGTCGACCGATGCGTTCTGCAGAACGACCGTCAGCGCCCCGTTCAGGTATACCTCGGTCCCGCCCGAGCCGTCCGGCGAGGTCGTCACGGTCGGCGCCCCCGACAGCGAGTTGTCGTAGTAGAGCTTCAGCGTGTCCTCGGCCGGATTGAAGTCGGTGACGAAGGCCGGGCCGCTGGTGGCATAGTCCCCGGCCACGAAGGTGTCCGCCCCGTCATTGCCGGTGCCGGTGTCATCGCCGCCGAGGATCAGGGTGTCATCGCCCATGCCGCCGCGCAGGATGTCGTTGTCATCCTCGTCCTTCACCATGCCGTCGATGGTCTTGGCCCAGACGCCGACGAGGATGTCGTCACCCTGCCCGCCACCGATAGTGTCCTCGCCGAGACCGCCGAACAGGATGTCGTTGCCGTCATCGCCCCAGATCTTGTCGGCGTTGTCGCCGCCGAACAGGATGTCACGCCCGTCGCCGCCGTTGATGACGTCGTTCTCGTTGCCGCCATAGGCAATGTCGTCGCCATCGTCGCCGCGGATCACGTCGCGCCCGGTGCCGCCGTCCATGGTGTCGTTGCCGTCACCGCCGATCAGCCGGTCGTTGCCCTCGCCGCCGTCCATGACATCATTTCCGTCGCCGCCGAACAGGTCGTCCCGCCCGAATCCGCCGGCCAGCAGGTCATCCCCCTCGTTGCCGTAGAGATCATCCCAGCCCGACCCGCCGTAGAGCTCGTCGCGCCCGGTGCCGCCGCGCAGGATGTCGAAGCTCGACCCGCCGATGACGACGTCGTTGCCCTCGCCGCCGTCCATGTCGTCGTTTCCGGCCCCGCCGTCCATGTAGTCGTTGCCGACGCCGCCATGCATGTTGTCGGCATCCGCGCCGCCGAACATCTGGTCGTCGCCGTTGCCGCCGCGCATCGTATCCATGCCCGGTCGTCCGTAGAGAATGTCGTTGCCATCGTTGCCGATCAGCAGGTCGTCGCCTTCCTTGCCGTCGATGATGTCCGAACCGCCGCGGCCGCGCAGGTCGTCCGCCCCGCCCTTGCCGTTCATCAGGTCGCCCTTGGCCGTGCCGAAGAACGTGTTGCCGCTGCCGTCGCCGTCGATCGGGTTGAGCAGGCTCAGGTCGTCATCGACCGGCGTGTCCGGCACCGGCGGCTCGGTCGGGTCGATATCGTCTTCATCGAGCGTGTCGCTGGGCACGAGCGCACTCAGCGCGGTTCCGGCAAACAACAGGCTCAGCAGGCCACCCAGCATCAACATGTTCAACTCCCTCACACGGATCGCATTTCCGGATCCGAGTATCGGGCGCCATGGTTTCGCCGCTATTGATTTCCGAAATTGCCGTCATTTTGCCGTATTTTGACCGGCGGGGGAAAACAGTCGCAAGAGACTTGGTTGAATTGTCCGCATTCCGAGAACGGCGGGGTGCCGCCGCTTAGAATCAGATCAGGGACTCGCGTGGCCGCGCTCCACCGGCGCGGCCAGATTGTTGTCCCGGACGAACCGCAGGACGCCCCACCACCGGGCCGCGTTCCGGGCATGACGCCCAGCCCGGCAAAAGGGCTTTCCAACCCCGGCGACTCCCGCTATACGCGCGCATCTCTACGGGCCCTGCTGGACGACATCCCGGCTTGTGCCATCCCTCAGATCCGAAAGGAGCATCCGATGTCGATCACCGCTGAAGAAAAGACCCGTCTGATCAAGCAGTACGGCACCAAGGACGGCGACACCGGTTCGCCCGAGGTCCAGGTCGCGATCCTGACCTCGCGCATCACCACGCTGACCGAGCACTTCAAGACCCACAAGAAGGACAACCATTCCCGTCGGGGTCTGCTCAAGCTCGTGGCCCAGCGCCGCAAGCTGCTCGACTACGTCAAGCGCAAGGACGAAGCGCGCTACACCTCGCTGATCCAGAACCTCGGCATCCGCCGCTGATCTGCGCCGCACCGCTATGACGAAGGGCCGCCCGCAGCGGCCCTTTTTCGTTTCGGCCGGTCAGGGAAGCTGGACGATCAGGCAGTCCATCGCGGTATCGCCCAACACCCGCGTATGGTGACTCTTGCCGTGGGTGTCCTCCATCCGCCAGACATCGCCCGGCCCGATCTCGCGCTGCTCGCCGTCGCTGGCGGTGACGGCGATCCGGCCGCGGAGGCAGACGAGGACCTGTGCCCGCGGCGTCGGATGCGGCGGCTCATCCCATCCGGCCGCGAGACGCAGGAACAGCGTACCGGTCGCCGGTTCGGTCTCCGATATCTCGATCGCCTTGGCGGGCGGCGCGAAGCTGCGCTCCTCCACCGTCACGGCCACTTCGCGCCAGTGGCTTTCGCCGTCGGGACCCGCATAGAGATGATGGTAGTGCATGTGCATCGCTCCTTCGATGGCCGCACGCCCCGGGGCCGTGGAATGGGGAAGACTGCATTGCCCGTTTCCCTCTGTCCACAAAACGTGTAAATGCGCGCCATCTGAGACGTGACGCTCCGACCCCGGCGCATGGAATGATGAAGGGGTCGGCGGCAATGGGGCCGCCATTCAAACGGGAGACCCGGAGGGCCGGGAGTGCTCCCTTACAGGATACGCTGATGTTCAACGTTACCACGAAATCGATGCAGTGGGGGGAGGAAACCCTCACTCTGGAAACGGGCAAGGTCGCCCGTCAGGCCGACGGCTCGGTGATCGCCACCCTTGGCGAAACCAGCGTGATGGCCAACGTCACCTATGCCCGCGAGCAGAAGCCGGGCCAGGATTTCTTTCCGCTGACGGTTCACTACCAGGAAAAATACTATGCGGCCGGCAAGATCCCCGGCGGCTTCTTCAAGCGCGAGGCACGTCCGACCGAGAAGGAGACGCTGACCGCGCGCCTGATCGACCGTCCGATCCGCCCGCTCTTCGTCCCCGGCTTCAAGAACGAAGTCCTGGTGATGTGCACCGTGCTCAGCCATGATCTCGAGAACGATCCGGACATCGTGGCGATGATCGCCGCGTCGGCGGCGCTGACCATCTCGGGCGTGCCGTTCATGGGCCCGATCGCGGGCTGCCGCGTCGGCTTCGTCGATGGCGAGTACGTGCTGAACCCGGCCGTCAGCGACATGACCCAGCTGCGCAACAACCCCGAGCAGCGCCTCGACCTCGTCGTCGCCGGCACCAAGGACGCCGTGATGATGGTGGAGTCGGAAGCCTACGAGCTGTCCGAGGCCGAAATGCTGGGCGCCGTGAAGTTCGGCCATGAGCAGATCCAGCCGGTGATCGACCTGATCATCGCGCTCGCCGAAGACTCGGCGAAGGAGCCGTTCGACTTCACCCCGCCCGACTACGCGGATCTCTATGCCAAGGTCAAAAGACTCGGCGAGACCCAGATGCGGGCCGCCTTCGCCCTGCGCGACAAGCAAGAGCGCACCAACGCCATCGCCGCGGCCCGGGCCGCCGTGAAGGCCGGCCTGACCGAGGAAGAAGCCGCCGACCCGAACCTCGGCTCGGCCTTCAAGAAGCTCGAGTCCTCGATCCTGCGCGGCGACATCATCAACGGTGGCGCCCGGATCGACGGCCGCGACCGCACTACGGTCCGTCCGATCGTGTCCGAGGTCGGCATCCTGCCGCGCACCCACGGCTCGGCGCTGTTCACCCGCGGCGAGACGCAGGGCCTCGTGGTCACCACGCTCGGCACCGGCGACGACGAGCAGATGATCGACGCGCTGGAAGGCACCTACCGCTCGAACTTCCTGCTGCACTACAACTTCCCGCCCTACTCGGTCGGTGAAGTTGGTCGTGTCGGCTCGCCCGGCCGCCGCGAAATCGGCCACGGCAAGCTGGCCTGGCGCGCGCTGCAGGCGGTGCTGCCGGCGGCAACCGACTTCCCGTACACGATCCGCCTCGTCTCGGAGATCACCGAGTCGAACGGGTCGTCCTCGATGGCCACCGTTTGCGGCTCGTCGCTGTCGATGATGGACGCGGGCGTGCCGCTCAAGGCTCCGGTCGCGGGCGTCGCGATGGGTCTGATCCTCGAAGACGATGGCCGCTGGGCGGTGCTGACCGACATCCTGGGCGACGAGGATCACCTCGGCGACATGGACTTCAAGGTCGCGGGCACCGAGAACGGCATCACCTCGCTGCAGATGGACATCAAGGTCGCGGGCATCACGCCCGAGATCATGGAACAGGCCCTCGCCCAGGCGAAGGACGGCCGGATGCACATCCTCGGCGAGATGTCGAAAGCCCTGTCGCAGGGCCGGACCGAGTTCTCGGCCCACGCGCCGCGGATCGAGACGATGACCATTCCGACCGACAAGATCCGTGAAGTGATCGGCTCGGGCGGCAAGGTGATCCGCGAGATCGTCGAGGTTTCGGGCGCCAAGGTCGACATCAACGACGACGGCGTGATCAAGATCGCTTCGGCCAACGCCGACTCGATCAAGAAGGCCTACGACATGATCTATTCGATCGTCGCCGAGCCGGAAGAGGGCAAGGTCTACAAGGGCACGGTCGTCAAGATCGTGGACTTCGGGGCCTTCGTGAACTTCTTCGGCAAGCGCGACGGCCTCGTGCATGTCAGCCAGATCGAGAACCGCCGCCTGAACCATCCGTCGGACGTGCTGAAGGAAGGCCAGGAGGTCTGGGTCAAGCTGCTGGGCTTCGACGATCGCGGCAAGGTCCGCCTTGCCATGAAGATGGTCGACCAGGAGACCGGCGAAGAGATCGCCCGCGAGAAGGAAGAAAGCGCCGAGTAAGGCCTTTCGACCCGCGAAAGGACAGGAAAGCCCCGGCCCCGCGCCGGGGCTTTCTCATTTCGCCTTGGCGTAGGTCTTGGCGAGCTTCTTCAGATGCTTTTCGGCGAACCCCTCGGGCGTGTCCTTCCCCGGGGCATAGAGCCCGGCGCGCTCGGCCAGCTCCCAGACCCCGTGCTTCGGCAGACCGGTCTGCTTCGAGATGGCCGCAACCGGCAGCAGCACGCCGTCCTCGGCCAGCGTGGTCTCGCCCAGCAGGACCATCAACCGCCCGATGCGGCGCCGGTCGCCGGGGTTGGCATAGTCGCGTCCGATCCGTGTCAGCAGGTCGGAGTAGGCCAGCGTCCCGCCCTTGCGGGCGACCTTCACCAGCGCCTTGCGGGCCTTCAGCAGATCCGCCTCGAACGCCACCTGCCAGTCCTTCAGGCTGCCCGCCGACACGAACTCGGCCCCGGCCAGCCGGATCGGCTGCAAGGTCCCGCGCGCCAGCATCAGCTTGACCGCGGGCGGCGTCACCCGCATCCAACCCGCCACCATGGGCACCGGCAACGGCGCGTGCAGGATCATTTCGCGCGGCAGGGCGAGAAAGGTTTCGAGATCCTCGAACTCCATGATGCCTCCAGACTTCGCTCTCCCCAAGTTTGCACACGGGAGCCGTCCGGTGAAGTCTCAGATGATCTCGTCCTCGTCGAACAGCGGATCCGCGTCCAGTTGCCCGGTCAGGGCCTCGACCGTGCCGCTGGCGGACTCCGGCTTCGGCAGCTCCGCGACATGGAACAGGGCATCGCCTTCGTTGACCACGGGCAGGTTCGACCGGCCGACGATGATGCCGGGGCGGTCGGCCTCGACGGTGGCTTCCACCTCGCCGAACGGATCCGACACGATGGCCAGCAGGTCCCCTGCCGCCACGAGGTCACCCGTGCTCTTGAACGCCCGCATCAGGCCGGAGGACGGGGCGCGCACCCAGGCCGAATGCCGGCACAGCAGCGGCTGGGCCCGCGGGCGCGTGATCCCCTTGCCGCCGATCATGCCCAGCGCGTGCATCACCCGCAGGATGCCGCTGACCCCGGCACGGGCGGCCAGTTCGTCAAACCGCAGGCCCTCGCCAGCCTCGTATAGCAGCATGTCGATGCCGCGCGACGATGCCGCCTGGCGCAGCGAGCCGTCCCGCTCCTTCGAGGTCAGGATCACCGGCGCCCCGAAGGTCCGCGCCATCTCCAGCGTCCGGGCGTTTCCCGGCGAGATGCGGATCTGCGGCAGGTTCGTCCGCGCCGTGGCCGCCGAGTGCAGATCGATCCCGAAGTCCGAGCGGGCGACGATCTCGGACAGGAACAGGTAGGCCAGACGCGCCGCCAGCGACCCTTCCGCCGAGCCGGGAAAGCTGCGGTTCAGATCGCGCCGGTCCGGCAGATACCGCGACTGGTTCAGGAAACCGAAGGTGTTGACGATCGGCACCGCCAGCAGCGTCCCCGCCAGCCGGTCGAGCGCCGCCGCCCGCAGCAGGCGCCGCACGATCTCGACCCCGATCACCTCGTCCCCATGCACGGCGGCCGAGACGAACAGGACCGGGCCCGGCCGCTTGCCGTGGATCACATGCACCGACATGGTCACCGGCGTGTGGTCCGACAGTTGCGCCACCGGCAACTCGACCGTGGTGCGCTTGCCCGGCGCGATCCGGCGTCCCGCGATCTGGAAGACGGGCGGCACGGCGGTCATGGCTCAGCCCTTGCCCTTGGTCCGTGTCGCCCCCTCGCGGGCGTTGCGCTCGAGGAACTCGATGATCTTGCCCGCGATGTCGATTCCGGTCGCGTTCTCGACCCCCTCCAGCCCTGGCGACGAGTTGACCTCCATCACCACCGGCCCGTGATTCGAGCGCAGCATGTCCACGCCACAGACGTTCAGCCCCATGGCCTTGGCCGCGCGCAGGGCGGTCGAGCGCTCTTCCGGGGTGATCTTCACCGTCTTGGCGCTGCCGCCCCGGTGCAGGTTCGAGCGGAACTCGCCCTCGGCCCCCGAACGCTGCATGGCCGCGACCACCTTGCCGCCGACGACCAGCGCCCGGATGTCGGTGCCGCCCGCCTCCTTGATGAACTCCTGCACGAGGATGTTCACGTTGGCGCCGCGGAACGCCTCGATCACCGACTTTGCGCTGCGCTCGGTGTCCGCGAGAACGACGCCGATGCCCTGCGTCCCCTCCAGCAGCTTGATGACCAGCGGCGCACCGCCGGCCAGCGCGATGACCTCCTCGGTCTGTTTCGGATCATAGGCAAAGGTTGTGACTGGCAGGCCGATTCCGTCGCGGGCCAGAAGCTGCATCGAGCGCAGCTTGTCCCGCGACCGCCCGATCGCCACGCTTTCATTCAGGGGATAGACCCCCATCATCTCGAACTGGCGCAGAACGGCGAGGCCATAGAACGTGACGCTGGCGCCGATCCTCGGGATCACGGCGTCATAGAGCGGCAGCTTCTCGCCGTTGTAATAGATCTCGGGCCGCCGCGACGCGATGTTCATGTAGCAGCGCAGTGTGTTGATGATGTCGAGGGTGTGCCCCCTGGCCTCGGCCGCTTCCTTCAGCCGCTGGTGCGTGTAGAGACCCGCGTTGCGGGCGAGCATGGCGAGCTTCATGGGACGTCCTTTCGGGCAGGCGCGCGGGATCTATCCGCCCCTTTCGGCCCCGGCAAGGGCACCAAATACGATCGCCCGGCGTCGACAAGAATATTGTGCCGACGGATCGCGGTCCGTCCGAGGATGATCGGCATTCGCATCGCCTTGCGATCCGCCAGGGACACCTCGATCCGCCAGCGCCGCCCGCCCAGCACCATCAGCGTCTCGACGACGTAGCGCGGCTCGGGCGTGCCGGAGGTGTTCTTGATCTCGCGATGATCCACCAGCGGCAACTCGCAGGTCCGCGCGGCATGGCCGTGATCGCGCGGGATCCGGAAGCGCACCCAGTCCTGCCCGTCGCGCTGGAACGGCACGATCCGGGTGGCGTGCAGCGCCGAGGTCCGCGCCCCGGTGTCGATCTTGGCATGCATCTCGGCCAGCCCGAGCTCCGGCAGCGCGATGATCTCGCGCCATCCGATCACCGTGGGCGGCGGCTTCGGAACGGCCTTGCGCGGCATGGGAACTCCGGTGACTGACAGCCCCACAATTCCCATGCCCGGCCGCCGTGTCGAGGGCTTTCAGGCGGCCCGTCCCCGGCGGCGACGGATCGCCGGGGACGGACCGGACGGGCCTCAGCCCGGCAGTTTCGTCGTGCGCAGGTAGGGGAAATGGGTGGTGAAGGACCCGTACTTCTCCTTCGCCGCCTCGTCCGAGACCGAGGTCGGAATGATCACGTCCTGCCCCGGGGTCCAGTTCGCGGGCATCGCCACGCAGTTCCCGGCGCTGGTCTGCAGTGCGTCCAGCGCCCGCAGCACCTCGGCGAAGTTGCGGCCGACGGTCATTGGATAGGTCATCGACAGCTTCAGTTGCTTGTCCGGCCCGATGATGAAGACCGAACGCACGGTTGCGCTGTCCGCCGGCGTGCGGCCGTCGGGCAGGTAGGCCTCGGCGGGCAGCATGTCGAACATCTTCGACACCGCCAGCGCTTCATCGGCGATGATCGGGAAGCCCGCGCCGGTGCCGGCATAGCTCTCGATGTCGCCCTTCCACTTCTTGTGGTCCTCGACGCCATCGACCGAGATGCCGATGACCTTGGTGTTCCGTTTCGCCCACTCGTCGGCCAGTTGCGCCACCGCCGAGAACTCAGTGGTGCAGACCGGGGTGAAGTCCTTCGGATGGCTGAACAGGATTGCCCAGCTCTCGCCGATCCAGTCGTGGAACGACTCGATCCGCCCCTTGTCGGTGTCGGCGGCAAAATCCGGCACGGTGTCGTTGATGCGCAGCGCCATGTCTCTCTCCTGTAGGTGACTCTGTCCCCGGTTCAGCTAGGCACCGCCGGGCGCCGGTTCCACCCCGCTTGCGCAGATGCGACACTGGTGACAGGGTGCGCGCGACGCGACCCGCGCCGCTTGCGAAGAGGCGGGTCCAGCGAGGGAGACTCAGCATGATCGAGAAACGCGACTTCTACATCGACGGGGCCTGGGTGGCCCCCAGCGCCGCCAATGACTGCCTCGTCATCGACCCCGCCACCGAGGATCCCTGCGCGGTGATCTCGCTCGGCGGACAGGCCGACACCGACAAGGCCGTGGCCGCCGCGCGCGCCGCGTTCTGGGACTGGGCCGAGACGCCGCATGCCGAACGTCTCGCGCTGATCGAGAAGCTGCTCGAGGTCTACAATGCCCGCGCCGCGGACATGGCCGAGGCGATCAGCCTCGAAATGGGCGCCCCCATCGACATGTCCCGCGAGCAGCAGGTCACGGCGGGCAGCTGGCACATCGCCAATTTCCTGCGCGCGGCCAAGGATTTCTCCTACGAGAAGATGCTGGGGGCTCACGCCCCGAACGACCGTATCCTGATGGAACCGATCGGCGTCGTCGGGATGATCACGCCGTGGAACTGGCCGATGAACCAGGTGACGCTCAAGGCGATCCCGGCGATGGCCACGGGCTGCACGATGGTCCTGAAACCGTCCGAGGTCGCGCCGCTGTCGTCGATCGTCTTTGCCGAGATCGTGCACGAGGCGGGGTTCCCGAAGGGTGTCTTCAACATGGTCAACGGCGACGGCCTCGGGGTCGGCACGCAGCTGTCGAAGCACCCGGACGTGGACATGATCTCGTTCACCGGCTCGACCCGCGCGGGGATCGCCATCTCCAAGGCTGCCGCCGACACCATCAAGCGCGTCAGCCTCGAACTGGGCGGCAAGGGCGCGAACATCCTGTTCTCGGACGCAGACGAGACCGCCGTGAAGCGCGGCGTGCGCCACATGATGAACAACTCCGGCCAGTCCTGTAACGCGCCGTCGCGGATGCTCGTGCAGCGCGACATCTACGACCGCACGGTCGAGGCCGCGGCCGAAGTCGCCAACAGCATCACCGTGGGCAACCCGCGCGAAGGCGGCCGCCACATCGGGCCGGTCGTCAGCGAAGCGCAGTTCAACAAGATCCAGGGCCTGATCGAGGCCGGGATCGCCGAGGGCGCACGGCTCGTCGCCGGCGGTCCGGGACGGCCCGAGGGCTTCAACCGCGGCTACTACGTCCGCCCGACCGTCTTCGCCGACGTGACCAACGACATGACCATCGCCCGCGAAGAGATCTTCGGCCCGGTCTTGTCGATCCTGCCCTTCGACACCGAGGAAGACGCGATCCGCATCGCCAACGACACGGTCTACGGCCTGACGAACTACGTGCAGACCACGGATGGCGCCAAGGCCAACCGCGTCGCGCGCAAGCTGCGCTCGGGCATGGTCGAGATGAACGGCAAGTCGCGCAGCGCGGGCTCGCCCTTCGGCGGCATGAAGCAGTCCGGCAACGGGCGTGAAGGCGGCGTCTGGGGCCTGGAAGACTTCCTCGAGGTCAAGGCCGTCTCCGGCTGGGCCGCCGAGTAACCAAGTAAGGGCCCGGTCCTTGCGGCCGGGCCTCCTGCCCCTCAGGCAAAGCCCAGCGAAACGCCGCCGAACGCGCCGAAATCCGCGTCGAACGCCGACCCCGGCGGAGCCTCGATCGGCCGGATGAACGATCCCGACAGCACGATCTCGCCCGGCGCCAGGCCCTGCCCGTAGGCGGCCAGCCGACGCACCAGCCAGACGATCCCGGTCACAGGGTCGTCCAGCACCCCGGCGCCCAGGCCGGTTTCCTCGACCACCCCGTCCCGCTTCACGATGGCCCCGACCCGGCGCAGGTCGGTCGCGCGCACGTCATGGCGCGCGGGCCCCAGCACCACACCGGCATTGGCCGCGTTATCCGAAACGGTGTCGGTGATGATCCGCGCCCAGCCGCTCGCCGGATCGGCCCGCAGGATGCGGGTATCGAGAATCTCGAGCGCGGGCGCGACCGCGTCCGTCGCCGCGATGACATCCTCCCGCGTGACGCCCGCCCCGGACAGGGGCGCGCGCATCAGGAAGGCAATCTCGGCCTCGACGCGGGGCTGGATGAACCGGCCTTCCGGTACGGTGGCACCGTCCTCGAAGACCATGTCGTCGAGCAGCACGCCGGAATCCGGCGTGGTGATGTTCAGCGCCTGCTGCATCGCCCGGCTGGTCAGGCCGATCTTCCAGCCGATCCGCCGCCGCCCGGCGGCCTCCTTCGCGGCGACGACGGCGGCCTGCACCGCATAGGCGTCGTCGAGCGTCATGCCCGGATGGGCAAGGCTGAGCAGCCCGCACTGGACACGGGTCCGCTCGGCCTCCAGCAAGCGCGCGGCGGCCGCAGCAATTTCGTCGGGCGTCATTCGTCCACCACCCCGTTGCGCAGCAGGCCGATCCCCTCCGCCTCGACCTCGACCACGTCGCCGGGAACCAGGTAGCGCGGCGGATCGAACCGCGCGCCCGCGCCCGTCGGTGTCCCGGTCACGATGATGTCGCCGGGCACCAGCGTGGTGAAGGTCGAGATATAGGCGATCTGCCGCGCCACCGGGAACAGCATCCGCCCGGTGCGGTCGTCCTGCCGCGTCTCGCCATTCACCCGGGTGCGCAGCGCGACATCGGTGATCTGCGCCGGATCGGTGAAGGGCACCAGCCACGGCCCCATGGCGCCGGAGCCGTCCCAGTTCTTGCCCTGCGTGACATTGAACTTCGCGTGCCGCACCCAGTCGCGCAGCGTTCCCTCGTTGCAAAGCGTCAGCGCCGCGATGTGGTTCAGGGCGTCCGCCTCGGCGATCCGCCGCCCGCCCCGCCCGATGATCACGGCAATCTCGCCCTCGTAGTCGAGCTGCGGCGTCTCCGGCGGGCGGGTCAGCGGCACCTCGTGCCCGACGAAGCTGCGCGGGAACCGGATGAACAGCGACATGTGCGGCGGGGCGTCGGTCCCGTCCTTGTACTCGGCGTTGCGGTCGGGGAAGTTGACGCCGACGCAGAGGATCTTCTCTGGGTCCGGCACCGGGATCTCCCAGCGGAAACTCCCGTCGGGATGGGTCACGGCCCGTCCGCGCGCGGCCTCCGCCACCTCCGAAAGCGCCCCCGCGGCAATCACGCTGCGCAACGTCGGCCACTGCGGGAACTCGGGCGACAGCGCGATCATGCCGCCCTCCGCCACCGCCCCCCAGAACGGGACGTCCCCGATGCTGTAGCTCGCCAGTCTCATGCCGCCCCCAGCTCGCGGATCACGTCGCCCGCGAACAGGACATCTTCCTCGGTCGCGTCGAACTGCCCGACCTGGAAGCGCACGACCATGCGCCCGTCCACCTTGGTCTGGGTCAGGTAGATGCGCCCGTCGTCGTTGACCCGGTTGACGAAGGCCAGTTGCGCCGCGTCGTCCCGCCCGGCCAGCCGGAAGGTGAACAGCGACAGGACCGGCTCGGTCACGATCTCGAAGACCGGATCGGCCCGCAGCCGTCCGGCCAGCGCGCGGCTCCACGCGACATGGTTGCGCAACCGGGTGCGCAGCCCCTCCAGACCGTAGGACCGGAGCAGGAACCACAGCTTCAGCGCCCGGAACCGGCGGCCAAGCGGCACCGACCATTCCGAGTAGTTGATCAGGCCGTCATGCCCGTGGGTCTTGAGGTATTCCGGCTGGATCGCCAGCGTCCGCACCAGCGACTCCGGCTCGGCCACGAAATGCGCCGAACAGTCGAACTGCGCCCCGAGCCACTTGTGCGGGTTGAAGACGACCGAATCCGCCCCCTCGACCCCGGTCCATAGGGTGCGGAACTCCGGGCAGATCATCGCGGCCCCGGCCCAGGCCGCATCGACATGGACGTAGAGACCGTGCCGCTTGGCCACCGAAATCACCGCCTGCAGGTCGTCGCAGGCCCCGGTCCCGGTTCCGCCGGTGCAAGCCACCACGCCCGCAGGCCGATGCCCCGCCGCGATGTCGGCGACGATGGCGGCCTCCAGTGCGGCGGCGTCCATCCCGCGCAGCGGTCCCGCCACCGGGACGCGGATCAGGTTCTCCTGCCCGATCCCCGCGACCCAGATCGCGCGGTCGACGGAACTGTGCACCTCCGCCGAGGCATAGACCCTGAGGCGCGGCATCCCGCTCAGACCCTCGACGTTGCCCTGCCAGCCCAGCGCGCGCTCGCGCATGGTCAGCACCGCCGCCAGCGTGGCCGACGACGCGCTGTCCTGGATCACCCCCGCGAAGCGCTCCGGCAACCCGATCGCCTGCCGCAGCCAGTCCAGCATCCGGGTTTCCATCTCGGTCGCGGCGGGCGAGGTCTGCCAGAGCATGCACTGGGCAGCGAGGGTCGAGACCAGCATTTCGGCCAGCATCGAGGGCGGCGCGGCATTGGCCGGGAAATAGGCAAAGAAGCGCGGGTGCTGCCAATGCGTCATGCCCGGCATCACGATCCGTTCGAAATCGTCGAGGATGGCGTGCATCCCCTCCGGCCCTTCGGGCGGGGACACGGGAAGCTGCGCCGCGATGTCGCCCGGCTTCGTCTGCGCCCGCACCGGCCGGTCGCGCAGGGTGCGGTGGTACTCCGCCGCCCACTCAGAGATTTTCGCGCCCCAGCCGGGGAAGTCGTCCCAGTCCATGCTTACTCCGTCAGGGTGCGATGATCGGTTGTGCCTTCAGCGCGCTCTCGACGGGGGTCGCCCCCTCGAAGAGCGAGCCGAGCTCGAACCAGCTGCGCGGCGCGGGAGCCCCCCACAGGGTCTGGCGCTGCGGGTCGGTCAGGTCCCACTTGATCGGCTCGTGGTCCGGATCGACCGTCTGGTAGTCCGAGCAGTAGATCTCGGTCCGGTGGCCGTCGCGGTCGCGGATATACAGGAAGAACGCGTTCGAGATGCCGTGCCGCCCCGGGCCCCGCTCGATGTTCTCGAGGTACCCGCTGGTCGACATCAGGTCGAGCAGGTCGATGATGTTCAGCGGTGTCGGCACCCAGAAGGCGACATGGTGCAGGCGCGGCCCGGTCCCGTTGGTGAACGCCACGTCATGCACACCGCCCTTGCGGTGCAGCCATGCCGCCCAGAGCCGCCCGGTCTCCGCGTCCTCGGTGTACTCCGTCACCCGGAAGCCCATGCGTCCCCAGAACGCCGTGCTGGCATCCACGTCCGAGGCGAACATGTTGAAATGGTCGATCCTGAGCGGCTTCACCCCGCGATAGAGCGCGTAATTCTGGTGGATCGGCGGCAACCGGTCCATCCGGGCGTAGAACTCCAGCGGGATGCCCCAGGGATCGCGCGTCGCCAGAACGCGCCCCATGAAGGGCCGCTCGACCCAGCGGACCGGCAGCCCCTGCCCGGCGAACCAGGCTGCCGCCAGATCGAGGTCCTCCTCGCTCCAGACCTTGAAGCCTAGCGCACCGACTGACGGCTCCGCGGCCCGGCGCAGCACCATCGAGTGATGCCCGCGCTCTTCCATGGCGCGCAGGTAGAGCGCGTCCGGCTCCTCCCGCGTGACCTGCAGACCGAGCAGGTCGACGTAGTAGGCCCGCGACCACGAAAGGTCAGTGACACGCAGTTCGACATGGCTCAGCCGGACGATGTTGAACGGCGGCGACAGGACCGGGGGCGGGATGGGCATGCGGACTTTCCTCTCGCTCGGGCTGGGCGGTGCCGGTCAGGCACCCAGTTTCGGGATCTTGTGGGCCCCGAGCGCGAAGGCGACGTTCTTCTGCTCCATGTAGAACTCGAAGGACCAGTCCCCGCCGTCCCGCCCGATGCCGCTGGCCTTGACCCCGCCGAAGGGGGTCGGCAGGTGCCGCACGTTTTCGGAATTCACCCAGATCATGCCGGCCTCCAGCGCGTCCGAGACCCGCAGCGCCCGCGTCAGGTCGTTGGTCCAGACATACCCCGTCAGACCGTAGGCCACGCCGTTGGCGATCTCCAGCGCCTCAGCCTCGTCGCGGAAGCGCAGCACGGTCAGCACGGGACCGAAGATCTCTTCCTGCGCAATCCGCATGTCGGGCGTCGCCCCGGTGAACAGCGTCGGCGCGACGAACCAGCCGGTCTCGCCGACGCGCGCGCCACCGGCGGCCACGCGCGCGCCCTCGGCACGTGCCACGTCGAAATAGCCCGTCACCTTGTCGAAATGGGTCTTGTGGATCAGCGGGCCGACCTCGGTCGCGGGATCGAGCGGATGCCCCACCCGCACGGCGCGGGCGCGCGCGGCCAGCTTCTCCTCGAAGGCGTCGGCGATGCTCTCCTGCACGAGCAGCCGCGAGGACGAGGTACAGCGCTCGCCATTCAGCGAGTAGATCATGAACACCGCCGCATTGAGGGCGCGGTCGAGGTCGGCATCCTCGAACACGATCACCGGGTTCTTGCCGCCGAGTTCGAAATGCACCCGCTTCAGGGTCTCTGCCCCCTGTCGCATGATGGCCGACCCGGTCTTCGACTCGCCCACGAAGGCGATGGCCCGGATGTCGGGATGCTCGGTCAGGGCGCGCCCCGCGCCCTCGCCGAAGCCGTTAACGAGGTTCAGCACACCGTCCGGCAGCCCGGCGTCCCGGCAGATCTCCGCCAGCAACCGCGCCGTCCAGGGCGAGAACTCCGCCGGCTTGTGCACCACCGTGCAGCCCGCCGCCAGCGCCGGGGCGATCTTCCAGGTCGACAGCATGAAGGGCGTGTTCCAGGGCGTGATGACCCCGACCGGACCGATCGGACTGCGGGACGTCACGTTCAGGTGATGGGGCGACGGCAGCGCCTGCCCGTCCCGCGCCGAGGGGGCCATGTCGGCGAAGTACCGGAAGTTCTCCGCCCCGCGCAGCGCGGCCTTGGACATGAAGCGGTAGGCTTGCCCGGTGTCCCAGCACTCGCAGAGCGCGATCTCGTCGGCACGGGCGACGATGGCATCGGCGATGCGGTGCAGGATCTTCTTGCGCTCGGCCCCGCTGACGGCGGCCCAGCCCGGGAAAGCCGCTTTCGCCGCCTTGGCCGCCGCGTCGATGTCCGCCGCCTCGCCCAGCGCGACCTCGCAGATCAGGCTGTCATCGACCGGCGACCGTGTCTCGAACCGCCCGCCGCCGACCGCCGGCACATCCTGCCCGCCGATCAGGTTCGGAAGACCGCCGTCGGGGATCCGGTCGAGCAGGCCGCGAAGCTGCGACAGGTGAGTGGCAAGGTCGCTCATGCAATGTCTCCCGGCAGGTAGCGTCGGATCGAGCTGGCTTTCGGGCTGAGCTCCGGATCGATGTCCCGCATCTCGAGCGACAGCATGAAGGACGAGGTCGCCATGACCTCGGCGCAGTACGCTTCGGCGGCCGCGAAGACATGCGCGGTCGCCCGGCGTTTGTCCTCCATCGCCCGCCCGCCGCGCAGGCGCACCGAGATGTCGAGGAAGGCATGCTCCGGGTTGCCGTCCGCCATCACGACATGCGTGCAGGCCGTCGCCCTGACCCGGATGCCCGCCAGCGGGAAGACCCCGGTCTCGGCGGCCGCGTCGCGCAGGACTCGGCACAGTCCGGCCACGTCGAGCCGCGCTTCGAGGTTCGGCGAGTAGTCGATCTGGATGTGCGGCACGGGCTCCTCCTCCCTCGCCATATACTTGCTTTGTTAATCAAAGAACGACCCCTGTCAATCCCGCCTTGATCGCGTCCGCCCGGCATGGCCCAATGCCGTGACCCCACCCGGAGCCCGCCTTGGCCAAGGATACGCCGCCCTTCGACCTCGACGCCTTCCTGCCCTACCGGATGAATGTCGCGGCCGGGCGGCTCAGCCGTGCCTTCAGCCGCCACTATCGCGAGCGCTTCGGCCTCAGCACGGCCGAATGGCGGGTCCTCGCCCATCTCGCGCAGTCGGGCGGCGTCTCGGTGCGCGAGATCCACGCCCGGGTCGACATGGACAAGTCCAAGGTCAGCCGCGCCGCCGCCCGGCTGGAGGCCGCGGGCCATGTCACCAAGCGCCCCTCCGGGACCGACCGCCGCCTCGTGGAACTGGCCCTGACCGACAGCGGCACGGCAATGATGGCCGAACTGGCCGGGATCGCCCGCAGCTTCCAGGCCGGCCTCGTCGAAGATCTCGGGGCGGCGGACGCCGAGGCCCTCGACCGCGCCCTGCGGCGCTTCGCCCGCCTCGAGACCCCGTGACGTTGCGGCGCGCTGGACGCCGCGCAGCGCCCTTGGCACCCTGCCGCCAGACCAGTTTCGGGAGGCCCCACACATGACCGGCATCGTCTTTCTTTCCGGCGCCCGCACCGCCATCGGCACCTTTGGCGGCAGCTTTGCGGGCACGCCCCCGATCACGCTTGCGGCGCATGTCGCCCGCGCCGCGCTCGCCCGCGCCGGGATCGAGGGCGACCGCATCGGCCACGTCGTCTTCGGGCACATCATCAATACCGAGCCGCGCGACATGTATCTCAGCCGCGTCGCCGCGATGGAGGCCGGGGTCCCCGACACCGTGCCCGCGATGAACGTCAACCGGCTCTGCGGATCGGGTGCGCAGGCCATCGTCTCGGCGGCGCAGTCGCTGATGCTGGGCGATGCCGAGTTCGCGCTGGCGGGCGGAGCCGAGTGCATGAGCCGCTCGCCCTACATCCTGCCTGCCGCCCGCTGGGGCCAGAAGATGGGCGACGTCGGCGCACAGGACATGATGCTGGGGGCGCTCAACTGCCCGTTCGGCACCGGGCACATGGGCGTCACCGCCGAGAACGTCGCGGCCGAGCATGGGGTCAGCCGCGAAGACCAGGATGCCTTCGCGATGGAGAGCCAGACCCGCGCCGCCGCCGCCATCGCAGAAGGACGGTTCAAGGACCAGATCGTCCCGTTCGAGATCGCGGGCCGCAAGGGCCCCACCGTGGTGGATACCGACGAACACCCGAAGGCCACCAGCCTCGACGCCCTCGCCGGTCTGCGCCCGGTGTTCCGCAAGGACGGCAGCGTCACCGCCGGGAACGCCAGCGGCATCAACGACGGGGCCGCGGCCCTCGTGCTGGCGACCGAGAGCGCCGCAGCGCAGGCCGGGCTGACCCCGCGCGCGCGCCTGATCGGCTACGCGCATTCCGGCGTTCGGCCCGAGGTCATGGGCATCGGCCCGATCCCCGCGGTCGAGGCCCTGCTGGCGCGCACCGGGCTGACGGTGGACGACTTCGACGTGATCGAGTCGAACGAGGCCTTCGCGGCTCAGGCCATCGCGGTGAACCGGGCCCTCGGCCTCGACCCCACCAAGGTCAACCCGAACGGCGGCGCCATCGCGCTCGGCCACCCGGTCGGGGCCACCGGCGCGATCCTGACCGTGAAGGCCATCGCCGAGCTTGAACGCACCGGCGGCAAGCGCGCCATCGTCACCATGTGCATCGGCGGCGGTCAGGGCATCGCGCTGGCGCTCGAACGGCTCTGACCCGGCTCAGGGGCGCACCTCGACCGAGACGCGCCCCACCGCCCCCTCGGCATCGATCACCGTCAGGGTGACGAAGCCTGGCCCGGCATCCTGCAGCGCGGTCTCCCGTCGCATCACGCCCGTCGCGACCGGCACGCCATCGGCCAGCACGGCGAAGGGCGGCACGCCGCCGCGCAGCTTCACCGGCAGTCCGCCCGGCATCGGGGCCAGCACCGCGCCCTGCGGCGGAAACGCGATCTCGACCCGCCGTTCGGGCTGCAGGGCCGCGTCGCGGCTGCGGAACTGGCGCAGCGGCAGCGGCAGGTCGGCGGTGGCCACCGTCAGCGTCGCGGGCGGCGGCGGCGGGGCAGGCACGAACCGGGGCGTCACCGCGCCGAATGCCTCGAACAGCAGCGGGGCAGCGACATCCGCGCCGAAGGCCCCCGGGACCGGCGTGCCGTCCGGGCGGCCCAGCCAGACGCCGACCACATGCGCCCCGTCATAGCCGATCGCCCAGGCGTCACGGTGGCCGTAGCTTGTGCCCGTCTTGAAGGCGAGCCCGCGCGCGGCACGGGGCGGCGGCGGCACCCCGCGCAGGACGTCGCCAACCTGCCAGGCGGCGACCTCGCCCATGATCCGGGTGCCACCGGTCGCGGCACTCGCGGCGTCCCACCCGGGTCGCACGGCCTGGCCGCCAGCGGCAATCCCGGCGTAAAGGCCGACCAGTTCTTCCAGCGTCACCCCGACCCCGCCCAGCGCCACGGCAAGGCCCGGGACCCCGCCCGGCAGGCGCGGCTCCATCCCTGCGCGGCGCATCGCGGCGGTCAGGTTGGCAGGACCGAGCGCCTCGGTCAGCTTCACGGCCGGGATGTTCAGCGAGGCCTGCAACGCGTCGCGCAAGCTCAGCGTGCCCCGCCACGTCTTGTCGAAGTTCTGCGGCACGTAAGTGCCAAAGGCGGTCGGGCGGTCCTCGATCAGGGTCTCCGGGTGGGCCAGCCCGGCATCGAAGGCAAGGCCATAAACCAGCGGCTTCAGCGTCGAACCGGGCGAGCGGACCGCCCGCGTCATATCCACGAACCCTTGCCGCGCGCCATCCTCAAGGCCCGCCGATCCCACCGAGGCCCGGATCAGCCCGGTCGCGGTCTCCACCACGAGGATCGCTGCCGAGATCTGTGGCCCGGTCGTCCGCGCCGCCTCGGCCGCCAGCCCCTCCAGCCGGGCCTGCAACCCGGCATCGAGGCTCAGGTCGTGCCGCAGCGGCCCCGGACGCTCGGCCGCGACCCGGTCGGTAAGGTGCGTCGCCAGCGCCGGAAAGGGGCGGCGAAGGTCTGGAACCGGGGCGCGCCGGGCACTCTCCAGCGTCTCGGCATCGATCACGCCAGCCGCCGCCGCGCGGGCCAGCACCCGGTCCCGCGCCTGCCGCGCCGCCTCGGGAAACCGGTCCGGTCGCCGGGATTCGGGGCTCTGCGGCAGGGCCACCAGCAGCGCGGCCTGCGCGGGCGTCAGCCGCCCCGGCGCCCGCCCCAGCCATGTCAGCGCCCCGGCCCGCACCCCTTCGATGTTGCCGCCGAACGGGGCCAGCGTCAGGTAAAGCTCAAGCACCTGCGCCTTGGTCAGCCGCCGTTCCAGCGCCAGCGCCAGCCGGACCTGCCGCAGCTTGCCCGCCCAGGCGCCGGTGCCGCTGTTTTCCAGCAGGCGCGCCACCTGCATCGTCAGCGTCGAGCCGCCCGAGACGACACGCCTCGCCCGCAGGCTCTGCCCCGCCGCGCGCAGGATCGCCAGCGGATCGACCCCCGCATGGTCAGGGAACCGCTGATCCTCGTAGGCCAGCAGCATCGCGAGGTAGAGCGGGTCTACCGCCGCCGGGTCGGCCCCCAGCCGATAGCGCCCGTCCTCGACCGTGTAGGCGCGCAGCAGGACGCCGCTCCGGTCGCGCATCTCGACGCTGGTCTCGGGCACCAGCGGCGGCAGCTCGGTCGCCGCCACCCAGACATCGAGGCTGTCCCGCGCCAGCGCCGCGCCGAAGAGCAGCGCCACCGCCAGCAGCAGCGTCCTGGCGGACCTCACCTCAGCGCACCACCGTCACGCGCCCGGTGTCGCTGACCGCCCGGTAATGCGGGCGATACATGTCCTCCACCATCGCGGCGGGGTGATGGAAGCTGCCCGGCGACACGGCGCGGACGATGTAGGCCAGCTGGAACGCCCGGCTGCCATAGTGATCGACCGCGGCGCGGAACTGGTCGGACCGGAACTCGACGTTGCTGGGCGTCGTCTCCAGCGTCAGCCACTCCAGCGCCGCGACATCACCTGTCGACAGCAGCGACGGGTTGTCGATCTCGAAGCCCGCCGGCAGCGGGTCGACCACCATCAGCCGCCCTTCGCGGCTGCCGGAGGGGCGGACCGTCAGCAGGGTGACGAAGCGGTCGCCCGCGCGCACCCGCTCCGGCGTGACCGGCTCGCCCTCCATCGTGAAGTAGCGCCGGTCGATGCTGTAGCCGTTCCCGCCTGCGGGCGGGGCCACCTCGGGCACACCGAAGGTGGTCAGCACCAGCGTCTCGTCCCGGGAGCTGCGGGTCCGGATCGCCAGCGGCGCGAAGGTGTCCGGCTCCAGTACCCGCACCAGCGGCCCGTCCACCGCCTCGTCGTTGACGGTGAACCCGGCCTCGGGCGCGGTCGCCAGTTCGGTCGCGGCGCGCAGGGCCCAGACCGCCTCCTGGGTCGAGCGCCGGTCCTCCGGACGCGCCAGCGCGGCGGCCACCAGCGTGGCCTCGTCCGCCGCCGTGCTGCCCGCCTCCAGCGCCAGCGCCAGCACCGCCGCCGCATCGCGCCGGGCGGTGCCATAGTCGATCCGCCACAGCGTCGTCACCGGCGGGCGCGCCGCCTCGGCGGCCACCCGCTGCGTCGCCAGCCGGAACATCCGGTCGGCCCGCGTCTGGTCGCCGTAGCTCGCCAGCGCCGCGCCGAGCTGGGCCAGCGCGAGCGGGGTCGAGAACGCGTCCGCCTTCACGTCGGCGTAGTAGCGCAGGTCTCCCGTCGCCGCGGCCCCTTCGCGCGCCAGCACGTAGAGCGCATAGGCAATCGGCTGCCCCCCGGAGTCGAAGTCCGGCACGTAGCTCAGCTGGTTGCGCAGGTTGTCGAGGGCGAGGCGGAAGCCGACATCCGGCACCGCCAGCCCTGCCGCCCGGGCGCGGCTCAGGAAGTCGGTCACATAGGCGTCGAGCCACAGGTCGCCGCTCTCGGGCCGCCACAGGCCGAACGCGCCGCTGGAAGTCTGGCGGGTCATCACCGTCCCGATCGCCTGCTGCAACCGCTCGTCCAGCGTGGCATCGCCGTCGAGTCCCATCGCCAGCGCCAGCGGACGCGCGTCGAGAAGCGGCAATGCCCGGCTGGTGATCTGCTCGGTACAGCCCCACGGGTAGCGGTCGAGCGCGGCCAGAAGCCCGGGCGCATCGAACCGCGCCAGCGCGCCTGCCGACAGCACGGCATGCCCGGTGCCCGCCCGGAAGCCCGCGAAGATGTCCCGGTCCACGGTAAAGGTGTCCCCGGCCGCCAGCGTGAACCGGTTCGAGCGCGTCACCTCCGGATCGTTGGCCCGGACCCCGAGGCGCAACTGCCGCTCGGTCGTCGTGCCGTCGGGCAGCCGCAGCGCGACGGTCAGGTCGCCATCTCCCACATCCCCGGCCCGGATCGGCAGCTCCAGCACCTGCCGCCCCTGCGGCGGCAGCGTCACGCGGCCCGGCACGGCCCCTGCCAGCATCAGCGGTCCGGTGGCCGTCACCCCGAGCCCCACGTCCCCCGCCGGTCCGTCGGCATGGGTCAGTTCCAGCCGCAGCACGCTCTCGTCGCCGGGGGCGAGGAAGCGCGGCAGAGTTGCGGACAGAACCACCGGGTCGCGCAGGATCACGTCCGTCGCGGCCTGCCCGACCCCGCGCGCGGTCCAGGCCACGGCCATCAGCCGCAAAGTGCCGTTGAACGGGCCGGGGTCATAGACCAGTGTCGCCTGTCCGGCCGCGTCCACCTGCACCGGGCCGGAGAACCACACCGCCAGGTCCTCGGTCGGCGGCGGCGCCTCCAGCCGCGCGTCGCCCGCGCCGTCGCCACCCGAGCGGACCACGCCCAGCGCGCCGTCGGTCGCATCGATCAGCCGCCCGTAGAGGTCGCGCAGCCCGACGCCCAGCCGCCGCTGGCCGAAATAGTGCCCCTGCGGATCGGGGGCCGCGAAGCTGGTCAGGTTCAGGATGCCGACATCGACGGCGGCCAGCGTCAGCCAGGCCTGCTCTCCCGGCGCGGCACCCGCCACGGTCACGCGCATCTCCAGCGGCGTGCCCGCGCGCTGCACCTCGGGCGCGTCGAGCGCGACCGACAGTGCCCGGTCGCCCGGGTCGACGGCGGCATGGGCAAGGCCCAGCGCCCGCGTCGGCATCCGCGCGTCGCCTCCGACCGGCGTCAGCAGCGTCGCGGTGACGTAGGCCCCGCTGCCCCAGGCGTCGGTCACCGGAATCTCGACAGCGATCTCGCCCGCCGTCACCGGCACCACGCGCCGGTCGATCAGCCGGTCCGACAGCACGGTCACCAGCAGGGTGCCGTCGCTCTCCGGGGTGGCGCGCATCATGGCGGTGTCCCCGACCGCGTAGCTGGGCTTGTCCAGCGTCACCGCCAGCAGGTCCGGCGTAGCACTGGCGTCATCGCCCGACCACCAGCCCGCGCTGAACGCGGTCGAGGCTGCGGCATAGGTCCCGTCCAGCCGCTCGACCTCCAGCTCGTAGCGCCCCCAGGCCACGGCGGCCTCGACCACGGCGCGGCCGTTCTCCAGCGTCGCGTCCCCGATGGCGACGCGCGTGCGGCGGGTCACCGGCTCCCAGGTCCAGTCACCGTAAAGCTGGTACCACTGGTAGCGGGTCTCGACCCGGTTCAGGGTCCAGCGCACGGTCATGTCCTCGGGCGCGAGGTCGGCGGAAAGACCGACGATCTCGAACCCGGCGGTCCCGTTCTCGGGCGCGCTGTCCTCGAACAGGGGGCGCAGGCCCAGCAGCGGCGCGGTCGGCGCCAGCGGCATCGTGATCCGCCGCTCCACCGGACGCGCGTTGCCCTCCCGGACCTCGACCGCCAGCCGCGCCTCGTAGGGGCGGTCGGTCGTCGGCGGCTCCGGCAGGCTGACCGGCACCAGCGCTGCCCCGCCCGGCCCTGTCACCACCTGCGGCAGCGGCTCACCCACCGTCTCGGGCCTCTCGTCATGGCGGCCGAACACGACACCCGGGAAGCCCGGCAACCCGGCACTGGGGGCGACGGACGCGAAGCCCGACACCGGCAGGTCCCCGGCAGGCGCGCCGAACAGGTAATCGGCCTGCACCTCCAGCGGCAGGACCTCGCCCGCTGGCAGCAGCCCGTCGGGCACCGACAGCGTCACGTCGATCCGCTCCGGCAGGAAGTCCTCGACCAGCACCGTCTCGGTTACCAGCGGCGCGGCCTCCGGATCGGCATGGAGCGCGATCTTCCACGTCCCGCGCGGCACCGACAGGCCCAGCGGGAACGCCAGCACATGGCCCCCGGCCCCGACCGGTTCGGACACCTGCCGGGCGTATTCTACCCCGTCCGGACGGCTCAGGATCGCCGTCAGCGGCAGGTCCGCGACCGCATCCGCCCGCCCGTCGCCCGCAAGGGCCGTGACATGGATCGTCTCGCCAACCCGGTAGGCCCCGCGCTCGGTCGTCAGGAACACGTCGATCGGCGGCGCCGCCGGGCGGCCTTCCACCCCCCGGTCGCTCAGGTCGAACTCGGGATCGGTCAGCGACAGGAAGGCGAAGTCGTCCGCGCCCATCCGCACCGTCAGCAAGGCCGGCGCGGCGGCCCCGGTGCCCCGCGTCAGGCCGGGCGCGAAACCCGCGAAGCCATCCGCATCCGTGACCGCCGTCGCCAGCACCGCGTTCGCCCGGCTGACCAGTTGCACCTCGGCCCCGGCCTTGGGCCCGGTATCGGCCAGCGAGCGCACGGCGACATGCAGCCCGTCCGTGCCCTGCATCGTCAGCACGCCGAGGTCCGAGACCACGAACCACTGCGTCGCGGGCGGGGTCTGGTCCTCTTCCGCGCCCTGCGCGCTGACCCGAAGCGTATAGAGCCCGGGCGCCAGCGCCCCCACCGCCTCGCCAAGCGGCAGGCGGCTCGTCGTGTCGCGGTTCAGCTCACCCGAGACCGTCGCGGTCCCGTCCCAGACGCGCTCGGCCTGGTTTTCATCGAACCAGTCCACGTCCCAGCGCGACAGCGGCTTGCCGAACATGCCGTTGCGTTGCAGCGCGAGGATGTTCCGGTCGCTGACCTTCGACAGCACGAGGTCGAGGTCGCTGACGTTCACCGTGACCACCGGCAGCGCCGTGATCTCTGCGACGGGCAGCACGTAGCCGCGCCCGGCGAAGCGCACCGCAGGCGTCCGGTCGCGCACGTAGAGATCGAGCGGCACCGACGCCATCAGCACCTCGCCCGAGGCCGCGGGCAGCCCTTCCCGGAACACCACGCGGTAGCGCTCGCCATGCGCCACGCCGTCGATGCAGATCTGCTTGCCGTCGGCCTCGACCGCCAGCCCGGCAACCGGAACCTGCACGAAGGGGGTGTAGTCCACCCCCGCCTGCACGAGGTCCTCCGAGAAGGTCGCGCAGATGCGCGGCGCGGCACTGTCGCTGTCCACCCGGTGCTCGGTGATCCGGAAGCCGAAGCGGGCAATGGCGTCGTCCAGCGCATCCTGCAGGTCGATGCGCGGCGCGATGTCGTTGGCGAGGCGCAGCACCGGGATCGACTCGCGCCCGCGTCCGACATCCTGCAGCGCCTTGCCGATCACCGCCAGCGCCGAGGCACGCACCGGGGCCTCCCGCCCGCGCAGGTAGCCGTTGATCCCGGCCGCGATGGCGGTCTCGCGCCAGCGCCGGGTCTCGCTGCCGTTGCCGCCCTCGATCAGCCCGGACAGCCGGGCATATTCCACCCACTGGTCGGCCCGGTCGGTCAGGTTGATCGCTGCTCCCATGAAGCGCAGCGCCGACACCGGGTTGCCCGACTGCGCCGCGTCACGCGCGGCATCGGCGAGGGCCGCCGCCTGCCACTCGCCCGACACGTGCCGTTCCGGCAGGGCGCGCGCCAGCGTCCGCGCCTCCGCCAGGTCCTCGGGACGCAGCATGCCGAGGTCGGCCGCGCGCGCGTCGGCCTGCGCGAGGATCGCCGGATCGGTCTCGAACACCCGCCCGGACAGCGCGCCCTCGTAGGGCACCGCCTCGCCCGCGCCGGTCTTCGGGAAACAGGCGTTGGCCCGGATGTTGTAGGTGAACGCCCCGCAGGCCCGGTCCGCGAGGCAGGCGTCGCGGCAGGTCGCGAAATCGGTCTCGAAGATCGGGGTCAGGTCGCCGCCCGGAAAGTCGACGTTCTGGCTCAGCGCGACCCGGCGCTCGGGCACGGACTGGGCCTGCAGGGGCAGAACCAGCGCGGCGAGGGCCAGAACAACCCCTCCCGCAAGACGACCGACAGGGGCAAGGCGCGACATGATGCAATCTCCGGAACCGGGAATCCGACCTTCAGCGTGACACGCCGCCCCTTGTCCGGGCAAGGACGCTGCATCGTTAACCCGGCATTCACGGCTCCGGGGGCAGCCTGCGGGGCAGGTTCGGGCCGCCATTGCGCGCCTGAGGAGCGATGGCCATGACCCCGGAGCCGATGATCCCGGAACCCGAAAACGACCTCGCCCGCGAGCGCCGCGCCCGGCTCGCGGCCGAGCGCCTGCTCGAGCAGAAGGCGCGCGAACTGGCCGAGGCGAACGCGGCGCTGTCGCGGCACGCCTTCCGCCTGACCGACCAGATCAGCCAGAGCCGCGAGGAAACCGCCGTGGCCCGGCAGGCCGCCGACCTCGTCCGCTCGGACCTCGCCCGCGTGCAGCGGCGGCTCTGGACCTCGGTCGAGGCGATCCCGGACGGCTTCGCCGTGTTCGATGCCGACCAGCGCCTCGTCATCGCGAACCCGGCCTATCTCGATGTCTTCGACGGGCTCGACATGGTCCGGCCCGGGGTCAGCTACCCGGAACTGCTGCACCTCTGCCTCGAAGAGGGCATCGTCGATCCCGAGGGGGCCCCGCCCGCCGTCTGGTTCGATCGGATGCTCGCCCGCTGGGACGCACCCGACATCCCCGAACAGGTCATCCGGCTGTGGAACGGCGGCTACATCCGGCTGGCCGACCGGCGCGGCCCGGACGGCGACATCGTCTCGCTTGCCATCGACATCACCGCCACCATCCGCCGCGAGGCCGACCTGCGCGAGGCCCACAAGCAGGCCGAGGCCGCCAGCCGCGCCAAGTCCGCGTTCCTCGCCAACATGAGCCACGAGATCCGAACCCCGATGAACGGGATCATCGGCATGGCCGACCTGCTGGCCGAAGGGCCGCTCGACGACGAGCAGCAACTCGGCATCGCCACAATCCGGCGGTCCGCCGATGCGCTGGTCTCGATCATCAACGACATCCTCGACTACTCGAAGATCGAGGCCGAGAAGCTGCGCCTCTACCCCGAACCCGTCGATCCCGCAGGGGCCATCGACGAGGTGCTGCGCCTGCTGCGCCCCGTGGCCGAGGGCAAGGGCCTGACCCTGACCGCCCGCGCCGACCCCGACCTGCCCGCCGCGCTGACCGCCGATCCGGTCCGCCTGCGGCAGATGCTGACCAACCTCGTGGGCAACGCGATCAAGTTCACCGATACCGGCGGAGTGACCGTCACCGCCCGGCTGCTGCCGGCCGCGGGCGACGACCCGCCCCTGACCGAGATCGCGATCACCGACAGCGGCATCGGCATCGCGTCGGAGAACCTGGAGCATATCTTCGGCGAATTCGCGCAGGCCGAGGAACAGACCAACCGCCGGTTCGAGGGCACCGGTCTCGGCCTCGCCATCACCCGCCAGCTCGCCCGGCTGATGGGCGGCGACATCACGGTGGACAGCCGCCTCGGCGCGGGCGCGACCTTCACCCTGCGCCTGCCGCTGCCGGTCGCCGCCGCGCCGCGCAGCCCGGCCCCGATAGCCTGCCGCGTCGCGCTGCTGGACACCCGCCGCCCGGTCGATCCCGCCTTGTCCGACGCGCTGGCCGACCTTGGCTGCAGCGTCACCCGCTGCCGCTCGGTCTCGGCGCTGCGCCGGGCGCTCGCGGCAGACCCGCCCCCCGCCGTCGTGATCCTGACCGCCGGCAAGGTGCTGGCCCGGACCGCGGCCTTCGCGGCCGGTCTGGCCGCTGCCGGCGCCGCACCGCTGGTCGTCCTGCATGACCCGGACAACCGCCATCCCGTCGCCGACCCGCCCTTCGTCGGCCGCCTCGCGCCGCCTTACGACCCGCGCGCCCTGCATCGCCGGCTCGATGCGCTGCGGATCGCCGCCCGCGTCCCGGGCGTACCACCCGTAGCGGCGGCAAACCGCACCCCCGCCCCCGACCCGGCCCCGCCCCGCCTGCGGGTCCTCGCGGCCGAAGACAACCGCACCAACCAGCTCGTCTTCGGCAAGATGCTGAAGGACCAGCCGCTCGACATCTCCTTCGTCGGAGATGGTCGCGCCGCCGTCGCGGCATGGCAGGACCTGCGGCCCGATCTCGTCTTCATGGACATCTCGATGCCCGAGATGGACGGCATGGACGCCACCCGCGCGATCCGCGCCGCCGAGCGCGCGGAGGGGACGACCCGGGTTCCGATCATCGCCCTGACCGCGCACGCGCTCGACACCGATCTCGCCCGCATCCGCGCCAGCGGTGTCGACGACGTGCTGACGAAGCCGCTCCACAAGGCCGCCCTGCTGGAGCGCATCATGCGCCATGCCCCTTGCCCGCCGGGGCCCGACCCGGCACCGTAAGGGCATGACGACACACCCCCCCTTCCGCATCCACGGCCTCGGCGAGGTCGCGATCCGCTGTCACGACCTGCCCGCCATGGCGGCCTTCTACGGTGGGACCCTCGGCCTGACCCGCCTGCGCGGCAGCGACACCGACCCGATCGTGTTCTTCCGGATTGCCGACGGCGTTGCGGGCCACACCACGGTGCTGGCGCTGTTCCGGGACGACGCGCGCCCGACCACCGGCCCCGGCGCCAGCCTGCACCATCTCGCCCTGTCGCTGCCCTTCGCCGAACAGGAGGCCGCGCGGACGCATTTCACCGCCACCGGCATCCCGTTTCGCATCGAGCATTTCGACTGGATCGGCTGGCGCGGTCTTTTCCTGACCGACCCGGAAGGCAACACCGTCGAGCTGGTCGCCTACGACGCCAGCCGCGCGCCCGCCTCTTCATAGGGGCGCACGAAAACCGGCGCATCGGGCGTCGAGCGGTCAGGGTCCAGCCGGTAGCCGCCGGTTTCGAACCCGGCCAGCGCGTCCGGATCGGTCAACCGGTTCTCGACGATGAACCGCGCCATCGCGCCCCGTGCCTTCTTGGCGAAGAAGCTGACGATCTTCACCTCGCCGTCGCGATCCTCGTAGAAGCCCGGCGTGATGACCCGCAGGCCCAGCGCCTTCAGGTCCACCGCGCCGAAGTATTCGGCCGAGGCGCAATTCACCAGCGTGCCGGTCCCCAGCGCGTCAGCCTGCGCCCTGAGCGCCTTCGCGATCCGGTCGCCCCAATAGGCATAGAGCGTCGCGCCGCGCCGCGTCTTCAGCCGCGACCCCATTTCCAGCCGGTAGGGCTGGATCAGGTCCAGCGGCCGCAACACGCCATAGAGCCCCGACAGGATGCGCAACCGGTCCTGCGCCCAGCGCAGGTCGTCGGGCGACAGGCTCTTCGCGTCGAGGCCCACGTAGGTATCCCCGGCAAAGGCATAGGCCGCGATGCGCTGCGCCTCTTGCTCCGGCGCCTCGGCAAAGGCCTTGAACCGGTCCCGGTTCAGCCGCGCCAGGTCGTCGGACAGCGCCATCAGCGCCTTCAGGTCCCGCAGAGGCAGGTTGCGCGCCGTCCGCGCCAGCGACATCGCCTCGGCCCCGAACTCCGGCTCGGTCGCCCCTTCGGGCGTCGGCACGGACCAGTCGAGGCGCTTGGCGGGCGACAGGACGGTAAGCATGGGGCAACCTCCGGCAACGTGAAATGCAGCGCTTATCCTAGGCGCGCAGGCCGCGCCGTCCACCCCGCCCGGCTAGCCCGCGCGCAGCACGTCGAGGAACGCATCCCCGAAGCGCTCGGCCCGGCGGTCGCCCAGCAGCCGCGCCAGCGCACCGAGGTCGCCCGGCCGCATCTCGGCCACCTTGCGCAGCTGCGCCGCGGAGCAGGTCACCGGCTTGTCGGTGCCGTCCGTGCCCCGGGCAAGGTCGGCCTGCACCCGGCACAGGGCATCGTAAAGCTCGCCCTCGGGCCGCCCCGCCAGCCGCCGCCGGGCCGGGTGCATGTCGGCCACCTCGGCCCCGGCGATGACGGACAGGAACGCCTGCCCGTACTTCTCCAGCTTGGTTGCGCCGACACCGTTGACCCGGGCCATGTCGTCCAAGGTCTCGGGCTTCGTTTCGGCCATCTCGATCAGGGTGCGGTCGGGGAAGACCATGTAGGCGGGCAGGCCCGCGGCCTCGGCCAGCGCGCGGCGCTTCGCCTTCAGGGCCGACAGCAGCGGCGCGTCCTCGTCCGACACCAGCGCCTTGACCGCCGGGCGCCGGTCGGGCGCGGCCAGCACGTCCCTGCGCAGCCGGATCGTCGCCTCGCCGCGCAGGATCGGGCGCGCCGCCTCGGTCATCACCAGCGCGCCATGCCGGGTGGGATCGGGGCGCATCAGGTCATGCCCCATCATCTGCCGAAACAGGGCCTGCCACGTCCGCCGGTCCAGTTCGGTGCCGACGCCGAAGGTCGGCAACCCGTCGTGACCGCGCGCGCGCACCTTCTCGGTGGCGGTCCCGGTCAGGATGTCGATCAAGTGCCCGGCACCGAAGCTCTCGCCGGTGCGCAGCGCCGCAGACAGCGCCTTGCGGACAGGCGTGGTGGCGTCGAAGGTCTCGGGCGGGCGGTCGCAGAGATCGCAGTTGCCGCAGGGCTCGGCCGTTTCGCCGAAATAGCCGAGCAACTGCTGGCGACGGCAGGCCAGCGCCTCGGCCAGGCCCAGAAGCGCGTTGAGGCGTCCGTGATCGGCCTGCTTGCGCTCGGGCGGGGCCAGCCCCTCGTCGATCTGGGTGCGGCGCAGGCGGATGTCGTCCGGCCCGTAGAGCGTCAGCGTCTCGGCCGGGGCCCCGTCCCGGCCCGCGCGCCCGATCTCCTGGTAATAGGCCTCGATCGACTTCGGCAGGTCGGCATGGGCGACCCAGCGGATATCGGGCTTGTCCACGCCCATCCCGAACGCGACCGTCGCCACCACGATCAGCCCGTCCTCGCGGGCGAAGCGCTCCTCGACGGAGCGGCGCGGCTCGGCCTCCATCCCGCCGTGGTAGGCGACCGCCGGGTGCCCCTCCTGCGCCAGCGCCTGCGCCAGCGTCTCGGTCTTGGCGCGGGTGCCGCAATAGACGATGCCCGACTGCCCCTTCCGCGCCGCGGCGAAGGACAGGATCTGCCGGCGCGGCTGGTCCTTGGGCTGGAATGCCAGGTGGATGTTGGGCCGGTCGAACCCGCGCAGGAACCGGCGCGGCGCGGTCCCGTCGAACAGCTTCTCGACGATCTCGTCCTGGGTCTCGGCATCGGCCGTGGCGGTAAAGGCCGCCAGCGGGACACCCAGCCGCGCCCGCAGCGCGCCGATCCGCAGGTAGTCGGGGCGGAAGTCGTGGCCCCACTGGCTGACGCAATGCGCCTCGTCCACCGCGATCAGGCTGACACCCGAGCGGCGCAGCAATCCCTCCGCCGCGCCCGAGGCCAGGCGTTCCGGGGCGAGGTACAGAAGCTTCAGCCGCCTCTCGCGCAGTGCGTCCAGAACCGCGTCGGTTTCCGCCTCGGTATTGGCCGAGGTCAGCGCCCCCGCCTCCACCCCCAGCTCGCGCAGGCTGCGCACCTGGTCCCGCATCAGGGCGATCAGCGGCGAGATCACCACCGTGACCCCCTCGCGGCACAGGGCGGGCAGCTGGTAGCACAGCGACTTGCCCCCGCCCGTGGGCATGATGGCCAGAACGTTCTCGCCCGAGATCACCGCCTGCGCGATCTCTTCCTGACCGGGACGGAAGGCGTCGAATCCGAAGACGCGGTGCAACACCTCTTGGGGGTCGGACATGGGCCTCAACGCCAGATATGGCTGCTCTTGTGTTTCGCGGACCATCCCATAGTGGGGGCAGGGGGACAAGAGGGCGACGGACCGGGGAACCGGCCCAGTCTGCCCCCGACCCGTTTACCGACCCTTAAGGCGGCGGCGCACCGATGGCGCACCGACACGATACCGACGTTGCACCGACGTGATACCGACAGGCGCCGGAGCGCCTCAGTAGAAGGCGGCGGCGTTGTTGATGAGAATGATCCGCAGCGCATAGACCCCGATCAGGGCGATCAGCGGCGCAAGGTCCAGCCCGCCCATCGGCGGCAGGATGCTGCGGATGCGGCCGTACAGCGGCTCCAGCAGGCGGTTCAGCCCGTCCCAGATCTGGGCGACCAGCGGCTGGCGCAGGTTGAGCACCTGGAAGTTGATCAGCCAGCTCACGATGATGTGGACGATCATGATGAACCACACGACATCGAGGATCAGGAGCAGGATTTGCAGAAGCGAGGTCATGGGCATCACCGGTCAGAAAATGTTGGCCAAGACGTAAGCGCAGCCCCCCGGAGGCGCAATCCCCTGCCGCGACGTAGCCCTTGACCCCGGCGCGGCGGGCTGGTCCCAAGGCCCTGACCCCCGAAACGGAGCCCTCCGCATGTATCCCGTCATCCGCATGGCCGGTGCCCTCTGGCGCTTCCGCAAGGCCCCGCGCCTGAGCGTCGGCGACACCCATGTCAGCCACCACATCTGCCTTCCCTGGGACATCGACATGTGGATGGAGTTGAACAACGGCCGCACGCTGACCCTCTACGATCTCGGGCGGATCGTCCTCTTCGTGCGGCTCGGCATCACCGGGGCGATGCGGGAAAAGGGATGGGTCGGAACCGTCGCCGGGGCCTCGGTGCGCTACCGGGCCCGGGTGCGGATGTGGGACCGGATCGAGATGCGCTCGACCATCGTCGGCTGGGACGACCGCTTCACCTATGCCGTCCAGAGCATGTGGCGCGGCGAGACCTGCACCAGCCAGGCGCTGCTCAGGATGGCAGTGACCAATCGCAAGGGTATCGTTCCCAGCCGCGAACTGGCGCAGGTCCTCGGCCAGCCCGAGGAAAGCCCGCCGCTGCCCGACTGGGTGCAGGCCTGGATCGCCGCCGAAGGGGAGCGTCCCTGGCCGCCGGCCCTCTGACCCCGGACCCCGTTAATCCCGTCCTCCCGGCCGCGGCAGAATGGGGACAGTCCGCCGCATGCGGTGCCCACGCCCCGGAAATTTTCTTGCAGGGCCGGGGGAAGCCCGATTGATTACGGGGGCAAGAGGGGGATGAGGACCGACATGCCGAGTGCGAAACGCCGGATCTGGGGCTGGTTCTTCTTCGACTGGGCAAGCCAGCCATACAACACGCTGATTCTGACCTTCATCTTCGGCCCGTACATCGCCGAGATCCTTGGCGACGGCAGCCGCGCCCAGAGCATCTGGGGCTTCGGAATCGCCGCCGCAGGCGTGGTCATCGCACTCGCCGCCCCGATCCTCGGGGCCATCGCGGACACCGGCGGCACCCGGATGCGTTGGATCTGGGTCTTCTCGATCATGTATGTCGTCGGCAGCGCAGGCATCTGGATCGCGCATCCGCAGGACGTGAACCTGATTCCGGTGCTGCTGTTCTTCGCCATCGGCCTGATCGGGATGGAGTTCGCCACGATCTTCACCAACTCGATGCTGCCCGACCTCGGGTCGCGCGAGGAAATCGGACGCATTTCCGGGAACGGCTGGGCCTTCGGTTATATCGGCGGGCTCTTGGCGCTGGTGGTGATGCTGCTGTTCCTTGCCGAGAGCGGCACCACCGGGAAAACGCTGATCGGCCTCGACCCGATCTTCGGCCTAAACCCGGACGAGCGCGAGGGAACCCGCTTCGTCGGGCCGCTGTCGGCGATCTGGTACATCGTCTTCATGATCCCGTTCTTCCTCTGGGTCCGCGACCCGAGGCCCGTAAGGGCCGCACGCGGCGCTGTACCGAAGGCCCTGCGCGGCCTCGGGCAGACCCTGCGCAGCCTGCCCGCCCGGCGGTCGCTGTTCGCCTATCTCGCCAGCTCGATGTTCTACCGCGACGCGCTGAACGGCATGTACACCTTCGGGGGCATCTACGCGGCGGGCGTCCTCGGCTGGAGCGTGGTCGATACCGGCATCTTCGGCATTCTCGCCATCATCACGGGGGCGCTCTTCGCGTGGCTCGGCGGACGGGCGGATGCCACGTTCGGACCGAAACCGGTGATCGTGGCCTGCATCCTCGTGCTGACGGCGGTGGCGATCTCGGTGGTTTTCGTCAGCCGCACCAGCGTCTTCCTGATCCCGGTCGGCCCGGAGTCATCGCTGCCCGACATCAGCTTCTACATCCTCGGGGCCGCCATCGGCGCGGCCGGCGGCGCGCTGCAATCGGCAAGCCGGACGATGATGGTCCGGCAGGGCGACCGCGCCCGGATGACCGAAGCCTTTGGCCTGTACGCGCTGGCGGGCAAGGCGACGTCGTTCCTCGCCCCGTTCCTGATCGGCGTCACGACCTATGTCACCGGCAGCCAGCAGCTGGGCGTCACGCCGCTGATCGCGCTGTTCGGGATCGGCCTCGTCCTGCTGATCTGGGTCCGCCCCAACGGCGAGACCGGCGACGACCTGCCCGACAGCCCAGCCGGCACGGCGGCGGCGGCATGATCCGGGGTCTGCTGGCGGCCCTGATCCTGGTGGCCTTCTCCCCGGCTACCGAGGCCCAGACCCGGGCGAACCAGCTTTTCGGGGCGATGCGCGACGCGGCGCCGCTCGCGCCGCAGGCGATCGGAACCTATGCCAAGGGCTGTCTCGCCGGGGCGGTGCAACTGCCCGAGACCGGGCCGACATGGCAGGCGATGCGCCTCAGCCGGAACCGGAACTGGGGCCATCCGGAGATGATCGCCTTCATCGCGCGGCTGGGCGAGGCCGCCGTGCGCGAGGCGGGCTGGGCCGGGATCTATGTCGGCGACATCTCGCAGCCGCGCGGCGGGCCGATGACCAGCGGCCACGCGAGCCACCAGATGGGCCTCGACGCCGATATCTGGATGCTGCCCGCGCGGCGGCTGGACCTCAGCCGGTCCGAGCGCGAGTCGATCTCGTCGGTCAACGTCCGCAGCGCGGACCAGACCCGGGTGACCGAGGCGTTCACCTACGGCCACATGGCCCTGCTGCGCGCCGCCGCCCTGGACCCGGCCGTGGACCGGATCTTCGTCACCCCGCCGGTCAAGATCGCGATGTGCAACGCCGAGACCGGCAACAAGGACTGGTTGCAGAAGATCCGGCCGCTGCAGGGCCACAACTACCATTTCCATGTCCGGCTGAAGTGTCCGCGCGATTCCCGCGGAACCTGCGAGACCCAGCGCCCGACCGTGCGCGAGCTGTCGAACGGCGGCAACGGCTGCGACGAGACCCTGAACTGGTGGGTGACCGAGTACCTCAACCCGCCGCCGCGCGACCCGAACGCGCCGCCCCCGCCGCCGCCGCCGCCGGGCGCGCGGGACTACGTTCTGGCCGACCTTCCGGGCCAGTGTGCACAGGTTCTGGCCGCCAATTGACCCTGTTCCGGCGCTGTCTTCCACTCGTCCTCGCCCTGTGGGCGATGGCCGCCCAGGCGCAGCCGGTGCTGGTCGCCGATCTCGACTGGTCCGAACCGGTCGAGGGCTTCGGCGGCTGGTCCGGCCTGGCACTGCACGATGCCGGCCGCCGGTTCGTGGCGATCTCGGACCGGGGCCGGATCGTCGAGGGGCGCATCCTGCGCGATGCCGCGGGCACCCCGACCGGACTGGCGCCCGAGCGCTGGGACTGGCTGCGGAACACCGAGGGGCAGCGCATGAACCGGGGCCGCAGCGACGCCGAGGGACTGGCGCGCCGCAGCGACGGACGGCTCTACGTCAGTTTCGAGGGCGATCACCGCGTCTGGACCTATCCCGGCGTGGGGACCGGGGCCGCGTGGCTGCAACGCCCCGATGCCTTCCGCGCCTTCCAGGGCAATTCCGGGATGGAGGGCCTCGCCCTCGACGCGCGCGGCTGGCTCTACACGCTGCCCGAGCGTTCGGGCGCAACCGATCGGCCGTTCCCGGTCTGGCGCTGGCGGGGTGCCTCCGGCTGGGACCAGCCCTTCTCGATCCCGCGGCAGGGCCCGTTCCTGCCCACCGGCCTCGACATCGGGCCGGACGGCAAGCTCTACCTGCTGGAACGCGCGCTGGTGGCCTTTGCCTTTCGCTCCCGCGTCCGGCGCTTCACGCTGACCGGATCCGCGATCGGCGACGAGGAGACCGTCCTCGAAACCAGCGCCGGGCGGCATGGCAACCTCGAAGGGCTGTCGGTCTGGCGGGACGGCACCGGGGCGATCCGGCTGACGATGATCGCGGACGACAATTTCCGCAGCTTCCAGTCGACCGAGCTGGTCGAATACCGCCTCGTCCGGTGATCCGCTTGACGGGACCCGGGGCGCGGGTTTAGGGCGGCGCGTCCCCGGAGCGGGGGCCAAGTCTCCGACCACCTTGCGAAAACGGAACACATCATGACCCGCACTATCCTGCCTGGCGTCCTCGCCATGGCGGCCGTCGTCGTCGCCTCGAACATCCTAGTGCAATTCCTGTTCGGTCAGTGGCTGACCTGGGGCGCGTTCACCTACCCCTTCGCCTTCCTCGTCACCGACCTGATGAACCGGCTTTACGGCGCACAGGCCGCGCGGCGCGTCGTCTTCATCGGCTTTCTCGTCGGCATCGCCTGCTCGCTGATCGGCACGCAGATCATGGGCGAGTTCGGGCCGCTGGTGACCTGGCGCATCGCGCTCGGCTCGGGGCTGGCGTTCCTGACCGCGCAGCTTCTGGACGTGGCGATCTTCGATCGCCTGCGGACCGGGACATGGTGGCGGGCGCCGCTCGTCTCGACCCTTGTCGGGTCCAGCGTCGACACGGCGATCTTCTTCACCATCGCCTTCTCCGCCGCGCTGACCTGGATAGAGCCCGCGAACGATGTCGCCTGGGCGGGCGAGGCGCTGCCGCTGCTCGGCCTCGGCCCGGTCGTGCCGCTCTGGGTGTCGCTGGCGGTGGCGGACTGGGGCGTCAAGCTCAGCCTTGCCCTGGTCGCCCTGATCCCGTTCCGCCTGCTTGTCGGGCGCTTTTCGGGGGCGACGTCCTGATTTCACACCGTTCTTGTGCTGTTACCGAAGTGTTGCAGAAATTCTTTTGACATACACAAAATCTGTGGCAGGCTTGGTCTTAACAGCAGCAACGAAAGGAGGTGATCCAGTGTCTAGAGGGATGTTGGAGAGAGGTGTCGGGACAGATCGGGAGGTCTTCTGCTGAGGCAGCCCTCGGCTGAAATGCCCCTCGGTCGGGCCGCTGGTCTAACCGGCCCCACCTCCTAGTTTTCTCGGAAGGGTCGTCCGTTTCGGCGGGCGGCCCTTTCCTGTTGCCGAACCCGGTCCATGCGCCAGTCCGCCCTGCCCTATGTCGTGCTGATCTCGCTGATGTGGGGCAGCGGATACGTCTTCCTGAAACTCGCGGGCACCAGCCTGCCGCCGTTCTGGCTGACCGCGCTGCGCACCGGCTTCTCGGTTCCGGCGCTCGTGCTGGTGTGGCTGGCGCTGTCCTCGGAAAAATGGGCCGACCTGCGCCTGCGCGACGCGCTGGTGATCGGCACGACGAACGGCTGGTTGCCGAACGCGATGGCGGCCTTCGCCGTGACCCGCCTGCCCGCGGCCGAAGCCGGGATGTTGCACGCCCTGACCCCGGTCTTCACCGCGACCCTCGCGGCGCTCTTCCTCGCCGACGAGCGGTTGTCGCGGGGCATTGTCGTCGGTCTTGTCCTCGGGTTCCTCGGGGTGGCGCTGATCGCGACGTCCGGCGACCTCGGAAGCGGCGACTGGATCGGGCGCGCGCTGATGGTGGGTGTCGCCTTTTCCTTTGCCGCAGGGTCGGTCTACGCCCGCGCGATCCGCACGCGCACCCCGGCCCTGCTGGCGGCGAGCCAGCTGAGCGTCGCGACCGTGGTCGCGCTGGCCCTCTCCGCCCTGACGGGCGAGACGCAGCACTTCCCCGATGACCCCGCCGGGTGGAGCGCGGTCCTGCTGCTGGCGCTGTTCTCGACCGCCGCCCCGGCGGTGCTGTTCCTCACGGTCATCCGGCGCCACCAGGCGGTCCGGATCGGTGGGGTCTCGTACCTGCAGCCGGTCTGGGCCATCCTGCTCGGCTGGGCCCTCCTGGCCGAGACCGTGACACCGATGCAGGGGCTTGGTCTTCTGACTGTCCTCGTCGGGGTGTGGTGGGTTACAAGGGGCTGATTTGTCCGCCTGTCCCGAGCCGCCCCATGCTGCGCATCACCGACGAGATCGTCCTTCAGGACTGGGAGCTAACCGAAAGCTTCGTGCGCGCGTCGGGCCCCGGCGGGCAGAACGTCAACAAGGTCGCCACCGCCGTGGAACTGCGCTTCGAGGCCGAACGCTCGCCGCACCTGCCGGGACCCGTGAAGACCCGGCTCCGGCGGATCGCCGGGCGGCGCTGGACGCAGGACGGCGCGCTGATCCTGCAGGTGGACGAAACGCGCAGCCAGGCCCGCAACCGCGACATCGCGCGCGCCCGCCTGACCGACCTGATCCGCAAGGCCCTCGTCGCTCCGAAACGGCGCATCCCGACGCGGCCGACGCTCGGCAGCCAGAAACGGCGGCTCGCCGCCAAGACGCAGCGCGGCACCGTGAAGTCGCTGCGCGGCAAGGTCGAGGACACCGAATGAGCGAGACCCTGCTGGAGCGGCGCGCGCGCCTGCTCGGCCCGAACGTGCCGACCTTCTACGAGACGCCCGTCCACATCGTGCGCGGCGAGGGGGTCTGGCTCTGGGATGCCGACGGGCGGCGGTATCTCGACTGCTACAACAACGTCCCGCATATCGGGCACGGGCACCCCGCGGTTGTCGAGGCCATCGCCCGGCAGGCCGCCACGCTGAACACCCACACGCGCTACCTGCACGAGGGCATCCTCGACTATGCCGAGGCGCTGACCGCGACGCTATCACATGACCTGTCTCAGGTCATCTTCACCTGCACCGGGTCCGAGGCGAACGACGTCGCCCTGCGGATGGCGCAGGCGGTGACGGGGGCAACCGGCATCATCGCCACCGACAACACCTACCACGGCAACACGACGGCCACGGCGCAGCTCTCGACCCGCCGCCCGCCGATCGGGGGGTATCCGCCGCATGTCCGGCTGGTGCCCGCGCCCGACTCGATCCACCCGCTGGGCGGCTCGGCCGAGGCGCAGCCGCAGGCCTTCGCCGACAACGCTGCCCGCGCCATCGCCGAGTTGCAGGAGGCGGGATTCGGGTTTTCCGGCATGATGCTCTGCCCGGTCTTCGCCAACGAGGGCCTGCCGACCGTCGCACCGGGGTTCTTCGACGCGACCGCCCGGGTCATCCGCGAGGCCGGGGGGCTGATCCTCTGCGACGAGGTGCAGCCCGGCTTCGGGCGCGTCGGGCATCGGTTCTGGGGCCATGACTGGCTGGGCATGACACCGGATGTGGTGACGCTGGGCAAGCCGATGGCCAACGGGCATCCGGTAGCCGCGGTCGTCGCCCGGCCCGACGTGATGCACGCGTTCCGTACCGCCTTTGGATACTTCAACACCTTCGGCGGCAATCCCGTCTCCGCCGCCGCCGCGATGGCCACGCTGCGCGTCACGCAGGACGACGGCCTGCAGGAAAACGCCCGCCGCGTGGGGGCCCACGCGCTGGCGCGGCTCCGGGCCCTGTCGCACCCGAGGATCGCCGAGGTGCGCGGCGTCGGACTGTTCATCGGGGTCGAACTGCTGGAAGATGACGGCCGTCCTGCCACCGGATTTGCCGCCGCCGTGGTCGAGGGGATGCGTGCCCGTGGCGTGCTGATCAACCGGATCGGACGACACATGAACACGCTGAAGATGCGCCCGCCGATGCCCGTGCAGGAAGAGCATGTCGACCTGATGGCCGACACCCTGGCCGAGGTCCTGGCCGGGATGCCGGCATGATCGACCTCGCGACCCGCGCCGCCGCCCTGTGGGGCGTGACCGAGGCGCCGCACCTCGTCAGCCACCGCGAGAACGCCGTCTTTGCCGTGACCCTGCCGGACGGACGGCGGGCGGCGCTCCGCCTGCACCGCGAGGGCTACCGGACCGCGGACGAGATCCGCTCGGAGCTGATCTGGGCCGGGGCGCTGGCGCAGGCCGGGCTGAACGTGCCGCAACCCGTCCCGGCAGTGGACGGCGCGCTGCTGCAGCGGGTGCCGGGGGGGCCGCTTGCCTCGGTCACCGGCTGGATCGACGGCGTTCCCGTCGGGGACGGCGACACGCCGCTCGGCGGCGACCTCGCGGCGCGGCAAACGTTTCACGTGGAACTTGGCGCATTGCTCGCCCGGCTGCACGAGCTGTCGGACCGGCTGGACCTCGGCGCGGAGTTTACCCGCCCGCCCTGGGACCGCGACGCGCTGTGCGGACCCGATCCGGCCTGGGGCCGCTGCTGGGAGATGCCCGGCCTCACCGAGGCCCAGTGCGAGCTGCTGATGATCGCGCAGGCCGAGGCCGAGCGGTGCCTGTCCGCCCACGAGGCCCGCGCCGACATCGGACTGATCCATGCCGACGCCCTGCGGGAGAACGTCTTCCGCACCGGAGACGGCCTGACCCTGATCGACTTCGACGACAGCGGGATCGGCTTCCGGCTTTACGACCTCGCCTGCGCCCTGGCGCAGAGCCTCGACGACCCGGACCTGCCCGCCTACGCTGCGGCGCTGGTCAGCGGGTATCGCAGCGTGCGGCCCCTGACGGCCGAGGCCGCGGAGCTGCTACCGGTCTTCTCGATGCTGCGGGCCTTCGTGTCGGCCGGATGGGTGGTGCCGCGCTATCCGCCCGGGGACCCGAAATGGGCGCTCTATCGTGACCGGGCGCTCAAGGCGGCGCGCGCCTTCCTCGACGGGCCGCCCCTCTATACCGTCTAGAGCGGCTGGCCCTGCAGCAGGCGCGGGACGTCGCCCGTCAGGCCAGCGGCCTCGCGGATGAAGCGACGGCGCAGTCCGGGCACGGCGCCGACCGCCGCCATCCCCAGGTCACGACCAAGGCGTAGCAACGGATTATCGTTTGAAAACAGCCTGTTGAAGGCATCCGTCGCCACCGCCAGCGTTGCGGTGTCGAACCGTCGCCATTGCTGGTAGCGCGCCAGGACCAGTGGCGAGGCGATGTCCTCGCCCCGGCGCGCGGCCTCGACGAGGCATTCCGCCAGCGCGCCCACGTCGCGCAGACCGAGGTTCAGCCCCTGCCCCGCGATCGGATGCACGCCATGCGCCGCGTCGCCCACCAGCGCCAGCCGCTCGGCCACGAAACTGTTCGCCAGCGTCAGGTTCAGGGGATAGGTAAACCGTTGTCCTGCAAGGGATATCTCACCAAGGAAGCTGCCAAAGCGCGGGCGCAGCACGTCGAGGAACCCGGCGTCATCGAGGGCCATGATCGCCTGCGCCTGCGCGTCGCTCTCGGACCAGACGATGGACGAGCGATTGCCCGGCAGCGGCAGGATGGCCAGCGGCCCCGGCGGCATGAAGAACTGGTGCGCGATGCCGCCATGGGGCAGCGCGTGGTCGATGGCCGCGACCAGCGCGGTCTGTCCATACCCCCAGCCGGTGCGCGTGATCCCGGCCCGCTCGGCCGTACCCGACCGCCGCCCGTCGGCCCCGACGATCAGCCGCGCGCGCAGCGTCTTGCCGTCCGACAGCGTGACCGTGACACCTTGCGGATCGATCTGTTGCGCGGTGACGGTGCGTCCCGCGACATGGCTGATCCGGTCCTCGGCCTTCATCGCGTCGAGCAGCGCGCGACGCAGGAAGCGGTCCTCGAGCATGTAGCCCATGGGACCTTCCTCGATCTCGGCCGCGTCGAAGGCGAGGAAGAAGGGCGAGGGCCCCTCGCCCGCACGCCCGTCGCTGGCACGGATGCCGTTGATCGGCTGCGCGTCCCCGGACACCGCGTCCCACAGGTCGAGCGCGGCGAGCATCCGCTGCGAGGCCAGCGCCAGCGCATAGGCCCGCCCGTCGAACCCGGTCGCGCGGAGGGCCTTGAGCGGCAACGCATCGACCACCGTCACCGACAGGCCGGCACGCGCCAGGGCCAGGGCCAGAACAGGGCCGTTCAGCCCGCCGCCGACGATCAGGACATCGGCCATTTCGGATCGCGTCTTTGCCATGGCGCGAAGTATGGCCCTGCGGCGGCGATTGTCCATCGGCGCGGGCGTCGCTACCGTCGCGGCCAAATGTCCGGCAGGGGAGCGAGCGATGGACAACTGGCAGACGGCAAGCGCGGCTGAGCTCGGGCGGGACATCGCGGCGGGACGGCGGGATCCGGTGGAGCTGGCCGAGGCCTTTCTCTACGCGAGTGCCGCGCATCCCTACGGCGCCCGCATCTATGCCCGCCTGACGCCCGCCCGGGCCCGGGCCGAGGCCGAAGCCGCCCGCACCCGGGCCAAGGCCGGGTTGCGGCTGGGACCGCTCGACGGCGTGCCGATCTCGTGGAAGGACCTGTTCGACACCGCGGGCACCGTGACCGAGGCCGGCACCGCCTTGCTGGAGGGCCGGGTGCCCGACCGCGATGCCCGCGTGCTGGCCGCCGCCACGGCACAGGGCCTCGTCTGTCTCGGCAAGACCCACATGACGGAACTGGCCTTCTCGGGCCTCGGGCTGAACCCGGTCACCGCCTCGCCGCCCAACGTGAACGACCCGGGGCTGGTCTCGGGCGGCTCGTCCTCGGGGGCCGCGACCTCGGTCGCGTTCGGCCTGGCCCCGGCCGGGATCGGGTCGGATACCGGCGGCTCGGTGCGCATCCCGTCGGCGTGGAACAACCTCGTGGGCCTGAAGACCACCTCCGGGCGGCTGTCGCTGGAGGGGGTCGTGCCGCTCTGCGAGAGTTTCGACACCGTTGGCCCCCTGTGCCGGACGGTCGAGGACTGCGCGCTCCTGCTGGCGGCGATGGAGGGCGGGCGCGCCGCCGATCTGCGCGACACCAGCCTCCGGGGCACCCGGCTCGCGGTGCTGGAGACGACGGCCTTCGACGACATCGAGGACGCCCCCGCGCAGGCCTTCGAGAACGCCGTGGCCCGGCTGGCGGCCGCCGGGGCCACGGTCGAGCGGCTGCGCCATGACCCGATGGACGAGGCGATGGCCCTGTCGCCGATCCTTTTCGCCCCGGAGGCCTATGGCACCTGGAAGGAGGCCATCGAAGCCGCGCCCGAGCGGATGTTCCCGCAGATCCTCGAGCGCTTCCGGGGCGGCGCGGCGGTCGCGGCGGCCGATTTCGTGGCCGGCTGGCGGCGCCTGCGCGCCCTCAGGGCCGGCTACCTTGCGGCGACCGCCGGATACGGTGCCGTCCTTGTGCCGACCTGCCCGATCCTGCCGCCGAATGCCGCGCGGCTCGAAACGGATGGCGACTACTTCAAGCGCGCCAACCTGCTGACGCTTCGGAATACGCGGATCGGCAACCTGATGGGCCTGTGCGTGCTGACCCTGCCGACGGGCGTGCCCGCCACGGGCCTGTCGCTGATGGCTGCTCCGGGCACCGAGGAGGCGCTTCTGCGCCTCGGTGCCGCGGCGGAGGCAGCGCTGGCGTGACGCGGCGGACTCAGGCCCGCGAAATCCGCCGCGTTTTTCTGGACCTGAGCCGGGGCGCGCGGTAGTCTGTTTCAAACATCGGGGCGACAGATCCCGGACCTGAGGCAGACATGATCCTACCCGAGCGGTTCTCGAACCTACCGGAATACGCGTTTCCGCGTCTGCGGAGCCTTCTCGACGCCCATCCGCCGGGCGGCGAGCCGGTTGCGATGACGATCGGCGAACCGCAGCACCCCTTCCCGGACTGGGTCCCGGAGGTGCTGGCCGAGACAGCCGCGCTGTGGGGCAAGTACCCGCCGAACGAGGGCAGCCCGGCGCTGCTGGAGGCGATCGCGGGCTGGATCGGGCGGCGCTTCGGCGTGTCCGTCGATCCGGCGCGGCAGATCATGGCCCTGAACGGCACCCGGGAGGGGCTGTTCAACGCGGCCATTGCGCTGTGTCCGGAGCGGAAAGCGGGTCAGCGTCCGGTGATCCTGCTGCCAAACCCGTTCTACCAGGTCTACGCGGTTGCCGGCCTCGCCGTGGAGGCCGAGGTCGTCTTCGTCAACGCCACGGCCGAGACGGGGTTCCTGCCGGATTACACCCGCCTGCCGAAAGAGGTGCTGGACCGCACCGCCATCGCGTATCTCTGCTCCCCGTCGAACCCGCAGGGGGCGGTCGCCGACCGCGCCTACATGGAAACGCTGGTGCGGCTCGCCGAGGCGCATGATTTCACGATCTTCGCGGACGAGTGCTATTCCGAGGTCTGGCGCGGCAGCGCGCCCGAGGGGATGCTGCGCGTCGCGCAGGATCTCGGGGCCGATCCCGAGCGCGTGGTGATCTTCCACTCGCTGTCCAAACGATCGAATCTGCCCGGCCTGCGGTCCGGCTTCGCCGCCGGGGGCCCGCGGTCGATCGCGGCACTGAAGCAACTGCGCGCTTATGCCGGGGCTCCACTGCCCGGGCCCGTGCAGGCCGTGTCGACCCGGGCGTGGTCCGACGAGACGCATGTCGAGGCGAACCGGGCGCTCTATGCGCCGAAGTACGAACTGGCGGACAAGCTGTTCCCGGCGCGGCCCGGCTACCTGCCGCCGCAGGCCGGATTCTTCCTGTGGCTGCCGGTGGCGGATGGCGAGACCACCGCCCTGCACCTGTGGCGCACCAGCGGGCTGCGGGTGTTGCCGGGGGCCTATCTCAGCCGGGACACCGCCGACGGCAATCCGGGGGCCGGGTACATCCGGGTGGCGCTGGTGGCGCCGCTCGACGTTCTCGCGCCCGCGCTGACGCGGCTGGCCGCTGACCTCGATACAACAAGGAGCGCGTGACGATGGCCTATCCGACCGCCCGGCCTCGGGACCCTCTGCTGGATGACGGCATGCAGGCTGCGCTGGAACGGCGCGGACAGGAACTGATCGGGCTGGCGCTTCTGGCGCTGGCCGTCCTGCTGGGGGTGGCCCTCGGCAGCTTCGTCACCGACGACCCCGGACTTATGTCCAGCAGCGACGTGCCCAGCCAGAACCTGCTGGGGCGCGGCGGGGCCTCGGCCTCGGGCGCGCTGATGCTGGTGATGGGAAAGGCCTCCTGGGCGATGCCGGTCTTCCTCGCGGTCTGGGGCCTGCGCATGGTCCTGCATCGCGGCGGTGACCGGTTCTTCGGCCGCGTGCTCTTCGCGCCGCTCATCCTGCCCGTCGCGGCGGTCTATGCCTCGACGCTGGCCCCCGGCGCGGACTGGAACCCCAAGACCGGCCTCGGTGGCATCCTCGGGGACGAGGTGCTCAAGGTCGCCCTGGAGGCACTGCCGCTCGGGTTGGAACCGGGCCTCAAGCTGATCTCCGTGCTCAGCGCCGTGCTGCTGGTCGCGCTCGGGTTCCTTGTCCTCGGCGGCACGCCGGACGAAGCCTCGCGGGTGCGGACCTTCCTCAAGGACGGGTTCTCGGCCCTGGTGATGCTGGCCCGCAGCGGGGGCGGCACCCTCGCACGGACCGCACCGGGCCTGCGCGGCGGCCTCGGCATGTTCGGGGGCGGGCAGCCGACGGCCAGCGCCTTTCCCGACGGGGTTCCGGGGATGCAGCGTGGCGGCGGCTGGACGGACGTTCCACCGCTCGCCACCTCGATGCCGCCCGCGCCCGACCCCGCGGTGATGCCGCGGCGTCCCGCGACCCACGACATGCGGTCCCCGGCCGCGCCGGCCCCCGCCGCGCCGCAGGGCGAGACCGAGAAGAAGCCGGGCTTCCTGGCCCGCGTGCGGGCGCGGGCGCAGGCGCTCGACAAGCGCAGCATGCCGGAGCCCGAACTGGTCGAGCCGGAGTACCCGGACCTGCCGCCGCGCGAGACCCCGGTGGGCGCGCAGGTGCAGGAACGGATCACCCGCGCGATCCGAGACCGCGAGCGGCGGGCACGGTTCGAGATGCCGGTCGGGGCGCATCCGCACGAGCCGGCCCTGAGCCGCCCGGTGACCCTGTTCCCCGACAACGAACTGCCCGAGATGCCCGGCCCGGCGGTGGAACCGCGCCGCGCCGCGCCGTCCCCGCAGCCGATGCCCGAGCCCGCCTTCGTGCGCAGCCGTCCCGCCGCGCCCGAGATGGCGCCGCCGGAGACCTACGTGCTGGCGCCCGAACAGCGCCAGGCGCCCGAGTCGCTGGTGCAGCACCCGCCGCGCCGTGTGCCGCAGCCCTCGCGGCAGGCGCAGGCCGAGGCGCAGCCGACCTTCGGCTTCGAGCCGGAGCGCCCGCGCTTCGAGAGCCCGCCGCTGTCGCTGCTGCGCAACCCCTCGACCGTCGAGCGCCACGTGCTGTCCGACGAGGCGCTGGAAGAGAACGCCCGGATGCTCGAATCGGTGCTGGACGACTACGGCGTGAAGGGCGAGATCGTCTCGGTCCGGCCCGGCCCGGTCGTGACGATGTACGAACTCGAGCCTGCGCCTGGCCTGAAGGCGAGCCGGGTCATCGGTCTGGCCGACGATATCGCGCGATCGATGTCGGCACTGTCGGCGCGGGTCTCCACGGTGCCGGGCCGGTCGGTCATCGGGATCGAACTGCCGAACCCGAACCGCGAAACCGTGGTGCTGCGCGAGATCCTGTCGACCCGCGACTTCGGCGATTCGACGATGCGTCTGCCGCTGGCCCTCGGCAAGGACATCGGCGGCGCGCCCGTCGTGGCCAACCTCGCCAAGATGCCCCACCTGCTGATCGCCGGGACCACCGGTTCGGGCAAGTCGGTGGCGATCAACACGATGATCCTGTCGCTGCTCTACAAGCTGTCGCCCGAAGAGTGCCGGCTGATCATGATCGACCCGAAGATGCTGGAACTCAGCGTCTACGACGGCATCCCGCACCTGCTGTCGCCCGTGGTCACTGACCCCAAGAAGGCAGTCGTCGCGCTGAAGTGGGTCGTCGGCGAGATGGAAGACCGCTACCGCAAGATGTCCAAGATGGGCGTCCGCAACATCGAGGGCTACAACGGCCGGGTCCGCGAGACGCTGGACCGGGGCGAGATGTTCCGCCGGACCGTCCAGACCGGATTCGACGAGGCCACCGGCGAGCCGGTCTTCGAGACCGAGGAGTTCGAGCCGAAGACGCTGCCCTACATCGTCGTGATCGTGGACGAGATGGCCGACCTGATGATGGTCGCGGGCAAGGAGATCGAGGCCTGCATTCAGCGCCTCGCGCAGATGGCGCGCGCCTCCGGCATCCACCTGATCATGGCCACCCAGCGCCCCTCGGTCGATGTCATCACCGGCACCATCAAGGCCAACTTCCCGACCCGGATCTCGTTCCAGGTCACCTCGAAGATCGACAGCCGCACCATTCTCGGCGAGCAGGGCGCGGAGCAGCTGCTGGGACAGGGCGACATGCTCTACATGGCCGGCGGCGCGAAGATCAACCGCGTGCACGGGCCCTTCGTCAGCGACGAGGAGGTCGAGGAGATCGTCAGCTACCTCAAGAGCTACGGCCCGCCGGACTATGTCTCAGGCGTGGTCGAGGGCGTGGACGACGAGAAGGCGGACGGCATCGACGCGGTGCTGGGCCTTGGCGGCAACACGGACGGCGACGACGCGCTCTACGACCAGGCGGTCGCGATCGTGCTGAAGGACCGGAAGTGCTCGACCTCGTACATCCAGCGCAAGCTGGCGATCGGCTACAACAAGGCCGCGCGCCTCGTCGAACAGATGGAGGACGAGGGCGTCGTCAGCCCGGCGAACCACGTCGGCAAGCGCGAGATCCTGGTGCCGGAACAGTGATGGGCGGGACCGCGCCGCGCGCCGTCTTTGCCCTTCCGGTGCGGCGGCCGAGCGCCTAGATTCCGGGCATGAGACAGACCTTTCTCGCCGCCCTTCTCGGCCTCGCCACCGCTCTGCCCGCCGCCGCGCAGGAAATCCCCCTGCCCGTCCTGTCGCGCTACATGACCGATCTCGGCACCGTCGAGACCAGCTTCACGCAGGTCAATTCCGACGGGACGCTGTCGACCGGCAAGCTCTACATCCAGCGGCCCGGCCGGATGCGGTTCGAATACGACCCGCCCAACAACGCCCTCGTGATCGCCGGCGGCGGGCAGTTGGCGATCTATGACCCGGTCTCGAACGAGCCGCCCGAGCAATACCCGCTGCGCCAGACGCCGCTGAACCTGATCCTGCAGCGGACCGTGGATTTCGAGGTCTCGGACGCCGTGCTCGCCCACGGCTCGGACGGGCTGACCACCACCGTGCTGGCGCATGATCCCGAACGCCCCGAGCTGGGCACCATCGAGCTGGTGTTCTCGAACGATCCGGTCGAGCTGCGTCAGTGGGTGATCACCGACGAGGGCGGGACCGAGACGACGGTGATCCTCGGCGCGCTGGAGCGGCGGGACCGGCTGTCGGCCTTCCTGTTCGACATCCAGCGCACCACGGAAGACCGGATGCGCTGAACCTCAGATCCGGCCGCAGGCGCGCAGTTGCGCGTCGTACATGACCGCCCGGTCGCCGACTTCGCCCGCCACACGCACCAGCCACGACTTGGCGCGGTAGCTGCCGCGCGCGTAGCCGGTGTGGCCCTCATGGTAGGCAAGGTACTGGTTGCGGGCGTCGTACTTCGACACGCCGTTCCGCTCCTCGGTCTTGGTCATGTACCAGCCCATGAAATCGGTCGCGTCGTCGATCCGGTCACGCCGCGCGCCGCGCTGCCGTGTCTCGGACCGGTATTCGTCCCAGGTCGCGTCCAGCGCCTGGGCATAGCCGTAGGCCGAGCTCAGGCGCCCCATCGGGATCACGCCCAGCGCATACTGGTGCGGCGTGCGCGCGTCGCCGCGGAACCGGCTTTCCTGGTAGATCGTCGCCATCTGCACCGGGATCGGCACGCCCCAGCGGGCCTCGGTCCGTTTCATCGCGCGCAGGTATTGCGGCCGCTCGGCAGCAATCGCGCACGCGTTGTCGAGCTGGCTTGGCGGGTCATACCGGCCACCGCCGCACGCCGCCAAAAGGAGGAGAACGCCCAGAAGCGCTACGGGTTTGAACATCTGCCTGCCTCGGCCTGATCTGTTTTTTTCCAGTCTACCCGACTCGCGGCCTTTGGGAAATGGCGCAGACCCGGTGTCAGAGCAGAACCGCGAGGATCGCCGGGAACACCGCCACCGACATCAGCGACGAGACGACGACGAAGCCTGCAACCGCCGACGCGTCCGCCCCGTATTTCTGCGCCAGCAGGTAGGAGGTCACCGCGACCGGCGTCGCCAGTTGCAGCACCAGCACCCCCTGCGCGACCTCCGGCAGCCCCAGCATATGACCCGTCCCGGCCGCCACGGCGACGCAGACCACGACCTTGGCCGCGCTCAGCCCGACGGCCCGGCCGAGGCTGCCCGGCGACAGCCGCGCGACGGCCACCCCGAGCGTGATCAGCATCAGCGGGATCGCCATCTGCCCCAGCAGCGTCAGCGCGTTGGTCAGGACCCGCGGCGTGGTCCAGCCCTGCGACAGGAACAACGCGCCAAGCAGCGTCGCCAGCACCATCGGCTCGCGCAGCACCCGCCAGCCCGTCCCCTTTCCGGCCACCGACCAGATGCCGACCGTGAAGATCAGGATCGAGGAGACGGCAAAGGTGACCACGGCGAACCCCAGCCCGGTCTCGCCAAAGGCGAACAGCGCCAGTGGCAGACCGACATTGCCGGTGTTGCCGAAGGTCAGCGGGGCGAAGAACGTGCGCCGGTCCAGACCCGTCGCGACAAGGCCCAGAAAGGCGACGAGACCGATCAGCCCGTAGCCCAGCAGGCTGGCCAGGGTCATGGTGCCCAGCGTCGCCGGGGCGATCTCGGTCCGCATGAGCGCGGTGAAGATCAGGCAAGGCACGGCCAGCGTCATCGCCAGCCGCGTGACGAACTCGACCGGGTAGTCATACCCCAGTCTGACCCAGCCGAACCCCAGGCTGGCCAGCAGAAATACCGGCGCCACGACCTCGAGCACTGTCAGGAGGAGAGTCACAGTCTGTTTCCCAAGATTCCGCCGGTGCGGATGGACAACCGGGCGGCTCAGGGTCTATCCATGGCCCCAATGGGGCGCAATGAAATGATCAAGGCTGAAGCCAAATACCGTCTGGGACAGGTGGTGCGTCATCGGCGCCATCCGTTCCGTGGCGTGATCTTCGACATTGATGCGGAATTCGCGAACACCGAGGAATGGTATGCCGCCATCCCGGAGGAGGCGCGTCCGCGCAAGGACCAGCCCTTCTATCACCTGCTCGCCGAGAACGATCAGAGCTACTACGTGGCCTACGTGTCCGAGCAGAATCTGGTGCCCGACGAGACCGGCGAGCCGGTCGATCATCCGGACCTGCCCGACCTCTTCGGCGAGTTCGAGAACGGGCAGTATCCGCTGCACTTCCAGCTCAACTGAGCCGGGTAGCGGGTACCGGTCACTCGACCGGATGCCCGCCCGCCTTCCAGGCCGAGAAGCCGCCTTCGATCTCGGCCACCTTCTCGACCCCCATGTCCTTCAGCGCCTTCGCCGACAGCGCCGACCGCCACGCGCTGGCACAGAACAGGACCAGCGTCCCGTCGGTGGCCAGCGGCGGCTTGTGATAGGGGCTGGCCGGGTCCACCCAGAATTCGAGCATCCCGCGCGGCGCGTGGAACGCCCCGGGCACGCGGCCCTCGCGCTCGAGCTCCCGCACGTCGCGGATATCGACCAGCAGGGCCTCGCCGCGCTCGGCCATGGCGCGCGCGGCCTCCGGGGTCAGCGACGTGATCTCCAGCTTCGCAGCCGCGACCAGATCCTTGACGGGGGTGATCGGCATGTCGGTCCTCCTCAGTAGCCCAGCGCGATGCCGTCCTTGCGCGGGTCGGAGCCACCGACCAGCACGCCGTCGGCACCGATCCGGATCGCCTGCGCGCCGCCGATCCCCACCGGCGGGATCGAAACCGCATGGCCCATATCGGCCAGCTCCTGCCGCACGCTGTCGGCATAGCCTTTCTCGACCTTCATGTCGCCGTACTCGGTGAAGCAGCGCGGCGCGTCGATCATCGCCTGCGGGTCGAGGCCGTAGTCCACGATGTTGGTCAGCATCCGCGCGTGACCGGTGGACTGGTACTGCCCGCCCATCACGCCGAAGGGCATGATGACCTTGCCGTCCTGCTTCAGCATCGCCGGGATGATCGTGTGCATCGGGCGCTTGCCGCCGTTGGCCTCGTTCGGATGACCCTCTTCCAGCGTGAAGCCGGCGCCCCGGTTCTGGAACAGGACGCCGAACTTCTCGGACGCGATGCCCGAGCCGAAATCCTTGAACACCGAGTAGATCAGCGACACCGCCATCCGGTCCCGGTCGACCACCGTCAGGTAGATCGTCTCCTTGTGGACCTCCTCGGTCAGGGGCTTCGCGCTCGCCATGGCGCGGGTCGGATCAATCAGCGCCGCGAGCTTCTTCGCCGTGGCCGGATCGAGCATGTGCGCCAGCCGGGTCATGTGGTCCATGTCGGACAGGAAACGGTCGCGGGCATCGTAGGCGAGCTTGGTTGCCTCGGCCTCGATATGGGCGCGCAGGGTGCCGAACGGCTCCATCGACGGCAGGTCGAACTCGGCCAGGATGTTGGCCAGCAGGATCGCGGTCGCGCCCTGACCGTTCGGCGGGTGCTCGACCAGCTCGACGCCCTTGTAGCTGCCGCTGATCGGCGTGGTGTAGTCGGAGCGGGTGTTGGCGAAGTCCTCCAGCGTGTGCACGCCGCCCAGCGCGCGCAAGCTGTTGACCATGTCCTCGGCCACCTCGCCCTCGTAGAAGCCCGCACGCCCCTTGGCGGCGACGCGGCGCAGAACCTCCGCCTGCTCCGGATGGCGGAAGCGCTGCCCGACCTTCGGCACGGCCCCGTTCACGAGATAGTAGCGCTGCGCGGTCGGGTTCAGGTTGTCGCTGTGGTGCAGCCAGTCGAACCCGGCGCGCGGCGCCACGGGCACACCGGCCTCGGCATACTGGATCGTCGGGGCGAGCAGCCGGTCGATCCCGAGCCGCCCGTGATCCTCGGCGAGACGGCAGAAGGCATCGACCGCCCCCGGGATGGTGACGGCGGCAGGGTCGCAGAAGACGGGCATCTTCGTGTGCCCCTTGGCGCGCAGCTCAGCGCCCGACAGGGCAGCCGGTGCCCGGCCCGAGCCGTTCAGGGCAACGATTTCCTCGCTGCCGGCGGGCTTGACCAGCACGAAGCAGTCGCCGCCGATCCCGGTCATCGCCGGTTCGCACAGCCCCAGAAGGACCGCGCCCGCGATCGCCGCATCGACCGCGTTGCCGCCGGCCTGAAGCGTATCGATGGCCACCTTCGCCGCCAGCGGGTGCGACGTGGCGCACAGCCCTTCGGTTGCATAGACGGCCGACCGGCCCGGTGTGTGGAAATCGCGCATCCTGTCCTCCCTGCTCGCGGCCGGAAGCTAGGCCGACTGCCGGGGGAAGAAAAGTGGCGAAAGGCTCCGGTGCCGCACTCTGGGTGGGGGCAATGAAATGCGGCACCGGAGGAAGCTCATCGCTACAGAGACCGATGTGCCATCGGCTTGGGGCGAAGATTGGAGGGAAAAGCGGTGTTTTTGGGGCCAAGGCCGGGGACCTTCACCGGGATGGGGACAAGTCCCGATGTATCGGGTTCCCCGCGTGCGGGGTATCGTGGGAAAGCGTGCGGAACAGGGGCTGGGGAGAATTGGCCCAGTCGCTACGGGTTCAGGCCCCAAAGGGTCCGGCCAGACGCCGCACTTAGGACTTATCTGGCCGTCAAGGGCTTGGTAAGGACGCGAGAACAAAGGACCGGGCCGAAAGGACATTCCCCTGTGCAACGCCTGACTGCCACGCCGTGGACGACCTTCTGCTATGCCATGATCGCAGGGGCCAGCCTCGTCGGCAGCGCGGTGACCGCCATGGCGCTGATCGCGGCCCTGATTGCCGCTCTGCACCTGCTGCGCGGGCCCCGGGACGCCGCGACAGAGGGGCGGATGCTTGCGCTCGCGCTCGGTCTCTATTTCATCGTCATGACGGTTACGACAGCGCTGAACGGTCCCATCCCGACGCGGTTTATCGAGCTCGTGATCATCAGCCCCTTCCTCTACTTCATCCCGCTCGCGCTGCTGCTGCCGGCCCTTGCCGCGGACCTGACCCTGCGCGGTCTCGGGCGCGCGGCGATGGTCGGCACCCTGTCGACTTCGGTCCTCGCCCTGGTCGCGACCTTCGGGTTCGGGATTTACCGGCCGGGACTGGCGACCGGAAACGCCAACGTGGTGTCGGGCATTCTGATCCTTCAATCCGGGCTCTGCATGGCCGGCTGGTGGCAAGCCGGGCGTCGAGAACGGTTGCTCATCGTCGTGTCCGTCGTCCTGGGAGTCCTAGCTGTGGCGCTCAGCACCGGCAGCCGGGGCGCCCTGATCAGCGGCGGGGCGATGGTCATTGCGGGCGGTGTGATCATCGCATCGCGCACGAAACAGGTTGGCCTCGTAACTGTTGTTTCAATGCTCAGTGTTGCGGCGGTTTGTGGAGTTCTGTTTGGGGGTCCGCGCCAAGTCCCAATGCTTTCTGACCTGACAAAGATGATCTCGGATCCCGGCTTTGGGGACTGGGCCACATCCGATGGGATGCGCATGACCATGTACAAGGCCGCGCTCGCAACGATCACCGACCATCCCTGGCTCGGGGTCGGGATGCACCAGAGGTTCAGCGGTACACTGCCGTACTACGCCGTGCCACCGCCAGATTACATCGATTTCACCCACGTCCATAACCTGATCCTGACCCACGGTGTCGCCGGCGGCCTGCCAGCCATCGCCGCAATTCTGCTGGTGGTCGCCGCGCCGGTCGTCATGACGCTGCGCAGCGGCACCCGGGACCCCGGCGTGCTTTGGGTCGGGATCGTTCTGCCCGTGGGGTTCTTTGCGCTTGGGCTGACAGAGACGGTCCTGTTCCAGGATCTGAATACGACGTTCGTCCTGTTCGTGTTCCTGCTGACCCCGGTTGTCCTGCACCAGACAAAGCGCAGAACGTCCCTTGCAAACCCCTGACAGCGGCGATAAGAGCGCCGTCACGGTCGGAGTGTAGCTCAGCCTGGTAGAGCACTGTCTTCGGGAGGCAGGGGTCGGAGGTTCGAATCCTCTCACTCCGACCAGATTTCCAGGAAAATGCATCATGCATCGTGGCACCCGTCGTGCCATAGACGCCTTCCGTTTGGGTGCGTCATGCCTTTGTGCAAAGGGCGCCTTGGAATGCGCGCTTGGCATGATCTCGAAATGTGTCTACTTTGATTGACACATTGTCGGGATAGCCTCCATGACCGCCACCACTTCAGTTCCGGACGTTCCGACCACCAAGCGCGTGCTGATGCTGGGCGCGACGGGCACGGCCGGGCGGGCAACGGCCCGGGCGCTGGCGCGGGACGGCCATCAGGTGGTCTGCCTTGTGCGGGACACGGCCGCGGCGCCGGACCTGGCGGTCCTGCGGGGCGTGACCCTGCGCGACGCCGATCTTCGGGATACTCGGCAGCTGGAAGCGACTATCGCTGCCGACGGTCCGTTCGATGCCATCGTGTCCTGCCTTGCGTCCCGGACGGGTTCACCGGCCGATGCCTGGGCCATCGACTACGGGGTACATTCCGCGCTGCTCAAGGTCGCGCAGGCCGCCGGGATCGGGCAGTTCGTCTTGCTGTCCGCGATCTGCGTCCAGAAACCCGATCTGGCTTTTCAGCGCGCCAAGCTCGCCTTCGAGGCAGAGCTGACGCGGTCCGGCGTGACCTACTCGATCGTGCGTCCGACCGCGTTCTTCAAGTCGCTCTCGGGACAGGTCGAGCGGCTGCGGGCCGGCAAACCGTTCCTGATTTTCGGGGACGGCACCCTGACGGCCTGCACGCCGATCAGCGACCGCGACCTCGGGACCTATATCGCGGAATGCCTGACCGACCCGGCACGACAGGACGCGATCCTGCCCATCGGCGGACCGGGACCGGCGCTGACCGCACGGGAGCAGGGTCTGCTGCTGTTCGAGGCGCTGGGTCTCGCACCGAAGTTCCGGTCGGTCCCGGTTGCGCTGCTCGACACGATCATCGCGGTAACCGGTGCGCTGGGGCGGGTCAGCCGATCGATTGCGGAGAAATCCGAACTGGCCCGGATCGGCCGATACTACGCCACCGAGTCGATGCTGGTGCGCGACCCGGCCACGGGGCGCTACAGTCGAGAGGCGACGCCGTCGACGGGGCGCGACACGCTGGCCGAGCACTACGCCCGCCTGGCGCGCGGCGAGGTCACGGCCGACCTGCGCGAACACGCTGTCTTCTAGGTGCGGTCGGACTCGGCGAACCGGAAGTCGGGCAGACTGGTGAAGGCCTGTTTCAGGGCGTCCCCCCAACCGTTCGACACCGTTTCGAAATACGGATCGTCGCGTTCGATCCGCTGTTTCGGACCCAGCCGCAGCGTGTCGGTGGCATAGACCTGCACGTCCAGCGGCAGACCGACGGACAGGTTGGCCTTGATCGTGGAGTCGAAGCTGACCAGCAGCAGCTTCACCGCGTCCTCGAAGGCCATGTCGGGGTCATAGGCCCGCACGAGGATCGGGCGACCGTACTTCGTCTCGCCGATCTGGAAGAAGGGCGTGTCGTCGCTGGCCTCGATGAAGTTGCCTTCCGGATAGATCAGGAACAGACGCGGCGGGCTGCCCTTGATCTGGCCGCCGACGATGATCGTCGCGTTGAACGTCGCATCCGCGCGGGCGCCCGAATTCGCGTTGGACTGGATCACTTCCTTCAGGGTCTGCCCGACAAGACGCGCGACCTGGAACATCGACGGGGCCTCGAAGATCGTCGAGGACCGTTCGCCCGGCGCCTTCATCCGTTCGTCCAGCAAGCTGACCACCGACTGGGTCGTGGCCAGGTTCCCGGCGGTCATCAGCGTGACGACCCGGTCGCCGGGCTTTTCCCAGCTGGTCATCTTGCGGAAGGTCGAGATGTTGTCGACACCGGCGTTCGTGCGCGTGTCGGACATGAACACCAGGCCGCGATCCAGTCGCAGGCCCACGCAATAGGTCATTCCATTCCCCTGCCCGGCAGGACGCGGCTACTGCTGCTCCTGCCCTGTTCCCTGACTCTGGGACTGTCCCTGTCCCATCGCCACCGATACGGCAACATGCAGGCGTTCGTCACCCCGCCCGTAGCGCATCCCCCGAATCGGCGCGGCGCCGGCGTAGTCGAGGCCGGTCGCAACACGTACATACCGGTCGTCGGGGGATTGTCGATTGGACACGTCGAACCCGACCCATCCCAGGTTCTCGACATGCGCCTCGGCCCAAGCATGGGTCGCGTCCTGTTCCGTCCGGTCCGGCATCATCAGGTAGCCCGAGACATACCGCGCCGGAAGGCCGAGCAGGCGCGCCGTGGCGACAAAGACATGGGCATGGTCCTGGCAGACACCCCGGCCCGTGGTCAGAACCTCCTCCGCCGTGGTGGCGGTGCCCGTGCTGCCCGGGAGATACTCCACCTGGTCGGCGATCGCCGCCATCAGCGCATGCGCCATGGCCAGTTGTCCTTCGGTCGCCGCCACCTCGCGCGCGAGTCGGCGCAGGGCGGGTCCGGGCTTCGTGAGCGACGTGGCCCGGCTGAACAACCAGAGCGGCACGAAGCCGGACTGTTCGCCGACGACGCCGGCACGGTCTTCCACCTCGACGATGCCGGACACCTCGATCACGACGTCCGTCGCCTCGGGGTCGAGGGCGACGAGCTGGACATGGTTCATGTGTTCGTCGTCGAACTCAAGCTCCTGCGCCCCGCAGGTGATGGTGGTGTTCCAATTCTTGACCGTCTGGCCGGGCCGGTCCTTGGGACGCAGGCGCAGTTGTTGCAGCGCGTAGCCCACGGGCGCGTCGTAGTGGTAGCTGGTGCGGTGGGAGATGGTCAGTCGCATGGGGCCATCATCCGTTGAACTTGAAGTCGATTTCAATCTGCGCCCCCAGATCGTTGTTGGCGCGGATGAAGGACTGGATACACTCGTGCAGTCCCCGCTCGAAGATGCCGTCGATCGTGCTGGTCCTGAGTGAAGTGCAGATCTCGTCGCTCATGTCGTGACAGGGCATCCGGGCCCCGTACTCCTCGGCGAGATAGCCGAGGTTGTCGCCGATCTTCGAAGCGCAGAACGCCAGGCTGCGCGGCAGGCGGCGGTCGAGGATCAGGAAATCCGCAATCGCCAGCGGGCGCACATCGCCGCCGTGCAGGTAGCGGAACGAGCCCTCTGCCGAGACCGAGCGCAGGATGGTCTCCCACTGCACGTTGTCGAGCGAGCTGCCGACGTGCAGCGCAGACGGCAGCAGCACGTAATACTTCACGTCCAGAATGCGCGCGGTGTTGTCGGCCCGTTCGAGAAAGGTGCCGATGCGCGCGAAGTCGTAGGCCTCGTTGCGCACCATGGTGCCATGCAGCGCCCCGCGCACGAAGGCGCTGCGCTCGCGGATCGTCGTCAGGACATGGGGCAGGTCACGCTCGTTCACCCGGCGGGCCAGAAGGTCCTTCAGCACCATCCAGCACCCGTTCACCGCTTCCCAGACCTCGCGCGTGAGGGCGGTCCGGACGAGACGGGCGTTGTTCCGCGAGGCTTCGATCACCGACATGACCGAGGAGGGATTGTCCCGATCCCGCAGGAGGAAGTCCACGACACTCGGGCCGTCGTAGCTGTCATACCGCGACAGGTAGGCGGCGTCGGCCCCGGCCGTGGCGAGGATCGACGCCCATTCGTCCTGCGCAGCCGTCGACCGGGTCATGGCGATCCGGTGACCGGCATGGACGAGGCGCGCGGTATTCTCGCTGCGCTCGAGATAGCGGAACATCCAGTAGAGGCCGCCGGCGGTCTTTCCCAGCATCGGCTATTCCTCCAGAACCCAGGTGTCCTTGGTGCCCCCGCCCTGCGACGAGTTCACCACCAGCGACCCCTGCTTCAGCGCCACCCGCGTCAGGCCACCCGGCGTGATGTCCACCCGGTTCGGCGAGACCAGCGCGAAAGGCCGAAGATCGACGTGGCGGGGGGCCAGACCGGACTTCGTGAAGATCGGGACGGTCGACAGCGACAGCGTCGGTTGGGCGATGTAGTTGCCCGGCTTCGCGGTCAGCTTGTCCCGGAACGCGGCGAGTTCCTTCTTGCTGGCGGCCGGGCCGACCAGCATCCCGTAGCCGCCGGACCCGTGCACTTCCTTCACGACAAGCTCGGAGAGATGTTCCAGCACATAGGCCAGCGAGTCCGGCTCATTGCAGCGCCAGGTCGGCACGTTCGACAGGATCGCCTTCTCGCCCGTGTAGAACTCGACGATGTCCGGCATGTAGGAGTAGATCGCCTTGTCGTCCGCGATCCCCGTCCCGGGGGCATTCGCGATGGTGATCCCCCCCGACCGGTAGACGTCCATGATCCCGGGAATGCCCAGCATCGAGTCGGGCCGGAAGTTGAGCGGGTCAAGGAAGTCGTCGTCCACCCGGCGGTACAGCACGTCAATCGGCTGGTAGCCCCGCGTCGTGCGCATCGCGATGCGACCATCGACCAACTTCAGGTCGTGCCCCTCGACAAGCTCGACGCTCATCTGGTCGGCGAGGAACGAGTGCTCGAAATAGGCCGAGTTGTGGATGCCCGGGGTCAGGATCGCCACCGTCGGTGCGCCAGTGCAGCGCTGAGGCGCGCACTCCGACAGCGAGCGCCGCAGAAGACGCGGATAGTTCGAGACCGGCTGCACCCGGTTCCGGATGAACAGCTCGGGGAACATCTGCAGCATCGTCTCGCGGTTCTCCAGCATGTAGGAGACGCCGGAAGGTGTGCGGGCATTGTCCTCGAGCACGTAGAATTCGTCCTCGCCGGTGCGCACGAGATCGGTGCCGACGATATGGGTGTAGACGCCGCCGGGGGGCGTGACGCCGATCATCTGGGGCAGGAACGCCTCGTTCTGCGCGATCATCGCTGCCGGCAGGCGGCCTGCCTTGATGATCTCCTGCCGGTGATAGATGTCGTGCAGGAAGGCGTTCACGGCGCGCACGCGCTGCTCGATCCCGCGGCTGAGCCGGGTCCACTCCCGCGCCGACAGGATCCGCGGCACGATGTCGAAGGGGATCAGCCGCTCGTCGGCCTCGGCCCGGCCATAGACGTTGAAGGTGATCCCGGACAGCCGGAAGACGCTCTCGGCCTCCTGGGCTTTCCGGTGCAGGCGCTTCGGATCTTCCTCGGCGAACCACTCGTTATAGCTGAGATACGGGTCGCGGACCGTGCCTGATCCGTCCCCTGTCATTTCGTCGAAGATGCGCCTGTCGGTCATGCTGTGACGCTATCCGGAATCCGGGCCGCCGCAAGATACCGCGGATCGGCGCCGAGCGCGGCGCCCTGCTGCGCACACGGATTAATCGATTTGCCCTTTTTTTGAACAGGCGCAACATCACCGCGTGGGTCACCCCCCTTTTCGCCTCCGCGGCGATCCGCTATGGGGCGCCGTGAACCCCGTCAGAGAAGGAGAAGGTTCGGATGGGCTACAGAGTTGTCGTCGCGGGCGCCACCGGCAACGTGGGCCGGGAAATGCTGAACATTCTCGCAGAACGCGGCTTTCCCGCGGACGAGGTCGCAGCCCTCGCATCGCGCCGGTCCCTCGGGACCGAGGTGAGCTATGGCGACAAGACGCTGAAGACCCGCGATCTGGCCACCTTCGACTTTGCCGGCTGGGACATGGCGCTCTTTGCCATCGGGTCCGATGCCACCAAGGAGTACGCGCCCAAGGCCGCCGCGGCGGGCTGCGTGGTGATCGACAACTCGTCGCTCTATCGCTACGACCCCGACGTTCCGCTGATCGTGCCCGAGGTGAATGCCGACGCGGTCACCGGCTACACGAAGAAGAACATCATCGCGAACCCGAACTGCTCGACCGCGCAGATGGTTGTCGCGCTGAAGCCCCTGCACGACCGCGCGAAGATCAAGCGCGTCGTGGTCTCGACCTACCAGTCGGTGTCCGGCGCGGGCAAGGAGGGGATGGACGAGCTCTGGGACCAGACCAAGGCGGTCTACAACCCGACCTCCGAGGTGCCGCCGAAGAAGTTCCAGAAGCAGATCGCTTTCAACGTGATCCCGCACATCGACGTCTTCCTCGACGACGGCTCGACCAAAGAAGAGTGGAAGATGGTCGCGGAGACCAAGAAGATCCTCGATCCCAAGATCAAGGTGACCGCCACCTGCGTGCGCGTTCCCGTCTTCGTCGGCCATTCGGAATCGATCAACATCGAGTTCGAGGACTTCCTCGACGAGGACGAGGCCCGCGACATCCTCCGCGAGGCACCCGGGATCATGGTCGTCGACAAGCGCGAGGCCGGTGGCTACGTCACGCCGATCGAGTGCGTCGGGGACTATGCGACGTTCATCAGCCGCATCCGCCAGGACTCGACCATCGACAATGGTCTGAACCTCTGGTGCGTGTCCGACAACCTGCGCAAGGGGGCTGCCCTGAACGCCGTGCAGATCGCCGAGGTCCTCGGGCAGCGCTGCCTGAAGAAGGGCTGAGACCCCGCTCACATCGTCCGACTGTCCGTTCGGATAGGACCCCGCTATCTAAAGAGCGGGAGTCTTGTCCGCCTGCATCGATGCGACTCGGCGCGCCCGGCGCCAGAACGTGTCCGATGACAGGGAGACCAGCGGACATGCGTATTGCTTTGGTGATCGGGACCCAGGCCCGGCTTCGTGACCTCGTGCCGGCAGGGTGGGCCTCCGCCCCCGGCCCGGCGACGCCAACACCGAGGCCACGTCGGCCGGCACGGCCGCGCCTCGACCGGCGGGAGATCGAAGCCCTCCTGCGCGAGGAACTCCCGGCCCTTGCGACGCCCGTCCTGCGCAAGTCCTGAGGCGGATCAGAACCCGATGACGTCCTCGGTGCCGGACTGACGCGGTCCGGACATGAACACCGGACCGCCAACGGCGTCGTTCAGGAAATAGGGCGACCGCGTCGGGCGCTGGGCATAGTCGGGCGCGGCCACGGGCGGCGGCGGCGCAGTTCCCCGGGCGCGCCGCAATTCGGCGGCGAGGGCATCCCGGATCACTTGTGCAAGAGAGACCCTGCGGGCGGCGGCGAGATCGCAGGCCGCACGCAGGATGGGGTCGGACAGGCGGAGGCGGGTTTCATGGCTCATCATGCCCGCATCCTGTGAGGCGCACGGTTAATGATCCGTGAACGGCTTCGGGCGTCAGACCGGGGTGAAATTGCCCTTCCCGGGGTCGTAGCTGTGCAGCCTGCCGTTGCCGATCTCGGCCCACAGACCGTGCAGGGTCAGGCGACCTTCCTCGACGGCGGCGGCGATGTAGGGGAAGCTCATCAGGTTTTCCAGCGAGATCACCACCGATTCCTGTTCGAGCGCGCGCGCCCGGTCGGCGGCCTCGTTGATGCCCGCGACCCGCTCCCAGCCGGGGCGGAGAATATCCAGCCAGCGCCCGATGAAACTGGTCTGCTTCTCCAGTTCCGGAGCATGCCCCTCGCACATGTCCATACACCCGCGCACGCCGCCACAGCTGGAATGCCCGATCACCAGGAGATGCGCGACCTTCAGGTGCTGCACGGCGTATTCGACGGCGGCCGAGGTTCCGTGGTGATCGCCGTCCGGATTGTAGGGCGGCACGAGGTTGGCAATGTTGCGATGGATAAACAGCTCGCCCGCGTCCGCCCCGAAGATCGCCGTGGCATTCACCCGGCTGTCGCAGCACGAGATGATCATCGCCCGGGGACGCTGCCCCTCTTCCTCGAGGCGCTGGTACCAGAACTTGTTCTCGTCATAGGTGGTCGCCCGCCACCCGTGATAGCGCTGCTCCATGTACTTGGGCAGCGGTTTCGCAAGCTGCATGTCGTGCCTCTCCGTCCATCCCCCGGTTTAGCGGCTTTTTCCGAAAACGCGAGGCAGAAGGCCCTGCGGCGACAACAAGTCCTTCACCTCTTTCGGTCAGACAGGACGGTGGGTGTGACTGGGACGAGGGCGAGACAATGACCGATCGCGATGATCCGGCCCGACGGGAACGGACGGGCCCAACCTACTTGATCCTCAGCGAGCAACCGCGGATCGACTATGATCGCTGGATCGAACTGGTCGTGGGGCTGGGGGAAGCCAAGGCCCGCACGCAGATGGCCAGCACCATCGGCAAGCTGGGTCCCCTACAGGATGACCTGTTCCGCGCCTTGCAGGCCGGTCAGATGCTCCGCGTCTCGGCGCTCGCCGAGGATGTCATTCGGCTGGCGCGGGCTTCCGGCCTTGCCAGTTGCGCGATGATCGGGCGCGACCTGCAGCACTGCGCCAGAACCGGGGACACGGTTGCCGCGGGGGCTGTCCTGCATCGGCTTGCCCGGCATTGCTCGGGATCGGCCCGGAGTTGTCGCGAGCTGGCGGAACCGCTGGGCTAGGCCCTTGGCCTTCGCAGACGGGCGACCTAGGCTCCCGGCATCGCCTGCCGGAGACATCATGTTCGACCCTGACACCCAAGCCCCGCGCTTTGCCGACCCGACGCCGGATGCCATTCCCGTTCTTCCCGTCACCGGGATCGATGATCCGGTGCTCGCAGACCGACTGAGCCCGGCCCAACGGACCTGGCTGACGGCCACCGGCCTGAAGGGCGCGCCCGGCAGCCACACCGTGATCCCCGCAGAGGATGGTCGCATCGCCTGCGTCGTCGTCGCGCTCGGCACGCCGGAGGCGCGGGCGCGCACCCGGTTCGCCCTCGGTGCGGTCGCGGCTGCCGTGCCCGGAGGCACCTATCGCCTCGACGACCGCCTCAGCTCGGACGACCGGGCGGAAGCGGCGCTCGGATGGCTTCTCGCGGGCTATCGCTACGACCACCGCAAGGACGCGGCCGCCCCGACCGTGGCGGGCCTCGTGGTCCCCGACGGCATCGACGGGCGACGGATCGAAAGCATCGCTGCAGGCGAATGCCTGACGCGCGAGCTGATCAACACGCCGGCCAACGACATGGGACCCGCCGAGCTGGAAGCGGCGGCGCGGGCGCTTGCGGTCCGGCACGGCGGGAAGGCGCGCGTCACCACGGGTGACGACCTGGTCGCGGAGAACCTGCCGCTGGTCCATGCGGTCGGGCGCGCCTCCGACCGTGCCCCGCGCCTGATCGACCTGCGGTTCGGCGGGACCGGCCCGGCCGTCACGCTGGTCGGCAAGGGCGTCGTCTTCGACACCGGGGGGCTTAACCTGAAACCCGGAAGCTCGATGGCGCTGATGAAGAAGGACATGGGCGGTGCCGCCACGGTGCTGGGCCTCGCCGAGATGATCTGCCGTCTGCGCCGCGACCTGCGGCTGAGGGTGCTGATCCCGGCCGTCGAGAACAGCGTGGCGGGCAACGCCTTCCGCCCCGGAGACATACTGACCGCACGCAACGGGCTGACGGTCGAGATCAACAACACGGATGCCGAAGGTCGCCTCGTCCTCGCCGATGCGCTGGCCCTTGCCGCGGAGGAGACGCCGGACCTGATCGTGTCGATGGCCACGCTGACCGGGGCGGCCCGGGTGGCGGTCGGCCCGGACCTCGCGCCCTTCTACACCGACAGCGACGCGCTGGCGGCGGCCCTGTCGGAGGCCGCCGCCCGCGTGCGCGACCCGGTCTGGCGGATGCCGTTCCACGCACCCTACGAGGCCCTGATCGAGCCGGGCATCGCGGATCTCGACAACGCGCCCTCGGGCGGCATGGCCGGGTCGATCACCGCGGCGTTGTTCCTCCGGCGCTTCACGGCGGCGCGGCCCTACCTGCATTTCGACATCTACGGCTGGCAGCCGAGCCCGGCGCCGGCCCGGCCCAAGGGCGGCGTCGGGCAAGGCGCACGGGCGCTGCTCGACGTGCTGACGCAGGGGCTTCCCGGGTGACCGACCGGCGACGCTGGCCGTTCGACGGCACAACCGCCTTGGCCGACCTGCGCGGGCGGGTCGATGCCGCGCGCTTCGTTCCCGGCGACCCCGCGCAGGTGATCGTTCCGGTGACCGGGCTGCGGGCCACGCCCGGCGGTGCGCTCGACCGCGAGCTTCTGTTCGGCGAGCCGGTGACGCGGATTGCCGATCACGGCGCCTGGACCTTCCTGCGCTGCACCCTCGACGGATATGTCGGCTATGCCGAAACCCCGGCGCTCGGGGACCTGCGGAGCTCGACCCATCTGGTCACCGCGCGGCAGAGTCACCTCTATGCCGGGCCGGGACTCAAGACCGGGGCCCGGCACACCCTCAGTTTCGGCAGCCGCCTCCAGGTGACCGGCGAGGACGACGGCTATGCGGCCACCCCGGACGGCTGGGTGCCTATGCGCCACCTGACGCCACTCGGGTCCCTGCCGCGCGATCCCGCGGCGATGGCGGAACGCTTTCTCGGGACGCCGTATCTCTGGGGCGGCAATTCCGGCAGCGGGATCGACTGCTCCGGGCTGGTGCAGTTGGCCTTTCTCGCCTGCGGGCTGCCCTGCCCGCGGGACAGCGACATGCAGGAGGTGGAGGTCGGGACGGCGCTGCCTGCCGACGCCGCGCTCCGGCGCGGCGACCTTGTGTTCTGGTCCAGGCATGTCGGGATGTTGCTGGACCCGGTGACCGTGATCCACGCCAACGCCTGGCACATGGCCGTGGCGGCGGAACCTCTGGCCGAGGCGGAAGCCCGCATCCTCGCGCGCGAGTTCGGTCCGGTCACGGCGCGACGGCGCCCCTGACGCGTCAGTCCACCGGCCGGATCAGCTTCCGCTCGAGGATGCGCAGCACGGTGCGCAGATCGTGTCCCCGGCGCAGGATCTGGCCATCGAGGCCCACGACGCTGTATTGCCCCTGCCGATTGGCGAGCTTCGGACGCTTCTCGATCCGGTAGAGCGGATGCTCGGCGGTGCGGCGAAAGACCGAGAACACCGCCAGGTCGCGCAGGCTGGAGATGCCGTAGTCGCGCCACTCACCGGCCGCGACCATGCGCCCGTAGAGCGACAGGATGACGTTGAGTTCCTGCCGGTTGAAATGCACCTGCTCGGGGGCGGCCTGCGAGAAGGGAAGCGGAGTCTGCACCGTCATCCTGCCAAAGTGGCGCGCTGCGTTTTGCAAATCAAGCGGCGATCCTTGGTCAGGCGAACTGACCGTGACAGAACCAGCCGCCCGAGATCTCGGCACCATGGGCAAAGCAGACCCACAGCCGCGCGCCCGCCCCGGTCGTCACGCACCAGTAATCGCGCAGCCCCGACCGCCACGCCGGATCGTCGAGCCACCATTCCGGCGCCACGCGCTCGGGCCCGGCATCGACGGACACCACGTCCTCGTCCCGCCCGCGCCAGCGCAGGCGCTGCGGGAGATCGGGCCCGGGGGCCGCATGGACCAGTTCGATGTCGCTCAGCGTCAGGGGCCGGACGGCACGCCCGACCGGCCAGGCCTGCACCGGCGTGGCCCATGCAGCGGCATAGATCACCGCGGCCTTCTCGGGCACATGGCTGTCACCGGGATGCGCCAGCGTGATCGCCTCGAGGCCGACACGGGTGCCGAGACGGCTGAGCAGGTCCTGGAACGCGGCCTCGGATCGGGGGCCACCCGTGTCCCCGCGGGCGAGTCCCGCGCTCTGCGCCGGATCACAACGCTCGACCCGGACCGCTTCCAGCCGCACGACATCGATCCCGAATCCCGGCTCGATCCGGTCGATCTGCATCTTCAGGACGGGCCGCAGGTCGGCCGCCTCGACCGTGGGCCGGGCCAGCCCGATATCGAAGCGCTGCCGCGTGTGGTCGCTGCGGAAGGTTTCGAGCCGCAGCTTGCGGGCGCCGACCCCGAACGCGGTCAGCTTGGCCGCAAGCGGCGGCAGCAGCCGGTCGATCGCCGCCAGCAGGTCCTCGGCGGTTCCGATCGGCTCGGGCAGGCTCAGCCGGACGCCGAAGCCCACCGGCGGCGGCGCCGGCGTCATTGCGTCGGGCACACGGCCCAGCGTCTTGTCGAGCCGGTCCAGCACCTCGGGACCCAGACGCCGCGCCAGCGCACCGCGCGGCATGCCCACCAGGTCCTCGATGCGGCGCAGGCCCAGCGCATTCGCGGCCTCCAGCGCATCCGGCGACAGGCGCAGCCCAGCCACGGGCAGACCGCCGAGAGTGGCCAGCAGGCGACCGGGCGGCGCAATCCGGCCCGACGGGGCACCGGACAGCGGCACGGCGGGGCTGTCGCCGCCCTTGCTCCAGTGTCGCCGCTTGCCAGCCCGGCTGCGCGTCGCGTGGGCCTCCTGGTCGATCGCGTCCCCGTTGCGCAGCGGGTGCGCCTCCTGCCCCGCGAACCGGGACAGCGCCCAGGCTGCGCCCGGGGTCTCGGCCAGACCGGCACGCAGGCTCAGTCCGAACCTGGCACAGTCGGACTCGACCCTCAGCAACAGCCCCTCCTCACCGCCGGACAGGTGCGCGCAGCCGGTGATGTCGAGCATCAGGCCATCCGGGGCCTCCTCCGCGACCCAGGGCGAGAACTGCCCCGCCCAGCGCCGCAGCGCGGTCAGGAAACCGCGCCCCGCATCCGGGTCGAGAGGGCGGGTGACGAGGCCGGGACAGAGCGCCAGCGCATCACTCAGGCTCTGGTCGCGGCGCACGCCCTGCCGCTCGGCGGCGAGACCGACGCTGACCACGATCCGGGCCGTCCCGCGCTCGCCGATGACCGCCACCGGGCTGGTCGGGGCGAGCCCCGCGGTGCGGGCCGCCTGCTCGGCCAGAAGCCGCGGGAACCAGAGGCACAGATAGCGCCGCATCTGCCGTTCGGCGGAGGAGGACATCGCGCACCCGAGTGATGTTCGTTAAATGTTCTCACCCTATATGCCCCGCATCCCCGACCTGTCGAGTCCGCTGCTACCAGAGCAGCCCGTAGCGCAGCGCGTCATAGATCCCGGCGTGGATGTTGCGCGAGGTGACCGCGTCGCCGATCCGGTAGAGCAGGAACGCCCCGTCCGGATTGCGCAGGCCGAAAGGGTCCTGCTGCCGGATCAGCGCGCCGTAGTCCACGGCCCCGAGGTTCCGCGACAGCGGCTTCAGCGCGACGTAGAGCTCATCGAGCGGCGCGGTGCCGTGTTCGGCCACAACCATGTCCACCTCGTGCTCCTCGGTCGCGCCGGGGGCAAAGTCCGACCCCAGCACGGCCACCAGCCGGTTGCCCGCGCGGCGAACCGACTGCAAACGGCGCTGCGTGGCGATCCGCGCACCGGCCCGGTGAAACGCCGCCATGTAGGGCACATGGTTGAGACCGCCGATCTCGGGAGCGAACATCCGTTCCGGCGTCACGATCTCCAGATCGACCTTGCCCGCAAGCACCTCGGCGGCGCTCAGCCCCGCGTGGCCGCCATGGTCGTCATAGACCAGCACGCGCCCGGACGGACGGGCCTCACCGCTCAGGATGTCCCAACTCGTGGTGACGAGGTCCGCCCCCGCCTCCAGCGCCGGTGCCTGCGGCAGGCCACCCGTTGCGATCACGACGACGTCGGGGGCCAGCGCCTGCACATCCTCGGCCTCGGCATAGGTGTCATAGCGGATCGTCACGCCGAGCCGGTCCAGCTCGGCCAGCCGCCAGTCCACGATGCCGGTCATCTCGCGCCGCCGGGGATTCGCCGCCAGCAGTCGCACCTGCCCACCGGCCTGCGACGCCGCCTCCAGCAGATGCACCTCGTGTCCCCGCTCGGCCGCCACCCGCGCCGCCTCAAGCCCCGCCGGACCCGCCCCCACGATGACCGCCCGGCGCGACGTTTCGGCCCGCGCGATCTCGTGCGGGATGACAGCCTCGCGCCCGGTCGCCGCGTTGTGGATGCAGAGCGCGCCACCCCCTTCGTAGATCCGGTCGAGGCAGTAGGTCGCGCCGACACAGGGACGGATCCGCGCCTCTTCGCCGGCAGCCACCTTCCGGGCGATATGCGGGTCCGCGATATGGGCCCGGGTCATGCCCACCATGTCGAGCTTGCCCTCGGCAATCGCATGCCGCGCCGTCGCCACGTCCGAGATCTTCGAGGCATGGAAGACCGGGAACCGGGTCGCGGCGCGCACCTCGCCCGCGAAATCGAGATGCGGCGCGCTGGCCATGCCCTGGATCGGGATGATCTTCGACAGCGCCGCGTCCGTTTCGAGATGACCGCGGATCAGGTTCAGGAAGTCGATCTTGCCCGACCCGGCGAAACGCCGCGCGATCTCGACCCCCTCGTCGCGGCTGAGGCCCTTGTCCCAGTCCTCGTCGGCGACCATCCGGATTCCGACGAGGAACTCCGGTCCGACCGAGTCGCGCACCGCGTCGATCACCCTTTTGGCAAAGCGCATCCGGTTGTCCAGCGACCCGCCGTAGGCATCAGTCCGGTGGTTGGTGGCCGGTGACCAGAACGAGTCCATCAGGTGCCCGTAGGCCTCGAACTCGATCCCATCGAGGCCGGCCTCCTGCATCCTCTGCGCTGCCGCCGCGTAGTCGGCGACGATCCGGTCGATGTCCCAGTCCTCCGCCTCCTTCGGAAAGGCGCGATGCGCAGCCTCCCGAACCGGCGAGGCCGACAGCACCGGCAGCCAGTCGCCCTGCGACCACGTCGTCCGCCGTCCGAGATGCGTCAGCTGGATCATCACCGCACAGCCCTGCGCATGGCAGTCGTCGGCCAGCCGCCGCAGCCAGGGCACGATCCCGTCGTCATAGGCATGCAGGTTGCCGAAGGCAGGCGGGCTGTCGGCACTGACGATGGCCGAGCCTGCGGTCATGGTCAGGGCAATGCCGCCCTTCGCCTTTTCCAGGTGATAGAGCCGGTACCGGTCCTTCGGCATCCCGTCCTCGGAATAGGCCGGTTCATGCGCCGTGGACATGATCCGGTTCCGCAAGGTGAGGTGTTTCAGGCGATAGGGCTGAAGCAGCGGATCGGCGGCCATGGTCGTCTCCGGTCTGGTCCTGCTTGCAGCGTGGCCCGTCAATGTCCGGACCGGGCCGTCAGAATGCGACGCCAACGCGCCCCCCTCCGTCAGAGTTAACCGCATCTTCAGGGACGCTGCGGAGGATGCCTGCATCGGGGCGTTGTCCCCGGACAGCGAACAACAGGACGCACTCTCCGTGATCGTACGAGAAACAACCATCGACGGCCTGCTCGTGCTCGAGCCGTCGCGGCATCGCGATTCCCGTGGCTGCTTTGCCGAAACCTGGTCCAGCCGGACCTTTGCCGGCCTCGGCCTGCCGACCGGGTTTGTCCAGGACAACCTGTCACTCTCGCACCGGGTCGGGACCGTGCGCGGACTGCATTGCCAGGCGCCGCCCCATGCGCAGGGCAAGCTCGTCCGCTGTGCCCATGGGGCCCTGACCGATGTCGCCGTGGATGTCCGGCGCGGCTCGGCCACCTACGGGCAGCACGTCATGGTGGACCTGACCGCCGCGAACGGCCGCCAGCTGTGGATCCCGGCGGGCTTCCTGCACGGCTTCGTCACCCGGCAGCCTGACACCGAGCTCGCCTACAAGTGCACCGCCGCCTACGACGCCGGGTCCGAACGGGTCGTGCGCTGGGACAGCCTCGGCATCGACTGGGGCCTCGACCGGTCTCCGACCCTGTCGGAGCGCGACGCGACGGCGCCTGCCTTCGCAGACTTCGACAGCCCCTTCCACACCGCCGACCGGGAAAAGGAGACCCTCGCATGCGCCTCATGATCACCGGCGGGGCCGGGTTCATCGGATCGACCCTCGTCCGCCTCGCCCTGCGGCAGGGGCACGAGGTCACCGTGCTCGACAAGGTCACCTATGCCGCCAGCGACCGGACCCTCGCGGACCTGTCGGAGCACGGCGCCTTCCGGTTCGAACGCGCCGACATCACCGATGCCCCCGCCGTGGAGCGGTGCATCTTCCGGCACCGGCCCGACGCGATCTTCCACCTGGCCGCCGAGACCCACGTGGACCGCTCCATCGAGGCGCCGCGCCGGTTCCTCGACACGAACGTCACGGGCACCGTGACCCTGCTGGACAGCGCCCTGCGCTACTGGGAGGACTGCAACCGTCCGCGCGATTTCCGGTTCATCCATGTCTCGACGGACGAGGTGTTCGGAACCCTCGGGCCGGATGGCTGCTTCACCGAGGAGTCGCCCTACAGCCCGCGCTCGCCCTACGCCGCATCGAAGGCCGCCGCCGACCACTTTGCCCGGGCCTGGGGCGTGACCTACGGGCTTCCGGTCAACGTGACCAATTGCTCGAACAACTACGGCCCCTTCCAGCACCCGGAAAAGCTGATCCCCCGGATGATCGTCGGGGCCCTCCTCGGCCAGCCCCTGCCGATCTACGGCGATGGCCAGCAACGGCGGGACTGGCTCTTCGTCGAGGATCATGCCGACGCGCTGATGCGGGTGCTCGCCCGGGGCGCACCCGGGCGCACCTATGCCATCGGGGGCGGCTATGAATGCCCGAACCTCAACCTCGTCACCCTTCTCTGCGAACAGCTCGACGAGCGCTACCCGGAGGCCGCCCCGCATGCCCGGCTGATTCGCCATGTCGCCGACCGGCGCGGCCACGACCGCCGTTATGCCATCGACGGCAGCCGGATCCGGACCGAACTGGGCTGGGTGCCGCGGACCGGGATATCGGAAGGGATCGCCCGGACCATAGACTGGTATCTCGGAAACGTGGACTGGTGGCGACCACTGGCGCTCCGGGAACCGGCCGCCCTGCCGCAAAGGGGCGCGGCATGACCCTTCTCGTCTTCGGCCGCAGCGGACAACTCGGAATGGCGCTGGCCGCCGCCGAGCCGGACGCCATCGTTCTGGACCGCGCGGCGGCCGACCTGTCCCGGCCGGGCGCCTGCGCCGCGGCGATCCGGCACCTCCGCCCGCAGACCGTGATCAACGCCGCGGCCTTTACCGATGTCGACGGCGCCGAGACACAGCCGGACCTGGCAGAACGCGTGAATGCCGAGGCCCCGGGCGAAATGGCGCAGGCCTGTGCCGGCCTCGGCATCCCGATGGTCCACGTGTCGACCGACCATGTCTACCCGGGCACCGGGGATCTGCCGTACCGCCCCGGCGATCCGGTGCATCCGGTCAATCGCTACGGGGCCAGCAAGGCCCGCGGGGACGCCGCCGTGCTGGCCTCGGGGGCCGTCGCCTGCGTGCTGCGCACGTCGTGGGTCTTCGATCTGCAGGGCCATGGTTTCGTCCAGGCCATCCTGGCCGCCGCCCGGCGCGGCCTGCCGCTCGACGTGGTCGCGGACCAGATCGGCGGCCCGACATCCGCGCCCGACCTTGCCCGCGCCTGCCTGACCGTTGCGCGCCAACTGCGCGCCGCGCCCCGAAGCGGCGGCATGTTCCATTTTGCCGGGGGCCCCGATGTCAGCCGCGCGGACTTCGCCCGCACCATCCTCGCGGCCCACGGCCTGCCGCCGCTCATCCGGGACACACGGACGGATCCGGCCCTGAGACCGGCGCGTCGCCCCATGAACAGCCGCCTCGACATGACCGCCACCACCGAGGTCTTTGGCCTCGGCCGCCCGGACTGGCGGCGGCCCTTCCTTCTTCTCGCCGACAGAGGATCAAGTCCCCATGCCGCGTGACCGTATCGGCCTGCTGCTCGCCGGGGGAACGGGGTCGCGCCTGTTCCCGGCGACCCGCGCGCTCTCGAAGCAATTGCTGCCGGTGTATGACAAGCCGATGGTGTATTACCCCCTGTCGGTCCTGATGCAGGCGGGCCTGCGCGAGATCGTCCTGATCACCACGCCGCAGGATGCCGGAACCTACCGACGCCTGCTCGGGACCGGGGCAAGGTTCGGGATCACCCTCCACTACGTGCTGCAGGCGCGGGCGAGGGGGGTCGCCGAAGCCGTGACCCTGATGGCTGAGGCCATTGGCCCAAGGTCCTGCCTGATGGTGCTGGGCGACAACCTGTTTCTCTGCGACACCCCGATCCCCGCCCTTGCCGGGCTGGACGCCCGGACCTCGCAAGCCCGGTTGTTCACAAAGGCCGTCGCCGACCCGCGCGCCTTTGGCGTGCTCGGGCTGGACGAGACCGGCCAGCCGAGAACCATCGTCGAGAAGCCCGCCCGACCGGCCTCGAATCTGGCGATCACCGGGCTCTATGCCCTCCCGGCGGATGCGTCCGACAGGGTCGCGCGGCAACGCCCGTCCGAGCGGGGAGAGCTGGAGATCACCTGCCTCCTTCGCAGCTATCTGGAAGACGGGCGCCTGCAGTCCACCGCCCTCGGACCGGACGTGACCTGGCTCGACACCGGCACCCACGACAGTCTGCTGGCTGCCGCCCAGATGGTACGGGATCATCAACGCCGCACGGGACATCCGATGGCCGCACCGGAACTGATCGCCTACCGGAACGGATGGATCGATGCCGAGGCGCTGACGGATCTGGCGCGGTCGATGCAAAAGACCGAATACGGACAATCGCTTCTGCGATATCTCGCGGCGGAGGCGACCCCGCCATGTGCTGTGCCACAGTCGCGTATCACGGCGATGCCAACCCTGTTCCAGCACTTCACGACCGTGCCCATCGAGCGTGTCCGCGAGGCCGACCTGGAAGAGAAGAAGGCAGAAGCGCGGGCCGCCGCCGCCGCCGCTGCTCTCCGCCTCGCAATCTTCGAGGGGGTCAGCGAAGACCGCGTTCCCGAGTTCATCAAGGGCATCGGCGCTGACCTTCATGCCTCTGTCGAGAGCCACCCCAAGCCCCTCAGGAAGCGGCTGGAGGAAATCCGCGAGCGGTATCGGCCATTGGTTTAGGGTGCAAAGCACGGTGGGGACGGTCTGCTGTCGGCCCGGAACCGTCTTTGCTACTTACCGCGGTGAACATCTCGTTCGGACGCATCTGCAAAAATCTAACTGCGTAGAACCACAGATCCAACGCGAGGGAAGCGAGCAGAGAAAACGAAGAACTAGGCTCCAGAGTCATTGATTATCAGAGCCAGAAGATGACGGTTGCGGCGAGAGCGATGGCTGCCCGTGTGATTGCGGCAGACAGGCTAGGTCTGAGCGACACCGATCAGGTTCTTGAATACAACGGTTGTGATCTGAACGCCGATGACTTCTCCACGCTGCGCAACGCAGCGGGGATGTCCAGGATAACGTTGGGCAGGGAAATCCTGATCATCAATGAACTGGACGAGATGAACAGGGCGACTCAAAGAGCCTTCCGGTCATGGTGGGACAAGCACCGTTCCATTGAGCTGATTGCCACGACCAACGAGCCCTTGGAAAGGCGGAACGCACCCACGAAACTTCTTCCAGCGATTGTGAGCAGGTGTGAGTGCGTAAAGTTGGGTGCCCCAAGCTTGAAGGACATCCTGCCCCACGTATCGGACATCTTGAAGGCTGAGGGTGTGCCAATGCCACCCGCACAACTGAAGGCCCTTCTGGGGACCTACAACGTATCCCTCCGACGGGAGCCGTCTGGCCGAGGGTGATGCGCCAGTCGTAGATCATGCTCTATGGCATGCTCTAAGGTCATTTCGGACTTCGAGGTTCTCTCTGCGGACGAAACCGGCCGACGTCGGGATCGTTCCGACGCGGAGAAGATCGGTATCGTTGAAGAGAGCTTCCGCGGCCATCGCCAGGGCTCGGCGACGGCGCGGCGATACGGGATCTCGCGCTCTCTGCTGACGCGGTGGCGGAAGGAATACCGTGAAGGGCTGTTCGGCTTACCATCGCCCGCGTTCACGCAGCTGCAAATCTCGTCTGATCCGACGCCCACTGCGTCAACGTCGCACGACATGCCGGCCTTGGAGGACAAGGTGGAGATCATGCTCACCAATGGCAGACGGCTGAGCGTCTCGACCTCGATCGACACTTCGGCTCTTTCGCGCCTCGTGCGTGTTCTCGATCGATCATGATCGCGTTCCCGGCGGGGGTGCGCGTGTGGATCGCCGGCGGGGTGACCGACATGCGCCGTGGCATGAACACGCTTGCGTTGCAGGTGCAGCAGGGGCTCGGCCGCGATCCGCATGCCGGCGAGATCTTCTGTTTCCGCGGGCGCAAGGGCGATCTTGTCAAGCTGCTGTGGCACGACGGAGTGGGCATGTCGCTCTACACCAAGCGGCTGG
>JAUIAU010000164.1 GCA_030425185.1 Alphaproteobacteria bacterium
CGACGCTGATCTTGGCGTGGGTCTTGTAGTTGATGAAGCCGTAGACGACATGCGCGCCCGCGCGCTCCAGCCGGCGCGACTGGCGGATGTTGGCGGCCTCGTCGAAGCGCGCCTTCAGTTCGACGAGTGCGGTCACCGACTTGCCGTCCTCGGCGGCCTCGCAGAGGGCGGCGACGATCGGGCTGTCGCGCGAGGTGCGGTAGAGCGTCTGCTTGATCGCCACCACGTTCGGGTCGCGCGCGGCCTGTTGCAGGAACCGCACCACCATGTCGAAGGTCTCGTAGGGGTGGTGCAGCAGCATGTCCTTCTGCCGGATCGCCGCGAACATGTCGCCCTCGTGATCCTGCACCCGTTCGGGCACGCGCGGCGTGAACGAGGGCCAGAGCAGGTCGGTCCGTTCGTCGAGCACCAGTTCCTTCAGCGCGGCGACGCCGATCAGGCCGCGCACCTCGATCACCTCGTCGGGGTTCACCCCCAGTTCCTCGGTCACCAGCGCGCGCAACCCCTCGGGGGCCCCGGCCGAGAACTGCAGGCGCACCACCTCGCCGCGCCGCCGCCGTTTCAGCGCGACCTCGAACTCGCGCACGAGGTCCTCGGCTTCATCCTCGACCTCGAGATCGCTGTCGCGCAGGATGCGAAAGCTGCAATGGCCGGTCATCTCGTAGCCCGGGAACAGCTTCGGCACGTTCAGGAGCAGCAGTTCCTCCAGCGGCAGGAAGCGGATGGTGCCGCGCTTGTCGGGCAGCCGTACGAAGCGGTCGATCTGCGCCGGGATCGGCAGCAGCGCGTCGAGCGACCGCTGATCGGCATTGCGCCGCAGCGCCAGCGCGAGGCTGAAGCCGGTGTTCGGGATGAAGGGGAACGGGTGCGCCGGATCGATGGCGAGCGGCGACAGCACCGGGAAGACGTTCTGCAGGAACAACCCGTCGAGAAACGTCAGGTCCGCCTTGGTCAGCTTGGTGCGGGTGAGGATGGCGATGCCCGCCTCCTCCATCTCGCGCTTGAGCCCGGTCCAGATCGCCTGCTGCGAGGCCATCAGCTTGCGCGCGTCGCGGTGGATCAGCACCAGTTGCTCGGCCGGGGTCAGGCCGTCGGCGGCGGGCGTGGTGTTGCCCGCCTTGGCCAGTTCGCGCAGGCCCGCGACCCGGACCGAGTAGAATTCGTCGAGGTTCGTCGCGCTGATCGAGAGGAAGCGCACCCGTTCCAGCAGGGGCACACGGGGGTTCCGGGCCTCTTCCAGCACGCGCCAGTTGAACCCGAGCCAGCTCATCTCGCGGTTCCAGAACCGTCGCGGGCCGGTGATCTCGGCGTCCGGCCGGGAGACCGGTTCGGGAAACGGGGCGGTCAGGAAGTCGGTCGAGGTCATGGCACCACAGTCGGCGGGGTCGGGCGGAAAGCCCGGATCAGAAGGGCAAGTCCCCTTGCGTGTCAAGGACGTCCCGGGCGAGGTCGCGGTTGATCCGGCGGCCTTCGGTCAGCGCCCGGCGGTCGATCTCGGTGACGAGGCGCTGCGCCTCCGCGAAGCTGCGCTCCATGCGGGGCACGATCCAGGCCACGAGGTCGGGCGGCGGCGCGATGTGGCGGTCGGCGAAGAGCTTGACGAGGACATGCGCGAGCAGCGCGTCGTCGGGCGGGCCGATCCGCACGAGGTCGGTGCCCTGCACCCGGCTGGCAAGATCGGGCAGGGCCAGCGGCCAGCGGGCAGGGGCGTCGCGCCCGGTCATCAGCAGCGGCCAGCCCGCCTCGCGGGCGAGGTTGTGCAGGTGAAAGAGGGCCTCTTCCCCGGCCGCGTCCCCCGCAATGCGCGGCACGTCCTCGACGGCGATCGGTCCGCGCGGCCACTCGGGCATCGCGGCCAGCGCCGCCGCGGGCAGGACGGTCGCGCCGCTCAGCCCGGCCCAGACATGGGCGAGATGTGTCTTGCCCGCCCCCTCGGGGCCGGTCAGCACCAGCTTGCCCGCGGGCCAGGCCTGCCAGGCCTCGATCCGGGCGACGGCCTCGGCATTGGCCGGCGAGACGGCAAAGGCGTCCCGGCCCAGGGCTGCGCGCACGGGCAGATCGAGGGGAAGCTGCGCCGGCATGTCAGGCCTCGCCATCCCCGTCGCGCCGGGAC
>JAUIAU010000165.1 GCA_030425185.1 Alphaproteobacteria bacterium
GCGCCGGTGACGGCGTAGTCGACCTCCTGCAGGTTGGCGACGCCGAACTCGATCCCGCCCGCGTTGATGAACGGAATGAACTGGTTCGGGCTGGTGGCGGGCTGGATCGTGGTGTTCAGCCCGCCCGCGTTGGCGGCATTGGCCACGGCCGTGCCGATGTTGTGGAACAGCGAACCGGGGTTCGACGTGGCGATCCCGACCGAGTTCTGGGCGAGGGCGGGCGCGGCCGTGGCAACGCCGAGCGCCACCGCCGCGGCGGCGATGTAGTGCTTCATGGTGTTTTCCTCCCGTTGGCGCCGGCCTTTGGGACCGGACAAAAATCCCAATATATGAGATTCGTGTTTGACACTACCCTGCCGATCACAATTATCAAGACGGGAATGCCCGGGCAGGCCGGGACGGGAGGACAAATGGCAACCGACACACCCCCGGTGACAACCGGCGCAGACAGCGTGCTCACGGCCCTGAAGGACGCGGGCGTCGACTACCTCTTTGCCAACGCGGGAACCGACTTCCCGCCCGTCATCGAAAGCCTCGCGGCGGCCGCGCCCGGCTCCGTGCCGACCCCGGTGACCGCCCCGCACGAGACCGCCGCCGTCGCCATGGCGCATGGCTTCTACCTGACCACCGGCCGCGCCCAGGCGCTGATGGTGCATGTCAACGTCGGCCTCGCCAACGCGCTGATGGGGGTGATCAACGCCGCCTCCGACAACGTGCCGATGCTGGTCATGTCGGGCCGCACGCCGATCACCGAGCGCGGCCGCAAGGGCAGCCGGATCACCCCGATCCAGGTCGGGCAGGAGATGTTCGACCAGACCTCGATCGTGCGCGACTGCACCAAGTACACCTACGAGATGCGCTACCCCGAGCAGGGTGCGCCGCTGGTCCACCGGGCGCTGGCCGTCGCGCGCACCGCGCCCGAGGGGCCGGTCTACCTGAGCCTGCCGCGCGAGCCGCTCGCGGCCGAGATCCCCGACGGCCTGCACGATCCGACCCCGGTGCCGGTCCCCTCGCCCGCCGCCCCCGATCCCGCCACGCTCGCGCGCGCCGCCGCGGCTTGCGCCGACGCGGAGCGGCCCGTCATCCTCGTCCAGCGCGGCGACACCGCGGGCCGCCTCGCACCCGCCGTCGCGGCGCTGGCCGCCCGGCTCGGCGCCCCGGTCTACGAGCCCTTCCCGGTGCGCAACGTCCTGCCCTCCGCCGCGCCCGCGCTCGCGGGCTACGCCCCCGGCCCGGCGCTGAAGACCGCCGACCTGATCCTCGCCATCGACTGCGACATCCCCTGGATCGAGGCGCTGCACCGTCCCGACCGCGCCACCCCGGTGATCCAGATCGGGCCCGATCCGCTCTTCGCCCGGATGCCGGTGCGCGGCCACAAGACCGACATCGCGCTGACCGGCGACGCGGTCACCACGGTGACGGCGCTGGCGGCCGCCCTGCCCGGCCCCGACCGGCCTTTCACCCACCCCGACCCCGCCGCCCGCCGCGCCAATGCCCGTGCTGTGGCCGAGGCCGGGTCTACCGCGCCGATGACCGCGGAATGGATGAGCGCCTGCGTTTCGGACATCATGGACGACCGGGCCGTGGCCTTCACGGAACTGGGCCTGCTGCCCGGCTTCATGGACCTGAAGGGCCCGAACCGGCTGTTCTGCAACCCGCATTCCGGCGGGCTCGGCTGGGCGCTGCCCGCGGCGCTCGGCGCGCAGCTCGCGGACCGCGACCGGCTGGTGATCGCCTGCGTCGGCGACGGCAGCTACATGTTCGCCAACCCGGTCGCCTGCCACCAGATCGCCGAGGCGCTGGACCTGCCGGTCCTGACGATCGTCAAGAACAACGCGACCTGGAACGCGGTGCGTCGCTCGGTGCTGAAAGGCTACCCGCAGGGCGCCGCGGTGGCCGCGAACGAGATGCCGCTGACCTCGCTCAGCCCGATCCCCGATTTCGCCAGTGTCGCCCGCGCCAGCCGGGCCCATGCCGAGACGGTCACCGACGGGCGCGACCTGCCCGCGGCGCTGGAGCGCGCCGTCCACATCATCCGCAGCGAGCGCCGCCAGGTGCTGCTCGACCTCCGCGTGGCCCTTTCGGACGATCACTGAT
>JAUIAU010000057.1 GCA_030425185.1 Alphaproteobacteria bacterium
GCCACCCTGCGCCGGATCCGGATGCGGCATGTCGCGATGGTCTTCCAGCAGTTCGGCCTGCTGCCCTGGCGCAGCGTGCGCGAGAACGCGGGTCTCGGCCTCGAACTGGCGGGCGTCCCGGCCCGCGAGGCGCGCGAGCGGGTCGAGGCACAACTGGCGCTGGTCGGTCTGTCGGACTGGGCGGACCGGAAGGTGGGCGAGTTGTCGGGCGGCATGCAGCAGCGCGTGGGACTCGCGCGGGCCTTTGCAACCGATGCGCCGATCCTGCTGATGGACGAGCCGTTCTCGGCCCTCGATCCCCTGATCCGCACCAAGCTGCAGGACGAACTGCTGGAGTTGCAGCAGAAACTGAAGCGGACGCTGATCTTCGTCAGCCACGACCTCGACGAAGCATTCAAGCTGGGCAACCGCATCGCTATCATGGAGGGCGGCCGGATCGTGCAGGCGGGAACCCCGCAGGACATCTTCCGCGACCCGAAGAACGACTACGTCGCAGATTTCGTCCGCCACATGAACCCGCTGGGCGTGCTGCGGGCGCGCGACCTGATGGAGCCGGTGACGGGCGAGACCACCGGCGACATCCCCGCCGACATGCTGATCCGCGACGGGATGGACCGGCTGATCGGGGCAGACCGCCCGCTGGCGGTGGTCGAGGAGGGCCGGGTCATCGGCCAGCTTGGCAAGGACAACATGCTGAAGGGACTCTGCGCCGCGCCGGACGAGGCGGCGACGGGACCCACTCCATGACATCCCCGGCGCGCCCTGCCGGGGGGGCGAGGCCGCGCTCGTCGCTGGCCGAGGAACGGCGCGCCATGCTGATCGCGGCCACGGTCGCCGAGATCCATGCGCGCGGCTCGCTCGGGGTCACGATGCAGGGGATCGCGGCGCGGGCCGGGGTCTCGGGCCCGCTGGCCTCGCATTACTTCGGCAGCAAGGATGCGCTGATCCTCGCCGCCCTGCGCGACATGCTGGAGCGGCTGCGCCAGGACGTGGTGGCGGCCCTGCGCGCGGCGGACACGCCGCGCGCGCGCCTGTCGGCGATCGTGGCGGCGAATTTCGGCCCGCAGCAATTCCAGGACCACACCATCGCGGCCTGGCTGAACTTCTATGTCCGCGCGCTCGGCGAGCCCGAGGCGCGCCGCCTGCTGCGGGTCTACCTGCGGCGTCTGAACTCGAACCTGCTGCACGCCGCGAGCGCGCTCTTGCCCCGCGACGAGGCCGAGGCGCTGGCCGAAACCGTGTCGGCGCTGATCGACGGGTTCTACCTGCGCCACGCCCTGCGCCGCCGCCCCCCGGACGCCGCGCATGTCAAGGCCCGGATCGAGACGGTGATCCGCCTAGCGCTCGGGGAACCCCGGATCTGAGCCGCGCCCCCTTGCGGCCCCTCGCCGGGTCGCGTTTCCTGCCGCCATGACCGACCCTTCTTCCCACTGGCCGCGCCTCGACGACCTCGTGCTCGACGGCGCGCTGGTGCGCTTCGGCGACCGGGTGGACGATGCCGCCAACCGCGCCGCCGTCGCCTATGCCGAGGCGGTGCGCGCCGAGGCCCTGCCGGGCGTCGAGGAGGTCGCCATCGGTCCGGTCTCGGTCCTCGTGCGGATCGATCCGCTCGCACCGGAGCGCGCGGGGACGCTGGCGCGGCTGCGGGACCTGCTGGCCGCCCGCGACTGGCCCAGTGCCGCCCCGCCGCCGGGGCGAAGGCTGTGGACGGTCCCGGCCTCGTTCGAGGGAGACGACGCGCCGCAACTGGCCGAGGCCGCCGCGCTCGCCGGGTGCAGCGTGGCGGAGGCCATCGCCGCGCTGACGGCCGAACCGCTTCGGGTCCTGTCGCTGGGCTTCGCGCCGGGCCAGCCCTACCTCGGCACGCTGCCCGAGGCCTGGAACCTGCCCCGGCAGGCGGGCCTGACCCCGCAGGTGCCCGCGGGGGCGATCACGGTCGCGGTGCGGCAGATCGTTCTCTTCGCGAACCCGTCGCCCACCGGCTGGCGGCAGGTCGGACGCTGCGCGTTCCGCCTCTACCGTCCGGGGGGCGAGGATCCGTTCCCGCTGCGCCCCGGGGACCTCGTGCGCTTCGAGCCCGTCTCGCCCGCGGCCCTGGCCGAGGCGGAGGCCCGCCCGGACGGCGGCGCGGTCTGCGAGGCCGCGCCATGAGCGCCGCGCTGACGGTTCTCGGCATCGCCCCGGGCGTTACGGTGCAGGACGAGGGGCGACCGGGCTGGCTGATGCAGGGCCTCTCGCGGGGTGGGGCTGCGGACCGGCTGGCGCTGGCCGAGGGGGCCGCGCTGCTCGGCCAGTCCCCGGCCTGCGCCGCCTTCGAGATGGTCGGGGCAGGGGGGCGCTTCCGCGCCGAACGCGCGCTGCGGATCGCGCTGACCGGCGCGGAGATGGACGCCCGCATCGACGGGCGCGCGCTGCGCTGGTCGGCCAGCCACCGGATGGAGCCGGGCGCGGTGCTGGAGATCGGCGGCGCGCGGCGCGGCAGCTACGGATACCTGCATGTGGGCGGCGGCCTCGACACGGCCGTGGAACTCGGCAGCCGCGCGGCCCACCTGACCTGCCGGATCGGCCGACGGGTCGCGGCCGGGGACAGCTATGCCACCGGCCCAGACCCCGATCCCGAGGGGCGCGCGCAGGAGCTGGCGGTCGAGGACCGTCTGGCGGGCGGCACGCTGCGGCTGGTGCCGGGGCCCCAGACCGAACTCTTTCCCGAGCCGGTGCGGGCGCGCCTCGAAACCCTGACCTTCCGCCGCCTGCCGCGCGCCAGCCGCCAGGGTGTGCCGCTGGGGGCGGTCGGGGGGGAGGCGGGCCTCGACGGGGCGGCCGGGCTGACCGTGGTCTCGGATCTCGTGCAGCCGGGCGACGTGCAGGTGCTGGGCGACGGCACGCCGATGGTCCTGGGGCCGGAATGCCAGACGACGGGGGGTTATCCGCGGCTCGGGCGCGTCCACCCCGCCGACCTGCAGCGCGCGATGCAGGCCCCGCCGGGGGCCGACCTGCGGTTCGCCTGGATCACGCCCGCCGAGGCGCTGAAGCTGGAAGCCGCCCGCCGGGCCGCGGCTTCCGACCTGCCGAACCGCCTGTCGCCACTGGTGCGCCACCCGTCCGAGGTTCCCGACCTCTTGACCCGGCAGCTCATCGGGGGTGTCGTCAGCGGACACCCTGACCACCACCCCCTCGATCCGGAGCCCGAGAGCCGATGACCCTGACCGTCGATCTGAATGCCGACATGGGCGAGGGCTACGGCCCCTGGAAGATGGGCGACGACGCGGCGCTGCTCGACGTTGTGACCTCGGCCAGCATCGCCTGCGGCTTCCACGCAGGCGACCCCGACACGATGGCGGCGACGATGCGGACGGCGGTGGCGCGGGGCGTGGGTCTCGGGGCCCATCCGGGTTTTGCCGACCTGCAGGGGTTCGGACGGCGGCGGATGGACGTGGCCCCGGACAGCCTTGCCAACCTGCTGCGCTACCAGGTGGGTGCCGCGCAGGCGATGGCGACGGCGGCGGGCGGGCGGCTGAACCACCTCAAGTTGCATGGCGCGCTGTCTAACATGACCTCCGAGGACGAGGAGATGGCGAAGCGCTGCTACGACGCGGTGCTGAGCGTCGCGCCTGACCTCGTGGTGATGGTGCTGGCCGCCACGGCGCAAGAGCGCGCGGCGCAGGCGCTCGGGGTGGCCCATGCAGGCGAGATCTTCGCCGATCGCGCCTACAACGACGATGCCACGCTGGTCGACCGCCGGCTGCCCGGCGCGGTCTTGCACGACGCGGCCGAGGCCACCGACCGCATCGCCGCGATGGTGAAGGACGGCGCGATCCATTGCGTGTCCGGGCACCGGATCGAGGCGCGGATCGACACGATCTGCGTGCACGGGGACAGTCCGACCGCCGTGGGGATGGCCCGGGCAGTGCGCACCGGGCTGGAGGCGCGCGGCATCGCCGTGGCGCGGCTTCGCGCCGCGTCCTGAGCCGCCAGATTTTTCTTGAAACGACCCGGCCTGCGCACTAGCACGGTGCCACTTCGGTTCGGACGGGTGCCCGTTCGATGAAAAGGGAACACGGTGCGGGCCTTCGGGCGCAAATCCGTGACTGCCCCCGCAACTGTAAGCGGTGAGTGCGGCCTGACGATGCCACTGGGACGGGTTTCGATCCCCCGGGAAGGCCAGTCCGCGCAGCGACCCGCGAGTCAGGAGACCTGCCGAGGTGATCACCCAGTCCGGGTGCGGGGCGCGCTCGGGTCTACGGTCCTTCCGTCGTGGTGACAGCACTTCGCCGTCCGCGGAAGCCAGTCTTCCGGGGACTTCACACCACGTTTTCCGGTGGCCGCATCAGCGCGCCCCCGGTGCCCCGAGAAGGTCCCGCCCCATGACGTTCCCCGGACTTGCCCGCGTCGGCGTTTCCGTCCTTGCCCTTGCCGTCGCGTCCCCCGCCGCCGCGCAGGAGGCCTTCGTGCTCGATGAGCTGGTGTTCTCCGGCGGCCTGACGCCGATCACCGCCGATAGCTTCGGACGCTCTGTGCGCGTGATCGATACCGCCGAGATCGAGGACTCCGGTCTCGACTCGGTGTCCGCTCTCCTGCGCGCGGTGCCGGGGGTGACCGTGTCGAACGGCGGGACCAACCAGCTGCGCATCCGGGGCAGCGAGGACAACCATACCCTGATCCTCGTCGACGGGGTCGAGGTGCAGCTTCCGTCGAGCGGCTATTATGAGCTTGGCAACCTTATGCTGAGCGACATCGCCCGGATCGAGGTTTTGAAGGGGCCGCAATCGGCGCTCTACGGGGCCAACGCCGCCGGGGGGGTCATCTCGATCACGACCCTGCGCGGCGATGCCGGAGGCAAGGAAACGACGGCTTTCCTCGAACTCGGCACGCAGAACACGCAGGCGGCGGGTCTGAGCTTCCGGCAGTCGGGCGAGCGGCTCGACATTGGCCTCTCCCTCGCCCGGCGGACCAGCGACGGGTTCGATCTGTCGAACGATGTCGGCGGGACGCCGGACAAGCGCGACAGTGCCTCGCTGACGCTGAACGGCACCTACCGGGTCACCGACCTCGTCACGCTGGATTTCGGCTTCCGGGCACTGGAGCGGGTCGAAGGCTACGACGACCTGAACTTTCCGTTCGGGATCGCCAACGCGAAGGCGGACTATGTCATCGATGCCCCGAACAACTTCCGGTTCGACACCGAGCGGCAGGGTCACCTCGGGCTGACCGTGGCGGGCGAGGGCGGACGGGTCGAGCATGCGTTGCGGTTTGCCCGGGCTGGCGGGACCCAGCAGTTCAATGCCTTCACGCCGAACGACTTCTCGCGGTCCCAGTTGCAGTACCGCGCGACGATCGGGCTCGACGGTACGCTCGACAGCGCCCGGCACACCTTGACGACCCTTCTCGAGACCGAAACCGAGACCCTGCGGAACACCTCGAGCTTCAACCGGACCACGCGCTCGGGTGCCCTCGAGTATCGTGGGGCCTTCGAGGGGGGCCTCGACGTGCAGGCCGGGTTGCGCTTCGACGACAACGAGAGTTTCGCGGACAGCCGGACTTGGAACCTCGGCCTCAGCTATGCCCTCGGTGAAGACACGCGCCTGCGGGCCTCGGCCGGAACCGGCGTCGTCAACCCGACGCTGATCGAGCAGTTCGGCTTCTTCAACAATTACATCGCCAACCCCAACCTGACCCCGGAACGCAGCTTCGGGGCCGATGTCGGGATCGAGCATCGGTTCTGGGATGGACGCGCGTCCGTGGAATTCACCCTCTTCAGCAACACGATCACGGACCGGATCGACAACCAGACGGTCGGCGGCAACGTCCAGCCCGTGAACCTTGCGGGTGAGAGCACCCAGCGCGGGGCCGAACTCAGCCTGTCCGCCAGTCTGATCGATGGCCTCGATGCCGCGCTCGGCTACACCTATCTCGACGCGCGGGATCCGAACGGCAGCCAGACCGAACGGAAGCCACGGCACACCGTCACTCTGGCCCTTGCCGTCGATGCCTTCGACGGGCGCGGCCGTTTCGGTTTCAACGTGCGACATGTCGCAGGGATGGTGGACGAGGACCAGCGGACGAATGTCAACGTGCCCATCGCGGATTACTCGGTGGTGGGCCTGACCGGCAGCTACGACCTGACGGACAAGGCGCAGCTTTATGGGCGGATCGATAACCTGCTTGATGCGACCTACGAGGAGAACTGGGGTTATGTCGCACCGGGGCGCAGTCTCGCCTTCGGCGTCCGGACCCGGTTCTGAGACGATGGCCGGGGCGGTGCACGCGGCGGGGCGGCGGTTGGGGGTCTTCCTCGCTGGTCTGCTTGCGCTCGCCCCGTGCCTGCCTGCCGCCGCCGACACGCCCGCGCGCGTCGTCTCGATGAACCTCTGCACCGACCTGCTGGCGATGGAGCTGGCGGCCCCGGGGCAGCTGGTGTCGGTCAGCCATATCGCGCGCGATCCGCTGGTTTCGCCGCTGGCTGAGGACGCGGCGCAGTATCCGGGGAACCGGGGCGGGGCGGAACAGATCTTCCTGATGCAGCCCGATCTCGTGCTGGCCGGGGTCTGGACCGACCCGGTCGCGGTGGGCATGTTGAGGCGGCTCGGGATCGACGTCGTGCAGATCGACGTGGTGACCGAGCTTGACGAGGTCGCCGACCGGGTCCGCCAGGTGGGCGCGCTGCTCGGGCAGTCCGAGCGGGCCGAGGCCGTCGCGCGGGACTATCTCGACCGTCTCGCCCTCCTGCGGGCCGCGGCGGCGGCGATCCCGGCCGAAGACCGCCGGGTGGCCGAGTTCTATTACCCGAACGGCTACAGTCTCGGGGTGAACACGATGTCCCACGAGATCCTGCGCGCCGCCGGTTTCGCGCATCTGGCCGAGGCCGAGGGCCGCGCCTATTCCGGCACGCTGCCGCTGGAAAAGCTGGTGTTGTCGGGGCCGGACCTCGTGATCCGGTCCGAGACCTATGCCGGGGCCTCGCGCTCGGAAGAGGTGCTGGGCCATCCCGCGCTGGTCGCGCTGGCGGCCGGTCCGCATGGCTATCGCAGCACGGCGGACTGGATCTGCGGCGTGCCGCAGGTGCTGACGGCGGTCGAAGACCTCGCCGGGCACCGCGCCCGCATGGAGGCCGGGGAATGAGGCCCGGCGTGCTGGCTCTGTCGCTGAGCGGCCTCGTCGCGCTGCTCTTTGCGGTGTCGCTGCTGATCGGCCCGGCGCAACTCGGAGTGACTGAGAGCCTGCGGGCGCTCTGGTCGGGCGAAGGGGGCGCAACGGTCCTCGTGATGCGCGAGATCCGCCTGCCGCGCGCGCTGCTCGCCGCGATGGTCGGGGCGGTGCTGGGCCTGTCTGGTGCGGCCCTGCAGGGCTACCTGCGCAACCCGTTGGCCGAGCCGGGCCTGATCGGCGTGTCGGGCGCGGCGGCGCTGGGGGCGGTGATCGCGCTGCAGACCGGTCTCGCCGGGGCCGCGACGCTGGCCCTGCCGCTGAGCGGGCTGGCGGGCGCGCTGGTGGCTGTCCTCATCGTGCTGCTGCTGGCCGGGCCGCGCGGCGGCGCGCTGACGCTGATCCTCGCGGGAATCGCCGTCTCGGCGCTGGCGGGCGCGCTGACGGCGCTGGTCCTGAACCTGTCGCCCAACCCCTTCGCGGCCTCGGAAATCGTGTTCTGGACGCTGGGCTCGCTGGCCGACCGGTCGATGGTGCACGTTGCGCTGGCGGCGCCCTTCATCGGCCTCGCCGGGGTTGCGCTGCTGTCGCAGGCGCGCGCGCTCGACGCGCTGACGCTGGGCGAGGACGCGGCGCAGGCGATGGGCGTATCGCTGACTCGCGTGCGGCTGACGCTGGTGCTGGCCATCGCGGCCGGGGTGGGGGCCGCGACAGCCGTGGCCGGGGCCATCGGCTTCGTCGGCCTGGTGGTGCCGCACCTGTTGCGACGGTGGGTCGGCGCGCGTCCGGGGCGGTTGCTCTGGGCTTCTGCGCTCGGCGGCGCGGCGTTGGTGCTCGCGGCGGACATCGCGGTGCGGCTGATCGCGCCGGACCGGGACCTGAAGCTGGGGGTCATCATGGCCCTGATCGGCGCGCCGCTCTTCCTGCACCTGATTTGGCGGACGAGGGCCGAGGCATGAGCGCGCTCACGCTCCGCGACCTGACCGTGAAACGGGGCGACTGCCCGGTGGTGGACAATGTCTCGCTGACGATTGCCCCGGGCGAGGTCGTCGGCCTGATCGGTCCGAACGGCGCGGGCAAGACGACCCTGATGCGCGCCGCACTGGGATTGCTGCGCAGCGAAGGGTCTTCGTCGCTGCTGGCGCTGGGGCCGGCAGAGCGGGCGCGCGCGGCGGCGTGGCTGCCGCAGGCGCGGGAGATCGCGTGGCCGGTTTCGGTCGAAACGCTGGTCCGGCTCGGGCGGATGCCGCACGGGGCAGGGACCTCGCCCACAGACGATGCGGCTGTTCATGCCGCGCTGCAGCGTTGCGGGCTGGAGAGCTTCCGGACCCGCAGTGCCACCGCGCTGTCGGGGGGCGAGCAGGCGCGGGTCCTGATCGCCCGCGCGCTGGCACAGGACGCGCCCCTGCTGCTGGCGGACGAGCCCATTGCAGGGCTTGATCCCGCCGCGCAGATCCAGATCATGGAAGTCTTTCAAACCCTTGCGGGCGAGGGCAAGGCCGTCCTCGTCTCGCTCCACGACCTCGGCCTTGCCGCCCGGCACTGCACGCGGCTGGTGCTGTTGCACCGGGGTCGGCTGGTGGCGGAGGGGTCGCCGCGCGACGTTCTCGCTGCGCAGCATCTGGCGGCGACCTTCGGCATTTCCGGGGCCTTCGTCGAGACGCCCTCCGGGCCGCTCTTCCAGACGCTGGAGGTGCTGCGATGATCGAGGTGACCGTCGCCCGGCCGTGGATCGACGCTCAGTTCGCCGCGCCGCAGCATGTGCTGAGCTGGACGCTGAACCGGCCCGGTCTGGTGCGCGCGGACCGGCTGATGTGGCGCGAGGTGCGCGATGCAGACCTGCACACGGATTTCGACGTGGCCGCGTGGCTCGACGCGGAACTGGCGTCCCGGGAGGCGCGCGACGTGCCGTGCTTCCTGACCTCCCGCGACGTCCGGCGCGTCGTGCGCCGCGATGTCCGTGTCGAAGGGCAGGAGGTCACCTGCCTCGCCACGGTCGGCCTGTCGAATGCCGAGCGCATCGGTACCCGGCGCCCGGTGGCCGCTGAGGTGGCCGGGACCATCAACGTGCTCGTCGCCGCAGGCACCGGCATGACCGAGGCCGCGCGGCTGGAGGCGCTGGCGATGGCGGCGCAGGCGCGGACGGTGGCGGTGCTGGAGGCCGGGATCGTCCTGCCGACCGGCCGTGCCACCGGGACCGGCACGGACTGCATCGCCGTCGCGGCGCCGGAGGGCGGGACGGCTTTCGCGGGCCTGCACACCGCGCTTGGCGAGGCGATCGGGCGTGCGGTCCTCGGGGCCGTGCGCGAGGGCATCGAGACATGGCAGGCCGACACGGCGGCTGCGGAGGGAACGGCATGAGCGATCTGATCGGGTTTCTCGACCGGGGCGGCCCGGCGATGGTGGCCATCGCGGCGCTGTCGGTGGCAACGCTGGCGCTGATCTTCTGGAAGCTCTGGCAGTTCCTGCGCCTCGGCGTCTGGGGCGGCGCCCCGGTCGAGGCCGCGCTGGCGGCGTGGCGGCAGGGCGACCGCGACGCTGCGCAAAGCGCGCTGGCCCACGGCAAGGGGCTGCGCGTGTCCGTCATCGCGGCGGCCATGGCGGCGGCGCAGCGCCTGCCGGGACCCGCCGCCCGCGAGGAGACCGAGCGCCATGCCCGCCGGGCGCTGGCCGAAACCCGGCAGGGCCTCCGGGCGCTGGAACTGATCGCGGCGATTGCCCCGCTGCTGGGCCTGCTCGGGACCGTGCTCGGCATGATCGGGGCCTTCCAGGCGCTGCAGGCGACCGGCAACCGCGCCGATCCGGCGGTGCTGGCGGGCGGCATCTGGGAGGCGCTGCTGACGACGGCGGCAGGCATGGCGGTGGCGATCCCGGCCTCGGCGGCCCTGACATGGTTCGAAGCCGTGACCGACGGCCTGCAGGCCGATCTCGAGGACGCGGCGACGCAGGTCCTGCTGGCGACGGAGGGGGAGACATGACCTTCGGGGCGGCCCGGCGCGCGCGGCGTCCCTCGCTGACGCCGATGATCGACGTGGTGTTCCTCCTGCTGGTGTTCTTCATGCTGGCGGCGCGGTTCGGGCTGGATCAGACCCTGCCCATCGCGCTGGCCGCGACCGGCACCGGGGGGACATGGGAGGGCGCGCCGCGCCTTGTCGAGATCACGCCCGACGGGCCGCGCCTGAACGGGGTGCCGGTGGAGCTGTCCGATCTCGGCACGCGCCTCGCGCCGCTCCTGCCCGCGCCCGACGCGCCGGTGCTGGTGCGCGCGGGCGAGGGGGCGGGGATGCAGGCGCTCGTCGATGTGCTGGGCGTGTTGCAGGACACGGGGACAGGAACCCCCGTGCTGGTCGGCGAATGATGCGGCTTGCCGATCCCGGCGCCCGGGCGCGGCGGACGACCGAGCCGGTCGTGCCGATGATCAACGTGGTGTTCCTGTTGCTGGTGTTCTTCCTGATCACCGCGGTGATCGCGCCGCCCGATCCGTTGCCGGTTGTGCTGCCCGAGGGGCCGGAGGGGGCCGTGGCGGAGGGCGAGACGGCGCTGTTCCTCGCCGCCGACGGACGGGTCTCCTACGCCGGAGCGGAGGGCGACGCGGTCTATGCCCTGCTGCCCCCCGGTCCGCTGGAGGTTCGCGCCGATGCCGGGGCCGATGCGCGGGCCTTCGCGGCGCTGGCCGTGCGGCTGCGCGCGGCGGGCGTGACCGAGATGCGGCTGGTGACGTTCGCGGGAGAGGGGTCATGAGGGGGCTGGAAGCGGTCGTCTTTACCGGTCTCGCGGGCCTTGTGCATGCGGCGGTGTTCCTCGGCGCGGGTCTTGGCGATCCGGCGGGGGGCGCACAGGGCGCGGGCGACGGCGGCACGGACGTCGCGACCCTCGCGGCGGTGCCCGAATGGACGGCGCTCGCGGAGAGCTGGGACCGCGCGCCCGAGGTCGAGACCGAGGGGACGACCCTCGCGGCGCTGACCGAACCGCCCCTTGCCCCGATTGCCCCAGAAACGGACCCGGTGGAGCTTCCCGCCCGTCCGGTGCTGGACCAGCCCGACCTGCCGCCAGAGGCCCCGGTGCTGGCTGACGCCCCGGTGTCGATCCCGGCGCAGCCCGCCGCCCTGCCGGGTCTGCCGGTCCTTCCCGCGCCGTCCCCCGCCCCGGTGCCGGAGCGGACCGCCGCCCTCGCGCCGCCGCCGCTGCCGCCGCGCGCGCCCTCGCCGGACACGCGCCCCGCAACGCCCCGGGCCTCGGACCTCGCGGTGACCCGCGCGCCGCGGCCGCCGCAACGTCCCGAGCGGGTCGAGCGCGCGTCGGCCCCGGCGACCGAGCCGGCCCGCCCGGCGCGGCAGGCTGCGGGCAGTGGCGCGGCCGAGGTGGGCGGCAACCGGGGACAGGCCCCGGCCGCCACCCTGAGCGCCGGACAGCGCAACAGCCTGATGGCGGGGTGGGGGGCCGAGATCCGCGCCCGGATCGACCGTGCACGGCCCCGGGTCGCGGGCCGTGGCGTCGTGACACTGGCGCTGCGGGTCGGGCGGGACGGGCGGCTGGCCGGGGTCTCGGTCGCGGGTTCGTCGGGCAATCCGGACCTCGACCGCGCCGCGGTGCGGGCTGTCGAAGGGGCCGGGCGCTTCCCCGCCGCCCCGGCGCAATTGACCGAGTCCGCCTATGGCTTCACCTTGCCGGTGCGGTTCCGCTAACCTCCGCGCAGCGAGGGAGGAATCGCCGATGCCGTGGATCGACCAGTTCAAGGGGCTTTCGGGCCTCAGCCCCTCCATTCGCGAGATGCTCGTCAACCGCTCGACGGTGGTCGACGTGCCCGAGGGCACGGTGATCTTCGGTCCCGGCAAGGCGCCCGACAACCTTCTGCTGCTGCTCAAGGGCACGGTGCGGGTCCAACAGCTTTCGGAGAGCGGGCGCGAGATCGTGCTCTACCGGGTGAACGCGGGCGAAAGCTGCGTGCTGACCACCGCCTGCCTGTTGGCCTACGAGGACTATTCCGCCGAGGGCATCGCCGAGACCGATGTCAGTGCGGTCGCAATTCCGCGCAGCGTCTTCGACGATCTGGTGTCGCAGTCCGAGATCTTCCGTCGCTTCGTTTTTTCGGCCTATTCGCGGCGGATCACCGATCTCTTCTATATCATCGAGGAGATCGCCTTCCGCCGGGTGGACCTCCGTCTTGCGCAGAAGCTGATCGAACGCGCCCACGGCACCGACGAGGTCAAGGCGACCCATGCGCAGATGGCCTCGGAACTGGGGACCGCGCGCGAGGTGGTCAGCCGCCAGCTTTCGGAGTTCCAGCGCCGGGGCTGGATCGTCCAGTCGCGCGGCGAAATTCACCTCGCCGACCGCCCGGCGCTCGAGGCCTTTGCCGCCTCCGACTGAGCCGACCCCCTCCGAATTCATGTGCGGCAGACTGTCCGTATCGCTGTGTGACTGTTGTCACTGAGCGCGCGGTCCGACGGGCGTAACCGGGAGGCGAGCCGGAATACCGGCGCATACCGTGACCCCGGAGGACCACCCCATGACCTATCCCGCCGTTGACCTCACCGTGACGCCCGAAGTGAAGGCCTTCTTCGACCCGGCGACCTTCACGATCTCCTATGTCGTCAAGGACCCGAACTCGTCGAGCTGCGCCATCGTCGACTCGGTCATGGACATCGACTACGCCGCCGGGCGCATCACCTACGACCACGCCGACGAGCTGATCGCCTATGTCCGCGACAACGGCCTGACGCTGGAATGGCAGATCGAGACCCACGTCCACGCCGACCACCTGTCGGCCGCGCCCTATATCCAGCAGGCGCTCGGCGGCAAGATCGGCGTCGGCACCAACATCACCGTGGTGCAGGAGGTGTTCGGCAAGGTCTTCAACGAGGGCACCGAGTTCCAGCGCGACGGCTCGCAGTTCGACAAGCTGTTCGAGGACGGCGACACCTACATGGTGGGCGGCATGAAGTGCTTCGCGATGCACACCCCGGGCCACACGCCCGCCTGCATGACCCACGTGATGGGCGACGCGGCCTTCGTCGGCGACACGCTGTTCATGCCCGACATGGGCTCGGCGCGGGCCGACTTCCCGGGCGGTGACGCGGGCACGCTCTACGATTCGATCCAGAAGGTCCTCGCGCTGCCAGACGCCACGCGCCTCTTCATGTGCCACGACTACGCGCCGGGCGGTCGGGACTATGCCTGGGAAACCACCGTCGCCGACGAGAAGACGTCGAACATCCATGTCGGCGAAGGCAAGACCCGTGACGAGTTCATCAAGTTCCGCACCGAGCGGGACGCGACGCTGGACATGCCGCGCCTGATCATCCCGTCGCTGCAGGTGAACATGCGGGCGGGCGAGGTTCCGAAGGACAAGGACGGCAACAAGATGCTCAAGGTCCCGGTCAACATTCTCTGAGTGGCCCGACACCAAGACCAACAAAAAGGAACGACCCGGATGACCACGTTCAAGGCAATCACCGCCGGCCTCTCGGTCAGCGAACAGATCACGCCCGCCATGCTGCGGGACATCGCGGACCAGGGCTACAAGGCCGTGATCTGCAACCGCCCCGACGGCGAGGGCATGGACCAGCCGACCTTCGACGAGATCGAGGCGGCCGCCCGCGCGGCGGGCCTGCAGGCGCGCTACCTGCCGATCACCCAGGGCAAGGTCACCGATGAGGATGCCGCCGCCTTCGGG
>JAUIAU010000166.1 GCA_030425185.1 Alphaproteobacteria bacterium
GGCTGTGGATCTCGGGCTGCAGGGGTGCGGTCGAGCCCATGATGGCGTCCGTCGAGAGCGCGGATGTGACCAGCGCGGAATGCGCCGCGCGCCATGCGCCGAACAGGCCCGCCAGTGCGAAGGCGGTCGAGAATTGCGTGCCGTTGATCAGCGCGAGGCCCTCTTTGGGGCCCAGCTCGATCGGGCTGAGGCCCGCGGTCTCCAACGCCTTGTCGCCCGCCATCACCGTGCCGCCGAATTCGGCCTCGCCATGACCCATCATGACGGCCGCCATATGCGCAAGCGGCGCCAGATCGCCCGACGCCCCGACCGAGCCCTGCGCCGGGATCACGGGCGTCACGCCCTTGTCCAGCATCGCTTCGATGAGATGTGTCAGCTCGAGCCGCACACCCGACGCGCCGCGCCCGAGGCTGAGCAGCTTGAGCGCCATCAGCAGCCGCGCCATCCGGCGCGGGATGGCCGGGCCGACGCCGCAGCAATGAGATAGGATCAGGTTGCGCTGCAGCGTGGCCGTATCCTCGGACGCGATCTTGACCGAGGCCAGCTTGCCAAAGCCGGTATTGACGCCATAGACGGCATCGATTCCGGCAACGGCGCGGGCGATGCGCGCATGGGCGCGCTCGATATCCGGGTGGCACGCGGGATCGAGGCGCACGGCGGCCTCGCTCCAATAGATCTGCGCCAGATGGTCCAGCGTCACGGCGCCGGGCGTCAGGGTAAGCGTGGTCACGAAATGCCTCCGAAAATGCGGGAATGAAGCGGGTTGAACCCGATGCGATAGCTCAGCTCGGCCGGTGTCTTGACGTCCCAGACGGCCAGATCGGCACGCTTGCCCTTGGCGATGGTTCCGCAATCATCCAGCCCCAGCGCGGCAGCCGCGTTGCGCGTCGCGCCGGCCAGCGCCTCTTCGGGGGTCATGCGGAACAGCGTGCAGGCCATGTTCATGGTCAAGAGCAGCGAGGTCAGCGGCGACGATCCGGGGTTGTTGTCGGTCGCCAGCGCCATGGGAACGCCCGCCTTGCGCAGGGCGGCGATGGGCGGGGCCTGGGTCTCGCGGATGGTGTAGAAGGCGCCGGGCAGGATCACGGCAACGGTGCCGGACTTGGCCAGCGCGGCGACGCCCGCCTCGTCCAGATATTCGATGTGATCGGCAGAGATGGCGCCATGCCCTGCCGCCATGATCGCGCCGCCGAGGTTCGACAGCTGCTCGGCATGGATCTTGACCGGCAGGCCCAACTTGCGCGCCGCGTCAAAGACGCGGTTGACCTGTTCGGGCGAAAAGGCGATGCCCTCGCAGAACGCATCGACCGCGTCGACCAGCCCTTCGCCGTGCGCCTTGCGCAGGGTGGGGATGCAGACCTCGTCGATATAGGCGTCGGGGCGGCCGTCATATTCGGCGGGCACCGCATGCGCGCCGAGGAACGTGGTGCAGACCCGTACCGGGCGCTCGTGCCCGATCCGGCGCGCGGCGCGCAGCATCCGCAGCTCGGTTTCGGTGTCGAGGCCGTAGCCCGACTTGATTTCCAGCGTGCAGATGCCCTCGGAAAGCAGCGCATCGACGCGGGGAAGGGCATCGGCCACCATCCGGTCCACATCCGACGCGCGGGTGGCCGTCACGGTCGAGACGATGCCGCCGCCGGCGCGCGCGACCTCCTCATAGCTGGCGCCGTTGAGGCGCATCTCGAACTCGCCCGCCCGGTCGCCGCCATGCACCACATGGGTATGGCAGTCGATCAGTCCCGGCGTGACAAGGCGCCCCCCCAGGCTGTGCGCACGTAGGCTATCATACTGGGAAGGCAGATCGCCGCGCGGCCCGACCCAGGCGATTCGCGCGTCCTCGACGACAATCGCCGCATCCTGGATCTGGCCATAAGCCTCGTCCCCCGGAATCATGGTCGCGGCTGTTAAATCAACGTAAAGGGTGCTGCTATCTGTCATAAACTGTCCGAAATGGCTGAAGTTTCGCTTTTCCAACGGCTTTGGGCGCTGTATATGTCTATACATAAGCTTTCGAAAGGCAGTCAAATGATTTTCGCAAAACAGGCGCTTTTGGCGGATGGATGGGCCAGCGATGTCCGG
>JAUIAU010000167.1 GCA_030425185.1 Alphaproteobacteria bacterium
CCCGGCGAGATCGCCTTCCGGCCCGACGCCCGGATCGCCGAGATCCTGCCGCGCACCGCCGACGCCTATGCCGCCTTCGTCGCCTATACCGTGCTGGTGGACGGCGACAGCCCCGCCGACGAGGAACCGTGGGAGGCCGTCCACGCCGCGCTCGGCACCGACCTGTCCCGCGACGGCACGGCGGCGGCGCTCGCGTCCTACGATGGCGACGGCGCGGAGGAACTGCGCACGCTGCTCGCCAATGCCGACCGCTTCCCCGACCAGAGCTACCGCGACTTCTTCCTCGCCGAGGACGAGGACTGGGGCGACCTCGCCGTCTGGGGCACGATCCAGGCCTATTCGCCCAGCTTCACGCCGGGCTACTTCCTCGCCGCCGTCGACCTGCAACTGACGGTCGAGGGCATCTCGGCCCAGCCCGCCGACCAGCAGATCTACATCCTGCTCTTCCAGCGCACGCTCTTCATGTCGCTGATGATCATGGGCTCGTGCATCCTGCTCGGCTACCCGATCGCCTACCTGCTGTCGAACCTGCCGATGCGCACCTCGAACGTGCTGCTCATCCTCGTGCTGCTGCCGTTCTGGAGCTCGCTGCTGGTGCGGACCAGCGCGTGGAAGGTGCTGCTGCAACAGCAGGGCGTGATCAACGACGTGCTGGTCTGGGCCGGGATCGTCGCGGACGACTCGCGGCTGGTGATGATCAACAACCAGTTCGGCACCATCGTCGCGATGACGCACATCCTGCTGCCGTTCATGATCCTGCCGCTCTACTCGGTGATGAAAACGATCCCGCCCAGCTACGTGCGCGCGGCCAAGAGCCTCGGCGCGACCAACTGGACCGCCTTCTGGCGGGTCTATTTCCCGCAATCGGTGCCGGGGATCGGCGCGGGCTGCATCCTCGTGTTCATCCTCGCCATCGGCTACTACATCACGCCCGAGCTGGTCGGCGGCACCACCGGCACGTTCATCTCGAACCGGATCGCCTATCACATCTCGTCCTCGCTGAACTGGGGCCTCGCGGCCGCGCTCGGGACCATCCTGCTCGCGGTGGTGATGCTGCTCTACTGGCTCTACGACCGGATCGTTGGCATCGACAACGTGAGCCTCGGGTAACGCCATGACCGTGTACAAAGCCACCCGCCCCGCCCCCAGCTTCCCCCGGATCGTGCTGCCCGGCAGCGCCGCCTTCGCCGGGGTCTTCGGCCTGATCGGCGGCATGGCCCACGGCGCGGGCCTGATCGGCCTGATCGTCGGCCTCGCCGCGGGCGCCCTCGCCGCCGTGATCCTGACCCGCGCGCTCGCCGGGCGCCGCAGCCTCGGCCAGGCGCTGGCCGCCCTCGCGGGCGCCATCGGCGGCGTGCTGCTGGCGCAGGCGCAGGGCCTCGTCTTCGGCGCGGTGATCGGCTGGCTGGTCGGCTGGATGGTCTACTGGCTGTCCGAGGGCCGCTACCGCGCCAACGTGCCGATCTACGCCACCCCGGGGCAGACCCTCTGGCACAACAGCTTCCTCTTCATCTGCGGGGTGATCTTCTTCTTCCTGATCGCGCCGATCCTCGTGATCATCCCGCTCAGCTTCAACGCCGAGAACTTCTTCACCTTCACCCCGGCGATGCTGGCCTTCGACCCCGAGGGCTACAGCCTGAAGCACTACCGCGACTTCTTCACCAACCCCGACTGGCAACAGGCCCTGCGCAACTCGGTCCAGATCGCGCCCGCCGCGACGCTGCTGTCGGTCACGCTGGGCACGCTGGCCGCCATCGGCCTGTCCCAGAGCCACGTCCCCTTCCGCCGCGCCATCATGGCGGTGCTGATCTCGCCGATGATCGTGCCGCTCATCATCTCGGCGGCGGGGATGTATTTCTTCTATTCCCGCCTCGGGCTGCAGGGCACCTATGTCGGCGTCGTGCTGGCCCACGCCGCGCTGGGCATTCCCTTCGTCATCATCACGGTGACCGCGACGCTGGTCGGCTTCGACCGCTCGCTGACCCGCGCCTCGGCCAGCCTCGGGGCGGGCCCGGTCAAGACCTTCTTCTCGGTCCAGATGCCGCTGATCCTGCCGGG
>JAUIAU010000168.1 GCA_030425185.1 Alphaproteobacteria bacterium
GGCGGCGCAGGCCCTGCACCGGCTGGCCCTCGGCTTTGCCCGCATCACCGCGGGCCTCTGACCCGGGCCAATTGTGGCAGGATCTGGGCAGCGCCCGCCAGTTTTCACGGTTTCGACATACCAGTTCCGATTTTCGGAATATAGTGCTTTCCAAACCCCGGCGACACCCCCACACCGGACCCAACCGGTTGAGCACAGGCCGGACGACACGTGATCCCGGCGTTCCGCGCGCCCAACCGAGAGCAGCACCATGGCCAGCACCCCTCCCGATCCCGACGCCAACGCGCAGGTCCTCAATTTCCAGATCACCGATGGCGGGATCGACCGCAGCGGCTACATCGAGGTCAAGATCGACGACATCCCCGGGGCGGACAAGAACGCCCAGAACGATGTCACCATCGACGGCACGGCCTTCACCGAGACGCTGTCCGAACTGAAGCTCGCGAAGATGGGCAAGGACGACGGGCAGGAAGACGTCTTCCGCTTCTCGCTCTCGCAGTTCCGCAGCGACTTCGAGATCAACATCAAGTCCGAAGGCCCCGAGGACGTCTTCGTGATCGAGGACGTGCAGTCCTACTCGGTCGACGGCTCCGGCGTCTACACGATCAACTTCAAGGATGCCGACGGCACCGACCGCACGGTCACGCTCGATCCGGGCGAGGCGCAGGTGCAGATCTACGAGGCCTCGTCCACCATCCACGACCTGACCGACGGCAGCGACCAGGGCGAGATCCTCGGCACCGCGCTCGACGACGAGATGTTCGGCGGCCCAGGCGACGGGCAGGCCGACGGCGGCCTCGTGATCGACGACACGATGGACGGCGGCGCGGGCAACGACACGATCTTCGCGGGCGACGGCGACGACAACGTGACCGGCGGGCTCGGCGACGACACCATCTCGGGCGGCACCGGCAACGACGTGATCTATGGCGACGGTGACATTCCGGATGTCGTCGCCACCTCGCAGGACATCGGCAACCTCGTCATGGCCCCCGGCAGCCAGGACGCCGGCTCGGCGGTCGGCAACCCGGCCGCGGCCACCGACGGCACGTCGATCGTCTACAACAACGCGGGCACCCTGCCGAACGGCGATCCGGTCGCGCTGCGCATCACGCTGGTCTCGAAGTCCGACCCGAATCTCGGCGTCGACCTCACGAACCCGATCAGCAACCAGACCATTCTGCTGACCGGCGACTCGTCCCTGCGCGGCGAGACGGCCGAGATCAAGATCGAGTTCCTCGACCAGACCACCGGCCAGCCGATCGTCCTGAACGGGTCGGCGACCTTCTCGGACCTCGACGACAACAACGGCTCCAGCCCCGGTTTCGAGCAGTTGCAGCTCGACCCCGGCAGCTTCACCTCCTTCGGGGTGTCCGGCGACACCTCGCTGGTGGTGACCCAGACCGATGCGGCGGTGACGGCGGCGGGCACCGAGGCGAACAACCCCTCCGACCAGGACGCGTGGTTCCAGGCGGTGTTCGAGGGCAAGTCCGAGATCAACTTCACCCTGATCTACCCGGGCCAGAGCGCGGGCTTCGGCTTCAACGGGCAGGACATCGACAACGTCGTGCTGACCCCGGTCGTCGGCGGCGCCGACGTGATCGACGGCGGCGAGGGCGACGACACGATCTTCGGCGAGGGCGGCGACGACACGATCACCGGCGGCCTCGGCGAGGACGACATCCGCGGCGGCACCGGCGACGACACGCTCTACGGCGGCACCGGCGGCACGGTGCGCGACCTGATCGTGAACGGCTCGTTCGAGGACACCACCGGCACCGCCGAGACCGGCTATGGCCATGTCGGCACCGGCGGCGTGCCGGGCTGGACCACGAACGACCCGTCGCAGGAGGTGGACATCCACGACGACAGCCGGGGCGGCGTCGCGCCGACCGACGGCACCAACTGGCTCGACATGGCCGCGAGCCCGGGCAACTTCGTCATCGGGCAGGACATCCAGGGCGTCGTCGCGGGCGAGAGCTACACGCTCAGCTTCAACGCGGGCGACGCGAACGACATCGA
>JAUIAU010000058.1 GCA_030425185.1 Alphaproteobacteria bacterium
GTTCCTCATCTTGAAGGTGACCCATCGTCCTCCCCCGGCGGTCTTTGCCGGGAAATCGATCAGGCCACGGCGACACCTCGTAAATCTGGATGTCGCCGTACGAACGTTCTGGGGTGTCGCGCTACAGGGCACACCGGCACTGCGAGCGCGCTCGAGATAGCCCTGAAGGGTCGCCCGCCCAATCGACAGGCTGGCTGAAATCTGCCGGGTCGACAGACCCTCCGCAGAAAGACGTAAAACGTCGCGTATCTTGCGCATCGGCAATCTCTTCATCGGGCTTCCTCCGGGCCAAAAAGACCCGAACGGTAGCCGGTGGCAGATCGCCCCGCAGCATCACTTCACAAGGGTGGCCGAATACTCCGGAATCACTGGCCGGATGAAATTGGATTGGGTGGCCGGATACTTTCGGAAACGGTGGCCGGATGACCCCGGATTACGCACGCAGACGCCCCGAACCAGCGTCGTGAACCCGCGCAACGCGCTCACCGCACCGCCAAATCACCCCGATCAGGCGCCACGACCCCGCCCAGCAACCGTGCCGGTGAATATTGTGGGCTCAGGGAAGCAAAAAACGCCGGGGCCAGCTGGTGACTGCCATCAAGCCGGGGTAGGGGGCCTGTCGAGGTCTTTGCCCGCCCGATGAGCCGCACGATCACGGCGTGGCAAGCTGCTGAGCGGCGCAATGACACCTCTCCTCCGAGATAATTGAGCGCGTTTGGATGTCAGACCCATCCCGAAGCAATTGGGATTGAAACCCGCAGTTCATACTAGTAAAATCAATAGCTTAACAGGTAGAGAAGGTTGGATGTCAGACCCATCCCCTCCGCCACTTGCCTTCGCGAAAGTGTTCTCCCGATCCGGCTCCGGCCGGATTTTTCCGTTATATTCGAGGGTTATGCGGGAGGGGCTGAGCACTGCCCCCGCTGCCAGGAGGCCCGGAAGCGGTCTCTGAGGCCCGATATTCTCCGGACCTGATGACTGCGTGAATTTGGTGAATAGCTTGCAAGCTATTGGTTGGCATAACTTTTACCCGGTGGCGACCTGAGTAGTTGGACGCCGGTCGCGCTCGACGAGACGGAACAGAAATCGAACATTCGCCATTGCGGTCGTTCGCTGCAGTCCACCCTAACGACCGGGTCGCGGACATACACGCCATCGGAAGCATCTGGCAGTCCCGTTGTTCTGGAGCGAATTGATCGACCAGTTGCACGGACGCCTTTAGCAGGCCTTTACCGCTCGATACTCCGCGAAATGGCACGCGCAATTGCGACCGCCCCCCGGTAGAGACACCAGTTCGGGGGCTTCGACCCGGCAGAGGTTTTCGACGATGGGACAGCGGGGCGCGAAATGACATCCGCTCGGAGGCGACAAGGCAGAGGGGATTTCGCCCTCGATCGGTACGAAAGTAACGAGTTCCTTGTCGTCGAGCACGAACCGCGGCACGCTTTTCAAAAGACCCTCAGTATAAGGGTGTACGGGTTTCTCGAAGACGTCGGCGGCGGGGCCGATTTCGACGATGCGTCCAAGATACATGACAGCAATGCGATCGGAGACGTGGCGCACTACCGATAGGTCATGACTGATGAAAAGACAGGTCAGCCCAAGATCGCGCCGCAACTCCAGAAACAGGTTCAGGATCTGTGCCTGGATCGAGACGTCGAGCGAGGCGACGGGCTCGTCGCAGATCAGGAGGTCAGGCTGCATGGCGAGGGCCCGGGCGATAGCGATCCGCTGGCGCTGCCCTCCGGAGAATTGGTGCGGGTAGCGGTTGGCCTGCTCAGGATCGAGGCCGACCCGAGCGAACCACTCCTCGACATAGGCCTTGACCCCGGACCGTGTCGTCAGCCCATGCGCCAACGGCCCTTCGCCCACGGCCTGCCCGACCTTCATGCGCGGATCGAGCGACGCAAAGGGGTCCTGAAACACGGTCTGCACCCGCGTCGTCACCTTGCTTTCCCCGTCCATGATTGGCTTGTCGCCAAGTCGCACCTTGCCTGCATCGGGTGGCAGAATGCCGGCAGCGAGACGCCCGAGAGTCGATTTCCCGCAACCCGATTCTCCCACGAGGCCCAGCGTCTCGCCCTCGGTCACAGTGAGGCTTACGTTGTCGACCGCCCGGAGTGGACGCTGCTCGACGTCCGAGCCCAGCTTCGCGGCGATCTTTTCGCCCAACGTAAGGTTCGGGCGGAACACCTTCGAAATCCCGTCGAGGGTCAGAAACGCACTCATGCCGGGACACGCGTGTGCGAGGGGCCGGGATGGTGGCAGGCCACGGTCTGCGTGCCGATTTCGCTCAGATCAGGCCGAATGGCACAGGCCGCATCGGCGCGCGCGCAGCGCGGCGCGAAGGGACATCCCGGCGGCAGCGCAAGGAGCGATGGGGTCGTGCCGGGGATCTGGCGGAGCGGCGCGCCGGGGGAGGCGGAACTCGGCAGCGAGGCGATGAGGCCCTCGGTGTACGGATGTTTCGGCTGGCGGAGCACCGCCGCGGTAGGCCCCCGTTCCACCACGCGCCCGGCGTACATCACGAGGAGCCTGCTCGCCAGCGACGAGACCACGGCAAGGTCGTGGCTGATCCAGATCATCGCCGTTCCGGTCTCGGCGACGAGCGTCTTCATCTCGGCCAGGATCTGCGCCTGGATCGAAACGTCGAGAGCCGTCGTTGGCTCGTCGGCCACGATAACAGCGGGACTGTGAAGGAGCGCGATGGCGATGGCGACGCGCTGGCGCATCCCGCCGGAGAACTCGTGCGGATAGGCGCGCAGACGCGCTGACGAAGAAGAAATGCCGACCCGGCTCAGAAGCTCGGCTGAGCGCGCATCGGCGGCGCGATGCGTGATCCGTCCATGCGCTTCCTGCACAAGGCGCATCTGCTGGCCGATGGTCAGCATCGGGTTCAGCGTGGCTATTGGGTCCTGGAAGATCATCGAGATATCGCGGCCGCGCCGGGCGCGCAGTGTCCGGTCGTCGGCGCCGACCAACTCCTGTCCCTTTAAGCGTATCGAGCCCTCGACGATGCGGCCCGGCGGATCAACGAGGCCCAGCAGAGAGAAGCCGGTCACCGTCTTTCCCGATCCGCTTTCACCGACAAGGCCGAGAATTTCGCCCTCTTCGAGCGAGAAGGATACCCCGTCGACGGCCTTCACGACACCGGCACGAGTGTGGAAATGGGTCTTCAATCCCTCGACGCGCAGCACTTCTGTCATCGTCGCAGCCTCGGATTGAATTGGTCGCGGATGCGGTCTCCAACCAGGTTTATGGCGACGATCAACACGATCAGCGCAACCCCAGGATAGACCGAGATCCAGTACCGACCGCTCATCATGTAAGGGAACCCGTTCGAGATCAGCATGCCGAGCGACGGTTCGGTCACCGGCAGGCCAAGGCCGAGGAAAGACAACGTCGCCTCGAGGGAGATAGAGTTCGCGATCTGCACCGTGGCCACCACGATCAGCGGCGGCATACAGTTGGGCAGGAGGTGGCGCAAGACCACCCGTCGCCCGGAAAGCGGCGTGGCGAGTGCGGCCTCGATGTAGTCTTTGCGCCGCTCCGCCGTCGCCGCGCCGTACGCGGTGCGGGCGAAATAGGCATACTGCGCCGCCACGAGCGCACCGATCAGCTGTGCCTTGCCCTGGCCCAGCAGTGCCACGAGCACAAGCGCCAGAAGGATTGCCGGAAAGGACAACTGGAGGTCGACAATCCGCATGATCAGGGTCTCGATCCGCCCGCCGAGATAGGCCGCGAGAATGCCGAGGCCCGCCCCGAAGGCCAGAGCGACGCCCCCGGCGGCAAGACCGATCTGGATAGATACTCTGAGGCCGTACATGATCGCAGACAACAGGTCGCGCCCCTGCGGGTCGGTCCCCAGAAGGTGCGTGTAGCCCCCAGTGCCGACAAAGCCGGGTGGGCGTCGGGCGTCCATGAGAGATAGCCTCGAGAGATCGTAGGGGTCCTGCGGCGCGATCAGGGGCGCGAAGAGCGCCAACAAGCAAAGGACTACCACCACGACCAGCGCAACGACGGCAACGGTGCTCTCGCGGAACTCGCTCCAGAACCGCGCGAAGGGCGAGACTGCGCGCGGCGCGGGCGTGCTTTTCTCGGGGGCCGCGGGCTCAGGCACGATGTCGGTCATGCGGTCCTCCGTGCACGGATGCGCGGGTCGATCAGCGCGAAGACGAGGTCGACGGTGAAATTGATCGTCACGAACAGCGCGGCCGTCAGGATGAGGTAGGCGACCATCACCGGCCGGTCCAATACCGAGATCGAATCGATGATCAGCTTGCCGACCCCGGGCCAGGAGAAGATCGTCTCGGTCACGACCGCGAAAGCCAGCGTCGAGCCGAGTTCGAGCCCGAAGACGGTGACGATCGGGATCGAGATCATCTTCAGCAGATGACGCCTCAGGATCGTCGCTTCGGACAGACCCGCCGCACGCGCGAACTTGATCGTATCGGTCAGCATGATCTCGCGGGTGCCCGCACGGGCCAGGCGGATCATCATCGCCAACTTGAAAAGTGCGAGGTTGACTGCCGGCAACGCGATATGGGCCAGCCCGTCGAGTGTCAGGAAGCTCCAGCGGATGCCAAGAAGCTCCACGGTCTCGCCCCTCCCGCCCGCGGGAAGCCAGCCGAGCGAGACAGCGAAGGTCAGGATCAGGATCAGCCCGACCCAGAAGGACGGAACCGAAAAGCCCAGAACCGACAAGGCCATGATGGTCTTGGAGATGCGGCTGTCGGGCCGGTATCCCGCATAGATGCCCAGCGTCACGCCCAGCACCGTGGCCGAGACCACCGAGATCAGCACCAGTTCTAGCGTCGCCGGAAGGCGGGAGCCGATCAGCTCCAGCACGGGTATGTTGTAGACGAAGGAACGGCCGAAATCGCCCTGCAGGGCGTTCGTCGCAAAGATCCAGTACTGTTCCCAAAGCGGCCGGTCGAGGCCGAGACGCCGGATCGCATCCTCGCGGATATCCTGGGTCGCATCGGGCGGGATGACGATGTCGACCGGGTTGCCGATCGCGTAGACGCCGACAAAGACGATAACCGACATCGCCGCCATGACGACGACCGCCTGCAGAAAGCGCTGGATGACGAATCCGAGCATTGCCGGGTCAGACCCTTGAGGATGGCAAGGAAAAGGCCGGGCAGCACTGCTGCCCGACCGGTGAGCGTACAGCGCCGATCAGTTCGCCGGGCGGATGAAGAACGCGAGCGTGTCCTCGTCGTAGCGCGGCTCGAAGGTGACCATGCCGGCCTTGGCGGCCCAGACGGTCTGAAGCTGCACGATCGAGATATAAGCCTTGTCCGCCATGATCAGCGCCATCGCCTCTTCGTACATGGCGCGTCGGGCGTCCGCATCGAGTGTCGTCGCACCCGCCTGCAGGAGGCGATCCACGTCCTCGTTCTTGTACTGGATGCGGTTGAACGCGCCGAGCTTGACTTCGGGGTTGTTCGAATGCGCGAGCCCGCCCAGCGTGTAGGACGCCTCGCCCGTGAGCGTGCCCCACCCGTTCATGAAGACCGAGTATTCGAGGTTCGCCTGCGCCGGGAAATAGACCGTACGGCTGATCGCGTTGACATTGGTGTCGATGCCCACCTGGGTGAACATCTGGCCCAGGCCCTGGCAGATCGCACCGTCGCCCGGCAGGCGGTCCGAAGTGCAGTAGAGGTCGATCTTGAAGCCGTCCGGATAGCCCGCCTCGGCCAGCAGCGCGCGCGCCTTGTCGGGGTTATATTCCGGCATCGGGATACCCGCGTTCGAGCCGAAGAAGCCAGGCGGCATCAGCTGGTTCGCGGGCTTGCCCAGACCTTCGAGCACGATCTCGACCATGGTTTCGCGGTCGATCGCGTGGTCGATCGCCTGCCGCACGCGGAGGTCGCGCAGGGGGTTCTCGGCCATCGGGTTGCCATCGTTATCGTAGACCTTGGGCGTCTGTTCCCGCTGATCGAGCTGCAGGTTCATGATGTAGACGCTGTCGCCGATGATGCTGTCGACATTGGGGTCGTTGGCCAGCGCAAGGTAGTCGATGGACGACACGTAGTTGATCACGTCGACCTGGCCCGCCTTGAGCGCGGCGAGGCGCGAACTGTCGTTCGGGATCTCCTTGCGGATCACGCGCTCCCACGCGCCCATGCCGCGCCAGTAGTCGTCGAAACGCTCCAGCACGAGGTCGCCTTTCGGCTCCCAGCTGACGAACTTGTAGGGGCCGGTGCCGATGGTCGCGGCACCCGAATTGAAGCCGCCGGCCGCGGTTTCGGGCGTCGAGTAATCCGCTGCGGCCTCCGAGGAGACGATGAACAGGCGGATGAAGTCGTTCGGCAGGGTCGAGGCCGGCCCATCGGTGTGGATGTGCAGCGTGTAGTCGTCGATGATCTCGACTTCGGCTACGCGGCGCACGTAGATCGTCGTCGTGGTCGGGCCCGAGACCACCGGGATACGCTCGATCGAGAACTTCACGTCCTCGGCGGTGAAGTCCGAGCCGTCGTGGAACTTGACGCCCTCGCGCAGCTTGAATTCCCAGGTATCCTCGTCGATCGGCCGCCAGGAGGTGGCCAGGCCGGGCTCGATCTGCAGGTCGGTGCCGGACCAGACCAGCGTGTCGAAAATGTGCTTGGCAGCCGCGGCATGAACACCTAACGCGGAGTAATGCGGGTCCATCGATTCGGGCCCGCCGCGAACGCCCATGGTGAGCGTCTGGGCGACCGCGGTCCCAGATGCGGAGGCAAGACCCGCGCAAAGCACCGCGGCCTTGAAGAAGTTTCTCTTGGATGCGTGTTTCATCCGTCTCCCCATTGTCGAAGGTTGCTCCCGCGGTTTCGCCCCCGGGACCGTTTTCAATTTGGAACTTGCCCAGTCGACGATGGTCGCTACACTCGCCTCAGTCAAGTTCCATATGAAACTTGGCCCGCCACAAGGAGCCTCGTCCGCGCGATGACCGACAAACCGCCCCCGTTCGACGCGAACGCTGCAGAAACGGGCTCGCCGTCGCTCAACACGCTGGGAGCGCGGCGCGCGGCAAGCGCCGACGGCGGAATCGGGATCGAGCGCATGCTGCAGGCCAAGCTTTGGGACAACCCCTGCTGGATGGCGTTCCGGGTGAACTACCTCGCGTTGCGCTACAACACCCCGCTCTACGACTGGATCCAGCGCACCTACGGGCTGAGCCGCGCGGAATACGTGGTGATCTACTCGCTTGCGCTGACCGACGGCGGACAGGCCCGCGACATCTCCGAGACCTCGGGCTTCCCCCGCAACACGCTGTCTCGGGCGATCGGGCGCCTCGAGGAACTCGACCTGATCACCCGCGAGCATCTGCCCGGCGGGGGGCGCGGCCAGCTCCTGAGCCTTTCCGAGGCGGGTTGGCGGCTCTTCGGCGAGACGCTTCCGGCGTTCCGACGATTCGAGCAGATGATGCTCTCGGCGCTTGAGCCGGACGAGCAGGAGACGCTGGCCGAACTGCTCGCCAAGATCGTCCTTGCCGGCGACGACTGGCCGGAGAGCCTGAACGACCCCGCGCAGGATCTTCCCGATCCGCGCGTCCCAGCAAGACCGGAGCGGCCCACATGAAGATTTCCGAGATGAACTGGATGGACGTCGAGGCGGCGGTCGCGCGCGACCCGCGCTGCGTCGTCCCCATCGGCTCGACCGAGCAGCATGCGCAGCTATCGCTGTGCGTCGACTGCATCCTGGCCGAGAAGGTGTCGCTCGACGCCGCCGCGCCCCTCGACATCCCCGTCTTTCCGGTCATGCCCTACGGTCTCGCCCCATATTTCAGCGCCTATCCCGGGACGATCACGCTCCGCGTCGAGACGCTTCTGGCGGTCATGCGCGACGTGCTGGCCTCGGTGCGTCGGTCGGGGTTCAAGAAGATCCTGGTCGTCTCGGGCCACGGCGGCAACGCCCCCGTCGGCGCGCTTGCGCAGGAACTCATGGCCGACTGGGGCGATGTGTCGATCAAGTTCCACGAATGGTGGAAGGCGCCGCGCACCTGGGCGAAGGCGCAGGAAATCGACCCGACCGGCAGCCATGCCAACTGGATGGAGAACTTTCCCTGGACGCGCCTTTCCCAGACGCCCGCGCCCGAGGGCGACAAGCCCCTGTTCGACATGAAACTGATGCGAGCGAGCCCACCGAAGCAGGGCCGCGTCCTGATGGGCGACGGGGCCTTTGGCGGCCCGTGGCAGAAGCCGGACGACGAGATGCTGGCGCTTTGGGAGGTCGGCGTCGCCGAGACCCGCGAGGCGCTCGATGGCCCCTGGCCGGACATTGGCGGCTGATCCCATGAGCGACGAAGTCCTGATCTGGGGCGCGGGGGCCATCGGCGGCACCATCGGCGCCTACTTGAGGCGGGCGGGCGTGCCGGTACGGATGGTCGACATCGTGCCCGAGCACGCGGCGGCCTGTTCCGGCACCGGCCTCGCTATCGAGGGCCCGGTCGAGACATTCACGCAGGTCGTGCCCTGCGTGACCCCCGACGAAGTGCGCGGCAGGTGGCGGCGGATCATCCTCGCCGTCAAGGCCCAGGCGACCGCTTCGGCGATGGACGCGCTCCTGCCGCACCTGGCGGACGACGGGTATGTCCTTTCGGCGCAGAACGGGCTGAACGAGCGGGTGATCGCCGAAATGGCGGGGCCGGAGCGCACCATGGGCGCCTTCGTGAACTTCGGCGCCGACTGGCTGGAGCCCGGGCGCATCCTGTTCGGCAACCGCGGAGCGGTCGTGGTGGGCGAGATTGACGGCAGCGTCCGCGACCGAACCCGCGAGATGCATGCGCTTCTGCGCCTCTTCGAGCCCGACGCGGTCCTGACAGACGACATCTGGGGCTATCTCTGGGGCAAGATGGGCTATGGCGCGATGCTCTTCGCGACCGCGCTCACCAACGACAGCATGGCCGCCAATTTCGCCGATCCCGCCCGCGCCCCTGCTCTGATCGGGCTTGCGCGCGAGGTGATGGCGACGGCCCGCGCCGAGGGCGTCGTTCCCCGGGCCTTCAACGGTTTCGAGCCCCAGGCCTTCATGCCTGGCGCGACGGACGCCGCCGCCGCCGCTTGCCTTGCCGCGCTCGCCGAGTTCAACTCCAAGACAGCCAAGACGCATACCGGCATCTGGCGCGACCTCGCCGTTCGCAAGCGCAGGACCGAAGTCGATCCCCAGGTCGGCGCGGTCGCCGAGGTGGCGCGCGGCCACGGCATCGCGACGCCTCTGCTCGACCGAGTGGTCGAACTGATCCACGACATCGAGGACGGCCGCCGCCCCCTTTCGCCTCGAACCTTCGAGGCGCTGCTGGAGCGGGTGCCATGAGCCGCCGCGCGCTCGTCACCGGGGTCGTCGGCGGGATCGGGGCTGCGATCGCCCGGCGGCTCGCCGCCCAGGGGCACGCGGTTACGCTGACCGACCTGCCCGGTCCGGAACTCGCCCGGCGAAGTAACGAGATGGGACTGCCGGCCCGGCCCTGCGACCTGGGCGACGCGGCGGATGTGGCGCGGCTGATGGCCGACCTCGCCGCGAGCGGCGGTCCGCCCGAGATCGTCGTCAGCGCTGCGGGCGGTGTGCGCGGCCAGACCGGCAAGCCGGTCGAAGAGGTCACCGATTCCGACTGGCACGCGATCTTCGCCGCCAATGTCGACAGCGCCTTCCACCTCGCTCGTGGGGTCGCCCCCTCGATGAAGCACGCGCGCTGGGGCCGGATCGTGACGATCTCGTCCGGCGCGGGACTGCGCCCCAGTCTGACCCGCATCCAGGCCTATTGCGCGGCGAAGCATGCGCTTGTCGGGCTGACGAAACAGCTGGCGCTGGAACTCGGCCCCTCCGGGATCACGGTGAACTCGGTCGCGCCCGGGTTCGTCCTCTCGAACCCCGCGACCGAGAGGCAGTGGGACAGCTATGGAGCCGAAGGCCAGGCGCAGTTGGTCCAGCGCATTCACACGCGGCGCTTGGGGCGACCCGAGGACATCGCGGCGGCGGTGGCGTTCTTCGTATCGGACGAGGCCGAGTGGGTAACCGGTCAGGTCCTGTCGGTCGATGGGGGCGTCGCATGACCGACCCGGTCCTCGCCCATGCGCTGGAGCAGCGCGAAACGCTTCTGGCGCGGCTCGCCGCCTTTGTCGCGCATCCGTCGGTGGGAGCCGATCCGGCCTGCGCCGACGGCATGGAAGCTGCGCGCCGTTTCCTGGAAACCCGCCTCTCCGAGGCCGGCTTCTCGAACCTGCAGCGCCTTGTCGCTCCGGATGGCAGCGGTCAGCCCGCGATCTACGCCGAGTGGCTTGGGGCCGAAGGCGCGCCCACGCTGATCGTCTACGGCCACTACGACGTCCAGCCCCCCGACCCGCTCGACCTCTGGCACTCGCCGCCCTTCGAGGCGACGATCCGCGACGGACGCCTTTACGGGCGCGGGGTGTCCGACGACAAGGGCCCCATGCTCATCGCGCTCGAAGCGCTCATCGCGTTTCTCGAGGTTGAGGGGCGGTTGCCGGTCAACGTACGTGTCTTCCTCGAAGGCGAGGAAGAAACCGGGAGCCCGTCGCTTGCCCCGATCCTTTCGGCCCATCGCGAGCTGTTGCAGGCGGACGCGGTCCTGTCGGCGGACGGAGCGCGCTGGCGTGCCGACCTCACGACGATCAACGTGGGCAACCGGGGCAACGGCGGATTCGAGATCACCGTCCGCACCGCCGCGAAAGACCTGCACTCGGGTCGCTACGGCGGCGTGGTTCCGAATGCGCTTCACGTCCTGGCCGGCCTTGTCGCGGGCCTGCGAGACGCCGAAGGCCGGATCGTCGTCGCGGGCTTCCTCGATGGCGTCGAAGACCCCTCGCCCGAGGACCGCGCCGCCATCGCCGCGATCCCATTCGACGAAGCGGCGCTCATGGCCCAGCTCGATACCGCGCCTGCGGGCGAGCCCGGCTATTCCTTCCTCGAACGGCTCTGGCTCCGGCCGACGCTCGAGGTCAACGGGATGTGGGGGGGCTATACCGGCGCCGGGGGCAAGACGGTGATCCCCAACACCGCGCATGCGAAGTTCACCATGCGGCTCGTGCCGGGACAGGACCCCGAGCGCGTCCGTGACGCCGTCCTGCGCCACCTGCGCGCAAGCTGCCCCCCGGGTGCGACGCTGACCGTCACCGACGAGCGCGGCTGGTCAGGGGCCTACGCGGTCCCCGACGCGAATCCGCTGCTCCTGGCCGCGGAGGAAGCGCTCCAGGAGACAACCGGCGACCGCCCGATCCGCGTCCGCATCGGTGCAACGCTGCCACTGACGGAAATCGTTCTGGGCACGCTCGGGCTCGACACGGTGATGTTCTCGTTCTCGACCGCCGACGAGGACTACCACGCACCGAACGAGTTCCTGCGCCTTTCCGCGATCGACGAGGGGCTGGCCGCCTGGGTCGCGCTGCTGCGTCGCGTGGGCCTGCAGGACCCGGCCGACTACGCCGCGTCTCGCCCATGAGGCAAGCCGCAGCCGCTGCAAGTGCTGCACCCGTGGACAACCTGCGCGGCGCCGTCCTGCTTGCCGCGGCGGCCGTGTTCTTCACGATCGAGGTCGTCGCTGTCCGGATGCTCGAGGGGCGCGCCAGCGACGGGCAGATCGTATTCGCGCGCGCCGCGATGCAGCTTCTCGTCGTCTCCGCCTGGGTCGCCCTGCGACATCCCGGGGCGCTGCGCACCCGACGTCCGGCGCTGCACCTGCTGCGCGGGCTCACGAGCCTCGTTTGCTGGTGGCTCTACTACCGCAGCTTCCAGGAGCTCGACCTTGCCCTGGCCACCCTCCTGACCTTCTCCAGTTCTCTCTTCGTCGTTCTTCTCGCGGGTCCGGTCCTGGGTGAACGCGTGGGCGGCCTGCGCTGGGCCGTGACGTTGCTGGGCTTCTGCGGCGTCGCGCTCGCCGCGCTGCCAGACCTGACGGGTGTCGAGGCGTCGCCGCTCGGCCTGGCCGCGGGGATCGGCGCGGCGCTCGCTGCGGCGGCGCTGATCCTGCAGAACCGTATCCTCGCCCGGACAGAGAGAACCGTGACAATCATGTTCTACATCGGTCTCGTCGCGACGCTCGGGACGCTGCCCGTGATCGCGGCGGACTGGCGGCCGATCGGGGTCGAGCCGCTGTTCTGGCTCGTTCTTTCGGGCGGGTTAGGAACCGCGGGCATGCTTTTCACGATCGAGGCCTACCGGGTCGGCGAAGTCTCTGCGCTCGCTCCGTTCCCTTATCTCCGCCTCGTGTTCTCTGCACTGGCCGGGTTCTTCATCTTCACCGAACTGCCAACACCGCATGTTCTGGGCGGAGCCATGATCATCTTCATCACCGTCCTCTTGACGGGCCGCGCCGAAGCTCGTCGTTAAGTAAGGGCTCCGGAGAGCTTCGCGGTGCCGGGCAACGCCGACACGCCCCTCGACCTGAAGTCCGCACCCTCGAACCTGTCAACAGGTGTACACAGCGCGCCTTCGCAATTTGTCTTTGTCTGCTCCGGGCTCTCAACCGCCGTTCGCTGCACCTTGCACGAACGACCGCTTCAGCCGATCTGCCCAAAGTGATCCGATTGGATTGCCCACTCGACTGGAAACGGTTCTAGCGCGCGTGCTAGCGTGACCTCCTGCCCTTGCTTCCCATCCAGGATCGCCTCCACAATATCGGGCGCCAGCAGCGTCAAACGCATGGCGCGCGTCATATAGGACGGCGCGATCCCCTCGCGCTGTGCCAGTTCAGCGATGGTAGCAAACTCGCACGACTCCAGCATCCGCTTCCACCGGAACGCGCGTGCCAGCGCTTTGATCAGGGTGTTGTCGGTCCGCTGCTGCTTTCCAGCTCCGTCCGGCAACAGCATTTCCTTCCGTCCTCCGCGCTTCACGACACGAAACGGCACCTGAACCGTGATGACATCGGAGATCGGCGTGGCGCGTGTCATGCAGCTACCTGCACACCACCCGCCAGCATCTCGCGAGCCAAGCCTGACAAACCGTCCATCCGGAGCCGAACATTGACGCTGTCGAGGGCGATATCCACGCGTTCGATCGCCAGCCCGACAATGCGCGCCTGCTCGGCGGGGAAAAGTTCGTCCCACAGCGGGTCGAGCTGCTGAAGCGCTACCCGTGCGTCGGCCTCGGCGATATTCTCGTCATGCGCCCGAGCCGCTCTCAACGTGCCAGCCACGA
>JAUIAU010000059.1 GCA_030425185.1 Alphaproteobacteria bacterium
TCACGATGCCGCTGGCTTCCATGATCTCGCGCAGGAGCACGGCGCCAGGGTCACCGGTCAGCCGATCCGATCGGCTCTCGACCCGCAGGGACTTGTTGAACCCCGGTATGACCGGCTGTAGATTTTCCCCTATGCGTGCGTCCGTAGCTACTGCGGATTTCAGTGTAGCAGCTTGAATCTAAAGCGCTTTCAGGCGCACGCAACCTTTCCCGCCGTTTTGGACGAATAAGGCGGGATCAACAAACAATATGTGCATGACGCAATGAACGCAGAAAAACCCTCGACGAGTCAACTAGACAAGTTCAAAGAGGCCGCCCGCCAGCTAGAGGCGGACGACGACGACGCGCGGTTCAAGGAACGCCTCAAGAAGCTGGTGAAGCAGAAGCCCGCAAAGGACGACGACAAGGGCAGGTGATCGCCCCGCCTCCTGTACGATCAACGCACAGGCCCTTTGCTCTTCAGTATCTATCGCGTGGCCACCTTGCGGTCGGCACAGAGGCGAGTCATGGATATGGGGCGCTGGTGTCACCCGAGGCGATCACTAAGATACTGAACGCCACGGAAAGGTTTGTCAAATATACAATCGCCAAAAATTTTAGGATCTTAAGGGTCTGGCAAGGAATTCGTCACCCAGGGGCATTGATTTCAAACGGTTTTCCGGCACGACTTTGCAAGCCGGACCCCGCGTCCTAAAATTTTTAGGCCACCCGCAGACGTTCCACCCGCCGACCCTTTCGCCCCCGACCCTCTCGCCCCCAAGGATCCCCCCCGACCCCCATGTGCGGCCGCTTCGCCATCACCCTGCCGCCCGAGGCCATGGCCCATCTCTTCGAGGCCACGCCCGGCAATGACGTGCCCGGCGGCGCGCGCTTCAACGTCTGCCCGACCCGGGACATCGCCACCGTCACCTCCGAGGACGGCCGTCGCCGCCTGCGCCCGATGCGCTGGGGCTTCCTGCCGCACTGGTACAAGACCCCGACCGACGGCCCGCTGCTGATCAACGCCCGCGCCGAGACCATCGCCGAGAAACCCGCCTTCCGCGCTGCCTGCCGCGAACGCCGCTGCCTGATCCCGGCGACCGGGTTCTACGAATGGACGAAGGACGCCGAGGGCACCCGCTGGCCCTGGTACTTCCACGACCCCTCCGGCGCACCGCTGGTCTTTGCCGGGGTCTGGCAGGACTGGGAGCGCGACGGCCAGCGCCTGACCACCTGCGCCATCGTCTCGACCGCCGCCGGTCCGACCATGTCCGAGATCCATCACCGCGAACCGGTGACGCTCGCCCCGGAGGACTGGGCGCTCTGGCTGGGCGAGGACGGCAAGGGCGCGGCGCGGCTGATGACGGCAGCCCCGACGGCCCGCATCGCCCGGCACCCGGTCGACCGCCGCGTCAACTCGAACCGGGCCGAGGGGCCGGACCTGATCGAGCCGGTGGCCCGCTGACCCGCGCGCAAAAGAAACGCCGGTCCGCTTGGAGGTCGGACCGGCGGCCAGTCAGGGAGAAACATGGAGAAAAGGGGGGCACCCGCGACCCGCTGCCATAGGCACGGGCGCCCCGGGGGATCAGTCCGCGGCCGCGACGATCACGGAAACGGGGGCGTCGGTCATCGCCGACAGCATCGCACCAGCCCCGAGTCCGAGGGTGACGGCGACAAGAGCTACAAGCCTGTTCATGGAAAATCTGCCTCCTGCTGCGTTATTGTTGCGACAACGCTAACAATCGACTGTGGCAGGAATTGGGCCGACCTCCGGATCGGCGCGCGGGCCGGGCCGACAGGACGCGCAGGCGTGTCGCAGGCTTCCGGTCTTCGCCTTATTGACGCGGGCAGGCGAGTGTCATACCTCCACGCTACCAACGCGGGTATAGCTTAATGGTAAAGCCCCTGCCTTCCAAGCAGGTTATGTCGGTTCGATTCCGTCTACCCGCTCCAGGCCCTTCGCGCCGTTCCACCGCCTGCGGGGCCGCCCGCGCCCGGATCGCCGGGTCGGTGCGGCACGGCGCGGGCGACGGAGGACGACCGCGACATGGCTGACGCGCAGGCGCAAGCGACCCCCCCCGACATGCCACCCGGCAACGGCGAAAAGGAACGGGCCAAGTCCCGCAACCTCGGCGCGCTGCGCACGCTGATCCCCTACATCGCCCCCTACGGCCGGCTGGCCGCCGGCGCGGTCGTGGCCCTCGTGCTGACCGCCGCGCTGTCGCTGATCCTGCCGCTGGCGGTGCGCCGGGTGATCGACGCCTTCCAGTCCGAGACCGCGACGATTCTCGACGCCTATTTCGGCGCCGCCGTCGGCATCGCGGGCCTGCTCGCGCTGGGCACCGGCCTGCGCTACTACCTCGTCACGCTCCTCGGCGAGCGGGTGGTCGCCGACATCCGCAAGTCGGTCTTCGACCGAACGATCGGGATGAGCCCGGCCTTCTTCGAGCAGATCATGACCGGCGAGGTGCTCAGCCGGATCACCACCGACACCACGCTGATCCTGTCGGTGATCGGCTCGTCGGTCTCCATCGCGCTGCGCAACGCGCTGATCCTCGTCGGCGGGCTGGTGCTGATGCTGCTGACCTCGGCCAAGCTGACCGGCCTCGTGCTGCTCCTGGTGCCGCTGGTGCTGGTGCCGATCCTCGTGCTCGGCCGCCGCCTGCGCCGCCTCAGCCGCGAGAACCAGGACTGGATCGCGGCCTCGTCCGGCAACGCCTCCGAGGCGCTTTTGTCGGTGCAGACCGTGCAGGCCTTCACCCACGAACGCGAGAGCCGCGCCACCTTCGCGGGCGTGACCGAGCGCAGCTTCGACAGCGCGAAGACCCGCGTCGGCGTGCGCGCGCTGATGACGGTCATCATCATCTTCCTCGTCTTCACCGGCATCGTCGGCATCCTCTGGGTGGGCGCGCGCGACGTGCGCGCCGACCTGATGACCACCGGGACGCTGGTGCAGTTCGTCATCTACGCGGTGATGGTCGCGGGCGCGGTCGCGGCGCTGTCCGAGATCTTCGGCGAACTGCAGCGCGCCGCCGGGGCCTCGGAACGGCTGGTGGAACTGCTGAACGCCATCGACACCGTGCAGGACCCCGCCGCGCCGCAGCCGCTGCCCGAGCGCGCCGAGGGCCGCATCGCCTTCCGCGACGTGCGCTTCAGCTACCCCGCGCGGCCGGGCATCAGCGTGCTCGACGGCGTGTCGTTCGAGGTGAAACCGGGCGAGACCGTCGCCCTCGTCGGGCCCTCCGGGGCGGGCAAGTCCACCGTCCTGCAACTGATGCTGCGCTTCTACGACCCGGACGGCGGCTCGATCACGCTCGACGGCGTGGACCTGCGCGACACCACGCGCGAGGCCGCCCGCCGCCGCATCGCGCTGGTGCCGCAGGACCCGGTGATCTTCGCCGCCACCGCGCGCGAGAACATCCGCTTCGGCCGCCCCGCCGCCACCGATGCCGAGGTCGAGGCCGCCGCCCGGGCCGCCGCCGCGCACGGCTTCCTGTCGGCGCTGCCGGACGGTTACGACACCTATGTCGGCGAACGCGGCGTGATGCTGTCGGGCGGCCAGAAGCAGCGCATCGCGCTGGCCCGCGCCATCCTGCGCGACGCGCCCGTGCTGCTCCTCGACGAGGCGACCAGCGCGCTCGACGCCGAAAGCGAACGCGCGGTGCAGGAGGCGGTCGAGGCACTGTCGGCCGACCGCACCACGCTGATCGTCGCGCACCGCCTCGCCACCGTGAAGAAGGCCGACCGTATCCTCGTCTTCGAGGCCGGGCGCATCGTCGCCACAGGCACCCATGACGAGCTGGTGGCCGAGGGCGGCCTCTATGCCCGCCTCGCCCGCCTCCAGTTCACCGAGGGGCTGGCGGCGGAATAGTCACCCCACCGCCAGCCACAGCGCGACCCCGGCCAGCAGGGCGGCGAAGGCGAGGTTCAGCCGCCGCGCCGCGCCCGCGTCGCGGAACCAGCGCCCCAGCAGGTCGCCCGCCAGCGTCCACAGCGTGAAGGCGACGAGGTTGTTCAGGGTAAAGACCGTGGCGATCAGCACCGTCGCGCCGGGCAGGGTGGCGGCCTCGGCGCCGAAGCTGCCGAACATCAGCACGATGATGAGATAGGCCTTCGGGTTCAGCAGGAGCAGCAGCGCCCCGTCCCGCGCCGTGGCCGGGCGGGCCTCGGCCGCGTCGCGCAGCACGCCCGCGCGGGCGAAGCCTGCCGCCAGCCACAGCACGTAGGCCGCGCCGCCCCAGCGCATGAGGCTCCCGAGCAGCGGTGCCGCGGCGACGGCCCCGAGGAAACCCGCCCCGAGCACCAGCGTCACCGCCAGTGTCGCGGCATGGTAGCCGAGGCTCGCGGGCAGCGTCGCCGCCAGCCCGAACCGCGCGCCGGTCGCGGCGAAGAACAGGTTGCCGGGACCGGGGCTGTAGGCCAGCGGCAGCAGGAACAGCAGCAGCGCGGGGACGAGATCGGGCATGGCGGGCCTCCGGGATGCGCCATCCTGCCCCGGCCGCGGTGCCCCGGGCGATCCGGAACCTGCGCATTGCGGGGCCCGGGCCCGGCACTGAACCGCTCGGTCTGACGTTGCGTTTCGCAACCCACGCGTGCTTGCGCGACCGGGGCGTTGCTTCCTATCTCTTGGCGGATGACCTCCCGCTGAAGGGGGGCGCGAGGGGAGGACTGAACATCATGGGGACCTGGACCACCGTGGCCGACAAGGGCCGCATCGAGCGCGAGCAGCCCTGGCCTGCTTCGCAGCCCGCGACGACCGTCTACGAGTTGCTCACCAAGACCGCCAAGGCCCATCCGGACAACAAGGCGATCACCTTCCAGTTGCTCTCGGGACCGACCGACCCGGCCGAGACGCTGACCTGGAAGCAGACCCACGAGATGGTCACCCAGACCGCCAACCTGTTCCGCAGCCTCGGCGTCGGCGAGAGCGACGTGGTCGCCTACATCCTGCCGAACTCGACCGAGACCGTGCTGACCCTGCTCGGCGGCATGGTCGCGGGCATCGCCAACCCGATCAACCCGCTGCTCGATGCGGACCAGATCGCCGCGATCCTGAACGAGACCAAGGCGAAGGTTGTCGTCACCCTGAAGGGCTTCCCGAAGACCGACGTGCCGCAGAAGGCCCATGCCGCCGTGGCCAAGGCGCCCGGCGTGACCCATGTCGTCGAGGTCGACCTGCTGACCTACCTGACCGGCGTGAAGAAGCTGATCGTGCCGCTGATCCGCCCGAAGGTGCAGGTCGCGCACAAGGCGAAGGTCATCCCGTTCCGCGCCTCGATCGCGAAGCAGCCGAAGACGCTGACCTTCGAGGACCGCAAGGCCGACCGCGTTGCCGCCTATTTCCACACCGGCGGCACAACCGGCATGCCGAAGGTCGCGCAGCACAAGAACTCGGGCATTGTCTACAACGGCTGGCTCGGCAAGACGCTGCTCTTCGGGCCCGAGGACAACGTCATGTGCCCGCTGCCGCTGTTCCACGTCTTCGCCTGCCACGTCATCCTGATGGCGATGGTCACCTCGGGCGCGCACGTGATCTTCCCGACGCCCGCGGGCTATCGCGGCGAGGGCGTCTTCGACAACTTCTGGAAACTGGTCGAACGCTGGAAGATCAGCTTCATCATCACCGTGCCGACCGCCATCGCCGCGATGATGCAGCGCCCGGTCAATGCCGACATCTCGTCGGTCAAGACGGCCTTCTCCGGCTCGTCGCCGCTGCCGGTGGAACTGTTCAAGCGCTTCGAGAAGGCGACCGGCGTGACGCTGGTCGAGGGCTACGGCCTGACCGAGGCCACCTGCCTCGTGTCCTGCAACCCGGTCGACGGCGAGAAGAAGATCGGCTCGGTCGGCATTCCCTTCCCGCACACGCAGGTCCGCATCCTGCGCCACACCCCCGAGGGCGTCGTGGTCTGCGGCACCGACGAGGTCGGCGAGATCTGCATCGACAACCCCGGCGTGTTCGAGGGCTCGACCTACACCGAGAGCGACAAGAACATCGACCTGTTCCACGATGACATCTACCTGCGCACCGGCGACCTCGGCCGGATCGACGCCGACGGCTACCTGTGGATCACCGGGCGGGCCAAGGACCTGATCATCCGCGGCGGTCACAACATCGACCCCGCCGAGATCGAGGAGGCGCTTGCCGGTCACGACGCCGTCGCCTTCGTCGGCGCGATCGGCCAGCCCGACGCTTTCGCGGGCGAGCTGCCCTGCGCCTATGTCGAGCTCGTTGCCGGGGCCAGCGTGACCCCGGAGGAGCTGCTCGAGTTCTGCAAGGAGAAGATCCACGAGCGCGCCGCGATCCCGAAACACATCGAGATGCTGGACGAGCTTCCCAAGACCGCTGTCGGCAAGGTCTTCAAGCCCGACCTGCGCAAGCGCGCGATCACCCGGGTCTACGACGCCGCGCTGGCCGAGGCGGGCCTGCCGGTGACCGTCGCCGACGTGATCGAGGACAAGAAGCTGGGCCTCGTCGCGCACCTGCAGAAGAACGGCGCCGCGGACGAGGCGAAGGTGACCGAGGTGCTCGGCAACTTCACCCGGCCCTGGCAATGGGCCGCCTGACGGCCGGACCCTGAAAAAACATCCCTTCGCGCCCCCGTCAGGCGGGCGCGAAGGCCGCCAGCGCCACGACCGCCAGCATCGCCAGCGCCATCCCGATGTTGATCGCCCGGTGCGTGCGCGGGGCAAGGTCGAGCCGGTGCAGCGCGACCCCGGCCCAAAGCCAGCCCAGGTGGATCGGCACCCAGATCGCGTTCATGATCGCGAATTTCAGCAGGATTTCCGTCACCGGCTGCTCCGGCAGGAAGGCGAAGCCCGCGAAGAACGCCGTGTTCACCGCGTAGGCCTTCGGGTTGACCGCCTGCAATGCCAGCCCGCCCAGCACGCCCGGGGGCTTCGCGCTCTCGATGAAGGCGACCCGGCTGTCCGCCAGCGCGATCTTCGCCGCCAGCCACAGCAGGTAGCCGACCGAGGCGACGTGCAGCACCATCCCCAGCCGCGGGTCCGCCAGCACCGCCGCCGCGATGCCGGTCACGACCGCCAGCGCCACCGCGTTTGTGCCGAGGAACAGCCCCGTCACGTAGCCGAGGCCCGCCCGGAACCCGAAGCCCGCGCCGACACCGGCGGTCGACAGCACACCCGGTCCGGGCGTCACGATCAGGAAGAACACGGCGGCGGCAAAGGCGAGCATCGGCAACTCCGGTCAGGCGGCCCGCCAGAGCTAGACCGCCCGCGCCCGCCCGTCGAGCGTCTCCGTGCGGGGACCGTCTCAGGTCACCGCGTCCGCGAGGCCGTGCAGCAGGTCCAGACAGCGCTCCAGTTCGCTCAGCGCCACGAACTCGTCGGGCTTGTGCGCCTGTGCGATCGAGCCCGGCCCGCAGATCACCGCCGACATCCCCGCCGCCTGGAACAGCCCGGCCTCGGTGCCGAAGGCCACCACGTCCGCCCCGTTCGCGCCGGTGATCCGCGCCACGAGGTCTCGCGCCGGGTTGTCGGGCACCGGGACCAGCCCGGCCACCTCGCCGATCACCTCGGTCTCGATGAAGCTGTCGGGGTGCCGCGCGCGCATCCGGGGCAGCAGGGTGCCCTCGACCAGCCGGGCCAGGTCCGCCTTCACGAACTCGGCGTCGCCGGGCTGCACCGGGCGCATCTCCCAGTCGAGCACCGCGTGCCCCGCGATCACGTTATGCGCCACCCCGCCGTGCAGCGCGCCGATGTTGATCGTGGTCCAGGGCGGATCGAACCGCCCGCCCTCGGGCGCGCGCGCCTTCAGCACCTCGCGCAGCTCCTGCAGCCGCGCGACGTAGCTCAGCGCCACCTCGACCGCGTTCACGCCCAGGTCCGGGGCCGACCCGTGCCCGGCGAGGCCCTGCATCCGCACGGTATACTCGCAGCAGCCCTTGTGCCCCTCGACCAGCCGCATCTCGGTCGGCTCGCCGATCACCGCCATCCGCGGCGTGATCCCGAGGTCGGGCAGCGCCGCCGTCAGGTGCCGCGCGCCGAGACAGCCGACCTCCTCGTCATGGGTGAAGGCCATGTAGACCGGCTCGCGCCGGGCCTCGGCAAAGCGCGGGGCCAGCGCGACGCAGGCCGCGATGAAGCCCTTCATGTCGCAGGTGCCGCGCCCGTAGAAGCGCCCGTCCGCCTCGGTCAGGGTAAAGGGATCGGTGCTCCAGACCTGCTCGTCCACCGGCACGACGTCGGTATGCCCCGACAGCAGCAGGCCGCCCGGGGCCTCGGGTCCGAAGCGGGCGATCAGGTTGGCCTTCCGCCCTTCCGCGTCGCGCTGGATCATGATCTCGGCCCCCGCCGCCTCCAGCCGGTCGGACAGGTAGTCGATCATCGCGAGGTTCGGGTCCGCCGACACCGTCGGGAAGGCGATCAGGTCGCGCAGCAGGGCAACGGTTTCGACGAGGCCCGTCATCCCGCCTCAGTCCTTCACGAAGACCCGGCGCGGCATCTCGCACAGGCACTCCGCCGGGCCGCTGTCGCGGATCAGGATGCTTTCGGTGATCTCCATGCCCCAGTCCTCCATCCAGAGACCGGGCATGAAATGGAACGTCATGCCGGGTTGCAGGATCGTCTCGTCCTCCGGGCGCAGCGAGATGGTGCGCTCGCCCCAGTCGGGCGGATAGCTCAGCCCGATCGGGTAGCCGCAGCGCGCGCCGCGCACGATCCCGGCCTTGTCCATCGCGGCCCCGAGCGCGTTGGCCACGTCGCAGGCCCGGTTGCCCGCCCGCGCCGCCTCCAGCCCGGCCTCCAGTCCCTCGACCAGCGCCGCCTCGGCGCGGCGGTAGAAGGCGGGCGGTGTGCCGAGGTAGACGGTCCGGCACAAGGGCGCGTGGTAGCGGCGATAGCAGCCCGACAGCTCGAAGAAGGTGGCCTCGCCGCGCTGCATCGGCCGCCCGTCCCAGGTCAGGTGCGGTGCGGTGGCATCGCTGCCCGAGGGCAGCAGCGGCACGATGGCGGGGTAATCGCCCCAGTCCTCGCCCACCCCCTCGATCCCGGCCTGCATCAGCGCGGCGGCGAGCTCGTTCTTCCGCAGGCCCGGCTCGGCCATCTCGATCGCGAGGTTCACGATCTTCTCCGAGATGCGCGCGGCCTTGCGCAGGAAGACGATCTCCTCGTCGGACTTCACCCCGCGCTGCCAGTTCACCAGCGCGGTCGCATCCGCCAGCACCGCCTGCGGCAGGCTCTCGGCCAGCACCGCGTGCGCCTTCGCGCTGTAGTAGTAGTTCTCCATCTCGACGCCGATCCGCGCCTCCGACAGGCCGAGATCGCCCAGAACCTCGGCGAGATGCTGCATCGGGTGGCGCTCGGTCGACTGGACGTAGGCATCGGCATAGCCGATCACCCCCGTCCGCGCGGTGTCCACGGTCCGCACCGCGCCGTTGGTGTCCTGGTTGCGGCCCCACCAGACCGGACGGCCCTCGCGCGGCAGGATCACCGCCTGGTGGACGTAGAAGGACCAGCCGTCATAGCCGGTCAGCCAGGCCTGGTTCGAGGGGTCGGTGACCACCAGCGCCTCCAGTCCCGCCTGTCCCATCGCGGCGCGGACAAGGCCGATGCGGCGGTCGTATTCGGCGGTCGTGAAGGGCAGGGGCGCGGGCATCGGACGACCTCCGGACAGGGCAGGGCGAGGGTGGACGAAGCCTAGCACGACCCCCGCCTCCCGGTGGCCCTGACGCGACCTGACAGGTCCTAACCGCGACCCTCCGAAGGGCCGGAAATCACCCCGTCCGGACGGACCGCAAGCTGAGTCCCTCGGGCGCATATCCGCCCCGACGAACAGCGGCCGTCTAGCGCCGGTCGGCGAACGACGTGCTTGGTCGCCGTTTCAAGCCACTGACAAGAATGAGAAAACATTGAAATCCGAAGCGCTTCGGTAAACGGGTTGAACCATGGGGCATAGCTACCTAGGGTTGGGAACACCTGAGCAATCCGGCCAAAGGGCAACCAGAGGGGGACGCGTGGCGCCTGCGACCAAACAGGGAAGACCCGATTTCGTAACGTTCGAACGGGTCCAGAAAAGCTACGACGGTGAGACCCTCGTGGTGAAGGATTTGAACCTCTCCATCGCGAAGGGCGAGTTCCTGACGATGCTCGGCCCGTCCGGCTCGGGGAAGACCACCTGCCTGATGATGCTGGCCGGGTTCGAGACCGCCACGCATGGCGAGATCAGGCTCGACGGGAACGAGATCAACAACATCCCGCCCCACAAGCGCGGCATCGGGATGGTGTTCCAGAACTACGCGCTGTTCCCGCACATGACCGTGGCCGAGAACCTCGCCTTCCCGCTGGAAGTGCGCCGGATCGGCAAGTCGGACCGCGAGCGCAAGGTCAAGCGCGCCCTCGAGATGGTCCAGATGGGCCAGTTCGGCGGCCGCCGCCCGGCCCAGCTTTCGGGCGGCCAGCAGCAGCGCATCGCGCTCGCCCGCGCGCTGGTCTTCGAGCCGGAGCTGGTGCTGATGGACGAACCGCTCGGCGCGCTCGACAAGCAGCTGCGCGAGCACATGCAGTTCGAGATCACCCGCCTCGCCCACGAGCTGGGGATCACCACGGTCTACGTGACCCACGACCAGACCGAGGCGCTGACCATGTCGGACCGCGTCGCGGTGTTCGACGACGGCCGCATCCAGCAGCTCGCCGCGCCCGACACGCTCTACGAAGAGCCCGAGAACAGCTTCGTCGCCCAGTTCATCGGCGAGAACAACACGCTGATGGGCAAGATCGAGACGCTGTCGGACGACACCTGCACGGTGCGCCTCGACGACGGCGAGGTGATCGACGCCGTGCCGGTCAACGTCTCGCAGGTCGGCGACCGCACCCGCGTGTCGATCCGCCCCGAGCGGGTCGAGATGAACAAGGAACGCCTCGCGCCGGATGCCCACACGCTCAAGGCCGAGGTGCTCGAGTTCGTCTACATGGGCGACATCTACCGCACCCGGCTCCGGGTCGCGGGGAACGAGGACTTCGTCATCAAGACCCGGAACGCGCCCGACCAGCGGCGCCTGACCCCCGGCGAGATCATCGACATCGGATGGCGTCCCCAGGATTGCCGCGCGCTCGACGCGTGAACCGCTCACCCGCCGGGACATGACCCGATCCGGCGGGAGTCAAGAAGGGTAAGCAACAAGGAGAAACCCATGAAAGCGAAGATGCTTCTTCTCTCCGGCAGCGCCGTTGCGCTTGCCGGCGCGGCCTTCGCCGCGAGCCACTCCAACATGGCCGACAGCATGACGCTGGTCAGCTGGGGCGGCGCCTACCAGGCCAGCCAGCAGAAAGCCTACGTCGAGCCCTACCAGGCGATGAACGAGGGCGTCGAGGCGGTCTGGGACGAAAGCTCGAACGAGGCCGTCGCCAAGCTGCGCGCGATGAACGAGGCCGGCAACGTGACCTGGGACCTCGTCGACGTGGTGGCCTCGGATGCCATCCGCCTCTGCGACGAAGGCCTGGCGATGGAGATCGACCACGACGAGATGCTCGCCCCGGCGCCGGACGGCACCTCCGCCTCCGACGACTTCGGTGACCTGATCGTGTCGGACTGCTTCATTCCGCAGATCGTCTACTCGACCACCGCGGCCTACCGCCCGGACCTGCTGCCCGCGGGTGCCCCGGCGCCGGACTCGATCTGCGCGATGTTCGACCTCGAGACCTACCCGGGCAAGCGCACGCTCGAGCGCCGTCCGATCAACAACATGGAATGGGCGCTGATCTGTGACGGCGTCGCCAAGGACGACGTCTACGACGTGCTCGAAACCGAGGAAGGCCAGGCACGCGCCTTCGCCAAGCTCGACACCATCAAGGACCAGACGGTCTGGTGGTCGGCTGCCGCCGAGCCGCCGCAGCTTCTCGCCGACGGCGAGGTCGTGATGGGCTCGTCCTACAACGGCCGCTGGTTCTCGGCGATCGAGGAGCAGGGCCAGCCCTTCGCGATGCTCTGGGACGCGCAGGTCTTCGACCTCGACGGCTGGATCATCCCGGCCGGCCTGCCGGAGGACCGTCTCGCCCGCGTGAAGGACTTCCTGTACTTCGCGACCGACACGCAGCGTCTGGCGGACCAGGCCAAGTACATCTCGTACGGCCCGGCCCGTGAAAGCTCGGCGCCGCTCGTCGGCAAGCATGCCGAGCTCGGCATCGAGATGGCTCCGCACATGCCGACCGATCCGAACAACGCCAAGAACACCTTCCTCTACAACTACGAGTGGTGGGCGGACTACCGCGACGACTTGGACGCCAAGTTCCAGGCGTGGCTGGCACAATAAGCCCTTGCGGCTGACGGGAGAGGGGTCCGCCCCTCTCCCGCTTTCCCCGATTTTCGCCGCGACGTGCCGTGTCCTCCCGGATGCCCGCTGTCGCGCCCAGCACGACGATCCGACCGAGGACAGGTGACATGGCAGACGCAGCAACCCCGGGAACCGGCCCGATGCTGGCCGCCGACGGCACGCCGCTGAAGCGCTCGCTCGCCCGCGCGCTGCGCCGCGAGAAGCTGCGCGCGCTGGCCCTGATCGCGCCGCTGCTGATCTTCATCCTCGTCAGCTTCGTGGCCCCGATCGTGGACATGCTGTTCCGCTCGGTCGAGAACCAGATCGTCTCGCGCACCCTGCCCGAGACCACCGCGACGCTTCAGACCTGGGACTTCGCCTCCGGCGACCTGCCGCCCGAGCCCGTCTACGAAGCGCTCTACTATGACATGTTCCTCGCCGCCGAGGCCAAGCGCCACACGCGCCTCGGCTCGCGGCTGAACTACGAACAGACCGGCATCTCGTCGCTGTTCCGCTCGACGGGCCGGTCGCTCGACGACTACGGCGACGCCTGGCTCGACGTCTTCGAGGACATCGACCCGAACTGGGACGAGGGCGCCTTCTGGGTCACCCTGATGGGGGCCGGGGACGGCGCGCCCGCGCTCGACGGGCTGATGGAGTCGCAGCGCGACCGGCTGGAGGCTCTCGCGCAGGAAAGCTATCCCGGCGAGATCGCCTTCCGGCCCGACGCCCGGATCGCCGAGATCCTGCCGCGCACCGCCGACGCCTATGCCGCCTTCGTCGCCTATACCGTGCTGGTGGACGGCGACAGCCCCGCCGACGAGGAAC
>JAUIAU010000060.1 GCA_030425185.1 Alphaproteobacteria bacterium
ATCGTCGCCCAGGCCCTGTGGAAACTGGCGAAGAAGGCGCTCGGCTCCCCGCTGGCATGGGCGCTGGCGGGCCTCAGCTTCGCGGGTCTGTTCGCGTTCGGCCTGCCCTTCCCCGTGATCATCCTGGTGGCCGGGCTGGTCGGGGCGCTGGCCCTCGCGCAGGGCGCGGCGCCGACGCTGGCCCGTCCCCGCCTTGCCGACGGCACCCGGACGCTGCTGGTCTGGGGCGCGCTCTGGGCCGCGCCGCTGGTCCTGCTCTGGGGCCTCGGGCAGGATTTCCTGCTGCAGATCGGGCTCTTCTTTTCCAAGCTGGCGGTGGTCACCTTCGGCGGGGCCTATGCGGTGCTGGCCTACATGACGCAGGAAGTCGTCGTCGTGCGCGGCTGGCTGGAGACCGCGCAGATGATGGACGCGCTCGGCCTTGCCGAGACGACGCCGGGTCCGCTGATCCTCGTGACCCAGTTCGTCGGCATCCTTGCCGGCACCGAGGCGGGCGGGCTACCTCTGGGGCTGATCGCCGGGCTTCTGACCCTCTGGGTGACCTTCGTGCCCTGTTTTCTCTGGATTTTCCTTGGCGCGCCCTGGATCGACTGGATCTCCGACCAGCCGCGCCTGACCGGGGCGCTGCAGGGGATCACCGCCGCCGTGGTGGGCGTGATCGCCAATCTGGCGCTGTGGTTCTCGGCGCATGTGCTCTTCGGATCGGTCGGGCGCGCCGGGCTTGGCCCGGTCACCGTGATCGCCCCGGACCCGGCCAGCCTGTCGCTGGCCGCCCTCGGTCTGGCCGGGCTTGCGGCGGCACTTCTGTGGGGGCTGCGCCTGCCGCTGCCCGCGGTCCTCGGGCTGACCGCGCTGGCTGGGGGGGCGCTGGAACTTCTGCTGCCCGCCCTTCCCAACGTCTTTGTGCTGCTCTAGGCTCGCCCCAAATCAGGGACCTGCCATGACGTCGCGCATAGATTACGGAAACATGATGCACCGCGCGATGCGGTCGCTCATCAGCGATGTGCTGGCGCAGGTGGCCGTGGGCGGGCTTCCCGGGGCGCATAATTTCTTCATCACCTTCGACACGCGGGCCCCCGGGGTCGGCCTGTCGGACTGGCTGCGCACGCGGTATCCCGAGGAAATGACCATCGTCCTGCAGCACTGGTTCGAGGACCTCGATGTCGGCCCGGACGGGTTCGCGGTCACGCTGAACTTCGGCGACCACCCGGAGCGGCTGGAGATCCCGTTCGACGCGATCCGCACCTTCGTGGACCCCTCGGTCGAGTTCGGCCTGCGATTCGAATCGAACGAACGGGACGACGACGACGAGGACGCGGACGAGGCGGCCGACGAGGTCGACGACGACGGCCCGGACGACGACGGTCCCGGTGGCGGGTCACGCGGCGACGCGGAAGTCGTCCGCCTCGACCGGTTCCGCAAGTAACGCGCGTCCGCCCTGCCCTGCGACGGCAAGGCGATTGCGCCCGCCGCAGGCCATGGGTAATCGGTATGCGAACGCATACCGGAGGAGCGACAATGACCGCCACCCGCACCGAGACCGACAGCTTCGGCCCGCTCGAGGTTCCCGCCGACAAGTACTGGGGCGCGCAGACGCAGCGCTCGATCATGAACTTCCCGATCGGCTGGGAGAAGCAGCCGGTGGCCATCGTGCGCGCGCTCGGCGTGATCAAGAAGGCCTGCGCCACCGCGAACAAGGCCTCCGGCAAGCTCGACGCCGCCCTAGCGGACGCGATCATTGCCGCAGCCAGCGAGGTGATCGACGGCAAGTTCGACGACAACTTCCCGCTGGTCGTCTGGCAGACCGGGTCCGGCACCCAGTCGAACATGAACGCGAACGAGGTGATCGCCAACCGCGCCATCGAGATGCTGGGCGGCGTCATCGGCTCGAAGACCCCGGTGCATCCGAACGACCACTGCAACATGGGCCAGTCGTCGAACGACACCTTCCCGACCGCGATGCATATCGCCGCCGCCGTCACGGCGCACGAGGTGCTGATCCCGGGACTGGAGAAACTCGCCGCCGGGCTGGAAGCAAAGGCCGAAGAGTTCAAGGACATCATCAAGATCGGCCGCACCCACACGCAGGACGCCACCCCGCTGACGCTGGGGCAGGAGTTCTCGGGCTACGCCATGCAGATCCGTAACGGCATCAAGCGGATCGAGCTGGCCCTGCCGGGGATCTATGAACTGGCGCAGGGCGGCACCGCCGTCGGCACCGGTCTGAACACCGACAAGGGCTGGGACACCACCGTGGCGGGCCACATCGCCGAGATCACCGGCCTGCCCTTCGTGACCGCCCCGAACAAGTTCGAGGCGCTCGCCGCCCATGACGCCATGGTCTTCATGTCGGGCGCGATCAAGACGGCGGCGATGGCCTGCTACAAGATCGCCAACGACATGCGCTTCCTCGGCTCCGGCCCGCGCTCGGGTCTGGGCGAGCTGATCCTGCCGGAAAACGAGCCGGGCTCGTCGATCATGCCGGGCAAGGTGAACCCGACCCAGGCGGAAGCCATGACGCAGGTCTGCGCCCACATCCTCGGCAACGACGCGGCGATCTCGTTCGCCGGAAGCCAGGGCCATTTCGAGCTGAACGTCTACAACCCGATGATGGCCTACAACCTGCTGCAATCTATGACCCTGCTCGGCAATGCCGCCGACAGCTTCACCGAGCGGATGCTGATGGGCACGCAGGCGAACGTCGAGCGGATCGGCAAGCTGATGCGCGAATCGCTGATGCTGGTCACGGCTCTGGCCCCCACCATCGGCTATGACAACGCCACCAAGGTCGCCAAGACCGCGCACAAGAACGGCACCACGCTCAAGGAAGAGGCGATCCGCCTCGGGTTCGTGGACGAGGCGACGTTCGACGCGGTCGTGCGGCCGGAACAGATGATCGGGCCGAAGTGACGAAGGACGTCATCAACCTGAACCGGGCGCGCAAGACGCGCGCCCGGGCCGAGGCGAAGGCGGAAGCCGACGCCAACGCGGTCAAGCACGGCCGCACCAAGGCGCAGCGCCTGCTCGAGGCCACGCGGTCCGAGAAGGCGCGCCAGATGCTCGACCGCCACAAGACGGACGAGGAATGAGCGGGCGACCGGTCAAACGCTCGCTCACCTTGCGGGGGCATCGCACCAGCGTGACGCTGGAGGATGCGTTCTGGACCGCGTTCCGTGACATTGCCGAGGCGCGCGGTCTGGCCCTGAACGCCCTTGCCGCCGAGATCGACGAGGCGCGCGACCTCGACACCGGCCTCGCCACGGCGATCCGGCTCTACGTGCTGGCCTGGTTCCGGGAGCGCGCCGACACCTGACGCGGCGTGACCGTCAGCCAGATGCCATCGCGGGCCCGCACGGTCAGGTGGGCCTCGGGCACCGGGATGCGATCCGGCACGATCTCGAAGCGGAATGATTTCAACAGCATGGCGAGCAGCAGCACGCCTTCCGCCATGGCAAAGCCCGCCCCGGTACAGACCCGCCGCCCGGCCGAGAACGGGATATAGGCCTCGCGCTGGGGCTGCGCCTGATCCGGGCGCTGCCAGCGGTCGGGATCAAAGGCGTCGGGGTCCGGCCAGATCCGGCTCTGCCGGTGCAGATGCCATGGCGATATGACCACCTGTGCTGCTTTCGGCAGCGTCCGATCACGGAACTGCTCCGCCCGCGTGGTCTCGCGCACCATCATCGGGACCGGCGGATAGAGGCGCAGCGCCTCACGGAACACGTCGCGCGTGAACCGGAGCTTTGACAGGTCTGAAAAAGTGATCGATGTCATATCAAGGTTATCAACTTCAGCATTCAGGCGGTCCTGCACACCTTGGTTGGCCGCGATCAGCCACAAGGCCCAGGCGAGGGCCGAGGCGCTCGTCTCGTGCCCGGCGAGGAAGAAGATCGCCACCTGGTCGACCATCTCCTCGGTGCTGAAGGTCTGCCCGGTATCTGGGTCGCGGGTCGTCATGATCTTGGTCGCCAGATCGTCCGGGGCCTGTCCCGCGGCAATCTCGGCAGCCCGGTCGGCGGTGAGCCGGGAAATCAGCGCGCGGATCTCGCGGGCGGTCGCGCGCGTGCGGCGCCGATGAAACCGGGGCATCCAGCGCGGCAACGGCAGGAAGGCCGCCAGATTCAGGATGGGCTGGGTGCGCTGGTAGGCGCGGAACGCCTCGAACACCTCGGCCGCGATCCGGTGTTCGATCGGGATCGAGAACAGCGTGCGAAAGATCACGTCGGCGGCCGCGTGACTGGTCACCGCCTCGATCTCGACGGGGGTCGGGCCTGCCAGCGCCGCCAGCCGCGCCACAGCCGCCGCGCCCGCGTCCCGCATGGCCGAAAAGGTCTCGCGCAGGCGTCCGCCTTCGAATGCCGGATCTATGATGCGGCGTTGCCTTTCCCAGACCGCCCCGTTCGTCAGGAACACCGATTGTCCCAGCAGCGGGCGTAACCCCTCGCCCACGCGGTCGGACTTCGGAAAGTCCATCGGGCGTTCCTGGAGGACAGTCTTCACCAGGGAGGGCTGGTTGACGAGGTAGCTGCGGAAGAACGGGGTGCGGAACTCGGCCATCCACGCGCGATAGAGGCGCTCGGGCTGTGCCGACAGAATGTCCTGCCGGAAGAGACGCAGGTACCGCCAGAGCGACACGCGCTCCGCCCGCGCGGCGGGTTTCGGCGGGATCATGGCGTAGCCTCCGGAAACCCGTTGACCGGGGTCTCCTTGCGCGACTTCGACGGGGCCCGCGCGCCGAGCCGGTCGCCCAGGGTCAGTGGCCCGGCGGTGATGCGGAAGTAATCATACTCGTCGAACCGCCCCTCCAGACCGTCGAAGGCGCAGAGATACTGGAAATGCAGCCGGAAGAAGCGCCAGCGCAGCTTCGCCCAGGTCTCGGGCCGCAGCGTGCGGGTAAAGGCGCAGGACAGGACCAGCGGCCAGCGGGTTCCCGGCACCGCACGGCCCGACACCCGGACCGGATCGCAGAGCGCGAAGGCACAGCCATCGCCCGGGGCGGTCACGTCAATCCATGTCACCATGTCAAGTTTCGAGACCCGCGACAGGTCGGCCCGCAGGCGTCCGGCCTCCGGCAGGAACGACACCATCGGGACCACCTGACCCAGCGACAGGAAGGACAGCACCGGTCCGCGCCCCTGCAACCGCCCGGCGCGGTCCAGATCGGCAAGGATCGACACCGCAAGATGCGCCCCGGAGGAATGGCCGACGACAAGCACCTCGTCCGCCTCCCCATCGAGGGCCGCATCGATGATGCGGGCGAACTCGGCAAGCCGGGCCTCCAGCGCGGGCGGTGTCGCCCCCCGGTGCTGCGCCGAGTACCCGTAGTCATGCATGAGATAATGCACGAAAAACCGCCCATCCTGCCGCCGGAACCAGGCCAACAGCGCGGCCCCCGCCCCGGCCCCCAGCAGCGCGCCGCCCCATGACCACGGCGGCGGCACCACCAGACCCGCCAGTGCCGCGCCCAGCCAGACAAGCGCGAGCGCCAGCGCCGCCTGCGCCAGCAGACCGCCCACGGGATAGAGCGCGGCGATCACCGGACCCTTGCGCAGGCGCATCAGGCGAAAGAGCGCGCCGGTGGAGAGATACACCCAGGCGGTGCGCAGCATCTGGAGGTAGGTGGCGAGGATCGAGCGATCCATCGAGTCCTTCACGATGTCATGCCAGACCAGCACCTCGACATCGGTTTCCACCTCGCAGCCCTCGATCCGCGAGGCGACATGCCAGCCATAGCGGCCACCCCCACGGCGCGCCGAAACCTGGACTTGGTAGTTCAGGATTGAAGCCTGTGCAGCGCTCTCGGTCCGGTAGAGCTCGCGATAGCGGCGCGGATGAAACGGATCGTAGCCCGGCAGATAGAACACCTGCCGGCGCATGACACGCCGTGGGGACGTCTTGCTCACCTGACCTCGTCCATACCGTTTACCGGAACAGGACTAACCGCCAAAAACGGCAGGATTGTGGATCAGCCGAGCGTCGCCAGCGCCGGGAAGGTTTCAAGAAGCCACCACGAGAAGGCTGAGAACGCACCTGTCACCATCATCACCCCGACGAGGATCAGCAGGACGCCCATCGACTTTTCGATCAGGCCCATGTGCCGCTTCAGGCGCGCCATCACGCCCATCGCCCGGTTCAGGAAAACTGCCACCAGCAGGAAGGGCAGACCAAGCCCCAGCGCGTAGACGCCCAGCAGCAGCGTTCCACGGGCCACGCTCGCCTCAGAGGCCGCCAGCGACAGGATCGCGCCCAGTTGAGGGCCGATGCAGGGGGTCCAGCCGAACGCGAAGGCGAGACCCAGCACATAGGCCCCGAAGGCCGACCCGCCGCGGTCCCCGGCGTCGAGACGGGCCTCGCGGTTCAGGAGCGGGATCCGGAGAATTCCGAGGAAATGCAGGCCGAAGACGATGATCACGGCCCCCGCGACACGCGAGAAGATCACCTGGTTCTGCAGGAAGAAGCGGCCCAGAACGGAAGCTGTGAAGCCGAGGAACAGGAACACCGTGGACAGGCCGAGCACGAAGAAGGCGGCTGCCAGCAAGGCCCGTCCCCGCGCGCCCTGCTCGTCCGCCGCGCCGGTCATCGCCGGCATCGAGACGCCCGACATATAGGCGAGATAAGGCGGCACGATCGGCAGCACGCAGGGGCTGAGAAAACTCAGAACGCCCGCCAGAAGCGCGACGGTGATCGCGGGCAGCAGGGACGCGTCGAAGAGATCGATTCCGAACATGTCTCGTGCTTAAGCCGCGGGCAGGCCGCCGTCACCTGCAACCGTGTCACAAAGCCGTGGCGCGTCGCCGCGCGTGAATGCTAGACATGTGGTCATGAGCGAAACCGAGATCGACGCGCGCGGATTGCGCTGCCCCCTGCCCGTCCTGCGGCTCCAGAAGGTGCTGCTCGGGGCGCCCTCCGGCACACGGGTCGCGCTTTTGGCCGATGATCCGGTCGCGGTCGTCGATGTCCCGCATTTCTGCAGCGAGGGCGGGCATCGGCTGGTCGCCACGACCGAGCTTGCCGACGGCGCACGGCGCTACCTCGTCGAGAAGGCCTGAACGCAGAACGGGCAGCCCGTTGGGACCGCCCGCCGTGTTTTCTTGCTGTCAGGTCAGCCGCGGGACCACCAGCCCCGCTTCTTGGGCTTCGACGACTCGTCGGACGTCTCGGCCGCCGGTGCGGCGCTTTCCGGGACAGGCTCCGGCGCGGGCTCGGGGTCAGGCTGGGCTTCCGGTTCGGGCCCGGCCTCCGCCACGACCTCGGGCTCCGCCACAGGCGTTTCGACCGCTTCGGGCACCGGCTCCGGCTCGGGCGCCGGGGCCTCGGCTACCGGTGCGTCCGCGACCGGGTCGGCTGCGGGGGCCTCGGCGGCGGTCGCGACGGGCTCATCCGTGGTCTCGGCATCCGTCTCAGCCTCACCCTGGCTGTCCCCGGTCTCGCCATCGGTCCGGCGACGCCCGCGTCCGCCCCGCCGCGAGCGACGCTTCTTCTTCGGGCGGTCTTCGCCATCGGCGTCGGGCTGAGCGTCGGCATCGCCCTCGGCGTCCGCGCTGTCGTCGGACTCGTCGTCCGATCCGTCGTCGGAGCCATCCTCGGCCCCGTCGCCGGAGCGCTCGTCGCCCTCGCCGGAGCGACGGCCGCCGCGACGCCGACGCCGGCGCTTCTTCTTGGGCTTGTCGCCGTCCTCCTCGCCACTGCGCGGGGTCTCGGGCGCCTCATCGGTCTCGGTCTCGTCCTCGACCAGGTCTTCCTCGACCTCGTCCATCGGCATCTCGGTGTCGATGGAAATGACCGGCTTGGTCGGCTCGGGCACCACGCGGGTCGCGGTCTTGAACCGTTCGATCGAGAAGTCGGGCGCGATCAGGTGCGGATCGGCCTCGAGCCGGATCGCCATGCCGTAGCGGGCTTCGATCTGGGCGATATGCTCGCGCTTGACGTTCATCAGGAAGTTGATGATGGCCACCGGCGCTTTCAGCAGAACCTCGCGCGAGCGCTTGCGGACGCCCTCCTCCTCGAGCTGCCGCAGGATCGACAAGCCAAGGCTGTCATCCGACCGGATCAGGCCGGTGCCGTGGCAGGCCGGGCACGGCTGCGTCGTGGCTTCCAGCATGCCGGGCCGCAGGCGCTGCCGCGACATCTCCAGTAGGCCGAAGCCAGAGATGCGGCCGACCTGGATGCGGGCACGGTCGGTCTTGAGCCGTTCCTTGAAGCGCTTCTCGACGGCGGCGTTGTTCTTGCGCTCTTCCATGTCGATGAAGTCGATGACGATCAGGCCCGCGAGGTCGCGCAGGCGCAGCTGGCGGGCCACCTCGTCGGCGGCCTCGAGGTTGGTCTTGAGCGCGGTTTCCTCGATCGAGCCTTCCTTCGTCGCCCGGCCCGAGTTCACGTCGATGGCGACCAGCGCCTCGGTGATGCCGATGACGATGTAGCCGCCCGACTTGAGCTGCACGACCGGGTTGAACATCGAGCTGAGGTAGCTCTCGACCTGGAAGCGCGCGAAGAGCGGCATCGGCTCCTGGTAATGGCGTACGTTCTTGGCGTGGGACGGCATGAGCATCTTCATGAAGTCCTTGGCCGTCCGGTAGCCCTCGTCGCCCTCGACGAGCACCTCGTCGATCTCGCGGCTGTAGAGATCGCGGATCGAGCGCTTGATCAGGTTGCCTTCCTCATAGATCGGCGCGGGCGCGATCGACCGCAGCGTGAGGTCACGGATCTGTTCCCAGAGCCGCAGCAGGTATTCGTAGTCGCGCTTGATCTCGGCCTTGGTGCGCTGTGCGCCCGCGGTCCGCACGATCAGGCCGGCACCATCGGGCACCTCGATCGACTGCGCGATTTCCTTCAGCTTCTTGCGGTCGGCGGCGTTGGTGATCTTGCGGCTGATGCCGCCGCCCCGGGCGGTGTTCGGCATCAGGACGCAGTATCGTCCAGCCAGCGACAGGTAGGTGGTCAGGGCTGCGCCCTTGTTCCCGCGCTCTTCCTTGACGACCTGGACCAGCATGATCTGCCGGACCTTGATGACTTCCTGGATCTTGTACTTCCGGGCACGCGACACGCGGCGCGGCTCGGCGATCTCTTCGCTGACGTCCTCTTCGGCGACCGACTCGATCTCGTCCTTGTCGACCGTCTGCGACGAGCGGTCCTCGATCTCGGCCTCGGCCGGGCGGAAATCACCGGCCTCGTCGTCGTCGTCGGAGCCGAGATCGACCACGTCCATGCCGGGGATCGACGGCGGGGTGCTGTCGTCCGACGTGGTGACCGGGTCCTTGTCCTTGCCGTCCATCGCCATCGCCTGCGGACGCACCGGTGCGTCCGGGTCGTCGTCGGCGGGGGTCTCCGCCTCGACGTCGGCTTCGGGGGCGGCGGGGGTCTCTTCCGGTGCGGCAGCCTCGGGCGCGACGGCTTCGTCGGTCCCCTCGGGCGCGGCGTCGGCCACGGCCTGCGCGTCGTCCTCGGCCGTCACGGCCTCGGGCGCATCGCCGGTCTCGGCCTTGTCGGTCTTCTTGCGACGCGAACGGCGGGGCTTCTTCGCAGCCGGTTTCTCGTCGTCGTCCTCGGCCCGCGCCAGGGCGCGTTCCTCGGCCAGCAGGGCTTCGCGGTCGGCGACCGGGATCTGGTAGTAATCCGGATGGATTTCCGAGAACGCGAGGAAGCCGTGGCGGTTGCCGCCGTAATCCACGAAGGCCGCCTGGAGGGACGGCTCAACGCGGGTGACCTTGGCGAGGTAGATGTTTCCTGCGAGCTGACGCTTGTTTACAGATTCGAAGTCGAATTCTTCGACCTTGGTTCCGTCGACCACCACAACGCGGGTCTCTTCCGCGTGGGTGGCATCGATGAGCATTTTCTTGGCCATTGTATCTCTTGTGACCAGCGCCGCGCGCGCGCAGGAGGACCTGCACGCAATCGCCTTGCCGGTTGGGATTGGAGCGATCGCGCCGTCATATGCTGCCCGGCAGGGACCTGAAGTCCCCTCGCCTGTTGCTGCTCTGCCCGGTCGCGTGTCATCGCGTTTCGTCTCCGACGCCAAAGGCGCCTGTTCTCCCCCGGTGCGCCTTGGCCACCGGAGCATGATTGCGGGTCATCGCCGACCCGGTCGTCTGTTCGTGAGGGGTCGCCCGAAATCGGAGAGCCGCATCGAAACAGGTAAACCTAATCCGGACCGGCACCGCCCATGGGCCCGCCTGTCCTGATCCTCACCATAGGGTGAGTGGCCGCACAAACACAATGGTCAAAATTGCGGGCCCAGAATGCTTGACAGCCCCGCCCCTGTCCGGGGCGGGGCTGCCTGCGGCCCGGTCGGGCGCGCGAGGTCAGTTGGCCAGCAGGTCCGGCACGATGGTCACCACGCTCGGGAACAGCCAGAGCAAAAGAAGTGCCGCCACCTGGATCGCCACGAACGGGATCACGCCGCGGTAGATCTGGCCGGTGCTGACCGAGGGCGGCGCCACCCCGCGCAGGTAGAAGAGCGCGAAGCCGAAGGGTGGTGTCAGGAACGAGGTCTGCAGGTTGATCGCGATCATGATCGTCACCCAGGCCGGATCAAGCGTGCCGCCGTACAGCACCGGGCCGACGATCGGGATCACGATGTAGATGATCTCGAGGAAGTCGAGCACGAAGCCGAGGATGAACAGGATCACCATGACGACGAGGAAGACGACCCACTCGTTGTCGAAGGCGCGCAGGTACTGCTGGATGTAGTGCTCGCCGCCGAAGGAAATCAGCACGAGGTTCAGCAGCTGCGACCCGATCAGGATGGTGAACACCATCGAGGTAACCTTGGCCGTCTCCCGGACCACCGGCCCGAGAATGTTCGACTTCCAGAGCACCCAGCAGGCGAAGAGCATCCCGAAGAACGCGAAGTGATAGGCCGCCTGCGCGATCAGGTAGGCGACCCAGTCCTCGAACGGGACCACCTCGCGGGTGATCCGCAGGTCGAAGTTGACGCCGAACAGGATCATGATCACCAGGGCGAAGCTGGCCCAGATGATGATCTGCGACTTGCCGTCCTCTTCCTTCAGCTTGCGGTAGGCCGCCAGCATGATGGCCCCAGCCGCGCCGAGCGCCGCGGCGGGCGTCGGGTTGGTGATGCCGCCGAGGATCGAGCCCAGCACCGCCACGATCAGCACGAGCGGCGGGAAGACCACGCGCAGCAGATCGTTCCGGGCGAGCAGGCCCATCGCCGTCTTCGCGCCGTAGAGCGTGACCGCCATCGGGATCGCGAGGATCAGGAAGGTGGCCGCCGGCCCCGAGAGGGGCGACAGGAACAGGATGTCGGCGAGGAACGCGGCCACCACGCCGAGGCCGCCGACGATCAGCGGCAGCGGCGAGGCGGACGGCGACACGCCGCGGGCGAGGATCAGAACGAGTGCCAGCAGGCCGAAGACCGTCGCCACGCCCGAGCCGATGGCCGGGGCATTGGCCAGCGCGGCCTCGACGGCGGCGTTGTGCTCTTCCTCGGTCAGCGTCACGGCCGCGCCGCTGTCGCCCGAGGCGGCCATCGCGGCCCGCGCGGCGACCGACTCGTCCCAGAGTTCCTGGCCATGCAGTTCGATCATCGCGGCCTGGCACCGTTCGCTGACGTTGGTGCGCAGGACCGAGTTGCCGCTGTTCTCGGCGTAATCGGACACCGAGATGCTCTGCGAGCCGATGCTGCCCGACGTGAAGCCCAGGATGATCGCGAGGATCAGGGCGCCGGGTGCTGCGAGGAACCAGGTCAGGGCCTCGCCACGGGTCACCGGCTCGCCGCCCTCGGCCTCGAACTGCACCGGCGGTGCATTGGCCGGGCGGATCAGCGCGAAGACGAAGGCATAGGCGCCGTAGAGGAAGGCGAGGAAGAGACCCGGCAGCAGGGCCGCCTGGAACAGGGTGCCGACCGACAGAACGGCCGGCTGGCCGAGATAGGTCAGCGCGTCCGAGCACCCGGCCAGCTGGGCGCGGGTTTCCTGCCCGGTGGCATAGAGATCACCGACCAGCGTGCCGAGCAGAACGATCACGATGGACGGCGGGATGATCTGCCCCAGCGTGCCCGAGGCCGCGATGACCCCGGTCGCCAGCTCCGGCGAGTAGTTGTTCCGCAGCATCGTCGGCAGCGCGAGCAGGCCCATGGTCACCACGGTCGCGCCCACGATACCGGTCGAGGCGGCCAGGAAGGCTCCCACGATCACAATGGACACCGCGAGGCCGCCGGGCAGCGGGCCGAAGACGCGCGCCATGGTGGTCAGCAGTTCCTCGGCGATCCGCGACCGCTCGAGCGTGATGCCCATCATGACGAACATCAGCACCGCGAGCAGGGTCTCGATGGACTGGCCCGCGATCACGCGCTCGTTCATCCGGTTCACGATGAACGACAGGTTCCGCTCCAGCGCCTGTTCCCAGCCGCCCGGGAACAGGGCTTCCTCGACCCTTGGCAGGTCGGGGTATCGGAAGACCGAGATCGACTCCCGGATGACCCCGTCCGCGAGCAGGGCGCGGTAGGCATCCGACGAGGTGTCGATCGCCTGGTGGATCAGCAGGCCCGCGCTGTCGAGGGCGGCGATGATGGCAAAGGAGATCGCCCCGGCTCCGGCAATGGCGAAAGCCACCGGAAACCCGGTCATGATCCCGGCGAAGAGGGTCAGGAAGACGATGATCAGACCGATCTCGACTCCATCCAGTCCGAAAAGCATTCTCTGTCTTTCCCTTGGCTAAGCGGTGACGCTTGCGTGGTGTGTTTGGCGCTTGATGGGCGGCGGATCAGGTCGACCCGGAGTGAATGGCGTGCTCGATGTCCTCGGACTCGTCCCCGGTCTTGTCGCGGTCGAGATACTTGCCCTCGCTCTCCTCGCCCTCGATCAGTTCGAGGTAGGAGCGCCAGAAGAACGCGATGGCCTGAAGGAACACGATCACGCAGAA
>JAUIAU010000061.1 GCA_030425185.1 Alphaproteobacteria bacterium
CCGGTGAGTTGGAGTTGCATGACGGCATGCGCTCGCCGGAGAGTGTAGGCGACTTTCTCTATTTTTGTCAGAATGTTGAGGCTGATCCCGCTGTCGCAGACGGACCAACCCGAGGGCAAGCAGGCCGCACAGCTCTGCGCGGCGCTCCGCTGGGGTCAAGCGATCCGGGGGCAGGGGGTTGGGGCGTTTCATGTAGGCAGTTCCGCGTCTGTGGTGGCATCACAGAGGAAAAGCCAATCGTGCGGGCGTAATGGGACAGGGGTTGGAAAAATGTTCAACGCGTTCGAACAAGTCGTGAACATCGGGTCTTGCCAGAATGCGCTTCGTGCCCGAATGTCGGGCGGCATTCATTTCAGCGATCTTGCTGGCAATGGGCTCTCGGCGGGCTGCTCATGGTGCTCGACGACGGCCACTGAACGTAGAGACCCAAAGGGATGTGACCATGGTGCGAGCCCCGGCCAAGACCTGTCCCAATCTGTCGCGACTGTTTCATGACGCCGAGCCAGCGCTTCTGGCGGCGTTTCTTCGAAGCAAGGTTTTCGCGAGATTGAGCTGGCTCGAAACCTATCAGTTCGAACCCGAGGATGCGGAAGGTCCGTCATCGGCCGAGGCAATGTTGCGAGAGCAAAAGAAGGACCGCCTTGGGCCGCTGGAATCCGAGGCGGCGAGAATCGTCAACATTGCGAGTGATCGCGGCGAGTATGTCCTCGACGGTCTCGCCAGAACAAAACTCGAACCGGATCGCGCGAAGGACCTCTTCAGCCAGCGGGACAAGCTGGCGCGAAGCCTGTGGGCTTACGCCAACGAACACGGCTTATTTGAAGCGGCGGAGAACAGCCTGCACCTGCGTCTCTACCGGCGCTACGACAAGCACTACCAGACCTTCATGGCCGAGCCTTCGGTCGATGGGGGCCCCGACGCCGGCAGTGCATTGCTCGACGAGCTCCTGGTCGACCTCAACAAGCGTCTCGATCGCGGCGACGGCTACAGCATCGACAAGTTCGACATCCCCGAGGACGGCGATGAACCGGCGGCGGAGATGTACTTGCTGTTCCATCCCGATCCCCCCACGAGCGTTCGGGAGATCGATGACGATGGCAATCGGACGAGCATCTACTTTCGGCCGCCGGGAGAGGCGATGATCGTCTACACGCCCTCGACTGGGCGGGTCCATGTCCGCGCAGGCAACCGAAAGCTCAGGCACACGGTTGCCGAACGCTTCATCGAGACTGCCCTCGAGCAAACTTACTCCAACCAGCCCGTCGACTTTCAGGCCTACGACATTTCGCAGTTCCTGCGGGGGCTCGATCTTGAACCGCCGGAACTCGACGACGTGGTGATCGACCGCGCGCAGGTGATCCGCGCTGACATCAGCATCGGCAATCTCGCCAACCGCCTTTCGCTGTCCACCACGATCGATCAGGACATCTCGGAGATCATCGACAGCCAGCCGGGCCTTCCGAGGATTTTCGAGCGAGCGCTCGCAATCCGTTTTGTCGAGATTGCGGTCCGGTACACCCGCGCGGGACGGGATGAGGCGCAAACCCTCAACTTCACGCTCACCGACCGCAACACGAGCAGCCTTCTCAGCATCGACGACCCGTTCGAGCGTGTTCTGGGGCATCGGTTGCTCAGACACTGGAACATCCTTCGCGATGGTCGCGAACCGGATGATGGGGAAAGCATGGCTGTCATCCCTGCCTTGCTGGCCATCTGGGACATCGGAGCTGACAGGGTTACCGGCGCATGGCTCGAAACTCGCGGTGCCGATCCTGGCCTCCTGGCCGATCTGGGCTTCATCGTTCCCGCCGGTTGGGAAGGAGACGACCTGATCGACGATGAAGACGAGGTCGGTCCGGTCGCGGCCGAAGTGGTGTTTCGGGTCGATGAGGGAGATGCGGAGGAAGGCGACCGAAAGGTGGCCGACCTCAAGGTCACCGAGGGGCAGGCGGCCTCTGCGGGCAACCCGGATCGCTACAGGATATACCGGGTCCGCGACGGCTGGGTCGCGCAACATCTGAAGGCACGTCTTGAAAAAGTGCTTGATGCACCTGCCATCGAGAAGCTGACCGATCATCTCCTCTACCTCGGAACGCTCCACGTCGATGGCGGGAAGGTTCCAATCTATCTTGCGCGCGGTCTCGACCGGGAGAAGGTCCGCTCGGCTGTCGATACCGAGCTTCGGGCGCGCCACAATCTCGGCATCGGTCTTGTCCTGCAGGCTGGCAGCGCTTCTGGGTCGTGTCTGGCGGCGAACGTTCTGACGCCACTTGTTGAACAGATCGACACCCAGCAAGCCGAAATCGCGTTGGTCGCAGACAAGCTCCGGTCCGTGTTTCGGCGCCATCGGATCCTGGCCCGCGGCGGCCAGGCTGTCGAACTCACCCGGGTCGGGAACAACATGGCAACTCTGTTTGTTCCGGGGAAAGGCAGCATCGACATCAAGGGCGAGAACCGCATCGAAGTCATCCAGCGGCTGGTGGATGCGCACAACGCCGGCCCGATGCCAATGGCGACATCGGACCTGATCAGCGGGATCGCGGAAGACCAGTCGTTGGCGAACATTTTCAAGCAACCTCTCTGGAAAAAGCTGACGGCCGACTTCCTGCGAAGCCCTGGAAAAGGGCAATGGGAGATCGCCGTCTGACGGCTGGCTCCGATCCGGCTCCGATTGGGGGGTCTGACGGGCTCCGATTCTTCAGGCCAATGGGAGTGCTCACTCAATCAGAGGAGCACACCGATGCAGACTCCCTTCCTATCGCGCCAGGCACCCACGACGAGATGGTCCGGCGCCGCGAAGACCAAGCCCACCACGAACTCGGAATGGCGCTGCACGCGCTGTGACAAGCTGCTCGGCGTATGCCGGGACGGCCGGATGCACCTGCGCTTCGCGCGGGGGCACGAGTATCTCGTGGGCTTCCCGGTGCAGGCCACCTGCCGCGGCTGCGGCACGCTGAACCACGCGACCGCGCCCGCGCGCTGACGCGCGCATTCACCCACCCCCCTGAAATCGCAGAGACGCGCGACGTCCTGACCTGGCCATGAGAAGGCGCTGGACGCCTGGCCGCAAGGCAGGCGTCCGATGTCCTTCGCGTGGCACGAGATCCGTGATCACCTCATGCATTCATCCACGAACCTTCACTTCCAGCGCAGTTTCGACGTCGTCAGGCGTGCGCAGGCCGCCCTTTCGGCGTTCCGGGATCCGGCGGCCCTGCTGGACGGGCTGCATCGCACCCCCGGCGATCATGGCCAGAAGAACGTGATCCTCGCCGCGCTGGTCAGGGCGGCGCAGGACGACGGGCCCGCGTCCGACTGCGCCCTGACGCTGCTGTTGCTGGCGCTCTGGCCCGGCCTCGACGCGATCCGCCGCCGGTCGATCTGGCGCAGGATCGGCACCGCCGACGAGGTCGCGTCCGACGTCCTTGCGCGCACCACCGAGGCGGTCCGCGGCCTCGACCTTGGGCGTGTCAACTGGATCGCGGCCACGGTGCTGCGCAACGTCGAGCGCGACATGATCCGCGTGCGCCAGCGCGACCAGGCGCGCGAACAACTCGCCAGCGGCGCCGATCCCGACGAGGTGGCGGACAGCGGCGAAAGCGGCATCGGCGCGGCCGGGTACGCAGGGTTGAACGGCGCCGTGCGGAAACTGCTCGGCGATGATGCCCTGCTGGTGATCCGCGTGGCGATCGAGGGCTTCTCGCAGGCCGAGGTCGCCGTCGAACTGGGGCTCACCGAAGCCGCCGCCCGCAAGCGGTACCAGCGCGCGATGCGCCGGCTTCACGACGCCCTCGAGGAAATCCCCTGAACCGATGTCCCGATCCGGTCCCGCCGGTGGCTTTTCCCATTCGAGCGCCCAGAGCGCCTTCCCTCCAACCGAAAGCAGACACGCATGAACCGCACTGCCGATCTGTCGCTCGAGGATTTCAGGCGTCTTCCGGGGCTCTATCGCCGCTGGGAGCTGACCGAGGTCTGCGAGCCCAACCGCAACTATCAGATCGAGGACGCCGGCGCCCATGCCGACGGGACGCCGCTCCTGGCGATCTACGTCGCCGAGCGCGCGCCCGACGTCCGCGAGGCCGCCTGATGCGCCTCCTCGATCACATCATCCCACGGAGAACATCCATGCTGGACCAGCCGGACGACATCACCCGTCTTCGCAAGGCGAGCTACGCGCTCGAAGACGTCCCCGAAACCCTCGCCTTCCCGCAGCGCGCGGGTGACGAGCCGCGCGAGCCGCTGCCGGTCGTCGAGGCGACAGTCGACGAGATCGCCTTCGCGATCGTGGAAGCGGAGCGCGAGAGCACGGCCGCCTACCGCCGCGCCGATGCGCTGAAGCGGCTCTACAAGCTCGCCCGCGAGGCGGGGTGCGTCGGGGCCGACCGCGCTGCCGCGGCGGTGATGAAGAAGGAGGGCCAGTGATGGCCCTTCCCATCATCGGCGCCGATGAGAGGCTCGCGCAGCGCAAGGGCATCAAGGGCGTCATCTTCGGCCGGTCCGGCATCGGCAAGACCAGCCTGCTCTGGACGCTGAACGCCTCGACCACGCTCTTCCTCGATCTCGAGGCCGGCGATCTGGCGGTCGAGGGGCTGGAGATCGACACGCTCCGGCCCCGCACCTGGAAGGAATGCCGCGATTTCGCGGTGTTCATCGGCGGCCCGAACCCGGCGCTGCGCGAGGACCAGCCCTACAGCCAGGCGCATTTCGACGAGGTCTGCGGGCGCTACGGCGATCCGGCGGTGATCGGGAAATACGAGTCCGTCTTCATCGACTCGATCACCGTGGCCGGGCGGCTCTGCTTCCAGTGGTGCCGCGGCCAACCCGAGGCGTTCTCGGAGAAGACCGGCAAGCCCGACATCCGCGGCGCCTACGGGCTGCACGGCCGCGAGATGATCGGCTGGCTGACCCACCTGCAGCACACGCGCGGCAAGCATGTCTGGTTCGTCGGCATCCTCGACGAGCGGCTCGACGACTTCAATCGCAAGGTCTTCCAGCCGCAGATCGACGGTTCGAAGACCGGGCTCGAACTGCCCGGGATCGTCGATCAGGTCATCACCATGGCCGACATCGCCGATGCCAGCGGCCAGCCGCAGCGCGCCTTCGTTTGCCAGACGCTGAACCCCTGGGGCTATCCGGCGAAGGACCGCTCCGGCCGCCTCGACAAGGTAGAGGCCCCGCATCTCGGCCGACTGATGGAGAAGATCCAACGCCCCGCGGCGCCTGCCTCCGAACGCCTGACCTGGCCGCCGGTGACGCCCGCCGATCCCGCCCCCGCGCAGGAGCCCGCCCATGGCTGAGCGCATCTCGCCTTGCCCGGTGTCCCGATCCGGTCGCCGGGGTGGCTTTTCCCCACTGACGCCGCTGCGCGTCCCATCCTCAACCTGAAAGGAGCCGCGCAATGTCCGGACCCTGGAACGACTTCAACTCCGCGCAATCGAACACAAACGTCATCCCGAAAGGCACGCTCGCCAAGGTGCGCCTGACGCTCCGCCCCGGCGGCTTCGACGACCCCTCGCAGGGTTGGACCGGCGGCTGGGCGCGCCGCGCCGCCACCGGCGCCGTCTATCTCGATGCCGAATACACGGTGCTCGAGGGGCCCTATGCCCGGCGCAAGGTCTGGTCGCTGATCGGCCTCTACAGCCCCAAGGGCCCCGACTGGGCGAACATGGGGCGCGGCCTGATCCGCGGCATCCTCAACTCGGCGCGCGGTGTGTCCGACAAGGACAACTCGCCCGAGGCGCAGGCGCGCCGCCGCATCAACGGATTTGGTGATCTCGACGGCGTCGAGTTCGTCGCCCGCATCGACATCGGCACCGACACCAACGGCGAGGACAAGAACGAGATCCGCGCCGCGGTCACCCCCGATCACCGTGACTATGCCGCGCTGATGGGCACGGTCGCGCTGCAGGTCTCCGCCGCCCCGGCGCAGGGCCACGCCGCGCAGCAGCCCACCACGGCCACCCAGCCCAGCCAGCCCGCGTCCGCCCCCGGCGCCGCCGGGCGACCGAGCTGGGCGCAGTAAGGGGGAGACCGGCCATGCGCCTGCGCCCCCGCCAGAAGACCTTCGTCGAGCGCAGTGTGGCTGCGCTCGCCTCCCGCGGCAACACGCTGGGCGTGGCGCCCACGGGTGCGGGCAAGACCATCATGCTCTCGGCGGTCACCGGCGAGATGATCGGCGACGGCGCGAAGGCCTGCGTGCTCGCGCATCGCGACGAGCTGACGGCGCAGAACCGCGCCAAGTTCCAGCGCGTGGTGCCGGGCGTCGCCACCTCGGTGATCGACGCCACGGAGAAGTCCTGGGGCGGCCAGGTCGCCTTCGCCATGGTGCCGACGCTGGCGCGGGCGTCGAACCTCGCGGACATGCCGCGCCTCGACCTGCTGGTCGTGGATGAGGCGCACCATGCCGTCGCCGACAGCTACCGCCGCATCATTGACCGGGTGCGCGCGGCCAATCCCGACGCCCGCATCTTCGGGGTCACCGCCACCCCGAACCGGGGCGACAGGAAGGGCCTGCGCGAGGTCTTCGACAATGTCGCCGATCAGGTCCGTCTGGGCGAACTGATCGCCTCGGGCCATCTGGTGCCGCCGCGCACCTTCGTCATCGACGTGGGCGTGCAGGACGAGTTGCGCACGGTCCGCAAGACCATGTCGGATTTCGACATGGCGGAGGTCGCGGGCATCATGGACCGCGCCCCCGTCACCGACGAGGTGATCCGCCACTGGAAGGAAAAGGCGGGCGACCGGCAGACGGTGGTGTTCTGCTCCACCGTCGCGCATGCCGAACACGTCACCGACGCGTTCAGGGCGGCGGGCGTTGCCGCCGCGCTGATCCACGGCGATCTGGCGGCCGAGACCCGCAAGGCGATCCTCGCCGACTACGCGGCGGGCGACATCCGGGTCGTCGTCAATGTCGCGGTGCTGACCGAGGGCTGGGACCATCCGCCCACCTCCTGTGTCGTGCTGCTGCGCCCCAGTTCCTACAAGTCCACCATGATCCAGATGGTCGGGCGCGGGCTGCGCACCGTCGATCCCGAGGAACATCCCGGCATCGTCAAGACCGACTGCATCGTGCTGGATTTCGGGACGTCGAGCCTGATCCACGGCACGCTGGAACAGGATGTCGATCTGGACGGCAGGACCGAAACCGGTGAGGCGCCAACGAAAACCTGTCCAGCCTGCGAGGCGGAAATCCCGCTGGCCGCCACCGAATGCCCGCTCTGCGGTGAGGCCTTCCCCCGCGAGGATCTGGATGCGGGCGAAGGCGGGGCCGCCGCGCCGCTCTCGGGCTTCATGATGACCGAGATCGACCTGCTGAAGCGGTCCAGCTTCGCCTGGGTCGACCTCTACGGCACGGACGATGCGCTGATGGCCACCGGCTTCGCAGCCTGGGGCGGCATCTTCTGGCTGGACGGGGTCTGGTACGCCATCGGCGGCGCGAAGGGCGAGCGCCCGCATCTGCTGGGCGTGGGCGAACGGACCGTCTGCCTCGCGCAGGCCGACGACTGGCTGAACACCCACGAGACCGACGAGAGCGCCTTCAAGACCCGCTCCTGGCTGCGCCAGCCGCCCACGGAAAAGCAGCTGCAGTACCTGCCGCCCGAGTGCCGCCATGACTTCGGCCTGACGCGCTACCGCGCCTCGGCGCTGATGACCTTCGGCTTCAACAAGCGCGCCATCCGCCAGCTGATCGACAGCGCGGCCGGCCCCGAACGGAGGGCGGCATGATCCATGACCGCCTCCACCCCCATCACGGCCGAGGACCGGCGGCGGCTCTGGCATCCGCGTGGAACGCTCTGTGCTGTCTGCCAGCAACCCACCCGTGGTTTTGGCTGGTTCGATCCGCACCGAATGAGGCGGCGCCGGCCCTCTGTCTGGTTCTGCTCGATGCCTTGCCAGTCCTTTTGGACGCGCTTGGCCAGGGAGCGTTTCGCCATGGTTGACCTGACCGAGGAGGAGCGCGCCGCGATCACCGCCACCATGAAGCGCGTGGCGCTGCTGATGGACGAGATCGGCTGGGCCACTCCGCTCGCCGATCTGACCGAGGCGCAGGTCCGCGCGCTGATCGAGGAAGCCGTCGAGGGCTTCCGCGAGGCCATGTCCGACATCGCCCGGGCGCAGTCGCCGGAGGTGCCGTTCTGATGAAAACCTGCAGCAAATGCCGCGAAGAGAAGCCGTCGGTGGAGTTTGGCCTGCGGCGCCGGAGCCCCGATAGCCTACAGGCTTGGTGCCGGGATTGCCGCCGGGAATACCAGCGTGCCTATGCGCAGAATTTCCGCGATCCCGAAAGGCATCGGGAGGCGCAGCGCCGCTATCGGCTGCACCACGCCGAGAAGAACCGAGCGCACAGCATCGTCAGGAGTGCCGTCAAGGCGTGCCGGATCATTGTCCCGGTCTGGTGTCAGCGCTGCGGCTGCGTGACCGATCTCGAAGCGCATCATCACGACTATTCCGAGCCGCTCGCGGTCGAATGGCTCTGCTCGACCTGCCACGGGCTCGCCCACCGCAGCTACGATGGGGGGCAGCATGCTGGACTATAATCGCCGCCCCAGCTTCGCCGACCGGGTCAACGCCGCCGTCGATCGGGCGCTCACCGCCGATCAGGCCACGCGGCCGCCCCGCGACTATCTCGGCGGATCCCGCCTCGGCCATGCCTGCGAGCGGGCGCTGCAGTTCGAGTTCACGGCGACGCCGAAGGACGAGGGCCAGGACTTCAGCGGCCAGTCGCTGCGGATCTTCGCCATCGGCCATGCGCTCGAGGATCTGGCCGTCGCCTGGCTGCGCGGCGCGGGCTTCGACCTCTACACACGCAAGGGCAACCGGCCCGATGGCGGCCAGTTCGGCTTCTCGGTCGCGGGCGGGCGCATCCGCGGTCATGTCGACGGCATCATCGCCGCGGGGCCCGAAGGCTTCGGTCTGGCCGTTCCCGCACTTTGGGAATGCAAGACGATGAACGCCAAGAACTGGCGCGCCTGCGTCAAGGACGGCGTGACCAAGTCGAAGCCGGTCTATGCCGCCCAGATCGCGGTCTATCAGGCCTACATGGAAGGGACGGTCCCAGGCATCTCGGCCGCACCTGCGCTCTTCACCGCGATCAACAAGGACACCGCCGAGCTTCACCACGAGCAGGTCGCCTTCGACGCCGATCTCGCGCAGCGAATGTCCGACAGGGGCGTGCGGATCCTGCAGGCGACCGATGCGGGCGAGTTGCTTCCGCGCATCGCCACCACGCCTGACTTCTTCGAATGCCGCTTCTGCCCCTGGTCCGAGCGCTGCTGGGGGCTGCCGGCATGAGCGACGACGGCATCCTGCATTTCAACCCGTGGATGGACTTCAACGACGGGCCACCGTCCGAGAACCCCTTCGGCTGCGACCCCGACCCCGAGCAGATCGCCGTCTTTCTCGACACCGTGTTCAGCTGGTGCGAGGGGCTGATCCCGCTCCGCGGCTTCGTCGACAAGGGTCAGGGCCGGGACGGCAAGCCGCACAACATCTGGATCCCGGCCGACGACAACGCGCCGGAGAAACTCGGGACCTTCGCCGCTTGGGCGAACCGCGAGGGGGCGGCGGTGTATGTCATTCCCGGCACGGTCGAGGAGCAGGGCCAGGCCCGCGCCGCCGACGTGTTGCAGATGCAGGCCATCGTCGTCGATCTGGACGCGGGCGACATCCCGGCGAAGCTGGACCATGTCACCCGCCACCTCGGCGCGCCGACGCTGATCATCGAAAGCGGCGGGCGCACGCCCGAGGGCGCCGCGAAGCTCCATGTCTGGTGGCAACTGACCGAACCCGCCGAGGGCGAGGATCTGGTCACACTCTGCCGCCTGCGGGGCGAGATCGCGGTCAAGGTCGGCGGCGACACGCATTTCCGCTCGGCGCACCAGCCGATCCGGGTGCCGGGCACGGTCTATCACAAGCACGGCCATCAGCGCCTCGTGCAGATCCGCGAGCATCGCGCCGTCGAGGTCGACCTTGCGGATTTCGCTGAGAGGGTCGTGGAGATGCCGCCGCTGCCCGGCGTGGGCTTCGCCAGCGACGCCACCGCGCCGACCGAGAAGCCCGGCATCGACGCTGTGCTCACCACGCCGGTGCGCGAGGGCGCGGTCGACGACTGGTCCCGGTTCCAGGGGGCCAGTGCCGCCATAGGCCATTACGTGCGCCTGGTGCACGAAGGCCGCCTCGACCCGTTCGCGGGCTGGGAGGCGATCTGCGGCTACAACGCCGCCATGCTGCGCCCGTCCTGGCCGCTCGATCGGCTGATGGCCGAGTCCGAACGGCTCTGGGCGCTGCATGTGAAGCGTAACGGCCCGCCGCTCCTGCGCGCGGCCAGCGCCCACACACCCGCCAGCCCGCTGCCGACCTTCAGCCTTGGCGCGCTGCTCGACGACACGAGCCCGATGCCCGAGGACATCATCGGGCCGCGCGTGCTGACGCCGGGCGGGCTCCTGGTGCTGGGCGGCGCGCCCAAGGTCGGCAAGAGCGACTTCCTGATCTGTTGGCTCGTGCACATGGCGGCGGGTGTGCCGTTCCTCGGCTTCACGCCGCCCCGGCCGCTGCGCGTGTTCTATCTACAGGCGGAGATCCAGTATCACTACCTGCGCGAGCGCATGCAGCAGATCGCGCTGCCCGCTGTCGTGATCGCCGCCGCACGCGACACCTTCATCGCCACACCGAAGCTGAAGCTGCTGCTCGACGCGGAGGGCGTCGCCCGCGTGGCAGAGGCGATCCGGGCCGCATTCCCCGACGCGCCGCCCGACATCATCGTCATCGACCCCATCCGCAACCTCTTCGATGGCGGCCCCGAGGGTGGCGGCGAGAACGACAACACTGCCATGATGTTCTTCCTGAAGGACCGGGTCGAGCTTCTCCGGGATGCCGTCAATCCGGACGCGGGCGTCATCCTCGCGCATCACACCCGCAAGGCGAGCAAGCATCAGGTCAAGGACGATCCCTTCCTCGCGCTCTCCGGCGCCAGCGCGCTGCGCGGCTTCTACACCTCGGGTCTGCTGATGCACCGGCCTGACGAGGACAGCAGCGTCCGCAGACTGGAGATCGAACTCAGGAACGGGCCTGCGCTTCCGGGCAAGCTGATCGACAAGGTGAAGGGCGAGTGGGTCGAGCTGAACCCGCTGAACGAGCGCCTGGTGCGCAAGGAGGTCGGCGCCAGGCTCGATGCCGAACGGCTGCGCAAGCACGACGTCATCCTCGCGATCCTGCTCGATGAGGCAGCCGAGGGAAGGCTCTACACATCGACGCAGTTCGGCGAGGCCTTCGAGAACCAGCATGGCCTTGGCAGCAAGTTCACCATCCGTGAGCGTGTGGCAGTCCTGGCGACCAAGGGCTTCGTGAAATTCCGGCGCGATCTGCCCGAGCACGGCTATCCCGCGACCCGGTCCCACTTCGGCTACCTCTGCGTCGAGGACATGCGGCTGGGTCGCGATCCCGTCATCGATACCGACACCGGCGAGGTGCTTGCCGAAGGCCTGGCGGTTCTGCCGAGCCACTGGAAATGCCCCCATTCCGGCCGTGCCAGGGAGGTCGAGAACCCCGCGGTCTGGGTCTATCCGGAGGGCGTCGAAGAATGACTTCGTCATATGACAGAGCCCTTTGTCATCCTCATGGCTCTGTCATGAAGCCAATAAAAACAACGACTTGCTGATGACGATGACAGAGGCCTCCGTCATGCCCCTCTGTCATCAAAAATGGGAGAAAACAAAACAATGTCAGATGGTTACACCATAGGGATGAGGAAGAGTGGGAAACCCCCATACTACGTATGGGGCGGCCACCCGTCAGGGTGGGCCTCGCCCCCCTACGTAGCGGGCCCGCGCGCGCCCCCTGTCCTGGTCTCCACCAGCCCATCCGACGACGGCGGCCCCGTACCGCCAAGCACCAGACCGCCGTCGTCTTCCACCACCACAGGCCACCGGCAAAGGAGACCCATCATGGCTCAGCCGACTCTGATCCCGAATTGCGACGGCGCAAGGTTTGAATCGCTGCCGCTCGACACGCCTCGCAACCGCTGCATTCTCGCGCTCGACCTCGGCACCTCGACCGGCTGGGCGATCCGCGACCATGACGGCCTGATCACCAGCGGCACCGTCTCGCTGCGCCCCGGCCGCTTCGACGGCGGCGGCATGCGCTACCTGCGCTTCACCAACTGGCTGACCGAGATCGACCGGCTGTCGGGGCCCGTCGCCGCCATCTGGTTCGAGGAAGTCCGCCGCCACGCGGGCACCGATGCGAGTCACATCTACGGCGGGCTCATGGCCACGCTGACCGCATGGGCCGAGCTGCGGGGCGTCCCCTACGAGGGCGTCCCGGTCGGCACGATCAAGCGTCACGCCGCTGGCAAGGGCAACGCCGACAAGGCCGCCATGGTCGCCGCCGTCCGCGCCCGCGGCTTCAGCCCGGCCGACGACAACGAGGCCGACGCCATCGCCATCCTGCTCTGGGCGATCGAGACGAACGGGGGTGTCGCATGAGATGGCATCCCCACGGCTACGGCGGCCACCGCCGGGATCCGGAACAGGTCAAGCGCGAGGGCTGGCACGAGCAGCGCATGCTCGCCGTGTCCCTTGATGACCCGCGACTGACCTGGCCCGAGCGTGAACTCGTCCGCCAACTGGGGGACAAGCTCTACGGGCGGCTGCCCGCGGTGAGGGAGGTACGTAATGGTTGATCACACCTGGACCGCTGACGACGTCGCCGATCATTTCGAGGAGGCGTTCCGCACCCTGCGCAAGCTGCCGCCGGTGAAGGCGCAGGGCTACTTCAACACCTGGCCCGACATCGTGCGGACCAGCCGCGAGATCGCGGCGATGGAGCCGCAGCCGATGCGCGTCTGGCC
>JAUIAU010000169.1 GCA_030425185.1 Alphaproteobacteria bacterium
TATCGCGGTCCGGGATGAGAGGCAGTCGGGCCCGGCGGCGCATGTCCCGGGCCTTGCGTTGTGAAAAAAGGTTCTGGGATCACGGAACCGCAACCGAAAGGACAAGCTGCTTTGGCACGTATTGCTGGCGTGAACATTCCGACGGGGAAACGCGTCCCCATCGCTCTGACCTACATCACCGGGATCGGCCCGACCTCGGCCAAGGCGATCTGCGCCGCGGTCGGCATCGACGAGGCCCGCCGGGTCAACGAACTGAGCGACGGCGAAGTTCTCGCCATCCGTGAGCACATCGACGAGAACTACACCGTCGAGGGTGACCTGCGCCGTGAAACGCAGATCAACATCAAGCGCCTGATGGACCTCGGCTGCTACCGCGGCCTGCGTCATCGTCGCAACCTGCCCGTGCGCGGCCAGCGCACCCACACCAACGCCCGCACCCGCAAGGGCCCGGCGAAGCCGATCGCCGGCAAGAAGAAGTAAGGGAGGGCAGGACCAATGGCACGCGACAAGATCCGCGCAAAGAAGAAGGTCTCCAAGAACATCGCCGCTGGTGTGGCGCATGTGAACTCGACCTTCAACAACACCAAGATCCTGATTTCGGACGTTCAGGGCAACGCCATCTCCTGGTCGTCGGCCGGCACCATGGGCTTCAAGGGGTCGCGCAAGTCGACGCCCTACGCCGCCCAGCTCGCCGCCGAGGACGCCGGCCGCAAGGCGCAGGACCACGGCGTGAAGACCCTGGAAGTCGAAGTGCAAGGGCCGGGTTCCGGCCGCGAGTCGGCGCTGCGCGCGCTGGCCGCCGTCGGGTTCACGATCACCTCGATCCGTGATGTCACCCCGATCGCGCACAACGGCTGCCGCCCGCCCAAGCGGCGCCGCGTCTGAGTTTCCGTCAGCGATTTCGGGGCCGGGCCTTCGGGTGCGGCCCCATACGTCATTTTGATCCTCGGGCGTTTCCGATCTCGGGTCGAGCGGAAACAGGAATGGAGGCGACACCATGATCCACAAGAACTGGCAGGAACTCATCAAGCCGACGCAGCTTGTCGTGAAGCCGGGCAACGAGCCGGGCCGCCAGGCCACCGTCATCGCGGAACCGCTCGAGCGCGGCTTCGGCCTGACGCTGGGCAACGCGCTGCGCCGGGTGCTGCTCTCGTCGCTGCAGGGCGCCGCGATCACCAGCGTCCAGATCGACAACGTGCTGCACGAGTTCTCCTCGATCGCCGGGGTCCGCGAGGACGTGACGGACATCGTGCTGAACCTCAAGCAGATCGCCCTGCGCATGGATGTCGAGGGGCCGAAGCGCGTCTCGATCTCGGCCAAGGGTCCGCGCGTCGTAACCGCCGGGGACATCTCGGAGTCGAACGGCATCGAGGTTCTGAACCGCGACCACGTCATCTGCCACCTCGACGACGGCGCCGACCTGTTCATGGAACTGACCGTGAATACCGGCAAGGGGTACGTCTCGGCGGACAAGAACCGTCCCGAGGACGCGCCCATCGGCCTGATCCCGATCGACGCGATCTACTCGCCGATCCGCAAGGTCAGCTACGAAGTGCAGCCGACCCGCGAGGGCCAGGTGCTGGACTATGACAAGCTGACCCTGAAGGTCGAGACCGACGGCTCCCTGACCCCGGACGATGCCGTGGCCTATGCCGCGCGCATCCTGCAGGACCAGCTCCAGGTCTTCGTGAACTTCGAAGAGCCCGAAGCCGACCGCGCCGCCTCCGAGGAGGAGGATCTCGAGTTCAACCCGCTTCTGCTGAAGAAGGTGGACGAACTGGAACTGTCGGTCCGCTCGGCAAACTGCCTGAAGAACGACAACATCGTCTACATCGGCGACCTGATCCAGAAGACCGAGGCCGAGATGCTGCGGACCCCGAACTTCGGCCGCAAGTCGCTGAACGAGATCAAGGAAGTGCTCTCGGGCA
>JAUIAU010000170.1 GCA_030425185.1 Alphaproteobacteria bacterium
AGGTCGCTCTCCACCAGCCGGTCGCCGGGGCGGTAGAGCCCTTCGTCGATCGCGCCGAGGATCATGTCATAGGCATCGCGGTTCTGCGATTTCGGTTCGGCCATCGCACGGCTCCCTCAAGATGTATGCGACGGTATCCCGAAAGCCGCATGGCGGACAAGGACCGGCTTGCCGCAGTTGACCGTCCAGTCTAGGGGATGGGGCATGTCCCCTGACGCCTTTGACCATGTCGAGACCTGGGTCTTCGACCTCGACAACACGCTCTACCCGCCCGAGGTCCGGCTCTTCGACCAGATCAACGCGCGGATGAGCGCCTTCGTCATGCGCGAGCTTGGCCTCGACGCCGTGGCGGCCGATGCCCTGCGCCACCGTTACTGGAAGGCACATGGCACCACGCTCGCCGGGCTGATGCAGCATCATGGCGTGGACCCCGAACCCTACATGATCGAGGTGCACGACATCGACTTCTCGGTGCTGCCGCCCGATGCGGTGCTGGCCGAGCGGATCGCCGCGCTGCCGGGACGGCGGATCGTCTACACCAACGGCAGCGCGCCCTATGCCGAGCGGGTGCTGGCGGCGCGCGGTCTGGCCGGCCTCTTCGACGCGATCTACGGGGTCGAACACGCGGACTGGCACCCGAAACCCGACCGCGCCGCCTTCGAGCGGGTCTTCGCCGCCGACGGGCTGGCCCCGGAGCGGGCGGCGATGTTCGAGGACGACCCGCGCAACCTCGCCGTGCCGCATGACATGGGCCTGCGCACCGTGCTGGTGGCCCCCGCGCCGCACCCCGCGCCGCACATCCACCATCACACCGACGACCTGACCGGGTTTCTCGCGCATATCGTGCGGCGCTGATCCGGGCCGACACGGGCCGGGCCGACACGGGACCGCCTGCGACACCCTGCCGGTGTGTCCCCGGGGCGGCGGCGCCCTACCTACCTCCCAGCCCCCTCAACGCTACTCAGGACCCTCCAGATGAACGCGACCGCACACGCCCTCCGCCCCGATCCCGCCCTGTCCCCCGTCCTCGCGGCGCAGGACACCGCAGCCAGCGAGGCCCCGCACCCGGAAGAGGCCGACGTGCCGCAGACGCTCGTCCTCGCCCTCGTGACGGTGGTTCTGGCCGGACTGCTGGCGCTGGCCTTCGCCGTGTCGGCTTTCGGCCTGGCGGCGCTCGGCATCGCGGCCGTGGCGGCGACCCCTGTGCTGTTCGGTATCCTTCTCCTCGTGACCGCAGGGCGATAATCTCGCCGCGACACGAAGAAGAAGGGGGCTCGGGATGCAGGACGTCGAAACGGTAGACATCGTGGTGGCAGGCGGCGGTCCGGCGGGACTGGCCGCCACCGCCTGTTTCGCCGCGGCCGGGTTCACCACGCTCTGCATCGACCCGCAGGCCCCGGTGACCGAGGCCGCAGCACAAGGCGCCGACATCCGCACCACCGCCATCCTGCAACCCGGCCGCGACCTGCTGGAGCGCGCCGGGCTGTGGCAGGCGCTGGCCGGCGAGGCCGCGCCGCTGCGGGTCATGCAGATCCTCGACGCGACGGTCAGCCCGCCGGTGCAGCGTGCCTTCGACTCGGGCGACCTCGGCGAGGCGCCGTTCGGCTGGAACCTGCCGAACTGGCTGCTGCGGCGCGCGTTCCTCGACCGGCTGGAGGCGCTGCCGCTGGCCCGCTTCCGGCCCGGTGTCGGCTTCGATCACATGGTGCCGCGCAGCGAGGCCGCCCGCGTGGTGCTGACCGACGGCAGCCGGATCGATGCGAAGCTGGTGGTCGCGGCGGACGGGCGCAGCTCGACCGTGCGGGCCGCCGCCGGGATCGGGGTGCGCACGACGCGCTACGGGCAGAAGGCGCTGGCCTTCACCGTCCGTCACCCGGTGCCGCATGACAACATCTCGACCGAGATCCACCGCTCGGGCGGGCC
>JAUIAU010000062.1 GCA_030425185.1 Alphaproteobacteria bacterium
TCGTGAACCAGCCGACCGGGGCGTGGTCCGTCGCCGACTGGCAGGCGCGGGCCCCGAGCCTCGACGCGGCGTTCAAGCGGCTCGACGCGGACCTCGTCGCCTTCCAGGAGATGGAGAGCTTCGCCGGCGGCAACAGCGACGACGAGAACCTCGCCCGCAGCTACCTGCTCGCGCGGAACCCCGGCTATGCCGCCGCCGCCGTCGGCGACTGGCGCCGCTTCCCGTCGACCCAGCCGATCTTCTACCGGACCGCGCGCCTGCGGCTGCTGGAGCAGGGCTGGTTCTTCTTCTCGGACACGCCGGACGTGATCTATTCGCGCACCTTCGACGGCAGCTACCCGGCTTTCGCGAGCTGGGCGCGTTTCGAGGACCGCGAGACCGGCGCGCGTCTCAGGGTACTGAACCTGCACACGGACTATTCCAGCGCCGGGAACCGTCGCCGCTCGGTCGACCTCGTCGCCGACCGGATGGCGCCGTGGATCGACGCGGGCGAGCGCGTCGTGCTGCTGGGCGATCTCAATGCGCGGCTCGGCTCGTCGCTCCATGCGCGGCTGGAGGCTGCGGGCCTGACCTTCCTTCCGGTGCAGGGCGCGACCTATCACTTCAACCGGGGCATCAATCTCTTCGGGGCGATCGACCACATCGGGCTGGGGCCGGGGCTGACCGCCCTTGGCCCGCCCATGGTGTTGCGCGAGAAAACCGGCGCGCGCTGGCCCTCGGACCATTACCCGGTCGCCGCCGACATCGCGGTGGCGCGCGACTAGCCCGCGCGCCGTCCCAGCAGGACCCGGTCCGGCCGCGGGACCCGTTCGTGATCGGCCACCATCGCCTGCGCCGCTGCCGCAACCCCGGCGGAGGGGTGCGACACCCGGCGGGTCGCCAGATCGACATGCAGGAGCATCGTCTCGACTGTCGCGGCCAGCCGGGGCGCCTCGCCGTCCTCCGCCCAGAGGCGGTGAAAGAGGTGCAGCTTGCGCCCGTCACCGGCCAGCGCCTGCGTCGTCACCGTCAGCCGGGTGCCGATCCGCACCTCGCTCAGGTAGGCGACGTGGCTTTCGGCGGTGAAGTAGCTGCGCCCGCCCGCGACATAGGCCGCGTCGGCCCCCAGCACGACCATCAGACGGTCCCCGGCGCGCCCGGCGGCTTCGAGGTAATGCACCTCGTTCATGTGCCCGTTGTAGTCGGCCCAGCTTGGCGGGACCTGGAGCGCATGCATCACTGGCAGGCCGTCGGGCCCCGTCCCGGGCAGGGGCAGCGTCGCCTCATGCGCGGCGATGACCGCGCCCGCCGCCGCGTCCTGCCGCTTGAGCGCCCGCAGGATTGCCACGAGATTGTCGTCGCGCAACCGCTCCAGCGCCCGCACGTCGCGCGCGCCCGATTGCGCGTCCGATTGCGCGGCGATCTTCGCCACCAGCGCCTCATCGAGGTCCGGCACATCGGTCAGCTTGGTCCAGGGCCATTGCAGGGCCGGGCCGAACTGGGCGAGGAAATGCGCCATGCCCGCCTCGCCGCCCGCGATGCGATAGGTTTCGAACAGGCCCATTTGCGCCCAGCGCAGGCCGAAGCCCATGCGGATCGCGTCGTCGATCTCGGCCGTGGTGGCGATGTCGTCCTTCACCAGCCAGAGCGCTTCGCGCCAGACGGCCTCGAGCAGCCGGTCGGCGACATGGGCGTCGATCTCGCGCGCGAGGACCAGCGGCAGCATCCCGAGTCCGCGCAGGACCTCGGCCGCGGGGGCGGTGCGGGCCTCGGCCCCCACGACCTCGACCAGCGGCAGCAGGTAGACCGGGTTGAACGGATGCGCGACGACGACCCGGTCGCCGGTCCGGTTCAGCTCGGAGGGCTTGAACCCGGAGGTGGACGAGGCCACCACCGCACTCTCCGGCGCCGCGGCGAGGATCGCCTCGAAGACGGCGTGTTTCGCCGCCAGCCGTTCGGGCACGCTCTCCTGCACCCAGTCGGCGCCCGCCACGGCTTCGGCCAGCGGCAGGCCGACGGTCAGCCGTCCCTCGGCGGGCAGGGGGCGGTCGTAGAGGGCGGGCAGGGCGTGGCGGGCATTCTCCAGCACCGCGCCGATCTTGCGCCCGGCCTCGGGGTCCGGATCGGCCACCGCCACGTCCCAGCCGTTCAGCAGGAAACGCGCGGCCCAGCCGCCGCCGATCACCCCGCCGCCGATGATGGCCGCCTTGCGGGTCACGGGCGGGCCTGCGGGACCGAGACGAGATCCTCCAGCCGGTAGCCGTTCGCCACCAGCGCCGCCTCGGCCCGGGCGCGCGCGTCCGCGCTGATCTGCGGCGTCCGGGCGAGGATCCAGCCGGTGCGCCCGGCCGGGTTGCCGATCACAGCCACAGTGTAGTCCTCGTCGAGGTCGAGCACCCAGTAATCGCCGCGCGCGAAGGGCAGCCACGGGGTGAAGGTCACGCTCAACCGGCCGGGTCCTTCGATCCGGGCGACGCCCTCCGCCACGCTGACGCTGCCGTCCCCGGCGTCGCGGCAGGTGTTGGTGACGCGGATCTGGCCATCGTCGCGCAGCGCGTACTCGGCGGTCACGCCGACGCAGCCTTCCTCGAACCAGTTGGGATAGCGGGCGATCTCGTACCAGAGACCGAGGTAGCGGTCGACATCCAGCCGGTCCACGGGGGTGATCGGCGCCGAGGTGTCGCGCTGCACGGTCCCGCAGGCAGCGAGGGTCAGCAGGGCGGCGGCGGCCAGCAGGCGGAACGGTCTCATCGGGTCGGGGTCCTTTTGGTCAGGCCGAGCTTCGCGCGCACCTCGGGTGCGGTCAGCACCCGCGCGCCCATCGCCTCGGCAATCGTCACGGCACGCTCGACCAATTGCGCATTGGTGGCAAGCTGCCCCTTGCCCAGCCAGAGGTTGTCCTCCAGCCCGACGCGGACATGCCCGCCCGCCAGGATCGCGGCGGCGACATAGGCCATCTGGTTCCGGCCAAGCGAGAACGCCGAGAAGACCCAGTCCGGCGGCACGTTCCCGACCATGGCGAGGAAGGTGGGCAGGTCGTCGGGCGCGCCCCAGGGCACCCCCATGCAGAGCTGCACCAGCGCGGGCGCCTCCAGCACGCTTTCGCGGACCAGTTCGCGCGCGAACCACAGGTGGCCGGTGTCGAAGCACTCGATCTCGGGCCGCACCCCCAGCGCGGTGATCTGCCGCCCCATGGCGCGCAGCATGCCGGGCGTGTTGGTCATCACGTAATCGGCTTCCGCGAAGTTCATCGTCCCGCAGTCGAGCGTGCAGATCTCGGGCAGGCACTCGGCGACATGGGCGAGCCGCGCAGTGGCGCCGATCATGTCGGTCCCGGCGGGGTTCAGCGGCAGCGGGCTTTCCGGGTCGCCGAAGACCATGTCGCCGCCCATCCCCGCCGTCAGGTTCAGCACCACGTCCACATCGGCGGACCGGATTCGGTCGGTGAGTTCGCGGTAGAGGTCCAGCCGCCGCGACGGCGCGCCGGTGTCGGGCTCGCGGACGTGGCAATGGACGATGGCCGCCCCGGCGCGGGCGGCCTCGATGGCACTGGCGGCGATCTCGGCTGGCGCGCGGGGAACGTGCGGGCTGCGGTCCTGCGTCGCCCCCGAGCCGGTCACGGCACAGGTGATGAAGACCTCGCGGGACATCTGAAGCGGCATCGGCGCTCCTCCTCCTCAGGCCCAGGGGCCGTGCTGGCCGCTCGCCCCGGTGTCGAGGCGGGCGAAGCCGTGCAGCCCGAAGAAGTCGCGCTGGCCCTGGATCATGTTCGCGGTGCCGCGCGCCTGCCGCATGGTGTCGAAATACCCGAGCGCCGCCGAGAGCGCGGGCACCGGCAGACCGGCGGTCACAGCCCCCGCGATCACCTGCCGCAGCGCGGGGACGCTGGCGGTCAGCCGGTCGGCGAAGCCCGCGTCCCCGAGCAGGCTCTCGTGGCGCTCCAGCGCGGCGGCCATGTCGTCGAGCATGTCCGAGCGGATGATGCAGCCCGCCCGCCACAGGCGCGCGACGGCGCTGGGGTCGATCCCCCAGCCGAAGGCGTCCGAGGCCGCGCGGATCATGTCGAAGCCCTGCACGTAGCACAGCACCTTGCCGCAGATCAGCGCCTGTTCCAGCACCTCGCGTGGCAGGTCCGGCAGTGTCCCGGCGGTCCCGCCGAACCGCTCCGCCAGCCGGGCGCGGCGGTCGCGCTGGGCCGACATGTTGCGCGCGGCGACGGCGGCCTCGATCACCGGGACAGGGGTGCCGAGATGCTGCGCCTCGATGGCGGTCCAGCGCCCGGTGCCCTTCTGGCCGGCCGCGTCCACGATCACGTCGAGCAGCGGCCCGCCGGTGGCGGCATCGGTGGTGTCCGCGACCTTGCCCGAGATCTCGACGAGGTAGGAGCGCAGGACCCCCGCGTTCCACGTGTCGAAGACGCTGCCGATGGCACTCGCGTGCATCCCCAGCCCGTCCCGCATCAGGCCATAGACCTCGGCGATCAGCTGCATGTCGGCGTATTCGATCCCGTTGTGGACCGCTTTCACGAAATGGCCAGCGCCAGCGGGGCCGACATGGCCCGCGCAGGGGACCCCCTCATGCCGCGCGGCAATCGCCGTCAGCACCGGCTCCATCCGGGCCCAGTCCGCCTCCGAGCCGCCCGCCATGATCGAAGGTCCGTGCCGCGCGCCGTCCTCGCCGCCCGAGACGCCGATGCCCATGACCCGCACCGGGGCCTCGGCGACACGGCGGTCGGTGTCGCGGAAATTGGCGTTGCCCGCGTCCACGATCAGGTCGCCCTCGTCCAGCAGGGGGGCGAGGGCCGCGATCTGGTCGTCGACGGCCTGGCCCGCGGGCACCATCAGGATGATCGCGCGCGGGCGGGCGAGCGCGGCGACGAGGTCTTCGAGCGTCTCCGTGGCCGTGATCTGCGCGGCCAGCGGCCCGGCCTCCGCGACGAAGGCGCGCGTCTTCTCCGCCGTGCGGTTCCAGACAGCGATCCGAAAGCCCTTTTCCGCGATGTTCAGCGCCAGTGCCGCGCCCATGGTGCCGAGCCCGATCAGCCCGATCTCGCTTCCGCTCATGTCCTGCCCTCCCTCGGCGGTCTTGCGGGCAGCAAACCGGGAAAGCCGTCCGGGCACAACCGTGTTGACCGCCGCGCGGCCGCCCGCACAGTGGGACCATGCAAGACGGGACGGGAACGCGGCGGCTGGTCCTCATGGGCGTGTCCGGCTCCGGCAAGAGCCGGATCGGGGGGACCTTGGCCGCGCGCCTTGGCCTGAGTTTCCGCGACGGCGACGACCTGCACCCGGCCGGGAACGTCGACAAGATGGCGGCGGGGCAGCCGCTCGACGATGCCGACCGGGCGCCCTGGCTCGACGCGGTGGGACAGACCCTGCGCGCACCCGGCACCCTCGTGGCCTGTTCCGCGCTGAAACGGGCCTATCGTGCCCGGATCGCCGCCGGGGTAGGGGCCGCGGTGACCTTCATCCATCTCGACGGATCGCGCGCCCTGCTGGCGGGGCGCCTCGCCGCGCGGCAGGGGCATTTCATGCCGCCCGCGCTGCTCGACAGCCAGCTCGCGACGCTGGAGCCGCTGTCCCCGGACGAGCCGGGATTCGCGGTGTCGATCGACGCGCCGCCCGAGGACATCGTCGCCGCCATCTGCGCCTGTCTCGAGGCGTGACATCCCCCGCGGCTTGGGCAATCCTGCCCCGGCGACAGGGGGGGGAGAGCAGGGCATGGAGACCACAGGCGCACGGGTGCTGATCCTCGGCGCGGCGGGGATGATCGGGCGCAAGCTGGCCGACTGGCTGGCGCGCGACGGCCGCATCGGAGGCGCCGCGCTGGGCCAGATGACACTGGCGGACGTCGTGCCGCCGCAGGCCCCGCGCCCGGGCGACACGACCCTGACCGCCGACCTGACCCGGCCCGGCACCGCCGAGCGCCTGATCGCGGCGCGTCCCGCCGTGATCTATCACCTCGCCGCCGTCGTCTCCGGCGAGGCGGAAGCCGATTTCGAGAAGGGCTATGCGGTCAACCTCGACGGCACCCGCGCGCTGTTGGAGGCGATCCGCCACGCCCACCTGGCGGACGGCTATTGCCCGCGCGTGATCTTCACGTCGTCGCTCGCGGTCTACGGCGCCCCGCTGCCGGACGTGATCCCCGACGACCACATCCGCGCGCCGCTTTCCAGCTACGGCATCCAGAAGGCGATGGGCGAGCTTCTGCTCGACGACTACACCCGGCGCGGCTTTCTCGACGGGATCGGCCTGCGCCTGCCGACGATCTGCATCCGCCCCGGCGCGCCGAACAAGGCGGCCTCGGGCTTCTACTCGTCGATCCTGCGCGAGCCGCTGGTCGGGCAGGAGGCGGTGCTGCCGGTGCCAGACACGCTGCGGCACTGGTTCGCCAGCCCGCGCGCGGCGGTGGCGGCTCTGGTCCACGCGGCGGGGCTCGACGGCGCCGCGCTGGGAACGCGCCGCACCGTGACCCTGCCGGGGGTGTCCGCGACCGTGGCCGAGCAGATCGAGGCGCTGCGTCGCATCGCGGGAGACGCCGCCGTGGCGCGTATCCGGCGGGTGCCGGACCCGGGCGTTCTCGCCATCGTCGGCGGCTGGCCGCGCGCCTTCGCCACCACCCGTGCCGATGCGCTGGGCTTCAGCGCCGAGGCCAGCATGGACGCGATCCTCGCCGCGCATATCAAGGACGAGCTCGGAGGGCGGCTCTGATGCTGCTCGGCTGCATCGGGGACGACTTCACCGGGTCGAGCGACCTCGCCAACACGCTGGCCAAGGGCGGCATGGCGGTGGCGCAGTACAATGGCGTGCCGGACGGTCCCGCCGCGCCGGGGGTCGAGGCCGGGGTCGTCGCGCTGAAGTCGCGCTCGGTCGCGCCCGGGCTGGCGGTGCGGCAGTCGATGGCGGCGCTGAACTGGCTGCAGGATCAGGGCTGTGAGCAGATCTTCTTCAAGTATTGCTCGACCTTCGATTCCACCCCGCACGGCAATATCGGCCCCGTCGCCGATGCGCTGGCCGACGCGCTGGGCGCGGGTCCGGTGGTGGTCTGCCCGGCCTTTCCGGGGGCCGGGCGCACCGTCTATCTCGGCCATCTCTTCGTGGGCGACCGGCTGCTGAACGAAAGCGGCATGGAGCGCCACCCGCTGACCCCGATGACGGACCCGGACCTGCGCCGCTGGCTGGCGCCGCAGACGCGCCACCCGGTCGGCCACGTCCCGGCCCCGGTGGTGGCCCAGGGCGCGGCGGCGGTCCGGGCAGCGCTGGCGGCACAGGCGGCCGAGGGCGCGCGCCTCGTGGTGGTCGATGCGCTGGCCGATGCCGACCTGCGGACGATCGGTCGGGCGGTGGCAGATGCGCCGCTGGTCACCGGCGGATCGGGCGTCGCGCTGGGCCTGCCGGGCAACTTCGCAGCCAGCGGGCGGCTTGCGGGCGCGCGCCCGGCGTGGCGCGGCGAGGGCGGGCCCTGCGTGGTGCTGTCCGGCTCGTGCTCGGCGGCGACGCGCGGGCAGGTGGCGGCGCATCGGGCGGGGCACCCGGTGCTCGACCTCGACCCGGATGCCGTGATCGCGGGCGAGACGACACCGGAGGTCGCCGCTGACTGGGCGCTTGCTCAGCGCGGGTTGCCGCTGATCTCGGCCACCGCCGAGCCTGCCCGGGTCGCTGCCGTCCAGGCCCGCCACGGGCGCGAGGCCGCCGCCGCCGCGCTGGAGGGCTTCTTCGCCGCGACCGCGCGGGCCCTGGTGGCGCGCGGCGTCACACGGCTGGTGACGGCGGGGGGCGAGACCTCGGGAGCGGTGGTGGAGGGGCTGGGCCTGCCCGCGCTCGACATCGGCCCCGAGATCGCGCCCGGCGTGCCCGCGCTGCGCGGCGGCCCGGCGCTGGTTCTGGCGCTGAAGTCGGGCAATTTCGGCGGCCCCGACTTCTTCGCCGAGGCCGCCGCCGTTCTGGGGCAGGGCGCATGAGCCGGTTTTCCGCCAATCTCGGGTTCCTCTGGGCCGACCGCCCGCTGCCCGACGCGATCCGCGCCGCCGCCCGCGCGGGCTTCGACGCCGTCGAATGCCACTGGCCCTATGACCAGGACCGCGCCGCCGTCGCGGCCGCCCTGCGCGAGACCGGGCTGCCGATGCTGGGCCTCAACACCCGGCGCGGGGATGTGGCCGCGGGCGAGATGGGCCTGACCGCGCTGCCGGGCCGCGCGGCCGAGGCCCGCGCCGCCATCGACGAGGCGCTCGACTGGGCGCGGGCACTGGACGTGCCCTCGGTCCATGTCATGGCCGGGGTCACGTCCGCGCCGGAGGCCGCGCAGGTGTTCGCCGAGGGCCTCGCCCATGCCTGCGCCGAGGCCGCGCGCGACGGCATCACGATCCTGATCGAGCCGCTTAACCGCCGCGACACGCCGGGCTACGCGCTCTCGACCACCGCGCAGGCGCTGGCGCTGATCGAGGCGGTCGGCGCGCCGAACCTGAAGCTGATGTTCGACTGCTACCATGTCCAGATCTTGGAAGGCGACCTGACCCGGCGGCTGACCGACCTCCTGCCGCACATCGGGCATGTCCAGTTCGCCGCCGTCCCCGACCGGGGGGCACCCGATCGCGGCGAGGTCGATTACCGCCATGTCTTCGCGCATCTGGACGCGCTCGGCTGGACCCGGCCGCTGGGCGCGGAGTACCGGCCCGGTCCCGACACCGACGCGAGCCTCGGCTGGCTGCGCGCGGCGCGGGGCTAACGCGCCAGCGCCAGCAGGCCCGGCACGTCGAGATGTGCCTCCATGTGATCGGCGAGCGCGTCGAGCACCTGCTCGACCTGCGCGGCATAGGCGATCCCGCTCGCCGCCCCGAACCCCGCCAGCAGGCCGGCGCGGAACGCGTCGTCGCGGAACATGCCGTGCAGGTAGCTGCCGGCGATCCGGCCATCCGGGCTGACCGCGCCCTCCGGCACGCCATCGACGGTGGCGAAGGGCCGGGCGCAGTCCGGACCCTCGGTGCGCCCGATATGGATTTCGTAGCCGGTGAAGGCGCGCCCGCTCGCGGCGTGGACCGCCTGCACCTCGATCAGCCGCTTGTCGGGGGTCATCACCGTCTCGACATCCAGCAGCTCGAGGCCGGGGGTCTCGCCCGCCGGGCCCTCGATCCCCGCCGGATCGGCGATCCGCCGTCCCAGCATCTGGTAGCCGCCGCAAAGGCCCAGCACCCGCCCGCCGCGCCGGACATGGGCGCGCAGGTCGGTGTCCCAGCCCTGCGCGCGCAGGAAGGCGAGATCGCCGCGCGTTGACTTGGTGCCCGGCAGGATCACGAGGTCCGCGTCCCCGGGCAGCGCGCGGCCCGGCCCGACGAGGGTGATCCGCACGCCCGGCTCCTGCGCCAGCGGATCGAGATCGTCGAAATTGGCGATCCGCGACAGGACCGGCACCGCGACATGCACGCCCGTTCCGCGCGCGGCGGCGGCGAGGTCGAGCGCGTCCTCGGCGGGCAGTTTCCACGCGTCCGGGAACCACGGCAGCACGCCGAAGCCGGGCCAGCCGGTGCGCGCGGCAATCGCGTCGTAGCCCTCGTCGAAGAGGCGAGGATCGCCCCGGAACCTGTTGATCAGGAACCCCTTCACCATCGCCGCGTCGGCCGGGTCGAGGACCGCCTGCGTGCCCACGATCTGCGCGATGACGCCGCCCCGGTCGATGTCGCCCGCCAGCACCACCGGCACGTCGGCAGCGCCGGCGAAGCCCATGTTGGCGATGTCATGGGCGCGCAGGTTGATCTCGGCGGGGCTGCCCGCGCCCTCGACCAGCACGAGGTCGAACCCGGCGCGCAGCCGCGCGAAGCTGTCGAGGACGGCCTCCTTCAGGCGCGGCCGCAGGGCGGCATAATCGGCCGCCTCGACCGCCGCCAGCCGCCGGCCCTGCACGATCACCTGCGCGCCGGTGTCGGTTTCCGGCTTCAGCAGCACCGGGTTGAAATCCACGCGCGGCGCCAGCCCGCAGGCCAGCGCCTGCACGGCCTGCGCGCGCCCGATCTCGCCGCCGTCGGCGGTCACGGAGGCATTGTTCGACATGTTCTGCGGCTTGAAGGGCGCGACCGACAGGCCCCGCCGCCGCGCCGCGCGGGCCAGCCCCGCGACCAGCAAGGACTTGCCGACGTTGCTGCCGGTGCCCTGGATCATGACGGCGCGGCCCATGCCCCATCCCCTCGCGGTTGCCCGTCCCCGACCTAGGCCGAAATCGCAGCCCCGCGAAAGGGGCGATGCGCCCTTGGCGGGGGCGCGGGGCTCGGCTATCCGGGGTCTCCAGCCTGACCGGGAGACCCGACTTGTCCGCCGTCGAAGACCGTATCCACCGCACCATCGCCACCGACATCGCCGCCGCCGCGCACCAGGTTGCCGCCGCCGTGAGCCTGCTCGACGAGGGCGCGACCGTCCCCTTCATCGCCCGCTACCGGAAGGAAGCCACCGGCGGTCTCGACGACACGCAGTTGCGGCGACTGGAAGAGCGCTTGTCCTACCTGCGCGACATGGAGACCCGGCGCGCCGCCATCACTTCCTCGATCCGCGAGCAGGGCAAGCTGACCGACGAGATCGCCCGCGCGCTGGCCGGGGCCGAGACCAAGGCGGCGCTCGAGGACATCTACCTGCCGTTCAAGCCGAAGCGGCGCACCAAGGCGATGATCGCGCGCGAGAACGGGCTGGAGCGGCTTCTGCGGGCAATCCTCGACGACCGCGCCGCCGACCCGCGGGCGCTGGCGGCAGGCTACCTGTCCGAGGCCGTTCCGGGGGTGAAGGAGGCGCTTGCGGGCGCGCGCGACATCCTTGTCGAGGAGCTGTCGGAGAACGCCACGCTGCTCGGCCAGCTGCGCGGCTTCATGCAGGCCGAGGCGCTGATCGCCGCCCGCGTCCAGCCCGGCAAGGAACAGGCCGGCGCGAAGTTCTCCGACTACTTCGATCACCGCGAGGCCTGGGCCACGATCCCCTCGCACCGGGCGCTGGCGATCCTGCGCGCCGCAAAGGAAGAGATCGTCACCATCGAGATCGCCCCCGATCCCGAGACCGGCACCCCGCGCGCCATAGGCATGATCGCCCTGACGCTGGAGGTCGGGCAGGGCGGGCCGGGCGACGACTGGCTGCGCGAGGTCGCCGCCTGGGCCTGGCAGGTCAAGGTGAGCCTGACGATGTACATGGACCTGCTGGGCGACCTGCGGCGCCGCGCCCACGAGGAGGCCATCGCCGTCTTCGCCCGCAACCTGAAGGACCTGCTGCTGGCCGCCCCGGCGGGAGCGCGGGCGACGCTCGGCCTCGATCCGGGCATCCGAACGGGCGTGAAGGCCGCCGTCGTGGACGCCACCGGCAAACTGCTCGAGACGGCAACGATCTACCCGTTCCAGCCGAAGAACGACGTGCGCGGGGCGACGGCGGCGATCCTCGACCTGGTCCGGCGCCATGGCGTCGAGCTGATCGCCATCGGCAACGGCACCGCCAGCCGTGAGACCGAGCGCCTCGTGGCCGACACGCTGCGGCTGCTGCCCGAGACCGGTCCGAAACCGGTCAAGGTGGTGGTGTCCGAGGCGGGCGCCTCGGTCTATTCCGCCTCCGAACTCGCGGCGAAGGAGTTTCCGGACCTCGACGTGTCGCTGCGCGGCGCGGTCTCGATCGCGCGGCGGCTGCAGGACCCGCTGGCGGAACTGGTGAAGATCGAGCCGAAGTCGATCGGGGTCGGGCAATACCAGCATGACGTCGATCAGCGCCGCCTCGCGCAGGCGCTGGAAGCGGTGGTCGAGGACGCCGTGAACGCGGTCGGCGTCGATCTGAACACCGCCTCGGCGGCGATTCTCGCCCGTGTCGCGGGGTTGGGGCCGCGCCTTGCCGAGGCCGTCGTGGCCCACCGCGATGCGAACGGCGCGTTCCGGTCCCGCAAGACCCTGCTGGACGTTTCGGGTCTCGGGCCGCGCGCTTTCGAGCAGGCGGCGGGCTTCCTGCGCATCCGCGACGGGGACGAGCCGCTCGATGCCTCCGCCGTCCACCCCGAGGCCTATGGCGTCGCCCGCCGCATCGTGGCCGCCTGCGGCCGCGACCTGCGCCAGATCATGGGCAACGCCAGCGCGCTGAAGGGGATCAGGGCGGCGGATTACGTCGACGACCGCTTCGGCCTGCCCACCGTGCGCGATATCCTTTCCGAGCTGGAAAAACCCGGCCGCGACCCGCGCCCCGGGTTCAAGACCGCCAGCTTCGCCGACGGGGTCGAGGAGATCGGCGACCTGAAGCCCGGCATGCGGCTGGAGGGCACCGTCACCAACGTCGCGGCCTTCGGTGCCTTCGTCGACATCGGCGTCCACCAGGACGGCCTCGTCCATGTCAGCCAGCTCGCCGACCGCTTCGTGAAGGACCCGCACGAGGTGGTGAAGGCGGGCGACGTGGTGCAGGTCCGGGTGGTCGAGG
>JAUIAU010000009.1 GCA_030425185.1 Alphaproteobacteria bacterium
ATACGCGCGGAACTCGCCGAAATACTTCGTGATCGCAGCCGTCAGCGTCGTCTTGCCGTGGTCAACGTGCCCGATCGTCCCGATGTTCACGTGCGGTTTCGTGCGTTCAAACTTTGCCTTAGCCATCGTGGCGCCTCTCGCGTCTGAAGGGCTTCGCCTGCCCGGGTCAATATCGCGCGCCGTCTACTGGCCCGAGGCAGGAAAATCAAGCCGCTTTAGGCGTGGGGCAAAGACCGCGCGAGACAGGGGCTTTCAAGCCCGCAGCCCCTCGTTTATGCCGCGAAAACGGGGGCGCAGTCCGGTCGTCAGGGACGGGGCCGCGGCGCCGTCTGGGCGGCTTCCGGAGCCTCGGCCGCGGCGGCGGCCTCCTCGCCTTCGGCGGCGGGATCGGGCTGGAACCATTCGGGATGGCTGGCCAGGTATTTTTCGACCGCGAGCGCCGCGTTCTGGACGAGGTTCTGCAGTTGCTCTTCCTTCGAGCGGGTCAGGCCTGAGCCGACCATCGTCTCGCCGGAAAACGATTCGAGAACCGTGATCTGGTGCGGTTCCTCGGTCAGCTTGACCCCGGCCGCGTCGTCCCAGACGCGGACCGAGATGATCAGCGCCGACTTCGGCGAGGCAACCAGCGGGATGCCCGGCAGCGCGAGGATGTAGCCGTCGATCGAGATTCCGAGGTGGAAGAACTTGTCACCGTCGTAGCGGCTGAAGCGGCGGTCAATTTCGCCGCTGAGCGCGGCCTGCAACTCCTCCGCGCTGGCGTCGCGCGAGAACGGGCCCTTGGTCGCATTGGTCGCCACGACAACGTTATGCCCGAGCTTGAAGGTGCCGAGGTCCTGCATTTCGCCAAGGCGCGCGCCGCTGGCGCATCCGGCCAGCGTCGCCGCCAGCACAAGCATCGTCAGAATCGCACGCATGGAACCCCCTGTCCAACTTTGTCTCCGGCAAATACCGGACCGGGGGCCTCAACGCAACGCACAGCCGGGTAAACCCAAGATATAGTGGTGGATAATTGCAATACGCCTATCGACAGATAGCGCGCAGCGCCTGCCAGTCCGCGTCGTTCAGGACCGGACTGACCTGCGCGGGGCGGGCCGCGCGGGCGGCCGCCTCGATCCGGTCGAGCAGCGCCGGGTGGCTGGACAGATGGTCCAGCAGGCTGCGCTCGTCGCGCGCGCCCTCCTGCTGCCGCAGGGTCTCGAAGAAGCGGCCCAGCGCTTCGGGCGGCAGTCCCGCCTTCTGCATCAGCGCGATGCCATAGGCGTCGGCGCGTTCCTCGGTGGCCTGCGAATACTGGGCCTCGATCAGCTGGTTGGCGAGAAACAGCGCAACCGTGCCGCCCGCGAAATCGCCGAAGATCAGCCCGAGAATACCGATCGACCCCGCCGAGCGCAGCGCGCCCCGCGTGGCGTCACGCCCGGCGACATGGCCCATCTCGTGGGCCAGCACCGCGGCGACCTCGTCGGGATCGTTCGCCGCGTCGATCAGGCCACGGAACAGCACCACGTGCCCGCCCGGCAGCGCGAAGGCGTTGACCATCTCGTGGTCGAGCACGTGCACCTTCAGGGGGAAGGGGAACTCGGTGTGCTTGGCCAGCCGGTCGGTCATCCGGCCGAGCGCGGCCCGCCCCGGGGCGGCAGTGCAGAAGGCCAGGCCATCGCGGCCGCTCTCGTCGAGGGCGCTGCGGATCTGCTCCAGCGTGGCATCGCCCAGCGCGGCCTCGCCCTCCGGCGGCAGCAGCGTCGCAAGCTGGTCCGCCATCAAGGGCACGAGCACGAAGAGGATCAGCGCGACTGACGTCAGGGCCGCCGCCGACAGCCCGACCAGCCGGGCGCGGAAGTTCGGGATCGGCGGCGGCGCGGCACGGGCCGGAATGGCGACGCGCAGCGCATCCGCAAGGTCGGCCGCCCCGTCCGGAATGTAGAGCCGCGCCGGTCCGCCGTCGGCGGGGGCGAGCGTCAGCCCGTCGCTGCCGGCCTGATCGGGCAGGCGCCGCATCCGGTCGAGGGGCCAGACGATGGTCGAACCTTCCGCCGGGAGCAGCAGCAGGCGCGTTCCGTCGATCGTCAGTTCCATCCGCCGTGGCACCGCCGAGCGCCCGTCGAAGTAATCGACGAAGACCGAGGCCTCGGGGCCGCTCACAGCGCCGCCCCCACGTCGAGTGCCTCGGCAAAGCCGCCCGCATCGGCGAAGTCGTCGCGCTCACGCTGCGCCAGCGGGGCGAGGGCATGGGCGTTATCGATCTCGAGCGTGGCGACGTAGTGCGCGAGGAGCGGCATCCGCACGAAGACCTGCCGCAGGACGTCCCACAGGATGAAGCCGCCGAAATAGGCGACCATGCCCGCGATGACGAAGACCCACGGCGGCAGGGCCTCGAAATCGACACCACCCGCGGCCCCGATGCCCAGCACGATCCCGACCGCGACCCCGACCCCGCCGAGGATCAGGCCGAGGAACAGGCCCACCAGCAGGTGCCCGAAGACCGTGATCGCCAGCACCCGCCCGAGACGGGGATGCAGCGTCAGCCCGACGTCCTGTCCGAGGCGCTTGGTCTCCGTGAGGTATCGCAGGGCCCGCAGCCGGTAGTGAACCCACGCGATGCCGAGCAGCGGCAGGGTCAGCAAAAGGCCCAGCATCGGGGTCGGATCCTCGGTGACGGCCGCCACCAGACCGAGGCCGAGCGTGCCCCAGAGGCTGAGAAGCGCGGGAAGCGCGGGCAGGATCAGCGCGGTCCAGCGCCCGCCCTGGTGAAGCCGGGCCGACCCGAACCACGTCCGGTCGGTGCGGAACTTCTCGAGCCGAAAGGTCATCAGCGGCCAGAGCGCACCGAGGGTCACGATCGTCAGCGCCCAGTAGACCATCGCGCGCCACGCATAGCCCCAGGCCCCGGGCTCAAGCCCGAAGCGGATGCCACGCCAGCGGGTGCGGGCCAGCATGTAGCGGCGGGCGCGGTACTGGGCGAAGAAGATGAACGGGATGACGATGACGAAGGAGGCGGCGTAGGCGACGAAGTTGTCGCCGAGGTAGCTGAACGAGAAGAACATCAGGATCAGGTTGAAGACCCCGATGTAGAAGCTGAGGAACACCACCGCGATCAGGAAGCCGAGCAGCTTCTCCAGCGGGTCGCCGGTGTATTCCAGCGGATGCCCGCCCGGGCGGATCGCCGACCAGTACCAGCGCCGCAGCCGGGTCTTCATCCAGAACCGGTAGAAGCCCAGCGTGACGACGGTCAGGATGCTCAGCCGCAGCGCAAGACCGAAGAGCGCGCCCTTGCGCCCGATGAAGTCGGTGCCCAGCGCCGCCGCCATTGCCTCAGGTAAACGTGTTGTCGCGCGGGAAGCCGCGCGGCGCCATGCGCCCGATCCCGGCGCGGCGGCCCATCCACTCGTTCAGCTCGGGGCGCGCGACGGTGCGGGTCCGGCCTGCCGGATCGTGCCAGCTCAGGCCCTCGGCCAGCGTGAAGGTGGTCAGGTCGGACAGGCCGCCATCCTTGTACTTCTGGAGCCGGACGCCCTTGCCGCGTGTCATCTCGGGCAACTCGTCCAGCGCGAAGACCAGCAGCTTGCGATTGTCGCCGACGACCGCGACATGGTCGCCGCCGACCGGACGGCACAGCAGCGCCTTGGCGCCGTCCTTCACGTTCAGGACCTGCTTGCCCGCCCGGGTCTGGGCGAGAACCTCGTCCTCCGGCACGCGGAAGCCGTCGCCCTCGGTCGAGGCCACCACCAGATGCGCGCCGGGCACGTGAACCCGGAGGTCCACCAGCTCGGCCTCGTTCGGCAGATCGACCATAAGGCGGATCGGTTCGCCCATGCCGCGCCCGCCGGGCAGGTTCGCGCAGGCGAGCGTGTAGAATCGTCCGTTCGACCCGAACACCAGCAGCTTGTCGGTGGTCTGGGCCGGCAGGACGAAACGCCCCTCGTCGCCATCCTTGAACTTCAGGCCTGCCGGGTCGTGGCCATGGCCCTTCAACGCCCGCACCCAGCCCATCTTGGAACAGACCACCGTGATCGGTTCGCGCTCGATCATCGCCTCGACGCTGATCTCGGGGGCTTCGCCCGCCTCCGCAAAGGACGACCGGCGCGCGCCACCGGGGGCGTCCTTGCCGAACGCCTTGCGGGTGGCCTTGAGCTCGTCCGAGATCCGCGCCCATTGCAGCGCCCCGGACTCGAGCAGGTCGACGAGGCCCGCGCGCTCTTCCATCAGGGCGTCGCGCTCGCGGACCAGCTCCATTTCCTCCAGCCGCCGCAGGCTGCGCAGGCGCATGTTGAGGATCGCCTCGGCCTGCACCTCGGTCAGTTCGCCCTCGCCGGGGACCGGCGGCACGTAGTCGGCCTCGGACATCGCGCGCGGGAAGGTCCGGCCCCAGGTCTCGGCCATCAGGGCTGCCTTGGGATCGGTGTCGTATCGGATGATGTCGATCACCCGGTCGAGGTTCAGGAAGGCAATGATGAAGCCTTCCAGCACCTCGAGGCGGTGGTCGATCTTGTCGAGCCGGTGCTGCGACCGGCGCACCAGAACCTCGCGCCGGTGGTCGAGGAAGGCGCGCAGCACCTCCTTCAGCGAGCAGACCTTGGGCGTGCGTCCGTCGATCAGCACGTTCATGTTCAGCGCGAAGCGAATTTCCAGATCGCAGTTCCGGTAGAGCGAGGCCATCAGGACCTCGGGGTCCACCGTCCGGGCGCGCGGCTCCAGCACGATGCGGACATCATCCGCGCTTTCGTCGCGGACATCCGTCAGGATCGGGATCTTCTTGGTCTGGATCAGGTCAGCAATGCGCTCGATCAGCTTGGACTTCTGCACCTGGTAGGGAATCTCGGTGACCACGATCTGCCAGACACCGCGTCCGAGATCCTCGACCTCCCAGCGGGCGCGCAGGCGGAAGCTTCCCCGGCCGGTGCGATAGGCCTCGGCCATCACCTCGGGCGGCTCGACGATGACGCCCCCGGTCGGGAAGTCCGGACCCGGCACATACTGCAGCAACGTCTCGTCCCGCGCGTCGGGCGACCGGATCAGGTGCAGACAGGCCTGGATCAGCTCGTCGAGGTTGTGCGGCGGAATGTTGGTCGCCATGCCGACCGCGATACCCGACGCGCCGTTCGCCAGCAGGTTCGGAAAGGCCGCGGGCAGGACCACCGGTTCCTGCAGGGTGCCGTCGTAGTTGTCGCGGAAGTCGACCGCGTTCTCGGCCAACCCTTCCATCAGGGCTTCCGAATGGGCGGTCAGGCGCGCCTCGGTGTAGCGGCTGGCGGCCGGGTTGTCGCCGTCGATGTTGCCGAAGTTGCCCTGGCCATCCACCAGCGGGTAGCGGACGTTGAAGTCCTGCGCGAGACGCGCCATCGCGTCGTAGATCGCGGCATCGCCGTGCGGGTGATAGTTCCCCATCACGTCGCCCGAGATCTTCGCCGACTTCCGGAACCCGCCGGTCGAGGTCAGGCGCAGCTCGCGCATGGCGTAGAGGATGCGCCGGTGCACCGGCTTCAGACCGTCGCGCGCGTCCGGCAGGGCGCGGTGCATGATGGTCGAGAGCGCATATTGCAGATACCGCTCGCCGATCGCGCGGCGCAGCGGTTCGGACAGGGCGCGGGGCGCCTCGGCGCCGTCGAGATCGTCAGGGCTGTCGGTCATGTCCTCGGGTGTAGTGGCGGGTCCGGGCGCCGTCCAGACGGATTTGGCGCCAGCCCCCCGCCAACCCCTTGTGCGCCGTGCCGTTGCCCGTCAGACAGGCATCCGACCCGAACCGGAGACCCCGTTCATGGCACAGCGCAGCATCCTGATCACCGGTTGTTCGTCCGGCATCGGCTACGACGCGGCGCACGGGCTCGCGAAACGGGGCTGGCGGGTCTTTGCAACCGCCCGCAAGCCCGAGGACGTCGCCCGCCTCGCGGACGAGGGGCTGGAGGCGCTGCGTCTCGACGTGACGATCCCCGAACAGATGGACGAGGTGCTGGAGCTGATCCGGGACCGCACCGGCGGCACCCTCGACGCGGTGTTCCTGAACGCGGCGCACGGCCTGCCAGGGGCCGTCGAGGACCTGCCCACCGACGGGCTGCGCGCCTGTTTCGAGACGAATTTCTTCGCCGTCCACGAACTTGTCCGAAAGGTCATCCCGATCATGCGGGCACAGGGCCATGGGCATATCGTGATCAACGGCTCCGTCCTCGGCTTCGTGGTCTACCCGTGGCGGGCGGCCTACAACACGACGAAATTCGCGCTGGAAGGCTACGCCGACACGCTGCGGATCGAGATGGCCGACACCCCGGTGCGCGTCGTGCTGGTCGAGCCGGGACCGATCACCTCGAACATCCGCCGGAACTCGGTGCAGCATTTCGAGCGCTGGATCGACTGGGAAGCCAGCCCGCGCGCCGAGCAGTATCGAAGCTCACTGCTCAAGCGGCTCTACGAGGACCGCGGGGCCGATCCGTTCGAACTGCCGCCTTCCGCCGTGACCCGCAAGCTGGCGCTTGCCCTCGACCAGCGCGACCCGCCGCCCCGCATCTTCGTGACCACGCCGACCTACGCGATGAACCTCGCCCGGCGCCTGTTGCCGACGCGCGCCCTCGACTGGCTGATCCGGCGGGGATGACCCCTTCGCTTTTCGGCGCGGCCGCGTTACGTCAGGCGCAACCAAGGGAGACACGCCAATGATGAGTTCGCCGCTGTTCTGGGTGACCGCCGCCGCCGTGCTGCTGGTCCTAGCCATCCTGATCTACGGGATCATGGGCTTCGCCAAGGGCGGCGCGGACTCCGGCAAGAAGGCCAACAAGGTCATGCAGTGGCGCATCATCGCGCAGTTCGTGGCCGTGCTGCTGATCCTGCTGTTCGTCTTCGTGCGCCAGATGACTTCGGGGAATTGAGCACATGGTCGTTCTGAACAAGATCTACACCAAGACCGGCGACGATGGGGAAACCGCGCTCGGAAACGGCGCCCGGGTTGCCAAGCACTCGCTGCGGGTGAACTCCTACGGCACGGTGGACGAGGTGAACGCGACCGTGGGCCTCGCCCGGCAGCACGCCACCGGCGAGATGGATGCCATGCTCAGCCGCATCCAGAACGATCTGTTCGACCTCGGGGCCGACCTGTGCACGCCGAACATGGAAAAGGACGCCGAGGCGCCCTACCCGCCCCTGCGCGTGATCGACAGCCAGGTCGAGCGCCTCGAGCGCGAGATCGACGCGATGAACAAGGACCTGCAGCCCTTGCGCTCGTTCATCCTGCCGGGCGGAATGCCGCTGGCCGCCCAGATGCACCTCTGCCGCACGGTGGCCCGGCGGGCCGAGCGCCTCGTGGTCGAACTCGCGACGATGGAGTCGATCAACCCGGCGGCGGTGAAATACCTGAATCGGCTGTCGGACTGGTTCTTCGTCGCGGGCCGGGTGGCCAACAACGGCGGCGCGGACGACGTGCTCTGGGTGCCCGGCGCGAACCGTTAGCGCCTGACTCGCAGTGAACCGTCCCAAAACGCGACGTCGCACGACGCTGGCGCGTCGATTTTGCCCTATTGCCCCGGGTTCGCCTCCGCTAAGTCATCCCTCGATGGAGCGTGCGGCCCCGGGTCGGAGCGCCTTGGAACGAAACCGAAGGAGAGACGCGACCGATGAAGGTACTTGTGCCTGTGAAGCGCGTGATCGACTACAACGTGAAGGTCCGCGTCAAGGCGGACGGCAGCGGCGTCGATCTGGCGAACGTCAAGATGTCGATGAACCCGTTCGACGAGATTGCCGTCGAGGAGGCCATCCGCCTGAAGGAAGCCGGCAAGGCCGACGAGATCGTCGCCGTCTCGGTCGGCGTGAAGCAGGCGCAGGAAACCCTGCGGACCGCGCTCGCGATGGGGGCCGACCGTGCGATCCTCGTGGTCGCCGCGGACGACGTGCACCAGGACATCGAGCCGCTTGCGGTGGCGAAGATTCTCAAGGCTATCGTCGACGAGGAACAGCCGGGCCTCGTGCTCTGCGGCAAGCAGGCGATCGACAACGACATGAACGCCACCGGCCAGATGCTGGCCGCGCTTCTGGGCTGGAGCCAGGCCACCTTTGCGTCGGAGGTCTCCGTCGACGGGGACAAGGCGACCGTCACCCGCGAGGTCGACGGCGGCCTGCAGACGATCAGCGTCGCGATGCCCGCCGTGATCACGGTGGACCTGCGCCTGAACGAGCCGCGCTATGCCTCGCTGCCGAACATCATGAAAGCCAAGAAGAAGCCGCTGGACGAAAAGACCGCCGCCGATCTCGGGGTGGACGTGACGCCGCGGCTGACGGTTCTGAAGACCGCCGAACCCGCCGCGCGCGCCGCCGGCATCAAGGTCGGGTCGGTCGATGAACTGGTGACGAAACTCAAGGACGCGGGGGTCGTGTGATGGCGGTTCTTCTTCTCGCAGACGTGCAGAACGGCGTGCTGGCCACCGACGCGGTCGCCAAGGCGCTGACGGCCGTGGCCTCGCTGGGCGAGGTGCATGTGCTGGTGGCCGGACAGGGCGGCGATGCCGCTGCGGCCGAGGCCGCAACCCTGACCGGCGTCAGCAAGGTGCTCTTCGCGGGCGACCACGGCTTTTGCCACATGCTGGCCGAGCCGGTCGCCGACCTGATCGTCGGGATGTCGGGCAACTATTCGCACATCGTCGCCCCGGCCACGGCGGACGCCAAGAACGTCCTGCCCCGCGTCGCGGCCCTGCTCGACGTGATGGTGATCAGTGACGTGACGGCCGTCGTCGATGCCGACTCCTTCGAGCGTCCGATCTACGCCGGCAACGCGATCCAGACCGTGAAGTCCGGGGATGCGGTCAAGGTCCTGTCCGTGCGGACGGCGTCGTTCGACGCGGCGGCTGCCGGCAACGCGGCCCCGGTCGAGGCGGTCGGCACCGCCGCGAGCACCGGCCTTTCGTCCTGGGTCGAGGACAAGGTCGCCGCGTCCGATCGCCCGGAACTGACCTCGGCGGGCATCGTCGTGTCCGGCGGGCGCGGGGTGGGCTCGGAAGCCGACTTCAAGCTGATCGAGGGCCTGGCGGACAAGCTGAACGCCGCCGTGGGCGCCTCGCGCGCCGCGGTCGACTCGGGCTATGCCCCGAATGACTGGCAGGTGGGACAGACCGGCAAGGTTGTGGCGCCCGACCTCTATATCGCGGTAGGCATCTCGGGGGCGATCCAGCACCTCGCGGGAATGAAGGACTCGAAGGTCATCGTCGCCATCAACAAGGACGAGGAGGCCCCGATCTTCCAGGTGGCCGACTACGGTCTCGTGGCTGACCTGTTCCAGGCGGTCCCCGAACTGACCGAGAAGCTGGGCTGAGAGACCCGGACCAAGACCCGAGACTGGCCCGCCCCCGTGGCGGGCCTTTTCGTCAGGGGGCGACCGACCTGCCTTCCAGCAGCCCGCGCAGGACCGGCACCAGGGCCGCCGCCGCGTCGGCATGCATCGCGGGGCTGGGCAGCCGGGCGGCCGCCAGCGCCTGATCGGTCGGGAACACCATGCCGCTGCGGTCGGCGCGGGCGGCGGCCCCCGGGACGACCTCGACCACCCCGACGACCGATTGCGACAGGGCGTCCAGCATCGCCCGGTCGACAAAAAGCGGGTCGCAGGCGTCCGAGTCCCCCTGCCCCGTGCCCGGGTCGTGATCGGCCATCCAGAGCAGCAGCACCGGGACATCGAGCCGCTCGATCAGCGTGGCCATCCGCGAGGTCCAGGCGGCGCGCATCTCCTCCACCAGAACCGGGAAGGTCTGCGGGTCCGCCGCCGCCGCATCCCGCAGCAAGTGGCGCGTGAAGTGGTGGTCGATCGCCTCCACCCCCGGAAAGGCCTGCCGCATCTGCTCGGAAATCGCCGTGACCCGGTCGTTGCGGCGGCGATGAACCTTGTAGAACCGGTTGGACAGGGTATGCGCGCCCATCACCTGCACCACCGCCAGTTCGGCCCCGGCCGCCACCGACAACAGGCTGACATCGTCCACGAAACTGTCGATCCCCGCATTGGGGGCCGCCAGATTGATGCAGTCGATCCCGAGCGCCTGTTCGACGAGGTCCGGCACGGGGTGGGAGACGAAGCGCCCGAAGACCTCGCTCCCGCCGAGGAACGCGATGTAGGGGCGGTGCAGGCGGCGCAGCGGGCCGCGCACGGCCAGCCGTGACCGGCCGTAGCGGCATGTGCCGTTTTCCCATTCCGGCGGACATGTCCGGTCAGACATGGCGCGTTCCCCACGTTTTCGATTCACCCGCGCCAAGGTTGCGCCGCAGGCGTTAGCGAGGTGTTAAGGCTCGAATTCGCCGCGACTTGTCCCGAGTGTCGCTTGCCCTCGCCGGGCGGGCCTGCCTATGCTGCGCCGCACGAAGGAAGGAACCTGTCTCATGGACATTCGCACGGTCGGCATCGTCGGCGCAGGCCAGATGGGAAATGGCATTGCGCATGTCTGTGCCCTCGCGGGCTACGACGTCATCCTGAACGACATCTCTCAGGAGAGCCTCGACCGGGCCCTGGCGCTGATCGGCAAGAACCTCGACCGGCAGGTCTCGCGCGGGAAGATCACCGAGGCGGAGAAGGCGACCGCGCTGGGACATATCCGCACGACGCTGAAGCTGTCCGACGTCGGGCCCAGCGACCTCGTTATCGAGGCGGCCACGGAACGGGAGACGGTGAAGCAGGCGATTTTCGAGGACCTGCTGCCGCATCTGAAGCCGACCACGATCCTGACCTCGAACACCTCGTCGATCTCGATCACGCGGCTCGCCTCGCGCACCGACCGGCCCGAGAAGTTCATGGGGTTCCACTTCATGAACCCGGTGCCGGTGATGCAGCTGGTGGAGCTGATCCGCGGAATCGCTACCGACGAAGAGACCTTCAAGGCCTGCAAGTCGGTGGTCGACCGCCTCGGCAAGACTGCCGCGACCGCAGAGGACTTCCCGGCCTTCATCGTCAACCGCATCCTGATGCCGATGATCAACGAGGCGGTCTACACCCTCTACGAGGGCGTCGGGAACGTGAAGTCGATCGACGAATCGCTGAAGCTCGGCGCGAACCACCCGATGGGACCGCTGGAACTGGCCGACTTCATCGGCCTCGATACCTGCCTTGCCATCATGAACGTCCTGCACGACGGCCTCGCAGACACCAAGTACCGCCCCTGCCCGCTGCTGACGAAATACGTCGAGGCCGGATGGCTGGGCCGCAAGACACAGCGCGGGTTCTACGATTATCGCAGCGGCGAGCCGGTACCGACCCGCTGAAGGTCAGCCGGTCAGGCCCAGCGTGCGCTCGCGCAGCCAGGCCATGAACCCGCGCGGGTTGTCCTTCCATGCCGCGATCTCGGCCCGATCGATCGGCTGACCGATGACGGGTGCCTGCGGCTGGTTCAGCGCATGAACAACCTCGTGCAGCAGGAGGCCCTGCCGGAGGGTGGCCGAGATGCGGTTGGCCATCAGGTACCAGCGCGAGTTCTGTCCCGGGAACCGGATCGGCACGACGACGGCGTTGCTGCGCTGGATCATCTTGGCCGTGAAGGGGTTCCACTCCGCCTCGACCGCGGGACCGAAAAGCGTCGGCGAGGACGCGACGACCCCGGCCGGGAACAGGACGATCACGCCGCCTGCCGCGAGATGCCCCATCGCGGCGGCCCGCATCGTCAGGTTCTTCTGCAGCGCGTCGTCTTCATGCGGGAACGGCACCGGCAACATGAAGTCGCGCACCTCGTCCACGTCGGTCAGCAGCGAGCGGGTCAGGATCTTGTAGTCCGTGCGCACCTGCCCAATCAGCTTGGCAAGGACCATGCCGTCCACCAGCCCGTGCGGGTGATTGGCCACCACGACGACCGGACCCTCGGCGGGAATACGGGCCAGCTGGTCCGCAGGCGTCTCGACGGTGATGCCCATGATCCGCAGCGCACGGTCCCAGAAGGCCTGGCCCGCGACGACGCCCTCGGCCTCGAACTTGCGGATAAGCCGCAGCAAGGTGAGCTTGCCGGTCATCCACTCCATCGCGCGGATGATCGTGGAGGACCAAGGGTTGGTGAAGGTCCGCGCGTAGCTGAGTTCGCGCTTGTCGTAGGGCTTCTTGGCCGGCTCGCCCTCGGCGGGCACCGCAACCGGCACGTGCACCGAGGCCGCCGGCGGGGCGGTCGTAAGGCGACGGGTATCAGTCGTGCTGTCCACCAAGTCGGGTCTCGCCGGAAACGGGCCGCAGCCTAGAAGTCCTCTCCGAACCGGGCCTCGACCAGCGCCTTGAGCGCCGCAGCCAGCTTGTCAGCCTCGGGTCCCCGGGTTTCAACCTCGATAGTAGTTCCGCGGGACGCTGCCAACATCAAAAGCCCCATGATCGAGTCGCCCGGCGCGCTGGTGCCGTCACGGAACACCTCGGCCTCGGCGTCATGGGCCTCGACCGTTTCGACGAATTTCGCCGACGCCCGGGCGTGGAGGCCTTTCTCGTTGATGATGTCGAGGGTCATCCGGGGCATGGCACGTCCGTCACTGGCTGGCGTCGAAATCGTTGATGTAGCGCCGGCCCGCCTGCTTCGACAGTTCGACAGCGGCCGCGACGCTGAGATGGCGCGACTTCGCCAGCTTGATCAGCAGCGGCAGGTTGGCGCCGTAAAGGATGCGCCGGTCAGTCGGGTTGCAGGCCATCAGGGACAGGTTGGACGGCGACCCGCCGAACATGTCGGTGACCACCACCACGCCATCCCCGGTGTCGACATCGTCTGCGGCGGCACAAATCTCGGCCTGCTTCGCACCTCTGTCATGATCGGGTTCTATCGAGATCGCGCGGACGCCCTGCTGCTTGCCCACGACGTGCTCGACGGCCGAGAGATACTCGCGCGCGAGGCCTCCGTGGGCGACGATGACGATCCCGATCAAGTGGCCTTCCCGCTTCCCGACGTGGCACTCGTGACGGCCACCCGATCCAGCTCCCTGTGCCTTATAGACACCTGCCATCCCGCCGCCGCAAGTCCCCTCGCCAGGTGCTCGGACATCATCACGCTGCGGTGTTGCCCGCCGGTGCAGCCGAAGGCGATGGCGAGATGGGATTTGCCCTCGTCGCGATAGGCGGGCAGCAGCAGGGCGCACAGGTCGGTGACGCGCTCGACGAAGGGGGCGAAACGTTCGTCCGCCTCGACATAGGCAGCGACGGCGGCAGTACGGCCGTCGAGCGCCCGCAACGACGGCTCCCAGTAGGGGTTCCGCAGGAACCGGCAGTCGAAGACCATGTCCGCGCCGCGCGGCACCCCGCGCTTGTAGGAGAAGGACATCACCGACACGGGCAGCCGGGCGGTCCCTTCGGGAAGGAAGCTCTCGGCCAGTTCCTGGCGAAGATCATGCAGCGTCAACTCGGACGTATCCACCAGCCGGTCGGCCCGCGCGCGGATCGGGGCGAGCAGGTCAAGCTCGCGCTCGACACCCTGCGACGGGCTTTCGGCCGGGGCCATCGGGTGACGGCGGCGTGTCTCGGAGAAGCGGCGGAGCAGCACGTGCGGGCCGCAGTCTAGGTAGAGCAGCTCGGTGTGCACGTCGCTGCGGGTCGCCAGCATGTCCAGCGTTTCCAGGAACGCCGCGACCGAGAAATCCCGCGTGCGCACGTCCACGCCCACCGCGAGCGGCCGCCCGGTTGGCGGCCCCTCCAGAAGACGCGGAAGCAGGGACAGGGGCAGGTTGTCGATCGCCTCGAACGACAGATCCTCGAGCGCGCGGATCGCCGTCGTGCGCCCGGCCCCGGACGGCCCCGTCACGAGGACAAGGCGTTGCAACGCCATCGGTGGAACCTCGGGTTCAAGCGCGATCATGCCAGGGGCCTCACTCCCCCCTTCAGGGCTTGCAGCAGCGCCTCCGGGAAACCCCGCCCGGACGCGGCGTGCAACAGTCTAAACGGATAGCCGAGGACATAGGCCGCGCGCTGTGGCGGCAAGCGCTCGGTTTCGGTCTGGTCGAGGTCCACGATCAGTGCCAGCGGAACGGGTCCGGTCGGCGCCGCCTCAAGCAGGCCCACGCCCCGCGCCTCGATCAGGCCCGCGATGGCGGGCGGGGCGTCGAGCAGCACGTCCGCTCCTTCAAGGCGCAGCATGGTCTGGTCGTCGGACACCAGCCCCGCCCCCAGGGCCATCAGGCGCAGGGCCAGCGTGGACTTGCCGCTGCCCGCCCGCCCGAGGATCAGCAGGCCCCGCCCCCCGAGCGCAACCGCGCTCGCGTGCAGACAGGCCACCGCGTCGGGAGCATCGGGCACCGGCAGCAGAACACGAGCCGGCGTGCCTGCCTCGGTCCTCACACCGGCAGACCCACCACGAAGCGGGCACCCAGCGGATCGGAGGTGGCGTCGGCCCGGGTCGGCAGGATGTTCTCCGCCCAGATCACGCCGCCATGCGCCTCGACGATCTGTTTCGAGATCGCGAGGCCGAGGCCGGAATGGTTGCCGAACTGCTTCTCGGGACGCTCGGAGTAGAATCGCGTGAAGATCTTGGTCAGTGCCGACTCGGGGATGCCGGGTCCGGTATCCTCGACCACGACCAGCACCCGGTTGTCGCGCTGGCGCACCCAGAGCCGCACGGCGTCTCCCGCCTCGCAGAACGAGATGGCATTCGACAGCAGGTTCACGAAGACCTGCGCGAGGCGTGGCTCCAGGCCCTGGATCATGATCGGCTTGCCGGGCAGGTCCGAGATGAAGTCGATCCCCTGCTCCTCGGCCTCCTGCCGATGATAGTCGATCAGGTTCGACAGCATCTTCAGCAGGTCGAAGGTCTCTTCTTCCTCGCGCACCAGTTCGCTGTCGAGACGCGAGGCGTTCGAGATGTCGGAGACGAGACGATCGAGGCGACGCACGTCGTGCTCGATCACGTCGAGAAGCCGGGCGCGCTGGTCTTCGCGCGTCGCCTTGCGCAACGTCCCGGTGGCGGCACGGAGCGAGGCGAGCGGGTTCTTGATCTCGTGGGCCACGTCGGCCGCGAACTGTTCGTTGGCGTCGATCCGTTCGTAGAGTGCCGAGACCATGCCGCGCAAAGCGCCCGACAGACGCCCGATCTCGTCCGGGCGGGCGGTCAGATCGGGGATCCGGACCCGGCCCGGGCTCATCTTCCGGGCGTTGCGGTCGCGGCCCAGTTCGGCGGCGGCGGCGAGGTCGGACAGCGGGTTCGCGATGGTCGACGCCAGCACCAGCGACAGGCCGATGGCAACCAGCAGCGCCACGAAGAACATCTGCAGGACCTGCTCGCGCTCGCGCTGCACCAGCCGGTCGATCTCGCCCGAGGCGGTGGTCAGGACGATCGCGCCGCGCACGATCCCGTCCTGCATGACCGGCGCGCCAACCGCGAACTGGTGCGCCCCGCCGGTGTCGCGCCCGTTATAGGCTCGTGTGATCCCCGCCAGCACATCCGGCAGCAGGGCACCCGTGACATCGGGCGCGGTGGTCGCGGGGCCTGCGTCGTCCTGAGCCGTGAAGGATGAAATCACCCGCCACAGGGCGTTCAGCAGATCGGTGATGACCGTGGCCCCCTCGTCGGTTCGGTCCGTCACGACGATATCGGCGACCGTCCCCCGGGCAGAGGCCAGTTGCGTGCCATCCGTGCCGAAGAGCGACACCTCGACCGAGGGCGACAGCACCAGCCCGTTCGCCAGTTCGCTCGCCAGATCGGCGTCCAGCGCGGTCCCGTCCGGCAGCTTGGCCTCGACCACCGCCGCGACCAGCCGCGCCTCGCCGACGAGGCCGCGCTCACGCTGCAGAACGAGGCTGTCGCGGAACGGGTTCAGGTAGAGGACGCCCGCCACCAGGATGACGAGGGCCAGCAGGTTGAAGGTGATGATCTTGCGCGCCAGCGGCGAGCGGTTCAGCGAGACGATGTTGCGCTTCGCCCGACTCTCGCGCAGCTCGGCCTCGACGAGGCTGGTGGGGACCACCCAGTCCTCGCCCAGCGCGACCTGCGACCGGCGCGTGCGCCGGGCCGCCGCGGAGGCGTCACCCTTCTCGATGTCGGGCGAGGCGGTCATTCTTCGTTGTACTTGTACCCGATGCCATAGAGCGTCTCGATGGCCGAGAAGTCGTCGTCCGCCATGCGCATCTTCTTCCGCAGGCGCTTGATGTGGCTGTCGATGGTCCGGTCATCGACGTAGACCTGATCGTCATAGGCCACGTCCATCAGCTGGTCGCGGCTTTTCACGAAACCGGGCCGCTGGGCCAGCGCCTGCAGCAGCAGGAACTCGGTCACGGTCAGCGACACGTCCTTGCCCTTCCACGTCACCGAATGGCGCAGCGGATCCATCGTCAGGTTGCCGCGCACCATGATCTTCGACTCGTCGATATCGCCCGTGTCGTTGGCGAGCGCCTCCTGGCGGCGGAGCAGCGCGCGGATGCGCTCGACCAGCAGCCGCTCGGAGAACGGCTTGCGCATGTAGTCGTCCGCGCCCATCCGCAGACCGAGCACCTCGTCGATCTCGTCATCCTTGGAGGTGAGGAAGATCACCGGCATCTTCGATTTCTGGCGCACCCGCTGAAGCAGGTCCATGCCATCCATCCGGGGCATCTTGATGTCGAAGACCCCCAGATCGGGCATTCGCCGGTTGAACCCGTCGAGGGCCGACTGACCGTCATTGTAGGTCTCGACCTCGAAGCCCTCGGCCTCGAGTGTAATCGAAACCGATGTCAGAATGTTCCTGTCGTCATCGACCAACGCGATCCGAGCCATGGGCGGATTTCCTGTCCTGCTGCAACTGCCTATACTTTTTTTGGTGCATTCTGTGGATTTGGGCGGCGGGAATCAATCCTGTAATGCCGAATCACCCGGGCGCGCGGCGTTCGGGACACGACCGTTGCGGCGGCACCGGTGCGCTCGCGACATAAAACGAAAAAATGGTTGCGCTATCCTTTCCGGTGATTGCGCTAACTGCGCGCAACCGTCCTGTTTCCCCCGCCGGATCGCATGGTATAGCCCGACTGTGCGGCGGTCCGGTCCCGAGAACCGTGGGCCGCGAGCACGCTTCGCCGCCGGACTTTGCGCGGTTCAGACAACACAGCAGGAGCAAGCGCCATGACGATCGGACGGGTTAATCCCTCCCACACGTTGGAAACCCAGGGTTTCGAAGGGCTCGGCACCGTCTACTACAACCTGCTCGAGCCACAGCTGATCGAACAGGCGCTGAAGCGGAACGAAGGCACGCTGGGCAACGGCGGTTCGTTCCTCGTCTCCACCGGCAAGTTCACGGGCCGGTCGCCCAAGGACAAGCATGTCGTGCTGTCGGATGCGACGCGCGACACGATCTGGTGGGAAAACAACGCACAGATGTCGGCCGAGGGCTTCGATGCCCTGCACGCCGACATGCTCGAGCACCTGAAGGGCCGCGACGTCTTCGTGCAGGATCTCTACGGCGGCGCCGATCCGACGCTGCGCCTCGACGTCCGCATGGTGACCGAGCTTGCGTGGCACGGCCTCTTCATCCGCCACCTGCTGCGCCGTCCGGAGCGCGCCGAGCTCGACGGTTTCGTGCCCGAGTTCACCATCGTGAACGTTCCCTCGTTCCGCGCCGACCCGGCCCGGCACCACTGCCGCAGCGAGACCGTGATCGCGCTCAACTTCGACAAGAAGCTGATCCTGATCGGCGGCACCGAGTACGCGGGCGAGAACAAGAAGTCGGTGTTCACGCTGCTCAACTACATCCTGCCGTCGAAGGGCGTCATGGCGATGCACTGCTCGGCCAACCACGCCATCGGCAACCCGGTCGATGCCGCCGTGTTCTTCGGCCTGTCGGGCACCGGCAAGACGACCCTCTCGGCCGATCCGAACCGCGTCCTGATCGGGGACGACGAGCATGGCTGGTCCGACCGGGGCATCTTCAACTTCGAGGGCGGCTGCTACGCCAAGACGATCAACCTGTCGGCCGAGGCTGAACCGGAAATCTTCGCGACCACGACCAAGTTCGGCACCGTGATCGAGAACATGGTCTACGACCCGGAGACGCTGGAACTCGACTTCGAGGATGACAGCCTGACGGCCAACATGCGCTGCGCCTATCCGCTGGACTACATCTCGAACGCGTCCGACTCGGCGCTTGGCGGTCATCCGAAGAACGTCATCATGCTGACCTGCGACGCCTTCGGCGTGCTGCCGCCCATCGCGCGGCTGACCCCGGCGCAGGCGATGTATCACTTCCTGTCGGGCTTCACCTCCAAGGTGGCCGGGACCGAGCGCGGCGTGACCGAGCCGGAACCGACCTTCTCGACCTGCTTCGGCGCGCCCTTCATGCCGCGCCGCCCGGAGGTCTACGGCAAGCTGCTGCAGGAGAAGATCCACAAGCACGGCGCGACCTGCTGGCTGGTCAACACCGGCTGGACCGGCGGGGCCTATGGCGAGGGCAAGCGGATGCCGATCAAGGCGACCCGCGCCCTGCTGACCGCGGCACTCGACGGCTCGCTGAACGATGCCGAGTTCCGCAAGGACCCGAACTTCGGCTTCGACGTGCCGGTGGCCGTGCACGACGTGGACACGGCCCTGCTCGACCCGCGCGGCACCTGGGCCGATCCGGCGGCCTACGACCGCCAGGCCAAGAAGCTGGTCGAGATGTTCGCCGAGAACTTCGCCCAGTATGTCCCCTACATCGACGACGACGTGAAGGCCGCCGCCATCGGCTGACCCGGCCTGTCACCGGCTTGAAACGGACGCGCGTCATGCTTCTGGCATGTCGCGCGTTCTGTTTCTGGCCCTTGTCCTGATCCCCTCACCCGGTCCCGCGGGCGAGGTGTCCGACGGGCAGCTCCTGTTCCGGCTGCGCTGCAGTCTGTGTCACGGAGAAACCGCCGATGACGGTTCGGCCGGCGACCTGCGCGGGCTCCCGTCCGCTGTCATCCGGCGCGCGGTCCGCGGGTTCGAGGCGATGCCGAAGATCCCGCTGGCCGAGAACGAGCTTGCCGCGATCCTCGACTGGCTCGGGGCTGCCGAGTAACTGCGGCCCTTACATGAACGCCTTGCGCACCAGGTTCAGGCCCGCGATCGTCAGGACGATCAGCGTCACCTTTCGGAAGGCTGTCGCGTTCAGCCGGTCCTGGATCTGGAACCCGATCCACATGCCGATGAAGGCCGGCAGAACCAGCAGGATCGACAGCGGCGCGGTCCCGGCATTCAGGATGCCCGAGCGCAGGTGCGCCAGCAGCAGCACCACCGACCCGAGGCCGTAGATCACGCCCTGCACCACCATCTGCTTCTTCTTGGGCGTGTCGATGGCCAGCAGGAACAGCACGGTCGTCGGCCCCCATGTCCCGGCGAAGCCACCGAGCAGGCCCGAGATCAGGCCGATGATCCATTCCGCACGGTTGCGGCGGTGCGGCGGGATCGACAGGCGGACCCCGATCAGCTGGATCAGGCACAGCACCACCACCGGAATACCGAGGACCGCGTAGAAGACCTGGTCCGGGATCAGCGCCACGCCCTGGGCGGCGGCGAAGATCGCCAGCGACACGATGATCAGGTAGCGGCGGAACTCCACCACCGCCTCCCACGCCGGGCCGAGACCCGCGCGCAGGGTCTGCCACAGGTTCGAGACCACGATCGGCACGATGATTCCCGCCAGCGCCAGCTTCGGGTCCATGATCGACGAGATGCCCGAAATCATGATCAGCGGCATGGCAAACCCGACCGCGCCCTTCACGATGCCGGCCGCGAGCGTGATGCCGAGCGCCAGCGCAAGCGCCAGCAGAGTCAGGTCGGGGGGCAGGTAGCTCATCAGGGTGATCCGGGGTAGGCTCAGGGGTCCCTTCGCGCATAATCCCGCCCTGCGGTAAAGGGAAGGGCGCCGCCGGTACGCCCCTCGTCCCGCCGACAGGTGCCATAGCTCTGAGACACATTGCTTCAAGGGATGCTGCGTTCGCGAATTTTTGTTGCGCTGCGGGTGCGAACGCTCTATCTGACCCCAACGCCCGGAAATGGAGAGAGACATGCCCCACGACGGACAAGACCCGAACCTCGCCACCGAGGTCCCGACCCTGCTGCCCGACCTGCTGGTCCTGACCTCCGCGGCCCTGCCGCCCGTGGAAGCCCTGCTGGACCTGGCGCGCACGACGGTGCTCGCCCGCGTTTCGCTCGACGGACGTGTGTCGGGCGGATTGGTCGAGGCGCACCAGACCGCCGCGCACGGCCTCGCTTGGCTCGCCACCTACGTCGAGTCGCTGCGCCAGATGCAGGGCTGGGCCGAGCGCCTGACCGCAGAGGGCAAGTTCGGCGAAGTCGAGGCCCTGCTGCACCAGATCGCCTTCGGCGAGTACCTTGCCCAGATGCAGGGCGGCATCCCGATGAGCCAGGGCGAAGTGCTGCGCCTGAAGGACCTCGGCCTCGACGCCGACGCGGCCGCCCTGCTGGTGACGCCGGAAATCGCGCGGCTGACCGAGGCCGGGAACAGCCAGGCGGCGCGCTCGCGCCTCGTCGAGCTGATGATCGAGCGCAGCGCCGACATCACCGTGGGGGCCAGCGGCCTCGACGACGAACTGGAGATGATCCGCGAGCAGTTCCGCCGCTACGCCGTCGAGAAGGTCGAGCCCTTTGCCCACGAATGGCACCTGAAGGATGAACTCATCCCGCTCGAGGTCATCGAGGAACTCGCCGAGATGGGCGTCTTCGGCCTGACCATCCCGGAGGAGTTCGGCGGCTTCGGGCTGTCGAAGGCCTCGATGTGCGTCGTGTCCGAGGAACTGTCGCGCGGTTACATCGGAGTCGGCTCGCTCGGCACCCGGTCGGAGATCGCCGCCGAGCTGATCCTCGCGGGCGGCACCGACGCGCAGAAGGCCCAGTGGCTGCCGAAACTCGCCAGCGCCGAAATCCTGCCGACCGCCGTGTTCACCGAGCCGAACACCGGTTCGGACCTCGGATCGCTGCGCACCCGCGCGGTCAAGGACGACAATGGCGACTACCGGATCACCGGCAACAAGACCTGGATCACCCACGCAGCGCGCACCCACGTGATGACGCTGCTGGCCCGGACCGATCCGGCCACGACCGATTACCGCGGCCTGTCCATGTTCCTCGCAGAGAAGACGCCCGGCACCGACGAACACCCGTTCCCCACCGAAGGGATGACCGGCGGCGAGATCGAGGTGCTCGGCTACCGCGGGATGAAGGAGTACGAGCTCGGCTTCGACAACTTCAAGGTCAAGGGCGAGAACCTCCTCGGCGGTGAGGAGGGCAAGGGCTTCAAGCAGTTGATGGAGACCTTCGAGAGCGCGCGTATCCAGACCGCCGCCCGCGCGATCGGCGTGGCGCAATCGGCGCTCGATGTGGCGATGCGGTACGCGCAGGACCGCAAGCAGTTCGGCAAGGCGCTCATCTCGTTCCCGCGCGTCTCGGGCAAGCTCGCGATGATGGCGGTCGAGATCATGATCGCGCGCCAGCTCACCTATTTCTCGGCCCGCGAGAAGGACGAAGGCCGCCGCTGCGACCTCGAAGCCGGGATGGCCAAGCTGCTCGGTGCCCGGGTGGCCTGGGCCGCCGCCGACAACGGGTTGCAGATCCACGGCGGGAACGGCTTTGCGCTGGAATACACCATCAGCCGCATCCTGTGCGACGCGCGCATCCTCAACATCTTCGAGGGTGCCGCCGAGATCCAGGCGCAGGTGATCGCCCGGCGGCTGCTCGGGTAAGCGCCGAGCGATGGCAAAGGGGGCGGGTTGCGGCAGCGCAGCCCGCCCTGTCTATTGCGGTCATGCGTGTCTTTGTTGCCCTGCCGCTGCCCCCCGTTCTCGAGGACGCCCTCTGCGGCGTGCAGGAGCGCGTGCTCGACGCGGCGCCGGTCGGGCGGGCCGTGCCCCTCGACCGGATGCACGTGACCCTCGCCTTCTGCAGCGACGCCCCGCCCCGGGCTGTCGAGGACTGGAACGACTTTCTGCAGGACATTCCTTTCGCAGGTGTCCCGCTGCGCTGCATCGGCCTCGACAGCTTCACCGATCCTGAACGGGGCCTCGTCTTCATGGGTCTCGACCCCGATCCGGCCCTCGTGAACTTGCAGCGCAAGGTCGCCCGCAGTGCCGAGATGGCGGGACTGCACCTGCCCCGCCGCCGCTTCCGGCCCCACGTCACGCTGATCCGGGGCAACCGGCAGCCCTCCGGCGCGCTGCGCGACCGGCTTGCGGCGGTGATCGCGCACAAGTGGCCCGTGCCCGACGTGGTCGCGCAGGAGATGGGCCTATTCGCATCGACATTGCACCGGGACGGGGCGCGCCATGACCTGCTGGCCAGTTACCCGGCGAACCTCCCCTGATGCCGGATCGCCACGCCTACAGCGGCACGCGGGCCGTGTGATGTTTCCACCGTTGATATCCGTCCCCGAGACGCCACCATCGACGGGTCGCAGAACGGAGGACCTGCCATGACCACCGCCCTTGTCACCGGGGCCAGTGGCTTCATTGCCAAGCATGTCGTGCTGCAACTTCTGCAGGCCGGGCATGACGTGGTGGGCACCGTTCGGAAATCGGACCGGGCGCAGGAAGTGCGTGACGCCGTCGCCCCGCATCTGGGGCCCGACGCCCTGGGGCGGCTGCGGTTCGTGACCCTCGACCTGTCGCAGGACGGTGGCTGGGACACCGCGATGGACGGGGTGGATGTTCTGGTGCACACCGCCTCGCCATTTCCGCTGGTCCAGCCGACCGACCCGGAAGACGTGATCCGTCCGGCGGTTGACGGCACCTTGCGGGCCCTGCGGGCGGCCCGGACGGCGGGAATCTCACGCGTCGTGCTGACCTCGTCCGCGGCGGCGATCCTCGGTGCCGACACCCCGCCCGGGCGGGAGTTGCATGACGAGACGGACTGGATCGACCCAGACGCCCCCGGGCACACGCCCTACACCCGGTCCAAGGCACTGGCGGAACGGGCCGCGTGGCAGTTCGTCTCGGGCACCGCCCCCGACCTGCGGCTGACGACGATCAACCCGACGCTGGTGGTCGGCCCGCCGCTGGATGCGCGGTTCGGAACCTCGGTCTCCGTGATCCGACGGTTGTTGTCGGGAAAAGATCCGATGCTGCCGCGCTGGGGTCTGCCGCTGGTCGACGTCCGCGACATCGCCCGGATGCATGTCGTCGCCGTCGAGGACCCCGAGTCCACCGCCGGCGGGCGCTTCATCGGCACGTCCGGCTTTCTCTGGATGGCCCAGATGGCGCAGGCGCTCAAGGACGCCTACCCGGACCGCAAGATCGCTACCCGCGAGGCGCCGGACTGGCTGATGCGGGGCCTCGCCCTCGTGGACAAGGAAATCCGCACGATCCTGCCCGACCTCGGCGTGCGCCGGGACGCGTCGAACACCCGGGCGCGCAAGCTGATGGGCGTGCGCTTCCTGTCGCCAAGGGAAGCCGTCCGCGCGACCGCGGAAGCGCTGATTGCAAAGGGTCTCGTCTGACGGATCAGCCCCGGACCAGCCGATCGATCAGGCGCTGACGCGCGGCGGGCAGCGGACGGTCATTGTGCGCCGGAACCACCCGCGCCTGCAGGAAGTGACCGGTCAGCCGCAGCCCGTCGCGGATATCGTCGAGGCTGGCCGGAGCGTCCGAGGTCAGGCAGCGCGGCAGCGGCAGAAGGCGCTCCAGCCAGTTGCCTGCCCCGGCCAGCGACACCGCGCGGCCGGTCCGGGGCGACACGTGGGTCAGCCCCTCGGTCGCGCCGGTCACCGCGCAGGCGCTCAGGTCGAGACCGAAGCCGAGCGTGTCGAGCAGCGCCATTTCCCAGCCGAGATAGAGTGGCAGCCACCCCTCGCCCGCGACGATGGCATCGAGCAGATCGACCGTCCGGCGATAGGTGTCCGGTGCCGGGTCGCGTTCCGGCAGGGCATATCCCGCCAGCGCCAGCACCGCGCCCATCCCGGCTAGGCCGAGCGGATCGGCCAGCACGGCGGCGGCGCGCGCGCGCAGCGGCTCGACCGTATAGGCCCCGAGATGCGCCTCCAGCCGCGCCTTCCAGACGAGATCGAGCTGCGCGCCCGGTTGCAGGACCGGGGCCAGACGACGCCCTGCCCCGCCGCGCACCACGCCGGGGTGACGGCCATGTGCCGCCGTCAGAACGTCGATGATCGCTGCGCTCTCGCCGTGCGGCCGCACCGAGAGCAGCACCCCTTCGTCGCGCCACTCCATGCCGGGAGACTGGAGAGCGCCGCGTCGCTTGTCCATCCGTGGCGCGGCGCTAGGCTGCGGAGCCGAACAGGGAGCGCAGGACATCATGGAACGACTGGCCCGACCGATTGCGCTTTGCATCGCGGTGATGGCGCTGGCCGCCCTCCTGACGCGGACCGGGTTGTCGATGCAGGAGGACGGGCGCGGCCTCGGGCCAACGCTCTGGGCTTTGGGGCGCTACTTCACGATCCTGACGAACCTGCTGGTGGTCGTCGGCCTCGGCGCCTGGGGACTGGGCGCGCACAGGATCGGGCCCTCGCTGCTCGCGGCCCTCACGCTGGCCATCGGGATCGTCGGCGTGGTCTTCCACCTGCTGCTGGCCGATCTTCAGGACCTGCAGGGCTTGCCGCTGCTCGTCGATCACGTCTTTCACACAGCCGTTCCGCTGGCGACCGCGCTGTGGTGGCTGGCGCTCGCCCCGAAGGACCCGATCCCGGCGACGCATCCGCTGCGCTGGCTGATCTGGCCGCTGGCCTACGCCGTCTATGCGATCCTGCGGGGTCTGGCGGACGGTATCTATCCCTACCCGTTCCTTAACCCCGAGAAGCTCGGCTGGGCCGGGCTGGCGCAGTCGATGGCGGGGCTTCTGATGGCCTTTGCGCTGGCCGGCTACGCGATGTGGGGTCTGGCCCGGTGGCTGCGCCCGGGTCAGTCCGCGAAGCCGTCCTGATCCAGCAGGTGACGCCCGCGACGATCCTCGACCTCGATCACCCAAAGGTCGGGGTCGAAGCCGCGCTGGCGGGAGATGGCTGCATCCACCTCGCGCTCGTCGCCCTCGGTCAGCGTGACCCAGGTCCGCGCACCGGTCATCAGGTCGAGACTGCGGTGGAAAGCCCGCGCCTGCCCGTCGAGGGTTGCGAGCTTGACCAGCACCGCCCCGGCTGTCTCGTCCCCCCTCGCCGTCACGTAGGCCGGGATCGCCTCTGCCCGGAGCCGCGCGAGATAGGCCGCGACCCAGATGCCGGACGCAAGGCGCGCCACGTCAGGCTCCGTCGCGGAAGTCGAGCCCGATCTCGGAATAGCGCTCGGCCTCTTCCAGCCAGTTCGGGCGCACCTTGACCTGCAGGAACAGGTGGACCGGGCGGCCCATCATCTCGGTCAGTTCCTCGCGGGCGAGCTTGCCGATGGCCTTGATCGACTCGCCCCGGTTGCCGAGCACGATGCCCTTGTGCCCGTCCCGCATGACGTAGATCACCTGGTCGACCCGCGCCGAGCCGTCGGGACGCTCCTCCCAGGCTTCGGTCTCGACCGTCAACTGGTAGGGCAGTTCCTGGTGCAGGCGCAGCGTCAGCTTCTCGCGGGTGATCTCGGCAGCGATCATGCGCATCGGCAGGTCGGCGATCTGGTCTTCCGGATAAAGCCACGGCCCCTCGGGCAGCCGTTCGGCCAGCCAGCGCCGCAGGTCGGCAACACCGTGCCCGCGCTCCGCGGAGATCATGAAGGTTGCCGCGAAGGGATAGGCGGCGTTCAGCTTCTCGGACAGGGCCAGCAGCTTCGGCGCCTCGACCCGGTCGATCTTGTTGATCGCCAGCACGACCGTCCGGTGCGCCGAGACCTTCTCGGTCAGCGCATCGAGGATCGCCTGCACCCCGGGGGTCAGGCCGCGATGCGCCTCGATCATCAGGACGACGATATCGGCATCCGCCGCCCCGCCCCAGGCCGCCGCCACCATGGCGCGGTCGAGCCGCCGTCGCGGCCGGAAGAGACCCGGCGTATCGACGAAGACGAGTTGCGCGTTGCCTTCCAGCGCCACGCCCCGGATGCGGGCGCGGGTGGTCTGCACCTTGTGCGTCACGATGGAAATCTTGGTGCCAACCATCGCGTTGGTCAGCGTGGACTTGCCCGCATTCGGTTCGCCGATCAGGGCGATGAATCCGGCGCGGGTGGTCGGGGCCTCAGTCATCGGCCTGCACTTTCTTCAGCAGAGCACCGGCCGCGGCCTGCTCGGCATTGCGTTTCGAACTGGCTTCGGCGCGGGCCGCGCGGCCATCCGCGAGACGCGCCTCGACCGTGAAGACCGGTGCGTGGGCCGGTCCGGCCCGCTCGATCTCGACGTAGTCGGGGGTGGCCATGCCCCGCCCCTGCGCCCATTCCTGCAACTCGGACTTCGCGTTGCTGACATGGGTTTCGGCCTTGACGATCCGGTCGCCCCAGAGTCGCAGGACGATATCGCGCGCGGCATCGAGCCCGGCATCGAGATAGACCGCCGCCAGAACCGCCTCCAGCGCGTCGGCCACGAGCGCGTCCTTGCGCCGCCCGCCCGACTGCATCTCGGAGCGGCCCAGCTTCAGCACCGCCCCCAGATCGAGGCTGCGGGCGATCTCGGCGCAGGTCTCCTTGCGGACGAGCGCGTTGTAGCGCGGCGCAAGGGTGCCTTCGGCGGCCTGAACGTCTGCCTTGAACAGGGCCTCGGCGATCAGCAGGTTGAGCACCCGGTCCCCGAGAAACTCCAGCCGCTGGTTGTGCCCGCCCGTGCCCGCCGCCATCGACGGATGCGTGACGGCCTGCACCAGCAGGGCCGGGTCGGCAAACCGATGCCCCAGCCGCGCGGCGAAGGCCTCGAGTTCGCGACTGATCTTCATTCGAGCGCCTTGAAGAAGCGGTCCGAACGCCAGGTCCAGAAGTAGACCATGCGCCGTCCCGCCGACGAGAACATCACCCGGTCCGCCCGGCCGATCAGGTTTTCATAGGGCACGAACCCGACGCCACCGGCGGCCTGCGCGAAGCGCGAGTCCTGGCTGTTGTCGCGGTTGTCGCCGACCATGAAGTACTGGCCCTCGGGCACCACGAACTCGCGCGTGTTGTCGGCGAAGCCGGTGTCGATGTTCAGGATCGAGTGCTGCACGCCGTTCGGCAGCGTCTCGAGATACTTCTCCTTCACGCACTGCGCGCCCTCGCCAACCGGCGCATTGGCGCAGCGCGGATAGTTGCCCAGCGGGCCCTGGCGTTCGAACGTCTCGCGGAAGGTGCCGTCGTCCTCGACCTGAACCGGCGTGCCGTTCAGGATCAGCCGGCCATCCCGGAACTGGACACGGTCACCCGGCAGGCCGATCACCCGCTTGATGAAGTCGGCCCCGTTCACCGGATGACGGAAGACGACGATGTCGCCGCGCTCGGGCTCGGAGCCGAACAGGCGGCCCGAGAACGGGCAGGCGGAGAACGGGCAGGAATGCCGGGAATAGCCATAGGCCATCTTGTTCACGAAGAGGAAGTCGCCGACGAGCAGCGTGTCCTTCATCGACCCCGAGGGAATCCAGAACGGCTGGAAGAACAGCGTGCGGAAGATCCCCGCGATGAGCAGCGCATAGACAATCGTCTTGATCGTCTCGACAAACCCGCCATCCGAACTTTTCGCCGCCATATCGCCGCCTCTCACCTCTGTTCGCGGCGTTCATGGGCGCGCGGCGCGGGGGAGTCAACTGTGCCGCCGGGACGCTTCACGCCTCCGGGACCGCCTCGATCAGCACGACGGCCTGCGCCCACGGATGATCGTCGGTCAGCGTGACATGGATCACCGCCTTGTGGCCGGGCGGTGTCATCGAGGCCAGGCGCTCGGCCGCCCAGCCGGTCAGCACCATCGTCGGCTGCCCGCTGCGCAGGTTCACCACCGCCATGTCGCGCCACGAGATGCCCATCCGCAGCCCGGTGCCGAGCGCCTTCGAACAGGCCTCCTTGGCGGCCCAGCGCTTGGCGTAGGTCGCGACCGTTTCCTTGCGCCGCTCGGCCTTGCGTTGCTCGGTCTCGGTGAAGACGCGGTTGCGGAACCGGTCCCCGAACCGGTCAAGCGTGCGCCCGATGCGCTCGATGTTGGCAAGGTCCGTGCCGATGCCGAGGATCATCCGCGGGGCCCGCCGTCAGTCGACCGGGAAGATCGTCGTGCCGACGTCACCGGTCGCCTGGTTCAGCGTGACGCGCAGACCGACGGTCTGGAAATCACCGGTGTCCGACACGAGCACCACCACCGGCAAGGTCCAGATCAGGCCGACGGCAGGGTCATAGGAGGCGTCGAGTTCCGAGAACATCATCCCGGCAAAGCCGAGACCGCCGCGCCCGCCGACGATCCGGCACTGGCGGTCGCCCAGTTCGGTGTAGGGCGGCGACAGGATCAGCAGGTGGAACGCGCCCGCAGCGGGCTCCAGCGTATCGAGGACCGCCAGCCGCACGGCCCCGTTGGCGAAGGTGCGCGTGTTCTCGTCCCAAGGCTCGGCCAGGTTCCGCGCGGCGCCGACCCAGCCGTCGCAGTCGCTCACGCTCTGCGCCGCACCGAGCGCGGGCAGCAGGGCAAGGCCCAGCGCGAGACCCGCCGCGCGGATCATGCCACGGCCCCGGCGCGGGCCGCCTCCATCAGGCGGCGCATCTCGGTGATCGCGGGTCCGAGGCCCCGGAAGATCGCCTCGCCGATCAGGAAATGGCCGATGTTCAGTTCGACGACCTGCGGCAGGGCCGCGATCGGGCCGACGCTGTCATAGGTCAGGCCGTGCCCGGCATGAACCTCGAGGCCCAGCGAGTCGGCAAAGGCCGCCATCTCGGTCAGCGCGCCCAGATCACGCGCGGCATCCTCGGCGCGTCCTTCGGCGACCGCGTCGCAATAGGCCCCGGTGTGCAATTCGATCACCTGCGCGCCGATGCGATGCGCCGCCTCGATCTGCCTGGGGTCGGCCGCGATGAAGATCGATACCCGGCACCCGGCCTCGCGCAGCGGCGCGATGAAATGCGCCAGTCGGTTCTCTTCGCGTGCGACTTCCAGCCCGCCTTCGGTGGTGCGCTCCTCGCGGCGCTCGGGGACGATGCAGACGGCATGCGGGCGGTGCCGGAGGGCAATCGCCTGCATTTCGGGGGTCGCCGCCATCTCGAAATTCAGCGGCAGCGTCAACTCGGCCATCAGGTGTTCGATGTCCGCATCCGAGATGTGCCTGCGATCCTCGCGCAGATGGGCGGTGATCCCGTCCGCCCCGGCCTCTTCGGCCAACCTGGCGGCCCGCACCGGGTCGGGAACGGCACCGCCGCGCGCGTTCCGCACGGTGGCGACATGGTCGATGTTCACGCCGAGGCGCAGAACTCTCGCGGGGGAACCGTCAGGGGACATGGGGCGCGCTCCGTAGCAGGTCTGCGCCAGACCTAGGGCAAATCCGGCCCACCGTCAGCCCCGATCGCCGGTTTTCGCCGCAGCTTCTTCAAGCGCGCCTTCGCCCGGCCTTCGCGGCGGTTCTGGTAGGCGATCAGTACCGGCAGCGAGAGGTAATAGCACACCACGCCCGCCGTGATGCCGGGCACGATGCCGCCCACGAGATAGGGCAGGAACAGGTCGAAGAAGAAGTCCTGCAGGTTGCCCCACTGGGTCGGCGCGGGCGTGAAGATGGCGATGATGTTGTTCCAGATGTCGCTGGCCGCACCGGCGAAGTTCTCGAGCACCCCCTTGTGGTCCTCGGGACGCCACCCATGCCCGAGAAGGCTGTGCCCGATCCCGAGCGACAGTGCCGCGATGAAGGGGAAGGTCAGCGGATTGCCGATGAACGTGGCGAGCAGCGCCGCGAGGATGTTGGCCCGCAGCACCCAGGCGACCGCCGCAGCGGCAAGGAAGTGGAACCCGAAGAGCGGCGTGAAACTGACGAAGACACCGGCGAAGATCCCGCGCGCGACGCGATGCGGCGGGTCGGGCAAGCGGCGCAGCCGGTGGCGGACATAGGTGAAGGCACGCGTCCACCCGCCCCGAGGCCAGAACGCCTCCTGGATCATGCGCCAGATCGGCCGCCGGTCCCGCCTCTTGAAGACCACGCTGCCCCTTTCCGTTGCGCCCGGCCTCAGACCGGGGCGCGGCTTGTGTCCTTGTAACGCGCCAGTTCGGCGACATCGCTGTCCGCCTGAACCGCTGTCATCACCCGGTGCAGATGCTCGACGTCGCGCACCTCCACGGTTACAAGCAGCCGGTAGAAGTCAGGCTTGGTATCGACGAACTTCAGGTCCGAGATATTGGCGCGCTGCTCGCCGATCAATGTGCAGATTCGTCCCAGCACACCAGGATCGTTGCCGATCGTCACGTTGACCGTCACGGCATGAACGGCCGCGTGCTTGCCGGGCTGCCAGTGCAGGTCCACCCAGCGGGACGGCGTGCTTTCGAATTCCGCCAGCGAGTCGCAGTCGATCGTGTGGACCACGACCCCCTGCCCCCGGTAGGTAATGCCGACGATCCGCTCGCCCGGCACGGGCTGGCAGCACTCGCCCCGACGGTAGTGCTGGTTCGGATCGAGACCGAGAACCGCCCGATCCGCGTCGATCACTTCACCTTCCTGCCCGGTGAGATCGGGATAGAGCGCGTGCAGGACGGCCCCCGTCGTCAGCTCGGCCGAGCCCAGACGCTCGAGGAGCGTGCTGCGGTCCCCCGCCCCCAGCATGGTCGCCGCGGTCTGGAGCGCCTTGTCGGTGGCACGCTTGCCGACATGCTCGAACGCCTGCCTTGCCAGTTCGTGTCCGAGCTTGATGAAGCGGGCGCGGTCTTCTTCGCGCAGGCTGCGCCGGATCGCGGCCTTGGCCCGGCCGGTCGTGACAATATCGAGCCACGTCGCCTGCGGGCGCTGGCCCTCGGCCGTGATGATCTCGACCGACTGGCCGTTGCGGAGACGGGTCCAGAGCGGCACGCGCACGCCGTCCACCTTGGCGCTGACGCAACTGTCGCCGATCCGGGTGTGGATCGCGTAGGCGTAGTCCAGCGGCGTCGCCCCCTTCGGCAGCTTCACCACTTCGCCCTTGGGGGTGAAGCAGAACACCTGGTCCGAGTACATCTCGAGCTTCACGTGCTCGAGGAACTCCTCGTGATCGCCCGCCTCGTCGATGCGGTCCGCGACGCTGGCCAGCCACTCGGCCGGGTCGACGGCAAACGGGTTCTGCACCTTGATCCCGTCGCGGTAGGCCCAGTGGGCGGCGACACCAGATTCGGCCACCTCGTGCATCTGCCGGGTCCGGATCTGGATCTCGACACGTTTGCCGTCGCGGCCCGAGACGGTGGTATGGATCGACCGGTAGCCGTTGGACTTGGGCTGGCTGATGTAGTCCTTGAACCGTCCCGGGACGGCCCGCCAGCGCTGGTGGACGGCCCCGAGGACGGCGTAGCAGTCATCCTCGGTCCCGGTGATCACGCGAAAGCCGTAGATGTCCGAGAGCCGGGAAAAGCTTTCTTCCTTCTGCTCCATCTTGCGCCAGATCGAGTAGGGCTTCTTGGCCCGTCCATAGACGGTGGCCGCGATATCCTTTGCCGCGAGTTCCTTCTCGATGTCGGTCGAGATCTTCCGGATCACGTCGCCCGACTCGCGCTGGAGCGCCACGAAGCGGCGCATGATCGACGAGCGCGCTTCGGGGTTCAGCACCCGGAACGAGAGGTCCTCGAGTTCCTCGCGCATCCACTGCATCCCCATGCGGCCGGCCAGCGGCGCATAGATCTCCATCGTCTCGCGCGCCTTCTTGACCTGCTTGTCGGGGCGCATGTGGCGGATGGTGCGCATGTTGTGCAGCCGGTCGCCCAGCTTCACGAGGATCACGCGGATGTCCTTCGACATCGCGATGAACAGCTTGCGGAAGTTCTCGGCCTGCTTGGTCTCGTGGCTGGACAGCTGCAGGTTGGTCAGGTTGGTGACGCCGTTGACCAGTTCCGCGACCTCGGGTCCGAATTTCTCGCGGATGTCGGAGTAGGTCGAGCCGGTGTCTTCCAGCGTGTCGTGCAGGAGGGCGGTGATCAGCGTCGCATCGTCGAGCCGCTGCTCGCTCAGGATGGCGGCGACGGCGACGGGGTGCGTGAAGTAGTCCTCGCCCGAGTGCCGCTTCTGGCCCTCGTGCGCCCGGCGGCCATAGTGATAGGCCGCCGCGATCTTGTCGAAGTCTGCGTTCGGATTGTAGGCGCGAACGAGCGTCAGAAGATCCTGAAGGTCGATCATGCTCGCGCGCGGGCTCCGGGGATGGGCGTCAGCCCTGACCCTGCGCCTCCATCAGCGCGCGGAGCATCTTTTCCTCGTTGAGGTCGTCTTCCGCCGGACGATCGGCCGAGCTGCCTTCCATGAGCAGCGCCATGCTGTCCTCTTCCGGCTCGTCGACCTCGATCTGGGTCTGGTGGCTCTCGATCATCCGCTCGCGCAGGGCGTCGGCCGACTGGGTTTCCTCGGCGATCTCGCGCAGGCTCACGACCGGGTTCTTGTCGTTGTCGCGGTCGATGGTCAGCGCGCTGCCCGAAGCGATCTCGCGCGCCCGGTGCGCCGCCAGCAGAACCAGCTCGAACCGGTTCGGGACCTTGTCAACGCAATCTTCGACCGTCACGCGGGCCATGAGCTTCTCCAGTCCGTTCTTGGATTGAGGCCCTGCACATAAGCCCTCGGAAAAGCCTTGACAAGGACAATCCTGCGCGCTCCGCGCACCTCAGACCCTCTGATCCAGTGCAATCACGGATTGCCGGTCCGCCTCGGGCAGGGCCGCGACCATTTCCGCCACGCTCTGGCCGGTCACGGGGTGATGCCAGTCCGGCACCGCGTCAGCGAGCGGAATCAACACGAAAGCCCTGTCCTGCACGCGCGGATGCGGCAGGATCAGGCGATCCGGGACACGGCTGCCCTGCGCATCCGGCGGCAGCGCGCGCCATTCCGCGTGCGTGTCCGCGTCCGGCAGGATCACGTCGCCAAGCGCGATGAGGTCGAGATCGAGCGACCGCGGCCCCCAGCGCTGATCCCGGACCCGTCCGAAGGCGGCCTCGATCTCGTGCAGGAGTGTCAGAACGGTCGCGGGGGCCAAGGCCGTCCAGACCTGCACCACGGCATTGGCAAAGTCCGGGCCGGAGCCCGGCGGGAAGGCCTCCGTGCGGTAGAGGTAACTGCGGGCGGTCACCTCGACACCCCTATCCGAAAGGGTAGCGACGGCGGCGCGCAGGGTCTCGGCAGGGGACCGCCCGTCCAGCGGCAGGTTGCCGCCCAATGCGACGATGCCGTTGCGGAAGGACCCGTGAGGGGTGTCGTCACCCCTTGCGTTGTCACCAATCGGTTGCAATTTACGACCCGCTCCTATCCAAGTGGCCTGGGCGTATGCACGAGGCGCCCGCGCTTTAATGAGACTTGATATGTTTTACAAGGACGACAGGCTTGCCCTGTTCATTGACGGGTCCAACCTCTACGCGGCCGCAAAGGCGCTCGGGTTCGACATCGACTACAAGCTTCTGAGGCAGGAGTTTGCCCGCCGAGGAAAACTGATCCGCGCCTTCTACTACACGGCCCTTCTGGAGAACGAGGAATACTCTCCGATCCGGCCGCTGGTGGACTGGCTGCACTACAACGGCTTCGCGATGGTCACCAAGCCCGCGCGCGAGTTCACCGACAGCCAGGGACGCCGCAAGGTAAAGGGCAACATGGACATCGAGCTTGCCGTCGATGCCCTCGAACTGGCGCCGCATATCGATCACGCGGTGCTGTTCTCCGGCGACGGCGATTTCAAGGTTCTGGTGGAAGCGTTGCAGCGCAAGGGCGTCCGGGTCTCGGTCGTTTCGACCATCCGGGCCCAGCCGCCGATGATCTCGGACGAGTTGCGGCGGCAGGCCGACAACTTCATCGAGCTGGACGAGCTGAAGAGCTTCATCGGACGCCCGCCGCGCGAACCCCGCGAGGACGAAGCGACCGACGCGAAGTAGCACGCCCGCTTTACGCAGGCAGGCGCAGGGCCTAAGTCTGGGGCAACGAAAGGTGTGCCCATGACCGAAGCCCCGCGCCCCCCGCTCACGCTCTATCTCGCGGCTCCGCGCGGCTTCTGCGCCGGGGTGGACCGGGCCATCAAGATCGTCGAGATGGCGCTCCAGAAATGGGGTGCCCCGGTCTACGTGCGCCACGAGATCGTCCACAACAAATACGTCGTGGACGGGTTGCGGGCGCAGGGGGCCGTTTTCGTCAAGGAACTGGACGAGGTGCCGGGCGACCGCCCGGTGATCTTCTCGGCGCATGGCGTTCCGAAATCGGTGCCCGCCGCAGCGCAGGCGCGCGCGATGATCTTCGTCGACGCGACCTGCCCCCTCGTCTCGAAGGTCCATATCGAGGCCGAGCGTCATCACCAGAACGGCTTGCAGATGGTCATGATCGGCCATGCCGGCCACCCCGAGACGATCGGCACCATGGGGCAGCTCCCGCCGGGCGAGGTGCTGCTGGTGGAAACCGCCGAGGATGTCGCGGGCCTGGAGGTGCGCGATCCCGGGCGCCTCGCCTTCATCACGCAGACCACGCTCTCGGTGGACGACACGGCGGGGATCGTCGAGGCGCTGAAGACCCGCTTCCCGGCCATCGTCGGTCCGCACAAGGAAGACATCTGCTACGCGACGACCAACCGGCAGGAAGCGGTCAAGGCCATGGCACCGAAAGCCGATGCGATGCTGGTGGTGGGCGCGCCGAACTCGTCCAACTCGAAACGGCTGGTCGAGGTCGGGCGCAAGGCCGGCTGCGCCTATGCCCAACTGGTGCAGCGCGCGACCGATATCGACTGGCGCGCCCTCGAGGGGATCGGCTCGATCGGCATCACGGCCGGGGCCTCGGCCCCCGAAGTTCTGATCGAGGAGGTCATCGACGCGTTCCGGCAGCGCTACGACCTCACGGTCGAACTGGTCGAGACCGCCGTCGAGCGGGTCGAGTTCAAGGTGCCGCGCGTGCTGCGGGAACCGGCCTGACGCGCTGCGCACCCTAGACGCCCGCGCCCGAGGCGCTAAACCTGCGCCCATGTTTGACACGCCCATTCCCCGATCCGCCCTGCTCCTCGGCCTTGCCGGGGTCATCCCCTTTGCCTGGGGGGCGGCCACCGCCCTCAACCCCGAGCTGCAAGGCTGGGGCGTTCGCACGCTCGGGGCCCGGTTCGTCGGCCCCTACATCGGGCTGTTCTACGGGGCAATCATCCTCGCGTTCATGTCCGGCGTGCTGTGGGGCTTTGCCGCGCGGGCCGAGGGTCGCGGCGCGGCGACCGGCTACGCGCTGTCGGTGATCCCGGCGCTCTGGGCCTTCTTCTTCACCGGCGGCGGGCCGACCGGGGCGGCGATCTCGCTGATCGCCGGGTTCCTCGCGCTGCTCGCGCTGGACTTCCTGTTCTGGGCGCAGGGCCTCGCCCCCCGCTGGTGGATGGCGCTGCGGTTGCTGCTGACAAGCCTCGTGGTGGTGTGCCTGATCCCGGTCGCATGGTGAGCGCGGATCCGCAGACGCTCGACGCCTACCGGGCGCGCGCCGAGGCCTATGCCGCGATCCCGCCTGCGCCGGAGCAGGACGCGGCGCTGGCGCGGTTCCTCGCGGATCTGCCAGAGGGCGGGCGGATCCTCGATCTCGGCTGCGGTCCGGGGCTCCAGGCGGCCGCGATGCAGGCAGCGGGCTTCGATGTCACGGGCCTCGACCCCCTGCCCGAGTTCGTCGCCGCGACCCGGTCGCGCGGTGTGCGGGCGCGGCTCGGGACCTTCACCGACCTGACCGAGGTCGCGGCCTATGACGGCATCCATGCGAGCTTCAGCCTGCTCCATGCCCCGCGGGCAGACATGCCGGGCCACCTCGCTCGCATCCGCACGGCCCTGACGCCCGGTGGACGTGTCTTCCTCGGGCTGAAACTGGGCACCGGTGAAGGGCGCGATACCCTCGGGCGGTTCTATACCTACTATTCCGAGCCGGAACTGCGCCGCCTGCTGACCGACGCTGGCTTCACCGTCACCGGGGTGGAGCTCGGGCACGGCGCGGGTCTCGCCGGTACCGATGATCCCTTTATCCTGGTCTTTGCCCATGCCTGATCTCTTTGCCTATACCGACGGAGCCTGCTCCGGAAACCCGGGACCCGGCGGCTGGGGCGCGCTGCTGGTGGCGCGGGAGGGTGATACCGTGGTGAAGGAGCGCGAGCTCAGCGGCGGCGAGGCGCTGACCACCAACAACCGGATGGAACTGCTGGCCGCGATCCACGCGCTGGAGAGCCTCGCGCGGCCAAGCACGATCACAGTGGTCACCGACAGCGCCTACGTGAAGAACGGCATCTCGTCCTGGATGCATGGCTGGAAACGCAACGGCTGGCGCACGGCGGACAAGAAGCCGGTCAAGAACGTTGAACTCTGGCAGCGGCTGGACGAGGCGCGGACGCGGCACGACGTGACGTGGAAATGGGTCAAGGGCCATGCCGGGCATCCCGAGAACGAGCGTGCCGACGCCCTGGCCCGGGCCGGCATGGCCCCCTTCAAGCCGGCCAAGAGCGGATGAGCCTGCTCGTCGCGCTCGATCTCGCGGCGGTGGTCGTCTTTGCGCTGACCGGGGCGCTGGTCGCATCGCGGGCCCAGCTCGACATCGTCGGCTTCGTGTTCGTGGCCAGCCTGACCGCGGTCGGGGGAGGAACGGTTCGCGACCTGTTGCTCGACCGGAACCCTGTGTTCTGGATCGCCGAGCCGCGCACCGTGGGCGTCGCTGCGGCCGCCGCCGTGATCGTCTTCTTCACCGCGCACCTGCTGGAAAGCCGGTACAAGGTCATCGTCTGGCTGGACGCGCTGGCGCTGGCCATCGCGGTCTCGGCCGGGGTGGCCGCCGCGCAGGGTCTCGGGCAGGGACCGGCGATCACCGTCATCATGGGCATCGTGACCGGCTGTCTCGGAGGGCTGATGCGCGACGTGGTCTGCAACGAGGTGCCGCTGGTTCTGAAACAGGGCGAACTCTACGTCACCGCCGCCCTCGCCGGGGCCGCGGCGGCCGTCCTCGCCCCGCTGATGACACCGCATCCACTGGCGCCTCTGGCGGCCTGCACGGTGCTGACCTTCGGCCTGCGCGCGGGATCGATCCTGTTCGGCTGGCGCCTGCCGGTCTACCGCCCGCGCCCGCCGCGCACGCCGGGCCGCTGACGCCTCACTTCCGCTTGCGCCGCGCCCGCTGCGCCGCCTCGGTCGGCACCAGGAGCAGCGCGCCTGCCCCGCCGATGATGGCGTCGAGGCCGGGCGATCCGAAGCTGAGGTGGAACATGACCCGCGCCATGAACAGCAGGATCACCCCGCCCAGCGCGATGATGACTGAGGCAAGCACGCCGTTCCGCGTCAGTCCCCATTTCTCGGACAGCCAGCCGACGATGCCGCCGATCATCAGCGATCCGAAGAAGGCGAAGAATCCCATCTCAGGCGTCTCCCAGCAGGGTGCCCGCAGGCACGGGGGTTCCGCGCAGGAAGGGCTCAGCGTCCTGCGCGCCGCGCCCTTCGATCTGCACGGACAGGATCTCGATGGCGCCATCACCGCAGGCCACCGTCAAGCCCGACAACACCTCGCCCGCGGTGCCCTGCCCGTCGGCCAGCCGCGACCGCAGGAGCTTTAACCGTTTGCCGCCGAGCGTGGTCCAGGCCCCGGGAAACGGCGACAGGCCGCGGATTAGCCAATCCACCTCGGCCGCCGGGCGGGTCCAGTCGATCCGCGCCTCGGCCTTGTCGATCTTGGCGGCATAGGTGACGCCGTCTTCGGGCTGCGGCACGGCCTGCAGCGCACCGGCATCCGCGATGGCCGCGACGATCGCCTCGGCCCCCAGCGCCGACAGCCGGTCGTGCAGATCGCCCGTCGTCTCGGTCGCCCCGATCGCCGTGGTGCGGCGCAGCAGGACCGGCCCGGTGTCGAGCCCCGCCTCCATCTGCATGATGCAGACGCCGGTCTCGGCATCGCCCGCCATGATGGCCCGGTGGATCGGGGCCGCCCCGCGCCAGCGCGGCAGAAGGCTGGCATGGATGTTCCAGCAGCCGCGCGCGGGCGCGTCGAGCACCGCCTGCGGCAGGATCAGCCCGTAGGCCACCACAACCGCCAGCTCGGCCCCGAGCGCGGCGAAGGCCTCCTGCTCGGCCGTACCCTTCAGCGAGACCGGATGCCGGACCTCGATCCCCAGAGCCTCGGCCCTGGCATGCACGGGCGTGGGACGCGGCTTCTGGCCACGTCCCGCCTTGCGCGGGGGCTGGGTGTAGACACAGACGACCTCGTGCCCGGCCCCGACCAGCGCGTCGAGCGCGGGGACCGAGAACTCGGGCGTGCCCATGAAGACCAGCCGCATCGCGCTACCCCGCCTTGGCCGCCCGGCGGAGCAGCATGTCGCGCTTCACCCGGCTCAGGTTGTCGAAGTACATCCGCCCGTTGAGGTGGTCGATCTGGTGCAGCAGGCTGATGCCCCAGAGCCCCTCGAACCGCTGGCGCACGCGGAACCCGTTGGCGTCGAGAAAGCTGGCCTCGACCCAGACCGGACGCGTGATCTCGGCGCTGACACCGGGCAGGCAGGGCGAGGCCTCGGTGCCCGGACGACGGTCGGGGGACAGCTCGATGACCTCGGGATCCGCAATCCGGATGGCGCGTCCCCGGGTGTCCGAGGCATCGACCACCGCCAACCGGCGCATCACGCCGATCTGGGGCGCAGCGAGGCCGACGCCGGGCATGGCATCCATCGTTGCAATCATGTCGTCCCAGATTGCGCGCACGTCGTCGTCGATCGTCCCGACCGGGGCTGCAGCCGTCCGCAAGCGCTTGTCGGGCCAGCGCAGGATGGGCTGGATCATGCCTCCGCCTCGCGGTCGATGCAGAGCACCCCGTCGAGATGGTCGGTCTCATGCTGGATGCAGATCGCCTCGAAGCCGTCGAACCGGGCTTCGTGCGCGGCTCCGCCGAGATCTTGCCAGCGTACCGTGACGGACGCGTCGCGTTCGACCTGCACCGTGCGGCCGGGGATCGAGAGACAGGCCTCGGGTCCGGTCACGCGTCCCTCGCCCGCAACGATCTCGGGGTTCACGAAAACGCAGGGGCGGCGCGGTCCGTCCTTCCATGTCGCGTCCATCACGAACAGGCGCTGCGACACGCCCACTTGCGGCGCGGCAAGGCCGCGTCCCGGGGCCGCGTACATGGTGTCCAGCATCTCCTCGGCCAGCCGGGCGAGGGCCTCGTCGAAGCGCGCGACCGGGACGGCGACGGTGCGCAACACCGGGTCGGGATGCAGCACCACCGCGCGGGGCATGGCTCAGCCCGCCTCGCGCGCACGCTCGCGCTTCAGCTTCACCATCTTGCGGGTGATCAACTGGCGCTTGAGCGGCTTGAGGTAGTCGATGAACAGCACGCCATCGAGGTGGTCGATCTCGTGCTGCACGCAGGTCGCCCAGAGCCCGGCGAAGTCGCGCTCCTGCACGCTGCCGTTCAGGTCCAGCCAGCGGACGCGCACCTCGGCGGGGCGCTCGACGTCGGCGTATTGCTCGGGGATCGACAGGCAGCCTTCCTCGTAGACGTTGCGCTCGTCCGATTCGAGGATGACCTCGGGATTGACCATGACCAGCGGCGCAGGCGCCTCGTCCTTCTGCGTCGCGTCGAGCACGATCAGGCGGTGCGAGACCCCGATCTGCGGCGCGGCCAGACCGATGCCCGGCGCGTCGTACATCGTCGTCAGCATGTCGTCGGCCAGAACCCGCACCTCGTCCGAGATGTCGGGCAGCGCGCCGGCCACCTTCTTCAGGCGCGGGTCGGGATGGATCAGGATCGGACGAATGGTCATGGCAGGTGATCTAAGCGAGCCTCCCGCGTGGCGCAACTGCGCTTGCAGCCACCGCTGAGACGGCTAGCGTGACGCCAAACCGGCGAGAGAGACCATGACCCAGACTTCCGAGACCCCGATCGGCACCGACGACCTGTTCAACCCGACCACACGGCGGCGCGACTCGTTCAACAGCAAGTGGAGCCGCCTCGAGGCGTTCGGCGGCGTCAGCCCGGACGAGGGCATCGCGATGTGGGTGGCGGATTCGGACTACCGTTGCCCCCCGGTCGTGCTGGAGGCGCTGCACGCGGAAGTCGCCTACGGGATGCTGGGCTACGGCTACGATGACCCGGCTTACCGGGCCGCGGTGCAATGGTGGCTCGGCACCCGTCACGGCTGGCAGATCGACCCCGACTGGATCGTGACGACGCAGGGTCTCGGCCTCGCCATCGCGACGATCCTCGACCTGTGGTCCGCACCGGGCGAGGGCGTCTGCTTCTTCACCCCCGTCTACCACGAGTTCCGGCTGAAGACCGAGCGTGCGGGCCGTCGCCCGGTCGAACTGCCGATGCGGCTGGAAGACGGGCGCTACGTCCTCGATTTCGAGGCCGCCTCCGCCCGGATCACCGAAGACACCCGCATCCTGCTGTGGTGCAACCCTCAGAACCCCTCGGGCCAGGTCTGGACACCGGAGGAACAGCGCCAGGTCGCCGACTTCGCTGAGCGGCACAACCTGCTTCTCGTCTCGGACGAGGTGCATTGCGACCTCGTGTTCCCCGGCAGCACCCATGTCCCGATGGACATCGCCGCCCCCGAGCACCGGGCCCGCACCATCACCCTCTTCGCCGCGTCGAAGACCTTCAACCTCGCCGGCCTGCGCGTCGGGCAGGCGATCATCCCCGACCCCGAGCTGCGCCAAGCCTACCAGCAGCGGCTGATCGCCCTGAACTACGACGCGGCCACGCTGGGGGTCACGGCAACCCGCGCCGCCTTTTCGCCGGAGGGGGCCGCCTGGGCGGACGCCCAGCTTCGCCACCTCGACGGCAATGTCCGGCTCTTCAACGGGGGGATGGCCGAGATCCCGGGGGTCTGGTCGATGCCGTTGCAGGCGACCTACCTCGCGTGGGTGGACTTCTCGCGGCTGGGCATGACCGAGGACGAAATCCTGCGCCGGGTGCGGGACGAGGCGAAGGTGGTTCCGCAGTTTGGCCGGAACTTCTGCGCGGAGACCGCGCTGTGGCATCGCTTCAACCTTGCTATGCCGCGCGCGCAGGTGGCCGAGGCGGTGTCCCGCCTGCAAGCCGCCTTCGCAGACCTTCAGTAACGGGGATCAGAGCGCCAGTCGCGGGATCAGCGCGACCGGCGCATCCGCCGGGCGGTAGTGATCGAGCGCGGCCTTCTCGGCCGCGGCGGTCACGCGCTTGAACTCGTAGACCATCCGGTCGCCGTCTTCCTGGGACGCGACGATCAGCGCCTGGTACAGGTGCCGGGCGCCTTCGTAGATGTCGACAAGCCCGCGCAGCGCCGGGGCCTGCGACATCGGAACCGAGAAACGGTCCTCGTCAAAGGTCAGGATCGGGATGGCATCGGGGCCTTCCCCGACACGCAGGCGGGACTTCTTGCGCAGGTCGCGCTCCCGCGCGAGTTCCAGTCCGCGGCGGACGTCCTCTGGCAGAAAGGTCGTCATCAGGCACCTCTTGAGCTCACCCTCGCATAGGTGGATTTCATGTGGATAATGTAAATGTAGCCGCCTGAAAATTGTCTGAATTCAACCTTGTCTGTGACAGATTCACCCGCCGCGGCGCAGCGGACAGTGCGCAGGTGCAGCGCCGCTGTGCGCTCGGTCCGGTTTTCGCCCCGGACCATCCGGCCTAGGTCGGACGGGCAAGAAGGAGGCGACCATGGGACAACTGATCGACGGCGTCTGGAGCGACGCAGGCTACGACACCAAGGCGACCGGTGGCCGCTTCGTCCGCTCGACCGCGGGGTTCCGCAACTGGATCACCCCGGACGGGCAGCCGGGCCCCAGCGGGTCGGGCGGCTTCGCGGCGGAAAGCGGCCGCTACCATCTCTACGTCAGCTACGCCTGCCCCTGGGCGCATCGCACGCTGATCTTCCGGGCGCTGAAGGACCTGACCGACCACATCTCGGTCTCGGTGGTTCACCCCGACATGCTGGCCGACGGCTGGACCTTCGACACCGGCTTCGAGGGCGCGACCGGCGATACCCTGCACGGCCTGCCCTTCCTGCGCGACATCTACCTGAAGGCGGATCCCGGCATCTCGGGCCGGGTCACGGTGCCGATCCTGTGGGACAAGAAGACGGGAACGATCGTCTCGAACGAAAGCTCCGAGATTATCCGCATGTTCAATTCGGCCTTCGACGGGCTGACCGGGAACACGCTGGATTTCTGGCCGGAGGAGTTGCGCACGGAGATCGAGGAGGTAAACGCCCGGATCTACGACACGCTCAACAACGGTGTCTACAAGTCGGGCTTCGCCACCTCGCAGGCCGCGTATGACGAGGCGGTCCGCGCGCTCTTCGACACGCTCGACTGGCTGGAGGACCGGCTGTCGACCCGGCGCTACCTGATGGGCGACCGGGTGACCGAGGCCGACTGGCGCCTGCTGCCGACCCTGCTGCGCTTCGACCCGGTCTACCACCTGCACTTCAAGTGCAACCGGCGCCGGATCATCGACTACCCGAACCTCTGGGGCTACACGCGCGAGCTCTACCAGTGGCCGGGCGTGGCGGAGACCACGCACTTCGGCCATATCGTGCGGCACTACCATTACAGCCACGAAACCATCAATCCGTACCGGATCATCCCGATCAACCCGGTCCTCGACTTCGATGCCCCGCACGACCGGGCGCGGATGACCGCCTAGGTCCCCGCCGCGTAGTGATCGACCAGCGCGACAAGGTCGTCCGGCGGGGTGTCGGCGGGCAGCATCGCGCAGGCATTGGCCGCGTGCTGGAAGATCGACCCGTCCGAGAAGAACGTCGTCGAGGTGACGAAGATCACTTTGGCGGCGGGGCGGCGATACCCCGCGTAGTCTGCCACGGTCAGCGCACCGCCCTCCGGCAGGGCGAGGTCGACAACCAGCAGATCGACCGGCTCGAGGTTCAGCACCCGCATTGCGCCCTCGGCATCGGACACCAGATCGGCCCGGGCGCCGGACCGCTCGATATGCCGTTTCCACAATTCCCCGAGGGGCACCTGCCCCTCCACGATCAGGATATGCGCCATCGCGCGGTCACTCACTCACCCAGGGCACCCCTGCCCGGGCGACATCGTGACTCGCCGGGCTTTAGGAAGTGTTAACAGATTGTCGGGAAACGCACGCCGCTTTAGATCGGCGGGGACCGGAACGGCAGGCAGGCGCGATGGAACGGCAGGAACGGGACCACGGAGGCGGGCTGGACGCGGCGGCGGCGCGCTGGGGCGGTTCGGCGTCCGAATGGCTCGACCTGTCGACCGGGATCAACCCGGTGCCCTACCCGCTGCCCGAGTTGCCCGAACGGCTGTGGACCCGCCTGCCCGATACGGGCGACGGCAATCGCCTGAACGAGGCGGCGCGCCGCTTCTGGCGCATTCCGCCGACACTGGACGTGATGGCCGCCAACGGGGCCTCGGCGCTGATCGCCGCGCTGCCCGCGGTCGGCGGCCCCGCCGGACGGGTCCTCATTCCCGGACCGACCTACAACGAACACGGCGCAGCCTTTGCCGCACAGGGCTGGACGGTGGTCGGGGACGGGGCCGCCGACGCCCGGGTGATCGTCCATCCGAACAACCCGGACGGGCGGTTCTTCGCGGGTGAAGACCTGTCCCCTTACCGCCTGACCGTCATCGACGAGAGCTTCTGCGATCCGACCCCGCTGGCCAGCCTGCAGGCCCTCGCCCACCGGCCCGGCACGGTGGTCCTGAAGGGGCTGGGCAAGTTCTGGGGGCTGGCCGGGGTCCGGCTGGGCTTCGCGATCGGTCGGCCCGAGACACTGGCCCCGCTGCGCGATCGACTGGGACCGTGGGCCGTATCGGGACCCGGACTCGTCATCGGGGCCGCAGCCCTGTGCGATCCCGGCTGGGCAGACGCGACGCGGGCGCGACTGACCGCCGATGCCGGGCGGCTCGACGCGTTGATGACGGCGGCCGGGGCCCGCACCGAGGGCGGCACACCGCTCTTCCGCCTCTACAGCGTGGAGGATGCCGCCCGCTGGCAGGCCCGGTTGGCCGAGGCGCGGATCTGGACGCGGATCTTCCCCTACAGCGCGACCTGGATACGGCTGGGCCTTCCGGGAACCGACGAGGACTGGGCCCGGTTGGCCGCGGCCCTGGGGGTCACGGAATGACCCTCGCGCTTGCGATGCTCCTCGACGCGGTTCTCGGCGAACCGCGCTGGCTGTGGGACCGCTGGCCGCACCCGGCCGTCCTGATGGGGCGGGTGATCGGGGCCTGCGACCGCCACCTGAACAAAGGGGCCGCAAGGCGGCTGAAAGGCGCGCTCGTCGTGGCGGGGCTGGTGGCTGTGGCGGGGACCCTCGGTCTGGTCGTGGCGGCCCTGCCCGGTGTCGGGCCGGTCGCGGAAGTACTGATCGCCGCCATCCTGCTGGCGCAACGCTCGCTCGTCGATCATGTGCGCGCCGTGGCGGATGGCCTGCGCTACGGCGCAGGCGAGGGACGCCGCGCTGTGGCCCGGATCGTCGGGCGCGACACCGCCGCGATGCAGGCGCCCGAAGTCGCCCGAGCGGCCATCGAGAGCGCCGCCGAGAACCTGTCGGACGGGGTGGTGGCACCGGCCTTCTGGTTCCTGCTGCTCGGGCTGCCGGGCCTGCTGGTCTACAAACTGGTGAACACCGCCGACAGCATGATCGGTCACCGCACCCCCCGGCACGAGTCCTTCGGCTGGGCCGCGGCCCGGCTGGACGATCTCCTGAACTGGGTGCCCGCACGGCTGACGGCCGCGCTGATCGCGCTGACCTATCTCGCGCCAGAGGCGTGGCGCGCGGCGCTGCAGGACGGGCCGAAGCACCGCTCGCCCAATGCGGGCTGGCCGGAAGCGGCGATGGCCGTGGTGCTGGACGTCGCGCTGTCGGGTCCGCGCAGTTACCACGGGGAGCGGCGGGACTTTCCCTTCGTTCACCCCGAGGGGCGCCGCGACCCGGGCCCGGCCGAGATCGAGGCGGCCTGCGGCGCGCTCTGGCGGGTCTGGGGGGCGCTTCTCGTACTGGCGGTTTTCCTGTCCTGACGCAGGCGTGAGGTTGCCTGACCGCGCGGCCCTGCTAGGCTCGGCCCAACGTTCTGTTTGCGGAGTTTTCCATGCGCCTGTTGAGCCTCGTCACCGCCCTGTCCCTGTCGCTCGCCGGACCGGCCGCCGCCCAGTGCGGCGGCAGTTTCTCGTCCTTCGTCAACGGATTGAAGGAAGAGGCCGTCGCGCGCGGGTTTGACCGTGGCACGGTCGACGCCTTCTTCCGCAGCGCGCAGCAGGACCCCCGCACGTTGCAGCGGGATCGGGCACAGGGCGTGTTCAAGATGGGCTTCACCGACTTCGCGCGGCGGATCATCAGCCAGTACCGGATCGACCAGGGCCGGGTGAATTCCGAGCGCTACGATGCCGTGTTCCGTGCGGCCGAGCAGCGCTTCGGGGTGCCGCGCGGCGTGCTGCTGGCCTTCTGGGCCTTCGAGACCGACTACGGCGCGTTCCAGGGCGACTTCAACACGCTGAACTCGCTGGTGACGCTCAGCCACGACTGCCGCAGGCCCGAGCTGTTCCGGCCGCAAGTCTTTGCGGCGCTTGAACTTTACACCCACGGCGACTTCGATCCGGTGAACACGACCGGGGCCTGGGCGGGCGAGATCGGCATGGTCCAGATGCTGCCCGAAGACATCCTGACCAAGGGGATCGACGGCGACGGGGACGGGCATGTGCTGCTTAAGACGAGCGCGCCGGATGCGCTGATGTCTGGCGCGAACATGCTGGCCGGTCTCGGCTGGCGGCCGGGCGAGCCGTGGCTGCAGGAGGTCACCGTGCCCGCCGACATGGATTGGTCGCTGGCGGGGCTTCAGACCACCAAGTCGGGACGCGAGTGGGAGGCGATGGGCGTCCGCTCGCGCTGGGGCGACATCCGGGGCGACCTGCCCGCGTCGCTGATCCTGCCGCAGGGGCGCAAGGGGCCGGCCTTCCTCGGCTACCCGAACTTCAACGTGTATTTCGAGTGGAATCAAAGCTTTGTCTACGTGACCACCGCAGCTTATTTCGCCAATCGCCTGATGGGGGGACCGGTCTTCGATGCCGGGAACCCGGACCCGGCGCTGGAGGATGGCGAGATGCGGCTGTTGCAGCAGAAGCTGGCGGCCCGGGGCCATGACGTGGGCGAGATCGACGGAATCCTCGGCGCGGGCACCCGCGCGGCGGTGCGGGCCGAGCAGATGCGGCTGGGCCTGCCGGCCGATGCCTGGCCGACGCGCGAGCTTCTGAACAGACTCTGAACGCAGCGTACGGGCGAACCCGGGACACGCGTCAGGCTTCGCCCGAACACCCTGGTTTTGCTGGGATTTCGACGTCGGTAAAACGTCGGTATCGCGTCGGTATTCCGTCGGTGCGGGATCGGTGCCGGGGCCGGGTCAGGCGACCAGCGCCTCGGCCTTCTTCAGATCGACGCTGACCAGCTGGCTGACGCCCTGTTCGCCCATCGTCACGCCGAAGAGCCGGTCCATGCGGCTCATGGTGACGGCGTGGTGGGTGATGATCAGGAACCGCGTTTCCGTGCGGCGGGTCATCTCGTCAAGCAGGTCGCAGAACCGGGTCACGTTGGCGTCGTCGAGCGGCGCATCGACCTCGTCCAGCACGCAGATCGGCGCGGGGTTGGCGAGGAAGACGGCGAAGATCAGCGCCAGCGCGGTCAGTGTCTGCTCGCCGCCCGACAGAAGCGACAGCACCGACAGCTTCTTGCCGGGCGGCTGGCACATGATTTCGAGCCCGGCTTCCAGCGGGTCGTCCGATTCGACCAGAACCAGCTTCGCCTCGCCTCCGCCGAAGAGATGGGTGAAGAGGGTCGCGAAGTTGCGGTTCACCTCCTCGAAGGCAGTCAGCAGGCGCTCGCGGCCTTCGCGGTTCAGCCCGGCGATCCCGGCGCGCAGCTTCTTGATCGCCTCTTCGAGGTCGCCCTTCTCCTTGGCCAGCTGGTCATACTCGGTCTCGACGGCCTTGCGGTCTTCCTCGGCCCGCAGGTTGACGGCCCCGAGGGCATCTCGCTGACGGCGCAGGCGCGCGAGTTCGATGTCGATCTCGTCGGCGGGCGGCAGGCGGTCGGGATCGGCCCCCAGCGTTTCGAGCAGCTGCTCCGGCGTGACTTCCAGCGCTTCCTCGATCCTCTCGGCGGCGAGGGTGACAGCCTCGGCAGCGGCCTCGGCCCGGGCCTCGGCGCGGGCGCGGGCCTCGCGGGCCTCGGACGCGGCCTGGTCGGCGGCGCGCTCGGAGGCGGACGCCTCGCGCAGCGCGGCTTCCCCGGCAGCCAGCAGATCGCCCGCCTCGGCCTTGCGGGCCTCGGCGCGGTCGATCTCGTAGCCCAGGGCGGCTCGTTTGGCGGCAATCTCTTCCGGCGCGGCCTGCGCGTCCTTCAGTTCGGCCTCGGCGGCGCTCCGACGCTCGGCCAGGTCCGCGCCGCGGGCGGCGGCGCTGTCGAGGCGGTGCCGCCAGCCGCTGATCTCGGTCATGATCTGCTGGCTGCGCTTGAGGCGCGCTTCGCCTTCGCGGCGGACCTCGTCATGCGCCGACCGGCGGGCCATCATCGTCATCCGGGCGGCTTCGACGGTGACCTTGACCTCTTCGAGCGTGGCGCGGGCATCGGCGAGATTCTCGAGACCGGCCAGGGTGCGCTCGGCCTCGGCCAGCGCGGCGCGGGCGGACGAGGCATCCTCGGCATGCCGGATCGCGGAATGCGACAGGGTTTCGACCTTGCCCTCGGCGAGGTTCAGTTCGGCCTCGGCCCGGGATTGCGCCCGGCTGGCGTCGGACTGAGCGGCATCGGCGGCCCGGCGGGCGGCACGGGCCGCCTTGTCGCGTTCGGTCGCCTCGGCCAGGTCCGCGAGAAGGTCTTCATGCGCCGCGCGGGCGACCTCGGCACGGGCTTCCAGGTCATCGAGCTGGCGGCGCAGCGCGGCGAGCCGGTTGACCTGCTGGAGCCGCAGCGCGGTGGCCGACGATGCCTCGTCCGCGCGGGTCGAAAAGCCGTCCCAGCGCCACAGATCGCCCGCCTGCGTCACGAGGCGCTGACCGGGCTGCAAGGCGGGTTGCAGGCGGGCCCCGGTGGCGGCGTCGGGCACCAGACCGATGCGGGACAGGCGACGGGCAAGCACTTCGGGCGCACGGACATGAGGGGCGAGCGGGGCGGCGCCGTCGGGCAGCGGGGCGGTGTCGGGATAAGCGGGCAGATCGGCCCAGCCCGAGCCACCGGCGCCTTCGGTGCGACCGTATTTCAGATCGTCGCCGAGGGCGGCACCCAGCGCGGCCTCGAAGCCGTCGTCCACGCTGAGCGTGTCGAGCAACTGCGCCCCGCCGCCGGTTTCCCGGTCCACGATGCGCGCGAGGCCCGAGACCTCGGCCCGCAGGGCGCCCACCTCGCCCTCGGCCTCGGACCGGGCGGCACGGGCGTCGCTTTCGCGCGACTGCAGGGCGGCGCGCTCGGCCTCGGCCTCGGCCAGCGCGGTTTCGGCAGCAGCAGCGCGGGCCTCGGCGGCCTCGGCCTCGGCGGCGGCGCGGGCGGTTTCGGCGCGCAGGGTCTCGGCGCGGGCGCGGGCCTCGGCGGCGGCGGTCTCGGCACGGGTGCGCTCGTCCTCGGCGCGTTCGGCGGCGCGGCGGCTCTCGGCGACGAGACGCTCGGCGGACTGGTGCCGGGCTGACAGGCGCGCGACGTCCTCGGTCATCTCGGAGAGCGCGGTCTCGCGTTCCGACAACACGTCGCCTGCGGCGCGGGCGGCTTCGGCGGCGGCGGCGAGGCGGCGATCATGGCCTTCACCGGCCTTTTCCAGCTCGGTCTGTTCCCACGTCAGGCGGTCGATCGTCTCGCCCGCGTCGCGGTTCAGCGCCGCTTCGCGTTCGGCATCCTTGTCGATCTGGGCGATGCGGGCCGCCAGCGTGTCGATCCGCTCGCGCGCGCGGCTCTCCTGTTCGGCCAGGGTGTCGCGCTGCACGAGCAGGCGCTGCAGGACCGCGGCGGCAATCGCCTCTTCCTCGCGCAGGGGCGGCAGGGCGTCCTCGGCGGCCTCGCGGGCGGCGGCGGCGATGCGGGCCGCCCGCTCGGCCTCCGAGGCGGCGCGCAGGCGCTCCGCCTGGGTGGCGCGCGCCTCGGACGCGGCCTGGTCGGCCTCGCGCCAGCGGCGATAGAGCAGCAGCCCCTCGGCGCGGCGAATCTCGGCCCCGATCTCGCGGTAGCGGGCGGCCTGCTTGGCCTGCCGGGTCAGTTGCGACAGTTGCTGCGCGAGGCTTTCGAGGACGTCATCGACGCGGAACAGGTTGGTTTCGGTGCTGTTGAGCTTGAGCTCGGCCTCGTGGCGGCGCTGGTAGAGACCGCTGATCCCGGCCGCTTCCTCGAGAATGCGGCGGCGCGCCTTGGGCCGGGCGTTGATCAGCTCCGAGATCTGGCCCTGCCGCACCAGCGCGGGCGAATGCGCGCCCGTCGAGGCATCGGCGAAGAGCATCTGGACATCGCGGGCCCGCACTTCCTTGCCGGCCGCGCGATAGGCCGAGCCGACGTCGCGGGTGATCCGGCGCACGATCTCGAGCTGGTCGAGGTCGTTGAACCCCGGCGGGGCACGGCGGTCCGAGTTGTCGAGGACCAGCGTCACCTCGGCGTAGTTGCGCGCGGGGCGGGTGGCGGCCCCGGCGAAGATCACGTCCTCCATCCCGCCGCCGCGCATCGCGGTCGGGCGGTTCTCGCCCATGACCCAGCGCAGCGCCTCGAGCAGGTTCGACTTGCCGCAGCCGTTCGGCCCGACCACGCCCGTCAATCCCTCCGAGATGATCAGGTCGGTGGGATCGACGAAGCTCTTGAAGCCGTTGAGGCGGAGGCGCGTGAAACGCAAGGCGGGCGACTCGGATTTGCTGCAGGTTTTTCATTTGTCCGGGGTCCCGGGCGGTGAGTCAACGCCGCACCCCCAGATACCGCTGGCGCAGGACGGTTATCCACAAGATGTAGGATTTATTGTCGTTGACAACTAAATTTGCAGGCGATAATGATTGCCACAGTCAATTACTTGGAGGGACCACCCCATGTCGCCCCGCTCCGCCGCGAATACCGGCTACGCCCCGCTCTACTTCCTGTCCTCCGTGGGCGCTGGCGGCCTTGCCGTCACGTTCTTCATGTACCTGATGTTCTGGGTGAAGCACCCGGGCCAGTCGGTCCCCGTGTTCGAGGACATCGCCGCCGCGTTCGGCTCCGGGTCCCTGCCGCTGCAGATCGCCATCGTGCTGGGCATGGCCGGTGTCGCCGTCTTCGGCGTGCTGAACCTGCGCTACCTCGCGTGGAACCTCGGCAAGTTCAACGCGTTCCGGAAGACCGACGCCTACGAGACGCTGCGCAACTCGAACGGCGAGACGACGCTTCTGGCCCTGCCGCTGGCGCTGGCGATGAGCATCAACGTCGGCTTCCTGCTGGGCCTCGTCTTCGTGCCGGGCCTGTGGGGTATCGTGGAATACCTGTTCCCGGCGGCGATGGCAGCCTTCGTACTCGTCGGTATCCTCGCCTTTGCCTATATCGGTGACTTCCTCGGCCGCGTGCTGTCGAAAGGCGGCCTGTTCGACGTGACGCTGCACAACAGCTTCGCCCAACTGCTGCCTGCCTTCGCGCTGGCCATGGTCGCGGTCGGCCTGTCCGCCCCCGCCGCGATGAGCAGCGTGCCCGCCACCGTCGGCACCGCGCTGGTCCTGTCCACGGTCTTCGGCACCCTCGCCGTCCTCTACGCCCTGGTCGCCGGGATCACCGCGTTCAACTCGATGCTGCACTACGGCACCGCGCGGGAAGCCGCCCCGACGCTGCTGATCCTCATCCCGCTGCTGACCGTTCTGGGCATCATAGTGCTGCGGCAGGACCATGGCCTGCACACCACCTTCGAGGTGCACGGCACGGCCGCCGAAACCATGAGCTTCCTCGCCAAGGTGCTGGCGGTGCAGTTCGGCATCCTCGGTCTCGGCCTCGCCGTGCTGCGCAAGCAGGGCTACCTCGGATCCTTCGTCTTCGGCGACAAGACCTCGCCGGGCGCCTACACCCTGGTCTGCCCCGGTGTCGCGCTGTCGGTGATGCTGCACTTCTTCATCAACAAGGGCCTCGTCGCCACCGGCCTGATCGTGAAGTTCGGCGTTGCCTACTGGGCCTTCACCTCGGTCGCGCTGGCCTTCCAGATCGCGATGATCGCGCTGGTCTTCTACCTGAACGCCCGTCACTTCGGGGCAGGCCGGACCGCAGCGGCCGCGGTTCCCGCCGAATAAGGACCGGCACAGAACAGCGAAAGGGCGGCCCTGGGGCCGCCCTTTTTTTGCATACTATGCACTTTGCTTAGTTTGCATCTGCCAAGCTGTTGGCGAGGCGCATCAGCGACACCGCCTCGCGCCGGTAGCCGAAAGGATCGCTGCCGGTCGCCCCGTCGGCCAGCGCGATGGCGTCACCGTACCCCCACCCTGTCACGTAGTCCGAGCCCCGCAGAAGCTGGCCGAAGCCCGCGATGGCGGCGGCGAAGCGGGTTTCGGGATCCGCCTCGGTCACGGTGGCGGGGATGGGCTGTTCGATCAGCGCAGAGGTCTGGGTCCCCGGCGCCTTGTAGCGCAGGCGCAGGAAGGCCAGTTCATCGGCCGGACCGGCAGGCGCCCCGGCTGCCCCGTAGCGCAGCGGATCGTTCAGCACGGCGGGCGAGCCGACCGGGGTGACCTCGTAGAGTGCGGTGACCGCATGGCCCGCGCCGATCTCGCCCGCGTCGACGCGGTCGTTGTTGAAGTCCTCGCGGTTCAGCGCCCGGGTTTCGTAGCCGATCAGGCGGTACTCGGCGACGGCGGCCGGGTTGAACTCGACCTGCACCTTCACGTCGTCGGCAATCGGGAACAGCGCGCCGGTCAGCTGGTCCACCAGCACCTTGCGGGCCTCCATCAGCGTGTCGATGTAGGCCGCCTGCCCGTTCCCGTTCTGCGCCAGCGCCTGCATCGTGGCATCGTCGAGGTTGCCGCGCCCGAATCCGAGGACCGAGAGATAGACGCCTTCGTCACGGCGGTCGGCGATGAACTCCTCGAGCGCGGCCGGATCGGACAGGCCGACGTTGAAGTCCCCGTCGGTGGCGAGCAGGACACGGCTGACCTCGCCCTCGGCCAGCATCTTCGCGGCGGTGGCATAGGCCTGTTGCAGACCCTCCTGCCCCGCGGTCGAGCCGCCCGCCTCCAACCGGTCGAGCGCGGCGAGGATCGTGGCCCGCTCGCCCGCCGGGGTGGGGGCCAGCACCTCGCCCGCACTGCCGGCATAGGTGACGATGGCGACCTCATCCTCGGGACGCAGCTCGGACAGCATCAGCCGGAAGGACTGCTTCAGGAGCGGCAGCTTGTCGGCATCCTGCATCGAGCCGGAGGTGTCGATGAGGAAGACGAGGTTGAGCGGCGGACGCTCCGCCACCGGCGGCATCCGTCCCTGCAGCGCGATGCGCAGCAGGCGGGTGTCCGGGTTCCACGGTGTCTGCGTCAGGGTGACGGTGGGACGGAACGGCGTATCACCCTCGGGCGCGGCCAGATCGTAGGGGAAGTAGTTCACCATTTCCTCGATCCGGACGGCGTCCTTCGGGGGCATCATGCCGTTCAGGATCGACGACCGGATCACCGCCCAGGACGCGGTGTCCACGTCGGCGGAGAAGGTCGAGACAGGCTCGTCGGCGGCGATTTTCACCGGGTTCTCGTCCGCGTTGGCGAAGGCTTCGGTGTCGGCTTCGGGCGGAAGGTACAGCGCGTCGGGAGCCACGGCGCCGACGGCGAGTTCCATCTGCGGCGCCGAGAGCTTCACCGCCGCCGCGCGGTCGGCCAGCATCGGCGCGGGCGCGGGCAGCGGTGCAGGAAGCGGCGCGGGCAGCGCGTCGACGACGACCGGTTCCACCTGCGGCGCCTCGCTGTCGTCGGTGACCAGCGGAACCACCGGGGGCGGGCCCATGTCCCGCAGCGCAGGGTAGGCCACGACGAGGGCGACGGCGACAAGGCCAGTAGAAGTGACGAGCGCGGCGCGCGTGGGGAAGTGCGAAAGCATGGTGCGAACTCCTGTCCAGAACCCCGCCCCCTGTCTGGGGCGATCGGACATGGGACGCGCGTCGGGGCCGGTTCCTTGGCGGGCCTCGAAGTTTTTTTGTGCCAGCGCCAGCGCACGCGCCTTCGCGGCCGGATCGGCCTCCGGGGTCGCGCGGGTCATCTCGCGGGCCAGACGGTCGAGCGGATCGTCGGTCATGCCTCCAACTCCTTCGCGTGAAGGGCGCGCAGGCGTTTGCGCACCTCGGCCATCCGCCAGTGGATCGTGCCTTCGGAGACGCCCAGCACCTGCCCCGCCTCGGCATGGGTCATGCCCTCGTCCAAGAGCAGCGCCAGCGTCGTCACCAGTTCGTCGGGCAGGCTGCGCATCGCTTCGGCGAGCCAGGTGCGTGCCTCGGCATCCTCGGCCAGGCCCGCCTGCCGGTTGACCTCGTGCGTGCCCCAGTCGGCGGCAAGCCGGGTCTGGCGGGCGCTGCGGCGGCGGCGATCCTCGGCTGCGTTCACAGTGACACGGTAGAGCCAGGTGGTGAAGCGCGCCTCGCCGCGGTAGCCGCCGATCTTGCCGGGCAGCGCGGCGCAGACGTCCTGCGCGAGGTCCTCGGCCTCGGCCCGGCTGCCGAGCAGGCGGAACCCGAGCCGGTACACCCGGTCGTAGTGCCGCTCGAGCAGCGCCGCGAAGGCTGCGCCGTCACCGTCTTTCGTCCTGCGGGCGAGGTCCTCGTCGCTGTGCATGACCATATCGGGGGCCGGTCGCACCGCGGGCGTCAAGGGGGCTTCAGTAGTCACGTTCGAAGAACAGGCCGATGCCGGTCTCGCCATCGCTGGCCGCCGAGCCGCGCGCGGTGATGCCGGGGCCGAGATCGAGGTTCAGGCGAAGCTCGGTCCGGCCCTTTGACACGGTGACATCGGAGTAGACGTTCTCCGAGATGTAGCGCCCCGCGCGGACCGCCGTGCCGCCCTCGGGATCGGTCGCCACGTCGAGATCGGCGAGGCCGAAGGACTGCCGCAGGTTGCCGACGATCCCGTCCCCGCCGCGCCCGGCCAGCGTCGCCACCGCCGCCGCCAGCTGCGCGGCCTGCAGCGGCGAGATCCGATCCAGCCCGCGCCCGAAGAGCAGCCGCGCGAGGATCTCGTCCTCAGGCAGGTCCGGGCTGGCGGTCAGGCGCAGCTCCGACGCGGAAGCGGCCCCTTCGAGGATCACCGCGATGTCGGTTCCGGCGCTGGTCGTGGTCGCCGTCAGTCCGATCTGGGGGTCGAGGCCGCCCTGCAGGCGCGCGAACCCCTCGGTCAGGGTCAGGCGCTTGCCGAGGATGTCGAGCCGTCCCCGGATCAGGTCGAACTGACCGGTGGGGACCGGGTCACGGGTCGTGCCGCCGAGGCGCAGCGCCCCGCCCAGTTCGGCGTCGAGACCCCGCCCGCGCAGGAAGATCCGGTTCGGCGCGCGCACCGCGAGATCGAGCGTGTAGGGCGGCGCCTGTGCCCGGCGCGCGGCACCGGGCGGTGTGATCCCGGCATTGGCCCGGGTCCGGGCCGCGGCGGGGCTGTCCCCGACATGGGTGATCTCCGGCACGCTGCCCGCGCTGCCGGACAGGGTCTCGGGGATGCGGATCTCGGTTGGACCGAGCCGCAGGTCGCCCGCGATGCGCGCCCCCCCGGTCAGGGGTCCGTCCAGGCCGAGCGCCCCGTCGAGGGTGGTTTCGATCAGCGGCGCGCGGGCGATGCCGAGCCCGGCCAGATCGAGCCGCAGCGCCGCGGGCAGTCCCGGCGACAACCCGAGGGTCCCGGTCAGCGTGGCGCGCCCTCCGGCGGCATCGCCAGCCGTCAGGTCGAGCCGCGCCTGCGACCCCGCCAGCCGCAGACCGCCGGTGATCGTCGGCAGACGCAGACCGGCCGCCGGGGCAGCCAACCCCGCACCCGAGAGCCGCAGGTCGCCGCCGAGCGACGCGAGGCGCGGCGGCCCGTTGAGGCTCAGGTCGACGAGCGCCCGCCCGGTCAGCGTGCTTGGGGCCAAACGGCGGTTGAGCGCGATCAGGGGCAGCGCCCCTGTGATCCGCAGATCGGTGCGGGACAGGTCGGTGCGGGCCGTGCCGCTGACGCGCGCCTCCAGCCCGGCCGGTCCGGTGGCGTCGAGGGTCAGCGCGACGCTGTCGGTCCCGCGCGGCGTGGCCCGCGCGGTCAGGGTGAGGGGTCCGGACAGGTCGTCGCTGAGGACGGCCAGGTCCGCGATCCGCCCATTGAGGGCGATCGCGCCCGAGTCCGGGGTCAGCGTTCCCTGTGCGGAAAACGTTGCGCGGGGGCTGGTCAACCGGGCCGTCGTCAGGGTCAGGTTGCGCCCCGACAGGATGGCGTCGAGCCGGAGCGCGGGCGATCCGGCGAGCAGGGCATCGGCCTCGGCCAGCCCCGTGGTCAGGGTCGCGGCCTCCGCATCGAGGGTCAGGGCAAGACGCTGAGCAGGCAAGTCGCCGTCGAAGGTCCCGTCCGCCACGATGCGGCCCCCGAGCGACCGGCCGGTCAGTGCCCCCAGCGGCGCAAGATCGGGGACCGACAGGCGCAAGGTACCGGTCGCGGCGAGGTTCTCCAGCGGGCCGCGGACCGGCGCAGTGGCCGTTCCGTCCAGGTCCAGCTCGGCCCCGGCGGCAGAAGCGGTCAGGGCATAGCTCCAGTCGAGACCGTCGGTGCTGTCCGCCGTGGTGACAAGGCGCGCCGGACCGGACAGCCCCGGATCGAGCCGCGCGAGATCGGGCAGGCGGGCGTCGACGGCCAGGCGCCCGGAGGTACTGGCGAGGCGCAAGTCGGCTTCGGCCTCTGCCCCGCTGGCGCGAAGCCGGGCGCCTTGCAGGACAAGTCCGTCGGTGTCGCGCCGGAGGCGTCCCGACAGGCTGGCAGACCCGGTCAGAAGAGGATCGAGACGCGCCTCGCCCAGCGCGAGGTCCGTGCCCGCCGCGTCGACGGTCAGATCGAACGCCCCGTCGAGCGGGCGGGCCGTGCCGGTCAGGGTCAGGTCGAGCGCCCCCGCCAGCGGCCGGGCCGCCAGCGGCGCGGCGCGGGTGAGGTCGGGCAGCCGCAGGGCGAGCCGCCCGTCGAGGCGCAGCGGCGTATCGGTCCCGACGGTCAGCGCCCCGTCGGCCTCACCCGCCGCCGTCACAAGGCGCAACGCCTCGATGTCGAGCGGGCCACCCGCCTGCCACGTGGCCCGCAGCCTGGCGTCGAGGCGGTCGCCCAGCAGCGGCGCGGTCTCGGGCGAGAGGCCGGAGAGGCCCGTGGCCGCCAGGGTCAACTCGGCACTGATCTGCGGGCCGGACGCCCCGCGCCCGATGGTCCCGCCGCCACCGAGTTCCAGACGGTCGATCCGCGTGCCGTCCCGATCCACCGACCGGGCAACGGCGGTCAGGCTCCAGCTCTCGCCCTCGGCCGCATCGAAGCCGAGGGACAGATCGGCGCCCGCCAGCCGCAGCGCCGGGCCGGGAACCGGCAGCCGCACGGAGGCGCCATCGGGGGCGGCCAGTTGTCCGATCAGGGCGAACCGCTCGGGCACGCCATCCGCCGCGAGACGCGCGTCGCCGTCGAGACGCAGCCGGTCGGTCCGGATCGCCAGCCGGTCGAGCGTGGTCGCCCCGTCCGGTGCCCGGCTGCCCGCCGCCGCGAGCGTCGTGTCGGGGCCGAAGAACGGGCGCAGCTCGGCCGTCACCATCGGGCGCAGATCACCGGCAAGATCGGCGGTGAAGGCCAGCGGGGCGTCGGGCGCGGGGCGGTTCAGGGTCACCGCCCCGGCCAGCCGGTCGGTGCCGTCCGTGGCCAGCGCAACGTCCACGGTCAGGTCGTCCACAGGACCCGTCCCGGCAACCGTCAGGGCAACGGCAGGCGCGCCGGGCAGGCCGAGGCGGCGCGACAGAAGCCCGCCTGCCGCGTCTTCTGCACCAAGGTCGAGGGACAGGACGCGGCTCTCGGCGTCGAACCCGGCCTCCAGCGCCAGCCGGGCCGCCAGACCGTCCCTGCCGGTTGCCGTGATCCGCGCCGTGCCGGAGCCGCCTGCCAGCGTCAGGCCCCCCGACAGGCTCAGGCTGACCGCTTCGCCCACGAGCGCGGGGCCGAGATCGATGCGGTCGATGGAGAGCGTGTCGATGGTGATGGCCACGGGCAGGTCGGGCAGGGTGAAACCGGTGCCGGGCGCGGCCGCCTCGGGCGCGGGCAGGCTGTCAGGGGTGCGGTCGGGCAGACGGTCGATCACCAGCGCCTCGGCGCTGAGCCGGGTCACGTCGAGGCGTCCCGCCAGCAGGGCCGCCCGGTTCCAGTCGAGCACCGCGCCGCGCAGGGTCAGCCAGACGCCCCCGGCATCGGCGATCGTCATCTCGGCCAGCCGGGCCTGCGAGGAAAGCGCCCCCTCGAACCCGCTGATCCGCACCTCGCGCCCGGCACCGGACAAGCGGCTTTCGAGAAAGCGGGACAGCACCGTGCCATCGTCGGATTGCGCCGGGGCGCTGGCGGGGGCCAAGACCACCGCGAGGGACAGGAGAAGCGCGCGGAGCCGGACCATCAGAACGCCTGCCCGATGCCGATGTAGAGCTGTGCGCCGTCACCGCCGGGCCCCGAGACAGGCACGCCGACATCGACCCGGATCGGGCCGAGCCCGGTGTCGTAGCGCAGGCCGAGACCCGCCCCGGCATGCGTCGCCGTGCGGCCGCCGAACCCGGCGGTCTCGGACACGAAGCCGATGTCGGTGAAGGCAACGAACCCGAAGCGGTCGGTCACGCGGGCCCGCAGCTCGGCCGAGGCACCGAGGAAGCCAGCGCCACCGCTGCCCCCCGCGCCGGTGATGCCGAGGCCCTGGTAGGGCTGGCCGCGCACCGTGCCGCCGCCGCCCGACAGGAACAGGTCGTCGGGCCGGATGTCGGCCAGCGCCGGACCGATGACGCCGCCGACCTGCCCGCGAGCCGCGAAGACGAGGCGCTCGCCCAGCGCCCGGTAGAGCCGGGCATCGAGGCTGTAGCGCAGCCCGCTCGCATCGCCGCCAAGGCCGACGAAGGGCACGGCGTCGAGCGCGAGGTAGTCGCCGCCGCGCGGATCGTTGGCGGGGTCGCGCCGGTCGCGGGTCAGGGCAATCGGGAAGGTCAGTTGCCGGAAGGTGCGCGACCCGGTGGCGTCATCCTTCTGCTGCACGCGCAGGCCGATGCCGAATTCGCCGGTCAGCGTCTCGTCGAACCGGCGTTCGAGACCGACCGCCACCTCGAACCCGAGACTGTTGTAGGCCGGTTCCTGCACCCATTCGAGGTCCCCTTCGACATAGAGCGCGGTGTCCGCGTCAAAGGTCGCCGGCCGCGTGAAACGCCCGGTCAGACCGGCATCGATCCCGTTGCCGTTCCGGGCGCTGAGCAGGTCGGAGACCGTTCCGTCGAACCGCAGCCGCTCGGCGCCGCCGAAGAGATTGCGATGCAGCCAGAACCCGCTGAGCGTCAGGCCCTCGGTCGAACTCAGCTCGCCCCCGGCCCCGATCCGACGCGGGGCGGCATCCACCAGCGTCAACCCGATGTCGAGCGTGCCGTCGGGGTTCGCCGCCTCGGCCTCGGACAGGGCGACGGTCGAGAACGCACCACTCTGGCGCAGGCGGCGGGCCGCGTCCTCGATCGCCTGCGGCGAAAAGGTCTCGCCCGTGGGCAGGCCCGCGATGGCCCGGATCCGCGCGGCCCGGACGGCGCTGTCCTGCGGCACGGCGAGGGCGCCGAAGCGCAGGACCGGACCCGGCGTGACGGTCAGCCGCGCCTCCATGCGGGCGCTGCGATGATCTGCCGTCAGCGACTGCCCGGTGACGGCGGCCTTGGCGTGACCCGCATCGCGCCAGCCGGACACCCCGGCGGAAGCGGCCTCGCGGATCGGGGCCAGCGTGGCGGGCTGCCCGGGCGCAAAGCCGGGCGGCAGGACGGTGCCGGGGGCAAGCGGACCGATCGCGGCTTGCCCGAAGGTGAAGCGGGCGCCCGGCACAACGGCGATCTCGACCCGCGATACCGGGCCGAGCGGGGCGAGGGCAGGCACGTCGGCCGCCTCCCGGCCATCGAGACGGATGGAGACGGTCGCCGCGTAGTAGCCCTTTGCAAACAGGGTTCCCAGCAGGCGGGCATAGTCGGCGCGGGCCGCGGCGAGCACCTCCTGCGGGTCGGCCGGGACCGCGTCGCGCAGGCCCGAGGCCGCGTTCAGACGGTCCGTCAGAACGGGGTAGTCGCCCGACACCGACAGGGCCACCTCCTGCGCCACGGCGGCCGGGGCCCATGGCGCGCACAGCAGCAGGGCGCACGCACCCGCATGCACCCGGCGCAGCGCCGATGGAAGAAGCGATCCCATGTCTTTTTCGAACCTGCCGTTTTCCACAGGGCTAAGCGGGTTTTCCACAGAAGGGAACGTCCGAGTCACAGGCCCGGCGAAATCGGCGGGTTTTCGAGCAGCCGCCTTCAGGCGGGATCCGACCGCGTCACCAGCCAGTCGGCGAAGGTCTCGACGGCGCGCCCGCCCCGCTTGCTGCGGGCCACGAGATAGAAGGCATCGCGCGGGGCAAGCGGCGGCAGACCGGCATCCACGAGGTGCCCCGCCGCCGTCAGCGCCCCGGTGATCGAGCGCCAGCCGAGCATCAGCCCGTGCCCGTCGAGCGCGGCTTGCGTGGTCTGGACGTAGTTGGTGAAGGTCTGCCCGCCGCGCCGCACCGGGGGCAGGCCGGTCAGGCGCAGGTAGTCGTCCCAGGTCACCCACGAGGTTTCCGGCGTGCGGACATGCAGCAGCGAGACCGCCGCAGGCGGCACGGGCCCGGCGAAGCGGGCGCGCAGTGCGGGCGCGCAGACGGGCCGGACTTCCTCGTCGAAGAGATGCCGCACAAGGCCGTCGGACCAGCGCCCGTGCCCGTAGCGGACCGCGATGTCGATGCCGTCGCCCAGCGCGGGAACCCCGTTCGGCGTGGTGACCACGTTCACGAAAAGATCGGGATGGGCTTTGTAGAAGGCGGCAAGGCGCGGCATCAGCCAGTAGGTCGCCACCCCGACCGAACAGGCGACCGTCACGCGCGAGTCGCGCTGCTGGTCGGCCTCGCGCAGGGCGTCGAGGGCCTCGGCGATCTGGCCCAGCCCCTGCGTGATGGCGGTCGCAAGTGCCTGCCCGGCATCGGTAGGGCGGGCCGGACGGCGGGCGCGGTCGAGCAGGGCAACGCCCGCATGGTCCTCCAGTTGCCGCACGGCCTGGCTGATCGCGGGCTGGGTCACGTTCAGCTCGGCGGCCGCGGCCTGGATCGAGCCCGTGCGGGCTACGGCCGCGAAGGCGGTAAGCAGGCGGAGCGGGGGAAGAGCGCGCGACATAGGATAACCATGGGGTTATATTTCCTTCAACGCAATCCGCGTTACGGCAGCGGCCCGGCGCGCCTAGCGTCAGCGCAAACATTCGCCTGTACCCGGAGGGCAGCATGGACGGCGCGCAGATCGATACGGTGGTCCTGGAAGAGAACGGCCTCAGCCTGACGCTTCCAGACGGAACCCCCGCCTATTTCAACGCCTACTGGCTGCGCGACAACTGCCCGACCTCGTTCGACGCCGAGACGCGCGAGCGGGTGTTCGACATCTTCCACCACGCCAGTGTCCCGCGCCCGGCCTCGGCCCGGATCGACGGCGACGCGCTGGTGGTGGACTGGAGCGGCGAGGAACACGTCTCGCGCTACCCGCTGGCGATGCTGGCGCTCTACGCGGGCGGCGCGCCCCGGCCCGATCCCGCCGACCTGCCCCGCAGGCTGTGGTACGCCGACCATTACCCGGCGATCACCCGCGTTTCGCACCCGCTGCTGCTCGACAGCGCCGACGAGCGCCGCCGCTGGATGGAGGCGCTGCTGGTCGAGGGCATCGCCATCGTCACCGACATGCCCGACAGCGACGAGGGGCTGACCCGGACCGCCGAGCTGATCGGCACGATCCGGCCCAGTTTCTTCGGCGCCTATTTCGACGTGCGCACGCACATCAAGCCGACCAACCTCGCCTACACCTCGAAGGCGCTGGAAATGCACACGGATGTCCCGTCGGAGGAACTGGCCCCCGGGATCCAGTTCCTGCACTGCCGGGCCAACAGCGTGGAGGGCGGGCAGAACCTGTTCCTCGACGGGGCGGCGGTGGCCGAGGACCTGCGCCTGCGCGACCCGGAGGCGTTCCGCCTGCTCTGCGAGACCGAGGTGCCCTATTACAAGGAGCACGACGGGATCGACATGCGGGCCCGCCAGCGGGTCATCGAACTGGACCGCAACGGTGCGGTGTCGGGCGTGACGATCAGCCAGCACATGGCGGACATCTTCGACCTGCCGCAGCGAGTCCTCGACAGCTACTACCCCGCCTTCGTGACCTTCGGGCGGATGCTGCAGGAGGACAAGTACCTGATGCGCTTCACCCTGCGGGCGACCGAGTGCATCGTCTTCGACAACCACAGGATCGTGCACGGGCGCGCGGCCTATTCCGCGACCAGCGGCGAGCGCTACCTGCGCGGCACCTACACCGACCGGGGCGAGCTGCGGGGCCTGTACCGGGGCCTCGTCGGCGAGGGGCGCTTCAAGTGAAGGACGTGGCCGAGGACAGCACCCTGCAGGCGCTGCGCGTCGATCTGGCGGCCGCGTTCCGTCTGACCGCCCGCTTCGGCTGGCACGAGTCGGTCGGCAACCATTTCAGCGCAGCGGTCTCGGCGGACGGGCGCCGGTTCCTGATGAACCCGAAATGGCGGCACTTCGCTTCGATCCGGGCCTCGGACCTGTTGCTGCTGGACGCGGAGGACCCGAGCGTGATGGAGGGTCCGGAGGCGCCCGATGCCTCGGCCTGGACAATCCACGGCACGCTGCACCGGGCGCGCCCCGACGTCCGGGTCGTGCTGCACTGCCACCCGCCGCACGCGACGGCGCTGGCGACGCTGAAAGATCCGTCGATGCCGCCGATCGACATGAACACCGCCCGGTTCCACCGGGATCTCGCGATCGACCTCGATTGCGGCGGGATTGCCGACGACGCGGCCGAAGGCGACCGGATCGCCGCCGCGCTCGGCTCGGCGTCGACCCTGCTGATGGCGAACCATGGGGTCACCTGTACCGCCAGCACGGTCGCGGCCGCCTTCGAGCAGCTCTACTTCTTCGAAAAGGCCGCGCAGACGGTGCTGCTGGCGCACGGCACCGGCAAGCCGCTGGCGGTGATGTCGGACGCGGTTGCCGCGAACACGGCGGAGGGCTGGAAGGCCTATGCCGGGATGGCGGATGCGCATTTCGCCTACCTGAAGTCGGTGCTCGACCGGGAAGAGCCGGATTACGCCGACTGACCGGCGCACCAACGGACAATGATCGACACGCCGGAACACGCATCGGCGGCAACGGGAGAACATCATGCAGGTCGGATTCATCGGGCTCGGGAACGTCGGCGGCAAGCTGGCGGGCAGCCTGCTGCGCAACGGGATCACCTTGAGTGTCCATGACCTCGACCCGGCTCTCGTCGCCCGGTTCGTCGCACGCGGGGCCAGCGCGGGCGGGTCGCCCGCCGCGATGATGGACACCTGCGACGTGGTCATCACCTGCCTGCCTTCGCCGGCTGCCTCGGCCGCCGTCATGGCCGAGATGCTGCCGCAGATGGGTCCGGGCAAGATCTGGATGGAGATGTCCACGACCGACGCCGACGAGATCCTGCGGCTTGGGTCCGAGGTCGCGGCCACCGGCGGCATGGCCGTGGAATGCCCGGTCTCGGGCGGGTGCCACCGGGCGGACACCGGCAACATCTCGATCTTCGCGGGCGGACCGCGCCCTGCGGTCGAGGCGGTCCTGCCGCTTCTCAAGCGGATGGGGCGGCGCATCCTGCACACCGGCGACCTGGGCACCGCGTCGAAGCTGAAGGTGATGACCAACTACCTCGCCACGGTGCACCTCGTTTCGCTGTGCGAGGCGCTGACGACCATGAAGGCGGCAGGTCTCGACCTCGCCACCACCTACGAGGCGATCCGGATCAGCTCGGGAACCTCCTTCGTCCACGAGACCGAGAGCCAGCTGATCCTGTCCGGCTCGCGCGACGTGAACTTCACGATGGACCTCGTGCAGAAGGATATCGGACTGTTCCAGAAACTGGCCGACATGCATGACGTGCCGCTGGAGGTGTCGCCGCTGATCATCGACATCATGGCGGACGGGCAGCGCCGCTACGGCGAGCGGGCGCAGTCCGACCGGATCATCGAGCGGCTGGAGGAGGCGACCGGCCTCAGCATCCTTGCCGATGGCTTCCCGACCGAGCTGGTCGACGACGAGCCGGAGGAAGAAGGCTACGAGATCGTGCGCCCGGGCCTGCGGGCCGCCGCCGAGTAGGCCGGGCGGCGCGCCTCAGCCCAGGCCGGCGACAACCAGCACCAGCGGGATGGTGACCACGGCGGCGAGCGTCTGCGCCACGATCAGCGCCGCCATGAACTGACCGTCCCCGCCCATCTGGCGGGTCAGAACGTAAGCCGTCGGCGCCGTCGGGATCGCCGCAAAGACGACGAGAACCAGTGTCGAAACCGGATCGAGCCCCGCCAGCCGCGCGATGAGCGCCGCCAGCGCGGGCATCGCCAGCAGACGCAGCGCGGACACCAGGGCGACCGGGGCCAGATCGCTGCGCAGCGTCTCGGGCCGGAGACCCGCCCCGACGCACAGCAGGCCGAGGGGCAGGCTGCCGCGCGCCAGCAGGTCGAGGAAGGTGCCCGTGCCGAACGGCAGGCCGGTTCCGGCGAAGGCCAGCGCCAGACCGGCAAGGCAGGCGAGGATCAGGGGGTTCTTGGCGAGGCTGCGCAGCAGGCCGACGCCGCCGGTCGGTGCGGCCGCATCGCGGAAGGCCAGCACCGACAGGACGTTGACCAGCGGCACCGCAATTGCCAGCACGACGGCGGCGCGTTCGAGGCCCGCCGCGCCGCCGAGCGCTGTGACGAGGGCCAGTCCAAGGTAGGTGTTGAACCGGATCACCCCCTGCATTGCCGGACCGAAGCGCCCGGGCGCCACACCGCGCAGCCGCCGGAAGACGACGAGGATCAGCGCCGCCAGACCGATCAGGGCAACGACCGCGAGGCCGAGCTCGCGGATCTCGGGCGCCCGGACCGGCGCCCCCGACAGGGTGAAGACCAGCAGGGCGGGGAACAGCAGGTAGTAGTTCAGGCGTTCGGCGGCAGGCCAGAACTCGGGCGGCAGGACCCGCAGGCGGGCCAGCGCAAAGCCAAGCAGAATCACGGCGAAGAGCGGCCAGATCGTCAGCACCAGCATTGCGCGTCTCCCGCCGTTCCACCCCGCGACCCCACCGCAGCGATCACGTTCCGGCGCGGGCTGCAAGTCCCCTGCCCGGCCGTCCGTGGCGGATTTCTGCGCCGGGGCAGGCGGCGGACTGCGACAGAACTTTTGCAGGACGCGAGAAAAGGGTGTCCGTCGCGCGCGGAGAGCTATTATCGTGACGAGGCCTCGGGGGGAGATCCGGGGTCAGACGGACACCAAACGTCCGACATGGGAGGACTACATGACTGGACATATCGTTGGCGGGCTCCGCGGCCCGCTGCTTTCCGTTGCCATTCTGGCGGCCGGTGCCCTCGGCGCCCAGGCCCAGGAGCAACTCTCGATCGCAACCGGCGGGACCGGCGGCGTCTACTATCCGATGGGCGGCGGTCTCGCCGAGATCATCAACAACCACATCGACGGCTACTCGGCGACCGCCGAGGTCACCGGCGCTTCGGTCGAGAACATGGGCCTGATCGCCACCGGTGACGCGGACCTGGCCATCGGCCTCGCGGACACCGTCGCACAGGCGCAGACCGGCACCGGCCGCTTCGAGGGCCAGCAGCTGGAAATGATCCGCGGCGTCGCCGTGATGTACGCGAACCTCGTGCAGATCGTGACGCTCGCCGACAGCGGCATCACCGGCCTGTCGGATCTCGCGGGCAAGCGCGTTTCCATCGGCGCACCGGGTTCGGGCACCGAGGTGAACGCCGCCGCGATCCTGAACGCGAACGGCCTGACCTATGACGACATCGACGAGCAGCGCCTGAACTTCAACGAAACCGCCGACGCCCTGTCGAACGGTGACATCGACGCGGGCTTCTGGTCCGTGGGCGCGCCGACCTCGTCGATCCTGAACCTCGCCACCACCCAGTCGATCCGCATGATCGAACTGACCGCCGAGGAAATCGCCGCGGCCCGTGCGGCCGACCCGATCTTCGCGGAAGCCGTTCTGGCTGGCGGCACCTACGCCGGTGTCGATGCCGACGTTCCGGTGCTCGGCATTCCGAACGTGCTGGTCGCCTCGTCCGAGATGGACGACGATCTGGTCTACGCGATCACCAAGGCCATGTTCGAGAACATCGCCGACCTGCGCGCGGTGCACCCCGCCGCGAACCAGACCACGGTCGAGTTCACGCTGGCCGCCTCGCCGATCCCGCTGCATCCGGGCGCGATCCGCTACTACGAGGAAATCGGCGCGACGATCCCTGACGCGCTGCGTCCCTGATGCGACCGAAGCGGCTCTGGCAGGGTAACCTGCCAGGACTGCTGCTGGCGGGCGGGATGGCCCTGAGCCCCCTGCCCGCCCCCGCAGCGGAGCTTGAGATCAGCCTTGTCGAGACCGGCACCGTCCTGGCCCGGATCGACCTGCCGGACCCGCCCGAGTGGTGCGTGCTCTGGCGGCACTCGGTGAAGGGGTTCGAGGTCTCCGACTGTTACGAGGCGCGCGACGGGCACATGGTTCTCGTCTGGTCGCACCTGCCCGATTTCGCCGCCGGGCTGGACCATATTCCGGGCCGCGGACGGCAGATCAGCGATGGTCAGGGCGGCTACATCATCGAGGACATCGACGAGCCGGTGCCCGGCGACGCCTACGTGCTGCGGCCCGGGCGCATGGCGGTGGACCACCGCATCCGTGCGGGTGCGACCGAGATTTCGCTCAGCCGGATGGCCGAGCACCAGCGCGTGCGTGTCGCGCTGATCGACGACAACGGGGACGATTGAGCCATGACTGACACCACGACCGAGGCGGCGGAGCAGCCCTCCGGCCAGCCGCGCCTGATCCTGCGCCTGATTGCCGTCATCGGCATCGCGCTGTCGCTGTTCCAGCTCTGGGCGGCAGGTGTGCAGCCGCTGGGACTGTTCTACCAGCGCCCGATCCATCTCGGGTTCATCCTGGTTCTCTGCTTCCTGATCTATCCGCTGGGCGGGGCGGGCAAGGCCCGCGGGCCGGTCGGCTATGTCGTGGACGGCGTGCTGGTGCTCGCCTCGGTCGTGGTCGGCGCGTGGGTGCCGATGAACATCGACACCATCGCCAACGCCATCTTCCCGCGCGACATCGACGTCGCGATGGGCGTCCTGACGGCACTGCTGGTGATGGAGGCCGCCCGGCGCGCCGTCGGCTGGGTGATGACGGCAATCGCCGCGTTCTTCCTCGTCTACGCCTTCGCCGGATCGCGGGGCGAATTGCCCTTCCTCGCCGACTACCTGCCCGGCATCCTGAACCACCGCGGCTACACGCTCGAGAGGGTGGCGAGCCAGATGACCCTCGGGGCGGAGGGCATCTACGGCATCCCGCTGGGGGTTGCGGCGACCTTCATCTTCGTCTTCGTGCTGTTCGGCGCCTTCCTCGAGGTGACAGGCGCAGGCAAGTTCTTCATCGATCTCGCCTATGCCACGACGGGCCGCCAGCGCGGCGGTCCGGCCAAGGCGGCGGTGATCGCGTCGGCGGGCATGGGCTCGATCTCGGGGTCGGCAATCGCCAACGTCGTGACCACCGGCGCCTTCACCATCCCGCTGATGAAGAAGCTCGGATACCGCCCTGCCCAGGCAGGCGGCGTCGAGGCCGCCGCCAGCACCGGGGGCCAGATCATGCCGCCGCTGATGGGGGCCGGGGCCTTCCTGATGAGCGAGTTCACGCAGGTTCCCTACATCGACATCGTGCTGGTCTCGATCTTCCCCGCGTTCCTGTATTTCGGGGCGGTCTACCTGCTGGTGCACATCGCCGCCGTGAAGCAGGGGATGAAGGGCATGGCCGCCGCCGACCTGCCCAGCGTGCGCGGCGTGCTGGCTGAGGGCTGGCATTTCCTGCTGCCGCTGGTGGCGCTGATCTTCCTGCTGGTCGCCGGGTACTCGCCGATGCGGGTCGGCTTCTACGCTATCGTCGCGGTCGTCGCGGCGGCCTCGGCGCGGGCGCTCTGGATCTACGCCCGGACGGACAGCACCGGGGCGGGGTTCGTCGCGCTGGTCCGGCGCGGGATCGAACTGACCCTCCAGGCGCTGGAGCTTGGCGCGCGCAACGCGGTCGCGGTGTCGGTCGCCTGTGCGGTCGCGGGTATCATCGTCGGCATCGTGGGGCTGACCGGTCTAGGGCTGAAGTTCTCGGCCATGATGATCGCCTTCTCGGGCGGCAACCTCGTGCTGGCGCTGATCCTCGTCCTGATCGCCTCGCTGATCCTCGGGATGGGTCTGCCGGTGACGGCCGCCTACATCGTGCTGATCATTCTCGTCGGCCCGGCGCTGACGCAGGAATTCGGCATGCCGCTGCTGATCGCGCATCTGGTGGTGTTCTGGTACTCTCAGGACAGCAACGTGACGCCACCCGTGGCCCTTGCGGGCTTTGCCGGGGCGGCGATTGCCGGGTCGAAACCGCTGGAGACGAGCATCCAGGCATGGAAGTACGCGAAGGGCCTCTACCTGATCCCGCTGTTCATGGTGTTCAACCCGGAGATCATCGAGGGCGGGCCCTTGCCGATGGTGCTGTTCGCCGGGTTCCTCGCGATCATCGGCCTCGTGGCCTTCGCCGCGATACTGGAGGGCTATCTCTTCGCGCCGATGCCGATCTGGCAGCGCGTGCTCCTGCTGCCGGCCATCATCGCGATCTTCTACGCGGACTTCACGATCGAAAGCATCGGCGCGGTGGCGATCGTCGCGCTGCTCGGGCTGAATTGGCGAAAAGGGCGGTCCGGCCCGGGACAGGCTCCGGAACCGGCGGACGCGGGCGCATGATCGGCAGCCCCGCCCGCCCCGGCTGAGCGCGGCATCGATGCGCGTGCGCCCGCCGGCATGACGCTGCTGCGCCCCCTTGTTGCCGCGCTGCTGGCGGCGGCCGTGGTCTGGGTCGTGGCGCGCGACCTGGCGATGGGGCGCGCTCGCGAGGAACTGGACCAGACGCTCCTGCTGACCGCCCGGGCGGTCGAGGCCGAGGTGGACCGGTTCCGCGCCCTGCCCGACGTGGCGGCCGAGGATGCGCGCGTGCGCCGGGCACTGGCCGGAACCGGATCGCTGGCGGAGGCGAACGCCTATCTCGAGACCGTCTCCGACCGGGCCGGAGCAGATGAGCTGTTCCTGATCGATGCGACCGGAGAGACCATCGCCGCCTCGAACTGGAACCGGCCCGGCAGCTTCGTGGGTCACAACTATGCCTTCCGCCCCTATTTCCAGGAGGCGATGGCCCAGGGGCACGGCCAGTTCTATGCGATCGGGGTTACCACCGGCGTGCCCGGCTATTTCCTGTCCACCCGGGTCAGCGCGGGCGGCAGCACCGGGGTGCTCGTCGTCAAGCTGGACCTGAGCCCGCTGCAGGACACGTGGCGCGCGGCCGAGGCCGAGGTGGCGCTGGCCGATGACAGCGGGGTGGTGTTCCTCGCGGCGCGACCGGAGTGGCTCTATCGCCCGCTCCGCGCGCTCGGGGATGAGGCGCTGGCCCGCATCGCGGCGACACGCGCCTATGAAGGCGTGGCACTGGCCGACGCCGCGCCGCTGCTGAGCAGTTCCGGAACCGGGCACGAGATCGCGGGACCGGACTGGATCGGCCGTCGCGCGGCGATGGAGGGGTCCGGGTGGCAGGTCATCGCCGTGCGCGATACCGGGCCGATGCTCCTCGCCGCGACCGGCTGGGCGGCGATGGCGGCGCTGGCCGCCCTCGCCGTCGCGGCCGCGCTGAAGAGCTGGGACCAGCGCCGCCAGATCGTCGCGCTCAGGCTGTCGCAATCCGAACGGCTGGAGGAAATGGTGGTCGCGCGCACCGCCGATCTCGCGCGTGAGGTCGAGGCCCGGACACAGGCCGAGGCCGACCTGCGCGCCACGCAGGAAGCCCTGATCCATACCGAGAAGATGGCCGCCCTCGGGCGCATGTCGGCCGCCATCGTCCACGAGATCAGCCAGCCCCTCGCCGCGATGGAAGCCACCCTGACCGCTGCCGAGATCGGCCTCGACGGTCGTGACAACGCAACCGTCACGCGGCTGGGAAAGGTACGCTCCCTGATCCGGCGGATGCAGCGGACCACGCGGCACCTGAAGAGCTTCGGACGCAAGGAAGCCGGGGCATTGTCGCTGATCGATCTGCGCGGTCCGGTCGCCTCGGCGCTGGAGATCGTCGCGCCCCGGGCCCGCGCCGTGGGCGTCGTTCCCGGGGTCGATCTGCCCGACGGGGCCGTGCCGGTCATGGCCGGGTCCGTGCGGGTCGAGCAGGTGCTGGTGAACCTGCTTCTGAACGCGTTCGACGCGGTGGACGGAACCCCGGACGCGGAAGTGCGCGTGACCCTGGGCATCGAGGCCGACGCGGCGGTGCTGCGGGTGCGCGACACGGGCCACGGCATCCCGGAGGCCGACCTGCCGCGCGTCACCGAACCGTTTTTCTCGACCAAGCTGACCGGCGAGGGGCTGGGCCTCGGGCTGTCGATCTGCAAGGCCATCCTCGCCGACATGAACGGGCGGCTCGACATCGTGTCGGACGAGGGGCGCGGGACCGAGGTGACGGTGCGCCTGCCACGGGCCGCCGAGGTCCGGGAGGCCGCCGAGTGACGGCCCGCGTCCACATCGTCGACGATGATGCCGATCACCTGTCGGCGCTCTGCGATCTCGTGGCGGCTGCCGGGCACGACGTCACCGGGTTCGGCGACGCGCGGCAGGCGCTCGATGTCACCGGCCCACTCCCGGATCTGGTGATCACGGACCTGCGGATGCCGGGGATGGACGGGATCGCGTTCCTGAAGGCGGTCAAGGCCCGGGAGCCCGGTCTGCCGGTGATCCTTCTGACCGGACACGGCGACGTCGGACATGCCGTCGACGCGATGCGCGCCGGTGCCGAGGACTTCCTCGAAAAGCCCTATGACGGGGCGCATCTGCTGGCCGTGATCCGGCGCACGCTCGGGGCCGAGGCCGCGCGCTCGGAACTGGCCCGCCTGCAGGGTGTTCTGGCCGAACGCAGCGACAGCGGCATCCTCGGGACGTCGCGCGCGATGCGGGCCTTCCGCGACCGGATTTCGGCTCTCGCTCCCGTCGATATCGACGTGGTCATCACCGGAGAGACCGGGACCGGCAAGGAACTGGCGGCCCGCGCCCTGCACCGCGAGAGCCCGCGCGCCGACGCGCCCTTCGTCGCGCTCAACTGCGCGGCCCTGCCCGAGGCGATGGCCGAGACGATCCTCTTCGGTCATGTCGCGGGGGCCCTGCCACACGATCCCGAGGGGCGGGCGGGCAAGCTGGAAGCGGCGCATGGCGGCACGCTGATGCTCGACGAGGTCGAGACCATGCCGCCCGCGATCCAGGCCAAGCTGTTGCGGGTCCTGCAGGAACGGACGGTCGAGCGGATCGGCGAGACGCGGCCCCGTCCGCTCGACATCCGCGTGGTGGCGACCACCAAGACGCCGCTGTCCCGGCTGGAGGGGTTCCGCCCCGATCTGTATTTTCGGCTGGCGGGCAGCGAGCTCGTGACCCCGACGCTGCGAGAGGCGGGCGAGGATATCCCGCTGATCTTCGCGCACTATGCCCAACTGGCCGCGCGACGCTACGGACGCCCCGACCCGGAGGTGCCGTGGCGGGTGCAGCAGGCCCTGAAACGGTTGGCCTGGCCCGGCAACGTGCGCGAACTGAAGGCGGCGGCCGAGGCCTATGCCCTCGGATTGTTCGAGATCGAGCCGTCCGGTGCCCGGGCCACCGCACCGCAGTCTCTGGCGCAGCGCGTGGCGGATTTCGAGGCCCGCGAGATCGCCGCCGTGCTGGACGCCCATCGCGGCAACACGCAGCGCGCGGCCGAAACGCTGGGCCTGCCGCGCCGGACCCTCAACGACAAGATGCGGCGCTACGGGCTCAGTTCGGACGGCTAGGACGTCCCGCGCTCAGCCCCAGAGATCGCGCAGACCCTGCCACACCAGCCGCAGCGCGATCAGCAGAAGCACTGCGTCGAGCGCGCGCCGGAAGTTCATGTCGGTGATCCGGTTCAGCGCCAGCTTGCCGGTCCAGGTTCCGGCCAGCCCGGCAACGATCATGCCCACGATCACCGCCGCCCAGTCCCCGAAGGCGAAGCCCAGCAGGCCGAAGACGAGCACCTTCAGCAGGTGCTGCACGGTCATCAGCGCCGCGTGGGTCGCGACATGGGCGTGGCGCGGCAGCTTCAGCGACTTGGTGTAGTTCGCGACGAACACGCCGGTGGCGCCGAAGAACATCGTCAGGAAGCTGGATATCCCGCCGGTCAGCCAGGGCCAGCGCTTCAGCCACTCCGGCGGCTTTGACAGCACCGACCAAATGATGAACAGGCCGACGCCGATCTGCACCGCCTCGGGCGGCAGGTCCACGACGACGAGACCGCCCACCCCCGCCCCGATCAGCGACCCCAGCGTGAAACCCGGCAGGGCAGTCCACGCGGTCTGCCGCCAGAGCATGGCGAAGCGCCCCGCGTTCGAGCCGAACTGCACCACGCCATGCACCGGGATCAGCGCGGCAGGCGGCATCAGCGAGGCAAGGACCGCGAGCAGGAAGGCCCCGCCACCGATCCCGAAGGCCACCGTGATGAAGGACCCGAGGAAACTGGCCGCCAGCACCCCGGCAAAGAGAAGCACCCCGAAGCCTTCGGGCAGAAGGGCGGTCAGAGTCTCCATCGGCGGTCCTTTCCCTTGATGACAGTGCCGCGCCCGCGTGCCAGCATCGCCCGAAACCCTGACCCGGAGCGCCCCGCATGCAGCCGACCTGCGATCTCTACGACACGTTTCTCGATGCCGCCGACGTCCTTCCGGTCACGCTGCGCCATTTCGGCGGGCACGGCGCATTCCACGGCCGCGTCGAGACGGTGAAGTGTTTCGAGGACAATGCCCGGATCAAGGAACTGGCAGGCACGCCCGGCGCCGGCCGCGTGATGGTGGTCGATGCCGGCGGGTCGACCCGGCACGCTGTGCTCGGGGACATGATCGCGGGCGAAGCCGCCGAGAACGGCTGGGCCGGCATCATCATCTACGGCGCAGTGCGCGACGTGCAGGCGCTGGCGGAGTTGCCGCTGGGCGTGATGGCGCTGGCCGCAACCCCGCGCAAGTCGGTGCGCCGCGGCGAGGGACAGACCGGGCTGACGATCCGGCTGGAGGGCGTGATCGTCGCCCCCGGTGATCTGGTCGTCGCCGACGCCGACGGCGCGCTGCTGTTCCCCGCGGGCGGACCGATGCCCGACGGGGTCTGAGGCCGCGCGATGAGCCGCACCGATTACCTGGGACTGGAAGCCTTTGTCGCGATCGCGGAACTGGGGAGCTTCATCCGGGCGGCGGCCTACCTGAACCTGTCGCAGACCGCGCTCAGCCATCGCATCCGCAAGCTCGAACAGGACCTCGGGGTCCAGCTTCTGGTGCGCTCGACCCGCGACGTGTCGCTGACCCGTGAGGGACAGGCGCTGCTGCCGCAGATCCAGCGCAACCTGACCAACATCTCCGAGGCGTACGGCAGCCTCCGCAAACGCGGTCACGCGCAGCAGGAACGGCTCGCCTTTGCCTGCCTGCCGACGATCGCCACCTACTACCTGCCGGACATCCTGCGGCAGTTCTCGGCCGCGCATCCCGACCTGACGGTGCATCTTCAGGATCAGCCCTTCGGGCGGATCTACGAACTGGTGCAGGCCGGAGAAGTCGAATTCGGGATCAGCATCGTGGGCGCCAAGCACTGGGACCTCGACATCCGGGCACTCGCCACGGAACCCTATGTCCTGCTCGTGCGGCACGATCATCCGCTGGCACAGCGGGACAGCGTGACGCTGGCCGACCTCGCCGGGCAACCCTTCGTCCGGATCAACTCGCAGTCCTCGAACCGGCAACTGGTGGACGATGCCCTGGGCGAATGGCGCGAGCGGATCGTGTGGCGCTACGAGGTGCAGAACGCTTCGATGGCGATGACGCTGGTGGCCGAGGGCGCGGCCCTGACCGTGCTGCCCGCCCTGACCGCCAGCCTGTCGCGCGACCGGTTGGCCGCGCTGTATTTCTCGGACGTCGTGATGTCGCGCACATTGGGCGTCGTCACCCGCAAGGGGCGACCGCTGACGGCGCCGGCCGAGCGCCTTCTGGAGATGATCACCGACCGGCTGGCGCATCTGTGAGTGGCGTCAGTTCGGCCAGACCTCGGGGTTGATCATGTGGATCGGCTCCCCGGCGGCATAGGCATTGATCTGGTCGTAGATGTCCGCGAATTGGAGATCGAGCTCGTCCTCGGTGACATAGCCGATGTGGGGCGTCGCGATGACGGCCGGGTGCTGCACCAGCGGGTCTGCCGGATCCGTCAGCGGCTCGACATCGAAGACGTCGAGCGCAATCCGGCCGGGCCTGCCCGCCGCCAGCGCCGCCTCCAGCGCGCCTTTCTCGACGAGACCCGAGCGCGAGGTGTTGATGAAGCTCGCCGACGGTTTCATCGCCAGCAGGTCGGTGCGGGTGATGATCCCCCGTGTCTCGGGCTTCAGGCGGACGTGCAGCGAGACGAAATCGCTGTCCGCGAAGAAGCGCTCGCGGTTCTCGGCGACGGTTTCGCCTGCCGCCGCTGCGCGCGCGCGGCCCGTCTCCGACCCCCACCAGACCACTTCCATACCGAAGGCCCGGGCATAGTGCGCGACCTGCTTCGCGATCCGCCCGTACCCGTAGAGGCCCAGCCGCCGCCCGGCCACGGTCTGTCCAGGCGCGAGCTGCCACGTCCCGGCCCTCAGCGAGGCCATCTGCTGCGGGATCTGGCGGGCCGAGGCCAGAAGCAGGCCGAAGGTCAGTTCGGACGCCGCGATCGAGGGCGTGTCGGAATGCATGTTCGACGACAGCAGAACCCGGTTCCGGGTGCAGCCGGGCACATCCACGTGCGGATAGACGCTGCGCTGGCTGATCAGCTTCAGCCCCGGCAGCCGGTCCAGCAGCGCACCAGAGATCGCCGTGCGTTCGCGGAAGAGCACCAGCACCTCGGCCGGGGCCAGCCGGGCCGCGAGGGTGTCGATATCCTCGACATGGTCGGTCCAGACGGTGACGTCGTGCCCCTCCAGCCGCGAGAAACTCGGAAGCCCGCGAAGGGTATCGAACCAGTCGTCGAGGATATGGACCTTCATCGGCTTTCCACTCCGGCATCGGGATGGGGCGTGCGCGGCGTCGGGATGAACACCTGCGCCTTGAGGGCAGCAAGCGCGTCGGACAAGCGGCGGCGCTCGGCAAGGAGGTGATTGAACTGCGCGTCACAGCCCGAGATCGGGGTCGGATAGGCGCTGATTTCGGCGACGAGCGCAGTCTGCGCCGCGCGCAGGGCATGTATGGCGTCCGCGCGCAGGTCTTCGTAGCTTTCGGTCGGGATCAGGGGGTTCGGCGACACGGGTCCCTCCATCGACGATTCATTTGTATACCGTAGCATACCAAAACCAACCCGTCTCGTGCGATCAGCCCGCGACCGGTTCCAGACCGGGATGGGCGCGGCGGATCACGGGCGAGATCACCCGGTCCGAAATCGGCACGTCGATCAGCATGGAGCCCGTTCCCGCGGCGAAGCGGTCAATCAGATGCGACAGGTCCGCGAGGTCATCCAGCGTCGCAGCCTCCAGCCCGAAGCCGCGCGCGACGGCGGCCAGATCGGTGCGCCCGAACACCGCCCCCGCGTCCGACAGCCCCTCGGCGCGCAGCTTGTGGATCTCGGACCCGTAGGCCCCGTCATTGAGCGCGACGACGAGGACCCGCATGCCGTGCCTCTGCATCGTCTCGAACTCCTGCACATGCATGAGCAGCGAGCCGTCGCCGTCGAACAGGACCACCGGCGTCTCCGGACGCGCCGCCGCCACCCCCATGGCGAAGGACGTTCCGTTTCCGATAGCCCCGAACTCGCGGATCGTCAGGAACCGGTCCTGCGGCCGCGAGGGCATCTGCGCGAAGAAGTAGGAGCAGTGGCCGGATGAATTGACCATCTCCCAATCTGCGGGCAGCGACGCGTCGAGGGCCCTGACCACCTCGCGCGGGTCGTGCACCCCCGGCGCGATGTCGAAACGGGCCCCGTCAGCGGGGGTTGTTGCAATGCGCTGCGCAAGGGCCGCGCCACGCGTAAAGGCCGGGCGCGGGGCGACAGCGGCGGTCAGCGCTTCGACCCCCAACCGGGCGTCAGCGCGCAAGTGGTGACGGGCGGCAGGCCGCCCCTGCGACCGGGCGACCGGGTCGAGATCGATCTGCAGGACGTCCGCCTTCGGCCAGAGCGCCCCGCCGTCCGCCGTGTGATGGGCCAGCGAGGCCCCCACCGCGATGACGAGATCAGCTTCCGCGAAAACGGCGCGGGCGGTCTCGGTCGAGAACCCGCCCGCGATCCCGAGGCAGCAGGGATCGTCATGGAAGAGCCCGCGCGCAGGCAGCGTCGTGGCCAGCGGTGCATCGAGACGCTCGGCCAGGGCCTGGCATGCGGGACCGGCCCCGGCTTCGACCGCGCCCATCCCGGCCACGATCACGATGCGCCGCGCGGCGTCAGTCACGGCAGCGGCGTCGGCGACGTCGTCGGGGTGGGGCGGCACCGGGCGCAGCCGCGGCAGCAGCGCGCGGGACGGCTCGGGCAGCGTCAGCGATCCGGACCAGACGCGCTCCTGCAGGTCGAACGGCACGCCCACCACGACGGGTCGCCGCTCGCGCCGGGCCTGAAGGAAGGCATCGCGCAGCGCGACAGGCATCCGCTCGACATGGTGCAGGGGCACGTAGGCCGCGCCGGTGGCGCTGACGAAGGGGGCCTGGTCGATCCCCTGATTGTACCAGCCCTTCCCGACGGGCGCCTCGCCCGCGAAGACCACCATCGGCAATCGGGCGCGCACCGCCGCGGGCAGCGCGGTCATCAGCTGGGTCAGGCCGGGTCCGCAGGTGACCGTGGCAAAGCCGATATCGCCGGTCTTGCGCGCATAGGCCATTGCCGCTGCGGCCGCGCAATGCTCGTGGCGGACATAGATCATCCGCACCCCGGCCTCGGCGAGGCGGGTCGCCCAGTTCATGTTGGCATCGCCCAGCAGCGCGAAGCAGGTCCCGACGCCTTCCTGCGCGGCGGTGCGGGCGAGAATATCGTAGACGTGCGGCGCCGGCACGCCCTGCGCTGCGGTCATGCGGCGCTCTCCTCCGTCTGCGGCGCCGCCAGCGCGGCGGCCGGCACCATCACCTCGCCCCGCGCGATCAGCCGGGCGGTCCGGATCACCCCTGCGGAGCGCAGTTCGAACCCGTTCGCGCCATGCGCGTAGTCGACGGTCACCTCCATCGTTCCCATCGGATGCTCGATCGAGACGACGGCGGGCTGCCCCTCGATCGGGCGCACCAACCCGTCGGCCACCGTGCCGGGGGTCAGCGCGCAGGCGGCAAGGCATTGCGACCCGGTCACGGCCAGCGTGGGATGGGTGTTCCACGGCATGAAGTAGCGGGCGCGGAAATGGCCGGTGTCAGCGGCGGCGCTGAGCAGGCCGATCTTCGGCGTCACCGACTTGGTCACGTCGCCGAAGCCCATCCGCCGCCCGGCCTCCATCCGGATCGCCTCCATCCTTGCAAAGAGCGCCTTGTCGGCGTCCAGCTCGGCGGCGCTTTCGCCCCCGGTCAGCCCGAAGTCCGACGCGCGCGCGATCATCATCGGCATCGCCACGTCCATCAGGGTTACCTCGATGCCGTCGATGACGTCGCGCAGGTTGCCCGTCGGCAGCATGACGCCGCAGCGCGAGCCGATCACGTCGAGGAAGTTCAGCGCGACGGGCGCGGCGGTGCCCGGCACCCCGTCGATGGCGGTCTCACCGTCGTAGCGGACTTGGCCTCCCGGCGTCTGGACGATGGCCTCGACGAGGGCACCGGTGTTCACCGCCCGGATGCGGACGCGGGTCTCGTCGCCCGTGACCGGGAGCAGCCCCATCTCGATGGCCGCAGGACCGACACCGACGAGAATGTTGCCGCAGGTCGGGCCGAAATCCACCAGCGGTTCATCCACCGCGACCTGGGCGAAGAAATAGTCCACGTCCGCCTGCGGATCGGCCGAGCGGGACAGCATGGCGACCTTGGTCGTCACGGCGCTGCCACCGCCCAGCCCGTCGATGTTGCGCGGGTTGCCGGCCCCGACCACCGCCACCAGGACGCGGGCGAGCGCATCGCGGTCCTCGGGCAGGTCGGCGCGGTTGAAGTATGGCCCGCGCGAGGATCCGCCCCGCAGGAAGAGGAAGGGAACAGGTGTCTGTGTCATGTCAGCGGCCACGGCATTTTGGGATAGAAGGCTTGCAGCAGGCCCGGCGGGAAATCGCGGCCCAGCGTCCAGGCGAGGAAGCACATGAAGGCGACCCCGAGGGCGGAGAACAGCAGCACGCGACCCCAGCCCAACCCGGCCCGGACCCGGAAGAACGCCAGCAGGAAAGCCGCAAGTCCGAGAATGAACCCGACCAGCGACGAGGCGATCAGCAGTCCGACGAACCAGCCCAGCGTGGACCAGAGGCCATGCGGCGCCTCGGCATCCTCGCCCCCGGTCTCGAGGTCGGCGAAGACCGCGTGGCCCTCGGGTGCGCGCATCATCTTCAGGAGCAGCAGCAGGCAGCAGATCAGCGTGATCGCGCCCACCGTGACCGGGAAGATCTTGTCGCCCATCCGGCTGATGGTCAGGGCGTCGATCCAGGCGACCGAGAGGTAGGCGGTGATCAGCAGCAGGAAGACCATCGGGCCGCGCTTGGCACCAGTCGGCGCGTTGTCGTTCCCGAGGATATGCTTGGCCTGCCGGATGCCGACGACGACCGAGATCACGGTCAGGGCAAGCAGGGCCAGCGACAGCGGCGAGGCGATGTACTCGATCCCGGCCTCGAAGCTGCGCCGGAACCGGGAGCTGGCGATCTGGTTCGCCATATTGGCGAAGGACTCCGCCTGGTGCGACAGCACGAAGCCGATCAGGAAGGCGGGGCGGGAGTAATCGAAGCGCCGCAGGAAGATGCCGAGCAGACCGATGGCGACCAGCGCGGCGAGATCCTCGAGCTGCTGGCTCGACTGGAAGGCCGCGAAAGCGATGATCATGAAGAGAAACGGCGCGAGCAGCGTGAACCGGATGGTGGTCAGCTTCGCGATCGGCGTCGACAGCAGGATGCACAGCCCGGCCCCGACCACGTTGGCCAGCGCGAGCGACCAGACGATGGTGTAGGTGATGTCGAGGTTGTTGCGCACCATGTGCGGGCCGGGATCGTAGCCCAGCAGCGCAAGCCCGCCGAGGAACACCGCCATCGACCCCGAGCCGGGAATGCCGAAGATCAGGGTCGGGACGAGGCCGCCGCCTTCCTTCGCGTTGTTCGAGCTTTCCGGTCCGATCACGCCGCGGATGTCACCGCTGCCGAACTTCGACTTGTCGCGCGCCGTCTGCACCGTGAAGCCATAGGCGATCCAGTCCACGACCGACCCGCCGAGACCCGGGATCACCCCGACGATCACGCCGATGGCCGAGCATTTCACCGACAGCCACTTGTTGCGCCACCAGTCCCGCACGCCGTCGAGCCAGCCCTTGCCGAGACCGCCGTCGCGCGAGATGGCGCGATCCTGGCGGAGCAGCGAGACGATTTCGGGGATGGCGTAGATGCCGAGGCCGATGATGACCAGTTGCAGGCCGTCGACGAGATAGGGAAAGTCGTAGCTCGCCATGCGCAGGCTGCCGCCCGCACCCGCCGCGCCGATGGTGCCCACCATCAGACCCAGCCCGGCGGCGACCAGGCCCTTCAGCGGCACGCGTCCGGCGAGGATGGCCACCATGGACAGGCCGAGGATGGTGATCATCAGCATTTCGGGCAGGCCGAACGCGAGGATCAGCGGCCGGGCGAAGAAGATGAAGAAGGTCAGGATCGTCGCGCCCAGCAGGCCGCCGAACAGCGAGCTGGCGAAGGCCGCGGCCAGCGCCCGGGCGGCCTCGCCCTTGCGGGCCAGTGGAAAGCCGTCGAGCACCGTCGCCTGGCTGGCGGTCGAGCCCGGAATGCCGAGCAGCACCGACGAGAAGGTGTCCGACGTCGGGATCACGGCGATCAGGCCGACCATCAGCGCGAGGCCCGAGACCGGCTCCATGCCGAACATGAAGGGCAGGACGAGCGACAGGCCCGCGATGCCACCGAGGCCGGGCAACACGCCGATCGAGAGGCCGAGCAGCACGCCGGTCACGAGGAAGAGGAACTGCTGGGGTTGCAGCACGAGGGTCAGCGCCTCGCCCAGCGCGGGCAAAGCGGTCGCGAGCAGGTCCATCACGGGCTTGGTCCTTGGTCGGCGTCAGAAGGGGACCCGCCCCCCGTCGCAAGCCGGGGGGCGGACAGTTCGGGCGGGCCGGATTACTCCATCGTCACGCCGTAGTCGGACTTCAGCCAGTCGAGGACGTAGGCCTTCGACTCGTCGCTCACCGTGGTTGCCTGATCCGAGGCACTGATCGCCCCGTTGCCGGTCAGCTGCGGGTAGACGCCCAGTTCGGCTGCCGCCAGTTCGGCGAAGTCGGGACGGGCGATGATGTCCTGCAGCGCCTTGGTGTAGGTCGCCACGACGTCATCCGACGCAGTGCCCGGCAGGTAGACCATCTTCTGGGCCGCGAAGCCCGCGATGAAGAAGGCCTTGTAGGCTTCCCAGGCGGTGCCTTCGGTCGAGCAGGCCGCAGTGGCCTCGCAGACTTCCTTGAAGCTCGGCATGTCGGGGAAGGTCGGATCCCGGACGATCTCGCCGGCGTCGTTGAGGGCGCCGTAGCTGAACACCGGAACGGCCATGCCGCTCTCGACCATCGGAACCACCGAGCGCAGGTAGGCGGACGAGGTCTGGTAGTCGATGTTGGCTTCGCCGCGCTCGAACATCAGACGGCCGTCGCCGCGGCCTTCGATGCCGAACACCGGGTCAACGGTCAGGCCGAGCAGCTTGAACGCCAGCAGCGGCACGAGGTCGAGCGTCGTCGCGCCCTGCGAGCCGTAGAGGAAGTCCACGTCGGTGAAGGCGTCCATGTCGCCGTCATAGTCCGCGCCGAGGTCGCCGGGCAGGTAGACGACGCCGCCGGTGCCCGAGGCGAGAACCGGACGCCAGTCCTTGTACTCGTACCGCACGCGCGGGTCGCCGAGCAGGTAGGGGAACTGGGTCGAGCCGGAGGTGCCGAAGATCAGCGTGCCGTCATCGGTCGTCTGCTCCTGGAACCAGTTTGCGCCGGCGGTCGAGCCCGCGCCGGGGCGGTAGCGCACCACGACGGTCGGGTTGCCCGGCAGATGCTCGCTGAGCAGCGGCGCGAAGAAGTTGGCCCAGCGCGCCGAGCCGCCCGATTCCGAGAACGGGATCACGAATTCGACGGTCTTGCCCGCGAAATCCACCCCGCCGTGCCCGCCAGCGATGGCGGTCGTGCCCATCGCCATTGCCGCGACACCGGCCACGGCCCCAAGTGCGGCGCCACGCACCGCCTGAAGAATGTCTGTCATGTTGTCCTCCCGGTTGCGCGGGAGCGACCGGCAAGACGGACCCGTGCGGTTCCGGCCAATGCCGAACCGCTACACGCCTGATCTTGCGAAAGAACTCGCTCCCTAGTGCGACAGAATGTTTCACGCGCCGTGGGAAGCGGCAAACGAATAATTCTTAGCGATTAATGAATCTAATGCAGGTTTCTTCGCGGATGCGGCGCAGGTGCACGCAGAAGGTGTGCTGCGCGCGCTTCTTTCTGCCTGTGCAGCGTCCCCGGACCTCAGCGCCCGATGGCATAGGCCTGCATCAGGCGCGGTGTCGCGGCGCCGCGCAGCAGGCCTTCCGGGCTGCGGCTGGTCGCGGTCAGCCGGCCGGCGGCCCATGGGGCGGACACCTCCAGCCGGTGCCCCCGGGTCCGCAGCGCGTCCAGCACGGCTTCGCCGAACGCCGGTTCGGCCAGCAGGTGAGCGGGCTTCGTGCCACGCGGGTAGAAGCTGGCCTGCAGGTGGGCGGTGTGGAACAGCGGCGCGTCGATGGCCTCCTGCAGGTTCATGCCGTGGTGAATGACCCGCAGCAGGAAGCTGGCCTGCCACTGGTCCTGCTGGTCCCCTCCGGGGGTGCCGAACGCTAGCCGGGTGCCGCCGGGAGCCTCCGCCATCGACGGCGACAGCGTCGTCCGCGGCCGGGCACCGGGGGTCAGCGAGGTCGGCAGACCGGGATCGAGCCAGAACATCTGTGCCCGCGTGTTGAGCGGCACGCCGAGACCCGGGACGACCGGGTTCGACTGCAGCCAGCCGCCCGACGGTGTGCCCGAGAACATGTTGCCCCAGCGGTCGATGACGTCGATGTGGACCGTGTCGCCGCGCCGACCGGTCAGGTGGGCCATCGTCGGCTCGCCCGCGCCCACCCCCGGCCCCGCCTCGGGTTTGCGCGCGGCCCGGGCGAGGAACGCGGCGGCAAGGTCTTCGAGCCCGGGCAGATCGCCGGGCCGCTGGTCATGCGACGCGGTCTCGCCGATCAGCGCGCGGCGGGCACGGGCGTAGTCCTTCGACAGGAGAGTTGCGGCGGGGATGTCGAAATGCTCGGGGTCGCCGTAATAGGCTTCGCGGTCCGCGAAGGCGAGCTTCAGCGCCTCGGCCACGCGGTGGACGAAGGCATCGCCGACGGGGTCGAGATCGCCGAGCCCGGTCTCCTCGAGCATGTTCAGCGTTTGCAGAAGGACCGGGCCCTGTGTCCAGAATCCTCCCTTCCAGACGGTCCAGCCATGGTGGGTGGTCGAGACGGCCGGTTCCGTGGTGGCACGCCACCCCGCCATGTCCTGCCCGGTCAGCACTCCCTTGCGGCGTCCGCCGGCGGCATCCATCACGCAGGCATCGCGCAGGTAGGTGTCGATGTGCTCGGCCACGAACCCGTCGTAGAAGGCGCGGCGGGCCGCCTCGATCTGGGCTTCGCGGCCCGTGACGGCCTCCGCCTCTGACAGAAGGCGCTCCCAGAAATCGGCCAGCGCCGGATTGGCGAACAGGGTGCCCGGCTCCGGCGCCGCACCGCCCGGCATCCAGACCTCGGCGGAGGTCGGCCATTCGGCCCGGAAGAACTCGGTCAGTCCCGCGATGGTGGCACTGACGCGCGCCAGCACGGGGTGGCCATGCCGGGCATAGTGGATGGCGGGCTCCATCACCTCGCGCAGCGGCAGGCGGCCGTGGTCCCGCAGCAGCAGCATCCACGCGTCGAAGGCGCCCGGCACCACCGTTGCCAGCAGGCCCGATCCCGGGATCAGGTCCAGCCCTTCGGACCGGTAGTGGGCGATCGTGGCTCCGGCGGGGGCCGTGCCCTGCCCGCAATACATGGTCGGCGCGGCGTCGCCCGCCCCGCGCCAGAGCGCGGGCATGTCCCCGAGCGGTCCGTTCAGATGCGGCTCGACCACGTTCAGCGTGAAGCCCATGCCCGCAGCGGCATCCGCCGCGGTGCCGCCCGCTTCCAGCAGTTTCATCCCCACGGCCGAGGCAATCCAGTGCGTCGAGGCCGTCATGCCGAAGGTTCCGGCCAGTTCAGGACGGGTGGTAAAGCTCATTTCCGCGACTCCCTTTCGGTGGCGTCCCGCGTCGCCCGGAACAGGCGCGCAGCCAGCGGCGCCCCGGTGATGACGAGCAGGACGCGCGTCAGATGATGGACGATGACATAGCCCAGGTCCGCCCCGACGATGATCGCCAGCACCGTCATCTCGGCCTGCCCGCCGGGCGCGAAGGCTAGGAAACCGGCGACCGGCGACGAGGCGAGACCGAAGAGCACGACAACCTCGGTGAAGGCGGCAGCGAGGGCGGCGAGGATCAGGACGAAGACCACGCCCGCGAGAACGTCGCGGCGCAATTCGTACAGCGTGACACCGACGTAGCCGACCCCGATCCCGAGACCGATGAAGTACTGCGCGGTGACGATGGCCTCGGCGGGCGGACGGAAATGGATGATGCCGCCCAGCGACAGGGCGGCGGTCACGATCATCGGGCCGAGAATGGAGGCCCCGAAGAGGCCGATCCTCTCGCCGCCTTTCCAGCCGACCAGCGCCGCGACGGCCATCAGGACCAGTTCGTGCCACGGCAGGGTCGATGCCGGGGCGCCGATGGGGTTCGACAAGGCGGCCCCGAAACCCTGCGTCAGAATGATCGGCGCGACGGTGACGATGATCAGCACGCGCGTGGCATGGATCAGGGACAGCGCGCGGACGTCGCCCCCGGCCTCCTGACCGAAGATCACCATGTCCTGCAGCCCGCCCGGCATCGAGGCATACCACGAGGTGACGCGGTCGAAGCCGCAGACACGATGGAAGAACGGCACGCCGATCAGGCCGATCAGGGCGATGTAGAGCGGGATCAGCGCGACCGAAGCGGCCATCTGCGGCAGCTTGGCGACGACCTCGGGGGTCAGGGATGCCCCGACGGCCACCCCGAGGATGGTGCGGGCGGCGACGCCGATCTGCCCCAGCCCCTTCAGCGGCAGACCCGCCAGCGCCCCGACAAGGCAGGCCGCCATCGGACCGAACAGGAACGGCAGCGGCAGACCCAGCCCCCAGAACACCCCCGCACCGACCAGCGCCAGACCTGCGGTCATGGCCCGGCGGGCGAGCGGCGAGAGCGAGGCGAGGGGCATGGCGGGACCGGGGTCGTTGACGGACTTTGTATCCGCTTGTATGCACACGGATGCAAATTGGCAATCCAAAGGATCATCCCGTGGCCGGCACCCGGACGTCACCCGAGCAGGGACAGGGACGCGACGCCTATGCCCGGCTCGTGGAGGAAATCCGCGCCGGAATCCTGAAGCCCCACGACCGGCTGCTCGAAACCGACCTCGCGGCGCGGTTCGGGATCAGCCGCACGCCGATCCGCGAAGCGATCCGGCAGCTGGAGGCCGATGGCCTCGTGGTCCACGTCCCACGGGTCGGGGCCGCCGTGCGGGCGCTGGACTATGCCGAGGTGACCGAGCTGTACGAGATGCGCGCGGTGCTCGAAAGCACGGCCGCCCGCTTTGCAGCCCGCGCCGGGTCGGACATGGAGCTGGCAGAGCTGGCCGCCATCAATACCGAGATGACCACGGCGCAGGGGGATGTCGCGCGGCTCTACGAACTGAACCGTCAGTTCCACGGGGCCCTGCTGAACACCGCGAAGAACCGGTTCCTCGGCCAGGCCGTTCAGGCCGTGCAGAAGACCCTGCTGATCCTCGGCCCCTCGACGATGGAGGAAGGCGACCGTGCCGCCGAAGCCATCCGCGAACACGCCGCGATCCTCGACGCCCTGAGCGCCCGCGACGGAGACGCCGCCGAGAGCGCCATGCGCGCCCATATCGAAGCCGCCCACCGGGTACGGCTGCGCCAGTTCCGACGCCTTGCTGGGGAGACACCGTGACCGATCTGACCGACCTGACCGCAACCGACTGGGACGTGGTGGTGGTGGGCGGCGGCAATGCCGCGCTCTGCGCCGCCATCGAGGCCGCCGAACGGGGCGCGCGCGTCGTGCTCTTGGAAGGCGCGCCGAAGCCCTATCGGGGCGGCAACTCGCGGCATACCCGCAACTTCCGCTGCATGCATGGCGGTCCGCTTTCGGTGCTGACCGACACCTATGGCGAGGACGAATATTTCGACGACCTGATCCGGGTAACCAAGGGCGAGACCGACGAGGCGCTCGCCCGCCTGACGATCCGCACGTCCGAGGCCTGCCTGCCGTGGATGGAGGCGCATGGCGTCCGGTTCCAGCCGTCGCTTTCGGGGACGCTGTCGCTCAGCCGGACCAATGCCTTCTTCCTCGGCGGCGGCAAGGCGCTGGTGAACGCCTATTACAACACGGCGGAGGACCTCCGGGTGCGCGTGATCTACGAGGCGCAGGTCCGGCACGTCGACATCCGCGATGGCCATTTCCGCGCGGTCGAGGCCGAGATCGCGGGCAGTCCCGTCCGGATCGAAGGCCGCGCCGTCGTGCTGGCCTCCGGCGGGTTCCAGGCCGATATCGACTGGCTGGCCCGGGCCTGGGGACCGGCCGCCCGCAACTTCCTGATCCGGGGCACGCCCTACAATCGGGGCGTGGTCCTGAAGGACATGCTCGACCAGGGTGCCGAGAGTGTCGGCGACCCGACCCAGTGCCACGCCGTCGCCATCGACGGACGGGCCCCCAAGTACGACGGCGGCATCGTGACCCGGCTCGACTGTGTGCCCTTCTCGATCGTGGTGAACAAGGACGGCGCGCGTTTCTACGACGAGGGCGAAGACGTCTGGCCGAAGCGCTATGCCATCTGGGGACGGCTGGTGGCCGCCCAGCCCGACCAGGTCGCCTATGCGATCATCGACAGTCAGAGCATCAACGACTTCATGCCCTCGGTCTATCCGCCGGTGGTCGCCGACACCATCAAGGGGCTCGGCCAGCAACTGGGCATCTCGGGCACGAAGCTGCGCGAGACGGTGGACGCCTTCAACGCCGCCTGCCGTCCGGGCCGGTTCCATGCGACCGAACTCGACGGGCTTGCAACCGAGGGGCTCACCCCGCCCAAGACCAACTGGGCGCGCCCGATCGAGAAAGGGCCGTTCTACGGCTACTCGCTGCGCCCCGGCGTGACCTTCACCTACCTCGGGCTGAAGGTGGACGAGACCGCGCGCGTCACCGGCACGGGCGGGCGCTACGACAACGTCTGGGCCGCCGGCGAGATCATGGCAGGCTCGATCCTCGGTCAGGGCTACCTCGCCGGGTTCGGCATGACCATCGGGACCGTCTTCGGACGCATCGCGGGACAGGAGGCCGCTGCCCATGTCGCTTGATATCGCCTTTCCGCCGACCGCGACCGACGAGGCCCGCCGGCAGGTCGAGATCTGCAACGCCTGTCGCTATTGCGAGGGGTATTGCTCGGTCTTTCCGGCGATGTTCAAGGAACGCGCCTTCACCGACGCCGACCTCACGCAGCTTGCGAACCTCTGCCACAACTGCCGGGGGTGCTACCACGCCTGCCAGTACACCGCGCCGCACGAGTTCGACCTGAACCTGCCCCGTGTGCTGGCGGAAGTGCGTGCCGAAAGCTGGGAGCGCTTCGCCTGGCCGGGGGCTTTCGCGGGCATGTTCCACCGCTCGGGCGTGGCGCTCGGGCTGGCCCTGATCGCAGCACTTGCGGGCCTGTTCTGGGCAATTTCGACCCTGCGCCCAGCGTCCGGGGACGGGTTCTATGCCGCTCTCGCGCACGGCACGATGGTCACTATCTTCCTGCCCGCCTTCCTGCTGCCGGTCCTCGCCTTCGCGGTCGGACTGCGGCGCTACTGGCGGGAAACCGGCGGCAGCCGCGTGACGCTGGCCCAGCTGACCTCCGCGCTGCGCGATGCCGCCCGGATGAAGAACCTCGGGGGCGGACAGGGACAGGGCTGCAACTACGAGAAGGGCGACCGCTTCTCGAACGCGCGCCGCCATGCCCATCAGGCGATGATGTGGGGCTTCCTGCTCTGCTTCGCATCGACCTCGTCGGGCACGGTCATGCACTACGGTTTGGGAATGGAGGCGCCCTACGGTCCCTTCGCGGTGCCGAAGCTGCTGGGGGTGCCGGGCGGCCTACTGATGGTGATCGGCGGCGCGGGCCTCGTGGCGCTGAAGCTGAAGGCCGAGCGCCACCTTGGCGCGCCGGAGCTCTGGGGCGGCGAAATGGCCTTCGTGCTGATCCTGACCCTGACGGCGCTGACCGGGCTCGCCCTCTATGCCGCGACCGGGACCACGCTGGTGCCGGGCCTGCTGGCGGTGCACCTCGGGACGGTCCTCGCGTTCTTCCTGACCGCGCCCTATTCGAAGATGGCGCACGGCGTCTACCGCATGGCGGCCCTCGTGCGGGACGCGCAGGGGCGCACTCCATGAAGCTGCTGCTGCTGCCGGGTGACGGGATCGGCCCGGAGATCATGGGCGCCACCCGGACCGTACTGGCCGCCGCGGACCGCCGCTACGGCCTCGGGCTGGAGATGGAGGAGGCCGCGATCGGATTTGACGGACTGGCGGCAAGCGGGACTACGATCCCGGACACCGTGCTTGCGGCCGCCCGCGCCGCCGACGGGATCGTGCTGGGGCCGGTCTCGCACAACGCGTATCCGCCTGTCGCAGAGGGCGGGCGCAACCCGTCGGGGGTGCTGCGCGTGGCCCTCGACCTGTTTGCGAACATCCGCCCGGCCGTGACCCGCGCGGTGTTGCCCAGCCCGCTGGGGCGGCCGTTCGACCTGGTGATCCTGCGCGAGAACACGGAAGGTTTCTACGCCGACCGCAACATGCACGCAGGCCCCGGCGAGGTCATGCCCGACCCGGACATGGCGCTTGCCCTGCGCAAGATCACCCGGCGCGCGTGTGCCCGGATCGCGGACGCGGCGTTCCGCATGGCGGCCCTCCGCCCGGCGCGGCATGTCACGGCGGTGCACAAGGCCAATGTCCTGCGGCTATCGGACGGTCTGTTCCTCGAGGAGTGCCGAAAGCAGGCCGAGCGGCATCCGGACATCGCCTATGACGAGGTGCTGGTCGACGCCATGGCCGCCCACCTCGTGCGCGCCCCGGATCGCTACGATGTCATCGTCACCACCAATATGTACGGGGACATCCTGTCGGATCTCGCGGGCGAGTTGTCGGGCAGTCTCGGCCTCGCCGCGTCGCTGAACGCCGGGACCGATCACGCCATGGCGCAGGCGCAACATGGCAGCGCACCGGACATCGCCGGACGCGATGTGGCCAACCCGGCGGCCCTGATCGGTTCGGCGGCGATGCTGCTCGACTGGCTGGCCGAGCGGCACGACCGCCGGAACATGGCCGACGCCGCCGCGGGGATCCGGGCGAGTCTCGAGGCGGCGCTGGCGGATCCGGAGAGTCGCACGCCCGACCTCGGAGGGCGGGCGGGCACTGCGGCGATGGCGCGGGGGATCGCGGACAGTCTCTGACGGCCTCACGCAGTTGTGGGCTTCCCGGAGATGCCGCGGGCGTTGCGGGAACTGGATCGGTCGGGCTGGGCGGTGTTAGCCTTCCCCTGCCCCGGCGACTTCGGACCGAGACCCCACGCCCGCGAGGAGGCCGCATGATCACCCGACGCCACGTTCTTCTGACCGGTTCCGCCACGCTCCTGACCGGGGCGGCTCTGCCCCGCGCCCCGGCCGAGGCACAGGGCCTTGCGCCAACCCGGACGATGCGGGGCGGCGCCAACAACTATCGTCCCGGCGCGCCGATCGTGGACCGGATCGGGGGCGGCGGCTTCTGGATGACCGGAACCGTCCGGCGAGCAGGCGACGGGATGCCGCTGGCTGGGCAACGAATCCAGATCTGGGCCCACACCACAGAGGGCCACGAGCGCGACTGGCACAGCCACGGCGCAACCCTGACGGACCGGAACGGCGTGTTCCGGCTGGAGATGCCGCAGATCGTGCCCGCGTTCGGCCAGCCGCACGGTCACCTCGCCTATGACAGCGGGGAGTTCCGCACGGTGTTCCTGCGCCCGGTCATGCCGCGTTCCGGCGACACCAGCCTCGAAGCCCATTTCGTCCTGGAACCGGCCTGAGGTCGGCGGGGTCGCGCATGCACGCGGTCCGGGCAACCCTGATCTGGGGCGGATTGGTCCTGGCGCTCGCCGTGCCGCTGGGCGCGGCTGCGCTGAGCCCGCTGCTGGCGTGGCGCGACCCGATCTACATCACCGCCGGGTTCGCGGGGATCGTCGCGCTGTGCCTGATGCTGGTCCAGCCGCTGCTGATCCGGGCATGGCTGCCCGGGCTGACACCACCCCAGGCGCGCCGGGGTCATCGGCTGGTGGGCCAGGTGCTGACGGGGTGCGTCCTTCTGCATGTCGCGGGGCTCTGGATCACCAGCCCGCCCGACGTGATCGACGTGCTGCTCTTCCGCTCACCAACGCCGTTCGGGGTCTGGGGCGCCATCGCCCTGTGGAGCGTTCTGGCGACGGCCCTGATCGCCCCGCTGTGGACCCGCTGGCCGGGATTGCGGCGCCGCTGGCGCGTGACCCATGGCCTGCTGACCTTCGCGGTCGTGGCGGCCACCGTGGCGCATGTCCTGCCGATCGAGGGCACGATGGAGCCCCGGACCAAAGTGGCGCTCTGCGTACTGGTTATCGCCGGCTTCGCCGCGGCGGTCCCGACCCTAGTGACGGGACCCCGGCGGAGGAGCGGTGCCCGCTGACCGGGCGGGCGCGACTACTCGATCTTGATGACGAGGGCATGGAGGTTGTAGTTGCCCAGGTCATCCCAGGTCGGGCCGGGCACGACGGCGCCGGCCGTTTCCGCGTGATAGTGGGCAAACGCCATGAAGTGCTCTTCATTGTCCGTATTGCTCGGATTGCCGGCCATGAAGTTCGTGTAGTGGACGGGCTCGCCGGTCACCCAGACAAATCCGCCTCTGGGCTCTCTTGCCCCTTCGGTCTGATACATCCCGATCCAGGGACCGAAGGAGTGGATGCCGCGCGTGTTGAGTTTCCACAGGCGATCATCCTGACGGATGAGATCGAAGATGAACTGGTTTTCGGCCGCGGACCCGATCGACGCGAGGTAGCCGCCCGCACGCTCGGCAAGGAGCTTGGCAGGCTGGAAATTGATCCCCCAGACCAGCGGAACGACATAGAGCCGCCCGTCGTGGAACCCGTAGACGAGCTCATAGTTCTGGAGCTCGCGGACGGCCTTGAGCAGGCGGTCGTCGTTCTCGATGATGGCAAGCTGTTCGGGATCGTAGCGTCTGGCATCGGCCGACGCTGCCACGATGGCCGCGCCACTTTCGAAACCTTCGAGCGTAACCTCGAGCGCGACCGCCGTTGCCTCGGTGATCACCCCTGTCGCCTGCAGTCCAACGGCGGACTGGAAGCGGGACAGCGCGCGACGGGTGCGCGGCCCGACGGCCCCGTCCGGATTGCCCACGTCATAGCCCCGGGCGTTCAGCGCTTCCTGCACCTTGATGTTGTCGGCGCGCGACAGGCCGAGCGAGCGCTCCAGCGTTTCGGCCACATCGGCGGTGACGGCCACCGGCTGGCCCTCGACGACCTCCACGCCCGAGGCCGCGGCCAGCCGCACGACCTGAAGCCGTTCGCGTTCCGCGAGGGCGATTTCCCGGAAGTTGCCCTGCGGATAGCGCGACAGGTAGATGTCCCAGCCGCGCTGCGTCCCGATCGACAGCGCCGCTTCGAACAGGGTCTCTTCCTGCTGAAACGCCAGGGCAGCCCCGGCCCCGCCGGCGCCGAGGTTCAGGTAGATCTCGGTTACGAGATCGTTCGTCACCATCGGAACCTGTGCATCACCGGTCTCGGCCTTCACGTCCCGGATCACCCGCTTCATCAGCGACAGGACTTCGGCGTTCTCGGTCGGCAGGTGCCGGACCAGCGCCTCGGCGAAGGGCGAGTTGGCGCCGCTGCCGTCCTGGGCCACCTGCCCCGGCGCAGCCGAGAAGACGACCATGGACCCTTCGGAGGTGGTCTGAACCGGCGCTAGCCCCCGGCTCATGGTCGCGCGGGTATCCGAGAAATTCGCACGGTAGAAATCGTCGGCCAGTGGATTGTTGCGGCAGGCGTCGACGAAGACCAGCGCCGCCCGGCTCTGCCGTTCGAGCATCGCGGTGACGCGCTCGAGATCGAGCGCCTCGCTGGTCACGTCGAACTCGGACTGCAACCGGGCATCCGTCCCGATCAGGTAGTTGCGCCCCTCGAACTGCATCCCGTGACCGGCGAAGTAGAACAGGGTGACATCGGCCTCGGCGTTGGTCCGCAGGAACTCGGAGAGCGCCCGGGTCATCTCGTCCCGCGTCAGGTCGTAGTGATCCGACACCGTGAAATCGAGGGCGCGCAGGGTGTCCGAGATCACCCGGGCGTCATTGGCGGGGTTCCGGAGCGGCGAAGTATGTTCGTACTCGGAGTTGCCCACCACGAAGGCGACCCGGTTTTCCGCCAGCACCGGACCCGAGAGAAGGCATGCAAGGAGACCGGCGAGGACGAGGCGTGGAAGGGACATGCGCAACTCCTTGGCAGAAAGACTTTTCCGGACCGGCGCCGTCCGGGGGGTTCGGTTCAGTTGTCGGTGTAGAGGCCTGCGGTGCCGACCTGGCAGCCGCGCCCCACGATGGTTTCGACGAGGGCGGGCGTCACGGTCCGTCCGTTATTCCGCCGGAGATGATCGCGCAGGTCGAGCGGCGGGACCGGGCAGGCCACCGCGAACAACTGGTCCACCCCCGTGGGCGGCGTGACCTCGAACACGGTCGAGAAGCCATCGGCCCGGACGAACCCGTCGTCGCGGGTTGGATAGAGCGCTTGCAGCGCCCCGTTCGACGCGATGTTGAACAGGGTCAGATAGGGCAGCGACGTCGAGGGCAGCGTGTAGTCGAACGCGACCCGGTCCGCGATCCGCATCAGGCCGTTGCCATGCCGCGCTGTCAGAACGGCCGGCGGCAGGGTGTCGGACAACAGGCCCTTCAGCGCGTCGAGCGCAGCCTGCCGGGCAAAGAAGGGCGCTGCGGTATCGGGGAGCGCGGCCGCACGCGCCTCCGGATTGCCGGTGGCATCGAGGACGGTGATCCGGTCCCCGGTCTGGTTGCGCACGATCCAGCGTCCGGTCCGCTCTTCCTCGAAGCTGAGGACCGCGCCCAGGGAAACCCGGCGGATGCCGGTGTCGGGCAGGCCGGGCGGATCGGCGCCGAGCACGGTCACCGGCAGATCGAAGGTCGTCTGCGGCCGTACCGGGCGTGCAGACGCCCCCGAGAGCGCCGCCAGCACCGGGCGGCCGTCCCCGCGCGGCAGCACGCGCGGCTGCTGGCTCTGGTTCATGCGGGCGAAGACACGGGTGTCGAGAAAGGTCGACAGCTCACGCCGCGTGATCGTTCCGTCGCCGTCGGCATCGGCGCTGCCCGAGAGCGCCTCGGCAAAGTACCACGACAGCGCGCCGTGCATCTCGCCGTCGATCTCGATCTCGTCGACCAGCAGGTCCTCGGACGCCGTGGCGAGGATCTGGGTGACATGGGGCAGGCTTTCGTCGTCCGCGGCCCCGTCGGCGAGATCGAGCGGAACGTCGGACAAGGCCGGGTCGGGCAAGCCCTCGAACAACCCGCCGAAGCGCGACAGCGTGCGCGCCGCCGAGCGGGTCAGGCCGCCCGAGTGGCAGGCGTCCATGACCCAGACAACGTTGAAGTCCGACGCCTCTTCCAGAAGGACGCGCAACTCGTCATCGGTGAGGCGTCCGGTCCCGGGGCGCTGCGGGTCGAAATCATGGAACATGATGATCTCGTCGCGCCCGTCCGCCTCGTCAAAGGGCGGCGAGGCCTCGGTTTCCTGAGCCCCGTGCCCCGCGAAGGTCACGATCAGCGTATCGCCGGGCCGAGCGTCTTCGATCATCGCGGCCCAGGCCGCGAGAAACGCGGCCTCCGTGGCCTGCCCGTCGAGCAGCAGACGGCGGTCCGGCAAATCGATGCCGGTGTCGCGCATGGCCTCCGCGATCCGCTCGGCATCGTTGCGCGCGCCCATCAGGTCATAGGCCACGCCGAAAGGCATCCCGTCCCGGTACTCGGGATAAGCGGCATAGTCGTTGATCCCCACGACGAGGCCAAGGCTCGCAGCCCCGGCCGAACCAGCCCCGAGCGCCGCCGTCAGCAGCAGCCCGGCGGCGAGGACGTGCGACCTAGCCGCCAAGGGCCAGCTCCACCCGACGGGCGATGGCCCGCTGCTCGTCCAGCGAATAGGTCATGCCCGCGGCGTAGGCGGGCGGTTCGGTCTCGCCGCGCCCCTCGACGAGGATCGTCGCGGTGACGCCCGCAGCGCGCAGGAAGTCCCGCACGGTCTGGGCGCGGGCCAGCGACAGGTCGAGATTGACGTCCTCCGGCCCGACGTCATCGGTGTGCCCGATCAGGGTGATCCGCTCGACGGCGCCCTGTGCCCGGAGGAAGGCCGCCAATGCTTCCGCCTCCGTCACGCCGGACGGGTCGAGCGTCGCCTGTCCGAAGGCGAATCGCACTGGCAGATACACCGTCTCGACACGCGCCGCGGCTGCGGCGACGATGTTGTATCCGGTCTCTGCAGGGGCGGCGTAGTGGGATGCGGTCTGGTCCGCCGCGACCGTCGCGTCGCCACTGCCCTTGGCGCGAAACGCGATACCGCGACTGAGCGCGCGCATGACCCCTGTGGTGGTGCCGTCCGAACGCATCGAGGTCCGCGCACTGCCCGCCAGCATCATCTGCTCCTGCGCCATGGCCATCAGCCGGGGCACCACGGGCTCCAGCGCGGGATCCTGCGGCGTCAGGGCGGGATCGCCCAGGGTGTCGATCGCGGCATTCAGGTTGCGGGCCGCTTCGGCATGGTCCTTCCGGGCGGCCGCGAGCCCGCCCCGCGCGGCCTGCACTTCCCAATGCAGCACCGGGGCATCTGCAAGCTGCGCCTCGGCCCCGGCGAGATCGCCCGCCTCCAGCAGGGCCCCCGCACGGCGGGCGGCCACCGACGACACCTGGCGCAGCGCATCCGCGGCAACGGCGGACGAACACCCTTCGGCTTCCAGCCCGCGCGCCATGTCGGCAAGCGTCGCGACCGGGGCGCTGTCCAGCGACGCGGCAAGCGCGGACCGGGCTGACACGCAATCGGCCGTGGCGGGAGCCGCCAGAAGGGTGACCACCAGCGCGGCCA
>JAUIAU010000171.1 GCA_030425185.1 Alphaproteobacteria bacterium
GGCAGCCAGGAGATGCAGGATTGGGGCGGGGAATGGTGGGACTACCAGGTGACGATGGCCCTCCTGCGACCCGCGGATGGGCGGCGGCTCTCGGCCTTTTTTGCCGCCCTCGGCGGGGGGCGCGGGCGGTTCCTGTTCCGCGATCCCTCGGTTGAACCGCCGGGCCAGACCGGCATTGGCGTCGTGGCAGGCGCAAACCAGAGCGGCAACACCCTGCAGACGGCAAGCTGGCTCGTGAACACGCCGCTCTTCCAGGCGGGCGACATCTTCTCGCTGGGCGCGGAGGCCGCCACACGGCTCTACCAGATCACCGAGGATGTCCGCTCGGATGAGAGCGGCATGGCCACGCTGCGCTTCGTGCCGAGGTTGCGGGCCTCGCCGGCCAATGGGGCGCCCTTGCAGCTGGCCGAGCCGAAGCTGGTTCTGCGCCTGAGCGAGCCCGTGCCCTCGATCATCGGCCGGGCGGGCAAGTTCCAGTTCACCTTCAGCGCAAGGGAAGTCCTATGACCCGTGAGAGTGCCGAAGGGTACCTGGCCGCGCTGGAGGCGGGCGCGCTTTATCCGGCCATCTTCTTCGAGGGGGCCTTCGCCTCGGGCTGGGTGCGGGTCTGGACCGGGGCGCGCGATATCGCGTGGGACGGCAAGACCTGGACCGGGGCCGGCGCGCTCCTCGGCCTCGGCCCCCTCGAGGAGACCTCCGAGGTGGTGGCGTCCGGGACGACCGTCTCGCTCTCGGGCGTTCCGCTCGATCTGATCGGCCTTGCCATCGAGGAGGCGCGGCAGGGCAGCCCCGGGCGCCTCTGGCTGGCGCTTCTGACCCCGGAGGGCGCGGTCATCGCCGATCCGGTGCAGGCCTTCTCGGGCCGGCTCGACGTGCCCGAGATCGCGGAGGATGGATCCACCTGCACGATCACGCTCTCCTACGAGAGCCGTCTCATCGATCTCGGCACGCCGCGCAGCTGGCGCTACACCCATGAGAGCCAGCAGGTGCTCTTCCCGGGGGATCGCGGCTTCGCGTATGTCACCGCCATCCAGGACCGTGAGATCACCTGGGGGCGCGGATGAGCGCGATGACCCGCATCCCGCATTGGGAAGAGCACCTCGCCGCCGCGATCGCGGACGCGCGGGCGCGGCCCTTTGCCTGGGGGCGCCATGATTGCGCGACCTGGGCGTTTGATCTGCGGCGGGATCTGACACAGGGCCCGGACCATGCGGCCGCCTGGCGGGGGCGGTATCGCACGGGTCCCGGGGCGCAGCGGGTGATGCGCCGACTGGGTTGGGGGGCACTGGAGGAGGGCGCGCGCGCGCTGCTCGGTGCGCCGCTGGAGGCGGTGCTGCTGGCACAGCGGGGGGATCTGGTTCTGGGCGGCGCGCCGGAGGCCTTCGGGGTCTGCATCGGGGCACGCGTCGCCTTTGTTGCGCCCGAAGGGCTGGTGGTCCTGCCCCTGGGGCGGTGTCGGCTTGCCTGGAGAACGTGACCGATGCCGCCCCTTGTGATCGGTGCCGTGGCGCTTGGCGGGGCCGCGATTGCGGCGGGCGGCGTGACGGCTGCCTTTGCCGCGGGCGGGCTCATCGGCTTTGCGGCCAACTTTGGCGCCTCGATGCTTCTGTCGGCCGCCGCCCAGTCGATGATGCCAAAGCCGTCGATGGGGCAGATCGCGCTGCAGGCGCGGACGGTCACGGTGCGCGAGCCGGTGATGCCGCGCGAGATGGTGTACGGGCGCACGCGCAAGGGCGGGGTGATCGCCTTCCTGCATGCGACAGGCGAGGCGGACAAGGACCTGCATCTCGTCGTGGTGCTGGCCGCCCACCGGGTGAAGTCGATCGGCGCGGTCTACTTCGAGGGCGAGATGGCGGTGAATGCCGCCGGTGTTGCCCAAG
>JAUIAU010000063.1 GCA_030425185.1 Alphaproteobacteria bacterium
CGGTAGGCTTCCGCCTCCTCGAGGAGCTGCGCCGCCTCACCGCGGGCGCCCGCGAGCACCCGGTTGGCATAGGCGTCGGCCTGCCGCTCGAGCCGGTCGCGTTCCTGTTCGGCCGCCTGCACGTCGCGGAAGGCGTCGATCACCTCGGACGGCGGGTCGGCGCGGTCGAGGTTCAGACGCACGATGTTCACGCCGGCGTCGTAGCTGTCGAGCGTGGACTGGATCAGGCCAAGCACGCGGTCGGCGATCACCGCCCGGTCGCGGTTCAGGATCGGCGCCAGTTCCGACTGCGCGATCACTTCGCGCATCGCGGCCTCCGAGACCGCGCGGATCGTGGTTTCCGGGTCCCGCAGGTTGAACAGGAACTTGGCCGGGTCGTTGATGTTCCAGACCACTTCGAAGTCGATGTCGACGATGTTCTCGTCGGTGGTCAGCATCAGGCCGTCGCCGCCCCGCCCGAGACCGATCTGCTCGGTGTTTTCACGGGTGACCGGGATCACCTCGGCGCTGACCACCGGCCAGGGCGCGAAGTTCAGACCCGGGTTTCCGGTCGCGTAATACTCGCCGAGGAACAGTTCGACCGACTGTTCTTCAGGACGCACGGTGTAGAAGCTCTCGAAGAGCCACAGCGCCACCAGCGCCAGACCGGCGAAGCCCCACAGCCGCGGGGTCATCTTGAAGTCGCCGCCGCCGCCACCGCCGCCGGAGCGCCCGGAGCCGCCACCGCGCCCGCCCATCAGGACGCGCAACTGTTCCTGGCCCTTCTTCATGATCTCGTCGATCTCGGGGATTTGCGGGTTGTCGCCGGGCGGACGCCGGCCACCGCCGCCGTTGCCGCCGCTACCGCTGCCGCGGTTGTCGCCGCCGTTGCGGCCACCGCCGCCCCAGGGACCACCGTTGTTACCAGCCATCAGCTTTCCTTGCTCTCTTCATCTCGGGGTTAGGGATGGACATGGGGAGCGCCCCCAAACAATCAAGCATGCCGGACAGGGGTTTTCATCGTCACCAGTTCTTCCGCCATGGTCGGATGCACCGCGCAGGTGCGGTCGAAGTCCTCTTTTGTCGCGCCCATCTTGATCGCGATCGCCGCCAGCTGGATCATCTCGCCCGCCTGCGGCGCGACGATGTGACAGCCCAGAACGCGGCGGGTGGCCCGGCTGACCACCAGTTTCATCATCACCCGCTCGGAGCGGCCCGCGAAGGCCTGCTTCATCGCCCGGAACGAGGTACAGTAGACCTCGATCGGCTCCTGGTCGCGGGCGTCCTCCTCGGACAGGCCGACCGAGCCGAACTCGGGCTGAGTGAAGACCGCGTTGGCGACGAGATCGTGATCGACCGGCGTCGGGTTGCCGCGGAACACGGTCTCGACGAAGGCCATTCCCTCGCGGATCGCGACCGGGGTCAGGTTGATGCGGTTGGTCACGTCGCCGATGGCGTGGATCGAGGGAACCCGGGTCTGGCTGAACTCGTTCACCACCACCTCGCCGCGGCGCCCGATCTCGACCCCGGCCTCCTCGAGGCCCAGCCCCTCGGTGTTGGGCGTGCGCCCGGTGGCGAACAGAACCTGCCCGTAGACCTGCTCGCGCCCGTCGGTGGTCTTGACCCAGACGCCGTCCGGACGCTTCTCCATCGCCAGCAGGTTGGTGCCGACATGCAGGTGGACGCCGTGCTCGCGGATCAGTTCCGCGACATGGCCGCGGGCCTCGCCGTCGAAGCCGCGCAGGATCTGCGCGCCGCGGTAGATCTGGTGCACCTCGACGCCCATGCCGTGCAGGATGCAGGCAAACTCGCAGGCAATGTAGCCGCCGCCGACGATCAGGATCGACGTCGGCAGGTCAGGCAGGTGGAAGATGTCGTTCGAGGTGATCCCCAGCTCGGCCGCCTGCGCGTCCGGCACCGCAGGTCGCCCGCCGGTGGCGACGAGGATGTGCCGGGCCGAGACCACCGTCCCGTTGCCGAGGCGGACCTCGTGCGGGCCGGCCACCGTGGCGCGGGTGTCATACGTCGTGACGCCCGAGCCCTTGAGCAGGTTGCGGTAGACGCCTTCCAGCCGGTCCAGCTCGGCGTTCAGCCGCTCGCGGAACACCGGCCACTCGAACCGGGCCGCGCCCACGTCCCAGCCATAGGCGCGGGCATCGCTGAAGGCGCCCGCGAATTCGCTCGCGAAGACCATCAGCTTCTTCGGCACGCAGCCCCGGATGACGCAGGTGCCGCCCATCCGGTCCTCTTCCGCCAGGCCCACCTTCACGCCGTCCGCCGCCGCCACGCGCGCCGCGCGCACACCGCCCGAGCCTCCGCCGATCACGAAGAGGTCGTAGTCGAAATCCATGCTGGTCCTCGCCCCCCGGGTCCGCCGCCGTCTCAGAGATCGGTGAACAGGTTGTCCCCGTCCACCACCTCGATCCGGTCCTGCGTGACCGTGCCGTTGTTGATGTCGCGCACCTCCACCGTGCCGTCGCCATGACCGAGCACGATGATGTCGCAGATGTCGATGAAGAGCCCGTTCTCGACCACGCCCGGGATCTGGTTCAGCACGAGGCTGACCTGCCGCGCGTTGCCGATGCGGCGCAGGTGCAGGTCGAGGATGTAGTTGCCCTGATCGGTGATGTAGGGCTGGTCGCGGTCGAGCCGCAGCGTCGACGAGCGGCCCATCACGTCGAGGTTGATGAGCGTTTCCTCGATCAGCGTCTTGGTGGTCTGCCAGCCGAACGGGATGATCTCGACCGGCAGCGGGAAGGACCCCAGCTTCTCGACCTGCTTCGAAATGTCGGCGATCACGATCATCTGGTCCGAGGCCGTGGCGACGATCTTCTCCATCAGAAGCGCCCCGCCGCCGCCCTTGATCAGGTTCAGGTTCGGGTCGAACTCGTCGGTGCCGTCGATGGTCAGGTCGAGCCACTTCGCCTCGTCGAGGCTGACCACCCGCAGCCCGAGCGACCGCCCGAGATCGGCAGTCCGCGCCGAGGTCGGCACGCCGGTGATCTGCAGGCCCTCCGCCTTCACCCGCTCGGCGAGGCAGCGCACCATCCACGCCGCGGTCGATCCGGTGCCGAGGCCGACCCGCATCCCGTCCTCGATGAAATCGACCGCCCGCTTGGCGGCGATGAACTTCGCGCGGTCGATGGGGGACATTTCGCCCGACATGCGTGATCCTCCGGCTCTCTCGTGGTGGAACCTAAGCCCTTTGCAGGCGCTCCGCGACCCCTAATCGGGCCGCCAGACGCCTCAGCCCCCGCCGGTTGCGCCCGCTCCGGGCCAGGCCGTCGCGGGGCCGGTCAGCGCGGCGATCAGCGCGTCGATCTGGCCCAGCGGCAGGATCAGCAGCATCGCGGGCGCGGTCATCGTCAGGCGCACCGTCTCGCCGTTGGCCATGTTCGAAGTCCCGATCCGGTGCCCCGGCGCGAACGCGAGCCCGTCGATCGGCCAGCGCAGCCCGGACGAGGTGCCCGCGACCGGCGCCAGCGGGAACAGCGAGACCCGGCAGGCGCGCGGCAGGTCAATGGCGATCGACGGCGGACAGAGGCAGATCGCGTCCGCCTCGGTGATCAGGATGACCCGTTTCTGCGGGAAGCGCATCAGCCCGTGCAGCGCGGCCAGTTCATGATCCCGCCGCCGCCCGGTGAACCCCGCCGCCAGCATCAGCGGGGCCGACACGCGGGCGAGCGTCTTTTCGAAATCGGTGCTGTCCTGCTCGGCGACGTGATGCACCCGCGCCGGATCGAGCGCCTCCAGCACCTCGGGCGAAATTGAATCGAAGTCGCCGATCACCGCTTCCGGCAGGATGCCCTCGGCCAGCGCCGCCTCGGCCCCGCCGTCCGCCGCCACCAGAATCGGAGCGCGCGCCACCGCCAGCGCGATCTCGGCGGAGGTGACCGATCCGCCGCCCAAAAGTGTCAGGAAAGTGGTCGTCTCAACAATCACTTCCCGGCCTCCGGATTGTCCACGCAACCCATGGCAAACACTTCAAGTTCCGGCCTCAAATCTGCCCCGTTGGGGTGTTTTTGTTTGGGGAAAGGAAATCGCACTTGATATCTTTCGGATGTTGAGGCGCGGAACAGGAAAGAAGGCAGAAGTCTATGGTCGGTGCGAGTAAGATCCTCACGGTGTCCTACGGCACGTTCTCCTGCACGCTGGAAGGGTTCGACGACCCGTTTACGACAATGAAGGCGATCGCGGAATACTTCCGCGACCTCGCGGCCGACGACCGCTATTTCGGGGCCGAGCCGCCGCAGCCCGATGTCACCCAGTTGCACGCCATCGCCCAGCGCGCCGCCGCGCGGCCCGTTGCCGCCGCGCTCGAGGAAAACGGCCTGCGCCTGCGCCAGGGGGCCGGGGGCGCGCCGCTCGACCTCGCCACCGCGGCTGCCGCGCCGCCCGCCGAGGCCGCCGAGGCCGACGTCTTCGAACAGCTCGACGGCCCGGCTGCACCCGCGCCCGCCCCGACCGTGGCGGAGGCCGAGGACGACACCGCCGACCTGCTCGCCGAGGACCCGGAGGCCGACGAGGCCGAGGACGAGAACGTGTTCGAACTGCCCGAGGACGAAGACGCGGAGATCGGCGACAAGCTCGCCGCCGCCCGCGCCGACCTCGCGGCCCAGCCGGAGCCGCCCGCTGCCACTGTCGCGCCTGTCGCGGCGGGGGCGGACTCCGGCCCGAAACGCCTGCGCACGCCGAACGTGTCGCCGCAGGACATCGTCGAGGCGGCGCAACGCGGGATCACCCGCGCCAGCGCCCGCCCCGATGCCTTCCGCCCCAGCCTCGATCCCGAGGACGACAGCCTGTCCCCCGAGGACGAGCAGGCGCTGGCCGCCGAGCTGGCCGCGCTGGAGGACGACCCGACTCCCTCCGCCGAGGATGACAAGCCCAAGGACGGCCGCGCCATCCTGCAAAGCACCATCGAACGCGAGGACGCCGCGCTCGACCGGCTGCTGGCCAAGACCAACCGGCAGCTCAGCGATCCGGGCGCCGAGCAGAAACGCGCCTCCTTCGCCCACATGAAGGCCGCCGTCGCCGCCACCCAGGCCGAGCGCGCCGATCCGGCCGCCGGGGACAGCGACAGCGACGCGCCCGACACCGCCTATCGCGCCGATCTGGCCCGCGCCGTGCAGAAACCGGCCGAGCCGAAGCCCGCCACCCTCGTGCTGGTCGCCGACCGCGACGCCGCCGCCAAGACCGCCCCCGCCCGTCCCGTGCGTCCGCGCCGGGTCGAGGCGCCGGCCGGCACCGACCGCGCCGGGACCGACGAAGGCTTCGCGAAATACGTGGAGAAGGTCGGGGCGCACGGCCTCAGCGACATGATGGAGGCCGCGGCGGCCTACCTGAACCTCGTCGAGGGGCACGAGGCCTTCACCCGCCCGCAGGTCATGCACATGGTCCTGCGGCAGGACAAGGACAAGAAATTCACCCGCGAGGACAGCCTGCGCAGCTTCGACGCGCTGGTCCGGAAGGGGGTGATGACCCGCCTCGACCGGGGCCAGTTCGCCCTGACCGAGGACAGCCGCTACGTCTCCTGACGCGGCGGCCCGCTTTCCGGATTTTCCGACCTGCCTTACCCGCTGCCTCGGGTCAGCGCCTCGCCCGCGACGTCAGTTGTCGCGCGGCGGGGCGTCCGGGTCGGCCTGGCCGACCCCGCGGAACACGAACTTGAACGGCAGCGCCCAGAGCAGGCCGAGCCCCACGTAGACCAGAAGCTCGACCCAGAACGGCGGGCGGTCCAGCGCGTTCAGCACCGTGACCACCGCCACCACGTAGAGCGGCATTCCGAGCAGCAGAATCACCAGCGACCAGCGTCTGCGGGCCTTGTAGCTCAGCGCCATGTGCGTCCTTCCCCGGTTGCGGTCAGTCCGCGAACGGATCGGTCACGAGGATCGTGTCGTCCCGCTCGGGCGAGGTGGACAGTAGGGCCACCGGGCACTGGATCAACTCCTCGACGCGGCGGACGTACTTGATCGCCGCCGCCGGCAGGTCGGCCCAGGACCGCGCGCCCTCGGTGCTCTCGCTCCAGCCCTCCATCTCCTCGTAGACCGGGGTGACGCGGGCCTGCTTCTCGGCGGCGATCGGCAGGTAGTCGAGGCGCTCGCCGTCCAGCTCGTAGCCGGTGCAGATCCGCAGCGTCTCGAACCCGTCGAGCACGTCGAGCTTGGTCAGCGCGATGCCGTTGACGCCCGAGGTGGCACAGGTCTGGCGCACCAGCACCGCGTCGAACCAGCCGCAGCGGCGTTTGCGCCCGGTCACGGTGCCGAACTCGTGGCCCCGCTCGCCCAGCCGCTGGCCGTCGGCGTCGTGCAGCTCGGTCGGGAACGGCCCCTCGCCGACCCGCGTGGTGTAGGCCTTGACGATGCCCAGCACGAAATCGATGGCGCCCGGCCCGATGCCGACCCCGGTTGCGGCCTGCCCGGCGATCACGTTCGACGAGGTCACGAAGGGATAGGTGCCGAAGTCGATGTCCAGCAGCGCGCCCTGCGCCCCCTCGAAGAGGATGCGCTTGCCCGCCCGGCGCTGCTCGTTCAGCACCTTCCACACGGGCCCGGCATAGGGAAGGATCTGCGGCGCGATCTCCTTCAGCGCCGCGATCAGCCCGTCGCGGTCCACCGGGTCGATCCCGAGGCCCTTGCGCAGCGGGTCATGGTGCTGCAGCGCCCGGTCGACGCGGGCGACCAGCGTCGCCTCGTCCGCAAGGTCCGCGACCCGCACCGAGCGGCGGCCGACCTTGTCCTCGTAGGCCGGACCGATGCCGCGCCCGGTGGTGCCGATCTTGGTGCCCGCGCTCGCGGCTTCCTCGCGCGCCCGGTCCAGTTCGCCGTGGATCGGCAGGATCAGCGGGGTATTCTCCGCGATCATCAGCGTCTCGGGGTTGATCTGGACGCCTTGACCGCGGATGGCGGCGATCTCGCGCACCAGGTGCCAGGGGTCCAGCACCACGCCATTGCCGATGACCGACAGCTTGCCGCCGCGCACCACGCCCGACGGCAGCGCGTTCAGCTTGAACACCTGGTTGCCGATCACCAGCGTGTGGCCCGCGTTGTGGCCGCCCTGGAAGCGCGCGATCACGTCGGCGCGCTCGCTCAGCCAGTCCACGATCTTGCCCTTGCCCTCGTCGCCCCACTGGGCCCCGACGACCACCACATTCGCCATGTTCCGTCTCCTGATGCCGCAGCGGCTGTTCAAACCGCGCCCGTATAGCGATGCCCGCGCGCCGCGGAAACCAACTTTTCGCCGCAGCGCGGCCCGCGGTCACTGGACAGGCGGGACGGGCTTTGGCACTCCAACCTGCAAACGGATGACAGAGAGGGCCGGGGACCATGGTCGATTTCGCACTGCGCTGGGTGTTTGCCTTCGTTCTGGTGGTGGCGACCTACAACCCCACCCAGTGGAACTACACCCGCTGGGCCCTCAACAACTACGCCGAGCAGACGGCGCTGGTGGTGTTCCTCGGCCTCGTGCTGGCGATCGGCTACATCATCTACATCCGCGCCACCCTGCGCTCGATCGGACCGTTCGGCATGCTGCTGGTGGCCGCGCTCTTCGGCTCGCTGATCTGGGTGCTGTTCGACTTCGGCCTCCTCAGCCTCGAGAATCGCAACGCGCAGGTCTGGCTCGGCCTGTTCGCCCTGTCGCTGGTGCTGGGCGTGGGCCTGTCGTGGTCGATCATCCGCCGCCGCCTGTCCGGCCAGGTGGACATGGACGACATCGACGAAGAGCAATGAGACCAGAGGGCGGGTTGCGCCCCCCCGCGCTTGCCCCTAGATAGCGGCAAACCTCAGGACCCGCTTGCCCATGGAAAACGTCATCCTCGTCATCCACCTGATCCTCGCGCTCGCGCTGATCGGTACCGTGCTGCTGCAACGCTCCGAAGGCGGCGGCCTCGGCATGGGCGGCGGCGGCGGCACGATGACCGGGCGCGGACAGCTGAGCGGGCTGGGCAAGGTGACCTGGGGCCTCGCCGTCGCGTTCATCGCCACCTCGATCACCCTGACCATCATCGCCGCCGAGAAGTCGGCCGGGACCTCGGTCCTCGACCGCGTCACCGACACGACGCCCGCGGCGACCGGCGACGCGCCGGCCCTGCCGCCCGCCAGCGACCTGCTGCCGCCGGTGGATGGCAACGCGCCGCTGACCCCGCCCCGCGCCGACTGACCCCGCCCCGCCACGACGGGTGGCCGACCCCCGCCATGGGACGCGCAAAATGTTGCCCGTCCCGTGGACAGGCCGCCCCGAATCCGCTACCCGTTTAATCCCGTGGCACGCCCCCGGCCCGCACGTCTTTCGCGCGGCCAAACCCCACGGGTTCCCACATCCGACAGACGACCGACGAAGGAGGCTCCCGCCCCATGGCACGCTATGTTTTCATCACCGGCGGCGTGGTGTCCTCGCTCGGCAAGGGACTGGCCTCGGCGGCCCTCGGCGCGCTTCTGCAGGCCCGCGGCTTCACCGTCCGGCTGCGCAAGCTCGACCCCTACCTGAACGTCGATCCCGGCACGATGTCGCCCTTCGAGCACGGCGAGGTCTTCGTCACCGATGACGGCGCCGAAACCGACCTCGACCTCGGGCATTACGAACGCTTCACCGGGGTCGCGGCGCGCAAGACCGACTCGGTCTCGTCCGGCCGCATCTACTCGAACGTGCTCGAGAAGGAGCGCCGCGGCGACTACCTCGGCAAGACGATCCAGGTGATCCCGCACGTCACCAACGAGATCAAGGACTTCCTGAAGATCGGCGAGGACGAGGTCGACTTCATGCTCTGCGAGATCGGCGGCACCGTCGGCGACATCGAGGGCCTGCCCTTCTTCGAGGCCATCCGCCAGTTTAGCCAGGACAAGCCGCGCGGCCAGTGCATCTTCATGCACCTGACCCTGCTGCCCTGGATCGCCGCCTCGGGCGAACTGAAGACCAAGCCGACCCAGCACTCGGTCAAGGAACTGCGCTCGATCGGCATCGCGCCGGATATCCTCGTCTGCCGCGCCGAACGCCCGATCCCGCAGAAGGAGCGCGAGAAGCTGGCGCTGTTCTGCAACGTGCGGCCCGACAGCGTGATCGCCGCGCTCGACCTCAAGACGATCTACGACGCGCCGCTGGCCTATCACCGCGAAGGGCTCGACCAGGCGGTCCTCGACGCCTTCGGCATCTCGCCCGCCCCGCGCCCCGACCTGACCCGCTGGGAAGACGTCTCGGACCGCATCCACAACGCCGAGGGCGAGGTGCGCGTGGCCGTCGTCGGCAAGTACACGCAGCTCGAAGACGCCTACAAATCGATTGCCGAGGCGCTGACCCACGGCGGTATGGCCAACCGCACCCGCGTGCGGGCCGAGTGGATCGACAGCGAGATCTTCGAAAGCGAGGACCCCGCGCCCTCGCTGCAGGGCTACCACGCGATCCTCGTGCCCGGCGGCTTCGGCGAGCGCGGCACCGAGGGCAAGATCAAGGCGGCCCAGTTCGCCCGCGAGCGCAAGATCCCGTATCTGGGGATCTGCCTCGGCATGCAGATGGCGGTGATCGAGGCGGCGCGGAACCTCGCCGGCTTCGGCGATGCCGGGTCCGAGGAATTCGACCACGAGGCCGGCAAGAAGCGCTTCACCCCGGTCGTCTACCACCTCAAGGAATGGGTGCAGGGCAACCACAAGGTCGAGCGCAAGGTCAGCGACGACAAGGGCGGCACGATGCGCCTCGGGGCCTATGACGCGGTGCTGAAGGCGGGCAGCAAGGTCGCCGGGATCTACGGCACCACCGCCATCGACGAGCGCCACCGCCACCGCTACGAGGTCGACGTCAAGTACCGCGAGAAGCTGGAAACCTGCGGACTGGTCTTCTCCGGCATGAGCCCCGACGGCCGCCTGCCCGAGATCGTCGAGGTGCCCGACCACCCGTGGTTCATCGGCGTGCAGTTCCACCCCGAACTGAAGTCGAAACCCTTCGCCCCCCACCCCCTCTTCGCCGACTTCGTGCGCGCCGCGAAGGAGGTCAGCCGACTGGTGTGAGGCGGGCGACGCGGCTTGCACGCCGCGTCCCGCGCTGACCTCGGCTGTCTTGCCTTGGGGCAAAGAGAGCGCTCCAGACGGCACGCCGCGCACTGGATGACGGCCGATCAGCAAAAAAGCACCGCTCGGCTTGCAGGTCGCGTCCCACGCCGACATCGCCAGACGCACCACCGGGCCACCAATCCACGGATCCACCGCTCCGGACGGCGCACCCCCGACTGCATTGTGACCGTCCGCCAAAGGGCCCACAGGGCTTCCAAGCCGCGTCTTGCGACCGCCTTGCCCGGCGCTCCCCCGGGAAACCAAGGCGTCCCCACAGCGCTCTTATCGGCGCGCCACCCGCTCCCGGGCGACCGCCCGCCCGAGGCGCCACGCGGCTTGCACGCCGCGTCCAGCGCCGACTTCGCCCGAGACACCATCAGGCAACCTGCGCGCCGCCCCCAACCCCATACCCATGCCCACGCCCACGGCAGCGAACGCGCATCACGAACCCCATGCGGCCCCACGACGCCCCATACGGGCCTCGCAACAAACGACGCCGCAGCCCAAGCGGACGTCCCGAGGTCACGACCGGACCGACACACCGCCGCAAGCCCCCCCTTGCCCGCATCCCCTGCCCCGTCCATCCTGCCCCCATGACCGCCCTCGCCGTCTTCACCACGCTCGACACCGAGGCCGCCGCCCGGGACCTCGCCCGGCAGGCCGTGGAGGCGCGGCTCGCGGCCTGCGTACAGATCGAGCGGATCGAGAGCGTCTATCGCTGGGACGGCGCGGTGCAGGCCGAGCCGGAATATCGCCTCCTCTTCAAGACCACGGACAGCGCGTACGACGCGCTGGCGGCGCTGATCCTCGCGCGGCATCCCTATGACCAGCCCGCGCTCTGGGCCGCCGAGATGGCGCGGGGCGATCCCGGGTTCCTCGCCTGGATCGCCGGGAACTCTGACGGATCACAGGTGAAGACCGGGTAAACGGGGCGCACGCCCGCACCGACGTGATACCGACGTGGCACCGACGCGAGACCGACCCGGCACCGACGCCCCTTGCGCGGCGCGGCGGCCCGGCGTAGCCCGGCGCGCATGTTGTCCTACCAGCACCTCTACCACGCGGGGAACCCGGCCGATGTCCACAAGCACGCGCTGCTGGCCTGGACGCTGGACTACCTGACCCGCAAGCCGAAACCGCTGACCTATCTCGAAAGCCACGCCGGGCGCGGGCTCTACGACCTCGCCGCCCCCGAGGCGCTGAAGACCGGCGAGGCGGCGCAGGGCATCACCCGGATGGCCGCGCAGTTTCCGCAGGATCACGTTTATCTTCAGGCCCTTGCCCGGGTCCGGGCGGCGCACGGGGCCAGCGCCTATCCCGGCTCGCCGCTGCTGGCCGCGACGCTGCTGCGCGACATCGACGCGCTCCACCTGGCCGAGCTGCACCCGGCCGAGCATGCCGCGCTGGCGGCCGTCATGGCCCCGCACCGGGTGCAGGTCCACAAGACCGACGGCCTCGCGATGGCGCTGAGCCGCACCCCGCCCGAGCCGCGTCGGGGCCTGCTGCTGATCGACCCGAGCTGGGAGGTCAAGGACGACTACGCCCGGATCCCCAAGCTGCTGGGCGACCTCCACAAGCGCTGGAACGTCGGCATCCTGATGCTCTGGTACCCGGTCCTGACCGACGCCCGGCACCGCCCGATGACCCGGGCCCTCCGCGCCCTCCTGCCCGGGATCACGCTGCACGAGGTCGCTTTCCCCCCGGCCCGGCCCGGCCACGGAATGGTGGGCAGCGGCCTCGCCGTGGTGAACGCCCCCTACGGGTTCGACGCGGAAGCCCTTGCCATCACGCGGATTTTCGAAAAGGCTTTCGCGGACTGAAGACCGCCTGCAGGGGAGGCAGACCATGCCCAAGGGATACTGGATCGCACACGGGATCATTCTCGATCCCGAGGCCTATGACCGCTACCGCGCCGCCAACGGAGCGGTCTTCGCCGAGTACGGCGCGCGCTTCCTCGTCCGGGGCGGCGCGCAGGAGGTGGCCGAGGGCGACCAGAAGCCCCGCACCGTGGTGATCGAGTTCCCGAGCTTCGAGGCGGCCAAGGCCTGCTTCGCCTCCGAGGGCTACCAGGCCGCCAAGGCCCTTCGCGAGGGCGCCGCGAACACCGATCTCGTCATCGTCGAGGGCTACGGCGACTGAGCGTTACACGCCCGTCACAGAGCCGTGGTGAAAGCGCGGAACCCTGACCGGAGTTTGCCATGTCCCCGACCGA
>JAUIAU010000010.1 GCA_030425185.1 Alphaproteobacteria bacterium
CGAGCGCGGGCAGGCGGGCCTCGATCTCGGCCAGCACCACCTCGGTGATGAAGGGCAGGTCCAGCGCGCGCGCCTCGGCCAGCGGCACCCAGTGCAGGTGGCTCAGCTCGTCCTCGGCCGCGCCGAAGTCGTCCGGATCGCCGAGGATCGCCCGCGCGTCCGCGAGGAAGAACCGCGCGTCGAAGCGCCGGGGCCGCCCGACCGGGGTGATCGCCCGGAAGACGAAGCGCAGGGCACTCGGATCCGGCAGCGCGCCGGTGGCGAGGAACCTCGTCCAGCTCGGCCCCAGCCCGTCGAAGTGGCCCTGACCGGGGCGCCCGAGGCGCAGCCCGGTTTCCTCCCAGAGTTCGCGGATCGCGCCGGCCGCCAGGGTCGCCGGGTCCGGGGCCATCGCGGTCACCGGCCGGGCCGCCAGCCGGGTGGCGCAAGGGCCGGGCAGGGGGGCCGCCACCGGCACGCGGGCGTCCTCGGGATCGACCGCCCCGCCGGGAAAGACGTATTTCGACGGCATGAAGGCCGCGCCCGCCCCGCGCTGGCCCATCAGGACCGCGGGGCGCGGTCCCTCGGGGTCACGAAGGACAATGAGGGTGGCGGCGTCCCTGAGGGCGCTCTTGTCGGTCATGCTCATGGCTCTCCCGCCGGGGACGTCAGGCGGAGCCGAACCCGTGCAGGCGGCGCGCCCATTGATAGCCGACAATCGCGCCTTTGAGCCGGGGCAGCAAGTACAGCGACAGCACCACGCATCCGACCGAGAACAGAGCCGCCAGCTTCAGCGGCTCCGGGCGGAAGGTGGTGAAGTACCACAGGAGAAGCGGCGCCATCGCGTGCCCGACGATCAGGATCGTCAGGTAGGCCGGCCCGTCGTCGGCGCGGTGGTGGTGCAGTTCCTCTCCGCAGACCGGGCAGGCATCGCGCACCGACAGATAGCCGCGCATCAGCGGCCCGGACCCGCAGTTCGGGCAGCGCCGCCGCCATCCGCGCAGCAAGGCCGGCCGCACCGGGCGCTCGTCTCCCGTCGTCGTCATCGTATTCATTCGTCCCACGCTCTCCTGTTCGCGCAAACACCCTAGGCAATTCCGGGCGCGGGCGCAGGCTGACAGGTTGTCTTGCGGCGGTCTGTCGCGCGGGCCGCTCCGGGGCGGTGAAGAAATTTGCGCCCCCGGCGACGGAAACCCGGTCCCGGACCGTTTGACCCTGTGAAATCGCCGAGACGAGGCGGTTTTCGACACGCAGGACGAAAGGAACCCTGACCATGAAGAAGACGACCCTCCTCACCGGTGTGACCCTGGCCGCCGTTCTGGCCGGCTCCCTTGGCGCCTACGCTGCCGGTCCGGGCAATGGCCCCGGCCGCGCCGAAGGCCCGCGCGGTCCCTCGTTCGAGATGCTCGACCTCGACGGCGACGGCATCGTGACCCAGGCCGAACTGGCCGGGCAGGCGACCTACCGCTTCGAGCAGGCCGACACCGACGGTGATGGTTTCCTGACGGCGGACGAGATGACCGCCGCCCGCGAGGCCGCCCGCGCCGACGCCGCCGCGCGCCGCCAGGCCGCGATGATCGAACGGCTCGACACCGACGGCGACGGCAAGCTGAGCCTCGCCGAGATGGAAGCGGCCCGCCCGCAGGGCGCCGACCGGATGGCCGAGCACTTCTTCGACCGCTTCGACGCGGACGAGGACGGCAGCGTGACCGCGGAAGAGTTCGAGACCGCGCGGGCCGACATGCAGGAGCGGCGCGGCCCGGGCCGGTTCGGCGGCTTCTTCGGCGGACGCCACGACAACTGAGCCTGTCCCCGGCGGACCGGCCCCGTCCCTGGCCGGTCCGTCCCCGTCCCACGCGCCGACGTCCCGCGGCGCGTGGGATCCCCACTGGAGCGCGCCGCGCGAAGAGGATACGCCAGAGGCTGATGGACATGCCCTTCGACGCCCTCGACCAGGCCCCCGACGAGGTGCTGCTGCGCCTCTACGCGGAGGGGGCGCCGCAGGCGGCCCGCCTGTTGACGCAGCGGATCACTCCGCTCGTCTACCGGCTGGCCTTTCGCCTGCTGGGCGACCGCGCCGAAGCCGAGGACATCGCGCAGGAAGCGATGCTGCGGCTCTGGCAGGCGGCTCCCGGCTGGCGGGCGGGCGAGGCGAAGGTCACAACCTGGGCCTACGCGGTGGCGCGCAACCTCTGCACGGACCGGTTGCGCCGCCGCAGGACGCGTGGCGGGGTCGGCCTCGACGAGGCCCCGGAACCCGCCGATCCCGCGCCCGGCGCGGAGGCGCGGCTGACCGAGACGGCCCGGCAGGACGCCCTGCAGGCCGCGCTCGGGCAGCTTCCCGAGCGGCAGCGCGAAGCGGTCGTGCTGCGGCACCTTGAAGGTCTCGCCAATCCCGAGATTGCCGAGATCATGGACATCAGCACCGAGGCGGTCGAGAGTCTGACCGCCCGGGGCAAGCGAAACCTCGCGGCCCTGCTGGCAGGGCGGCGCGCAGAGTTGGGATACGACGATGACCACTGAGCGCAAGGACCGGACGGACGACGCCCCCGGGTTCGGGGACCTCGATGCCCTCTTCGCCGAGGCGCGCGGCACCCCGCCCGCCCCCTCCGGCGACCTGCTCGCCCGGATCGAGGCCGAGGGCCTCGCCCGGCAGCCCCGCGCGACGCCGGTGGTAGCGCGGCCTGCCGCAGCGGCCCCCGAGACCGGTCGCGGCCTCTTCTCCGGCCTCGCGCAAGCCATCGCGGGGATCGGCGGCTGGCCCGCGCTTGGTGGCCTGACGGCGGCGCTGGTGATCGGCTTCGGCCTCGGCGTCAGCCCGCCCGACAGCGTCGAGAGCTTCGCCACCGAACTGCTCGACGGCGGCACGTCGGCGGTGCTGGGCGATGCGCTCTGGACGTTCGACAGCACGCTGGTGGAAGGATGACCTGAGATGACCGAGACCCCGACACCGACCCCGCGCGCGCCGCGCTGGATGCGCGTGACGCTGATCGCCTCGCTGGCCGCGAACCTGCTGGTGGTCGGGCTGGTCGCCGGGGCGGCGCTGAACATGCGGCGCGGCGGCTTCACGCCGCCCGAGCGGATCGACGGTCCGAACCCGATGCTGCGCGCCCTGACCCGCGAGGATGCCCGGGCCCTGCGCGGCAAGCTGCGCGAGGCCGGGCCGTCGCTGGCCGAGACCCGCGCCGAGTCGCGCCGCACCTTCGAGGCGATCCTGGCGACCCTGCGCGCCGAACCGTTCGACGCCGACCGCCTGACGGCCGAGATGACGGCGCTCGCCGCGCTGAACACGCGGCGGCTCGACGACGCCCAGACCGCGCTGGCCGGGTACCTCGCGGGTCTTGACCCCGCCGCCCGCCGTGCCTTTGCCGACCGGCTGGAGGACGCGCTGCGGCGCGGCCCGGAGGGGCGCGACGGTCCGCCGCCGCGCAACCGCGACACGCACCGCCCCGAGGGTGCGCGGAACTAGGCGGCGTCCTCCGCCTGCGGGGTGATGCGCAGCCGGTTCCGCCCCTGCGCCTTCGCGGCGTAGAGCGCCCGGTCCGCCCGATCCATCAGCGTGGCGGGGTCGCAGCCGCCCGCACCCGGTCCGCCCATCGCCAGCCCCATGCTGACGGTCGCCCGCAACACGGTGTGGCCGTCCCGTGCCGTCACCCGGTGCTCGGCCACGAGGCAGCGCAGGCGGTCCGCGATCCGCTCGGCCTCGGCCAGGTCGGTGTCGGGCAGCACGATCAGGAATTCCTCTCCGCCGATCCGCGCCACGAGGTCCATATCCCGCAGGTTCTCGCGCAGGTGCAGTGCCGCCTCGGCCAGCACGGCATCACCGGCGGCGTGGCCGTGGCGGTCGTTGACCTGCTTGAAGTGATCGAAGTCCACGAGGATCACCGCGAAAGCGCGCCCGGTCCGCGCGGCCCGCTCGGCGATGGCGTCGAGATGGCTGAGCGCGTAGCGCCGGTTGAACAGGCCGGTCAGCGGGTCGATCACGCTCAGCCGCAGGCCCTCCGCGATGTCGCGGCGGCGGCGGTCCGCGGCTTCCTTGATCGCCAGCCGGTGGGTCAGGCGCAGTCCGAGCTCCTCGGGCGCGACCGGCAGGCACAGCGCGTCGTCGGCCCCCTGGTCGAGCGCGGCGGCCACATGCACCTCGTCGCCCGGCGGCAGCAGGACCACCATCGCCGCGTGGCGCGTCGCGGGCCGGGCGCGCAGTTCCGCCATGGTATGCAGCGCCTCTTCCGGGGTTTCCGCCGCGGCCTCGATCACGAAGAGGTCGGGCTGGTCCTTCGAGGCGGCCAGCGCCTCCTCGCGGGTGGCGACGGCGACCCGCGCGGCGACATGCGGCGCCAAGGCCCGGTGCAGGCGCACCCCGCTGTCGGGCCGGGCCGGGATCACGCCGATCCGCTGCACCGGCGGCGCATCCGGGCGCGGGCCGGGCAGGGGGTTGTCCTCGGGACCGGCCCCGCGTCCGCGCATCAGGCTGCGGACCCGGGCCAGAAGCAGGGTTTCGTCCAGCGGCTTCGTGAGGAAGTCGTCGGCCCCGGCCTTGAGACCGCGCAGCCGCGCCTGCGTGTCCGACAGCGCGGTCACCATCACGACGGGAATCGCGGCGGTCTCCGGGTTGGACTTCAGCGCCCGGCAGACCGCGTAGCCGTCAAGATCGGGCAGCATCACGTCGAGCAGGATCAGGTCGGGCGCCTCGGCGCGCGCGATCTGCAGCGCCTGGCGCCCGGTGGTCGCCTGCACGACCTCGTAGCACGCGCTGGCCAGCTTGACCTTCAGGACGATGCGGTTGGTCGCCACGTCGTCCACGACCAGGATCCTGCCCGTCACGCCTGCCCTCCCGGCCCGGGGGGGCCGGGCACGTTGCTCACTCTCGCTTGTGCTTCCAGACTGCCTGCGGAATGGTTAACAAAACCTTTCCACGCCCGCCCCGCAGGATCAGGAGACCCGCCATTGACGCCCGATGCCGCGCAGACCGAAGCCCTTCGCGCCCTTGGCTGGCTGGTAGGACAGGACGAGGTGCTCGACCGCTTCCTCGGCATGACGGGCGGCGATCTCGCCGACCTGCGCGCGCGGGCGGGCGATCCCGACCTGCATCTGGCGGTGATGGACTTCCTGCTGCAGGACGAGCCGCTCCTGATACAGGCCTGCACGGATCTCGGCTGGGCGCCCGACACCGCGCTGCGGCTGCGCGGCAGCCTGCCGGGCGGCGAGGAGGTGCACTGGACCTGACCTGGGGGAGGGGCCTCAGCCCGTCTCGCCGTCGCGCAGCTTGCCGAGGATGCGGAGCAGTTCGTGCTCTTCCTCGGGCGTCAGCTTCTTCGAGAAATGGCACATGTTCTCGGAGCAGAGCGGCATCGCGGCCGTCATGACCTCGCGGCCCTTCGCGGTGATCTGGACATCGGTGTTGCGGCGGTCGCCCTCGCCGATCCGGCGCGAGATCAGGCCGGCGTCCTCGAGCTGGCGCAGCGCGCGGCTGGTGCCGGTCCGGTCAATGCCGACGAAGGTCGCGATTTCCGAGGGACGCGTCAGCCGCTCTTCCTCGAGTGCGAGCAAAATGCACCACCCGATGCGGGTCAGGCCATGCTGGCGCAGCCCGTCCTCGACACGGCGTTCCATCAGTCGGGCGACGACCGTAGTGTGGAACCCGATTGAGTCGTGAAGGCGGTATGCGGGGGCTGTCGTGTCCATAATTGCCAGTGACAACAGTTCGGCGGTATTGTCAAGGGGCGACGCCCCATGATCCGCGCGGTGATCTTCGACAAGGACGGGACCCTCTTCGACTTCCAGGCGACCTGGGGCGCCTGGGCCGAGACGATGCTGACCGAGCTCGCGGGACCCGACCAGATCCTGCTGCACCGCCTGTCGCGCGCGCTGGGCTACGACCTCAAGACCCGGCGGTTCCGGCCCGACAGCTTCGTGATCGCCGACACCGCCGAGGCCGTCGCGGTCGTCCTCGCCGCCGAGATGCCCGGTCACCGGCCCGAGGACCTCCTCGACCGCCTGAACGCGGCCGCCGCCGAGGCGCCGCTGGTGGAGGCCGCACCGCTGGTACCGCTGCTGCTGGAACTCCAGAGCCGGGGCCTCGGCCTCGGGGTGGTTACCAACGACGCCGAGGCCCCGGCTCGCGCCCATCTCGCCGAGGCCGGGGTGCTCGACGCCTTCGACTTCATCGCGGGCTACGATTCGGGGTTCGGCGCGAAACCGGCGCCGCAGCCGCTGCTCGCCTTCGCCCGCGCGCTGGGCCTGCCGCCGTCCGACATCGTCATGGTCGGCGACAGCACCCATGACCTGAAGGCGGGACGCGCGGCGGGCATGGCGACGCTCGGGGTGCTGACCGGACCCGCCGAAGCGCCAGAGCTTGCCCCCTGGGCCGACGCGATCCTGCCCCATGTCGGGCACCTGCCCGAGTGGCTGGATAGCAGGACGCGGCCCTGAGGCCACCGGGGTCCCGCCCCGAAAACCCGCCCGGACCGGCCCCGAAAACGACACGCGCCGTCGCTTGTCGCCAATCCTTCGCGGCCCGGCTGCTGTCAACCTGCCCCGCAGGACCACAGCGGGAGAATGACCATGGCCGATGTTGCAGAGCGCCGCAAACGGGCGGGCGGGCGCGCGGGCGGGGCCACGCGGCGCGGCACGGCGGCGATCCACCAGATGCCGTGGCGCATTCCGGTCAACACCGACCGTCCGACCGAGCCGCTGACCGAGGAGGGCGTGCAGGCGATTCATGACGGCGCCATGCGCATCCTCGAGGAGATCGGGATCGAGTTCCTGAACGAGGAGAGCCTCGAGATCTTCCGCGAGGCGGGCTGCACCGTGGACGGCACCAACGTCCGCATGGGCCGCGACTGGGTGATGGAGATGGTGGCCCGCGCGCCCGCGTCCTTCACGATCACGCCGCGCAACCCCGACCGCGCCATCACCATCGGCGGCAACCACATGGTGTTCGTCAACGTCTCGTCACCGCCGAATTACTGGGACCTCGAGACCGGCAAGGTGCCGGGCACCCGCGCCCATTGCGCGAACCTTCTGCGGCTGACCCAGTACTTCAACTGCATCCACGTTGCCGGCGGCTACCCGGTCGAGCCGGTGGACATCCACGCCTCGGTCCGCCACCTCGACGTGCTCTTCGACAAGCTGACGCTGACCGACAAGGTCGCGCATGCCTACAGCCTCGGCAAGGAGCGGGTCGAGGACGTGATGGAGATGGTCCGCATCGCGGGCGGGCTGACCGACGCCGAGTTCGAGGCCACGCCCCGGATGTACACCAACATCAACTCGACCTCGCCGCTCAAGCACGACATCCCGATGATCGACGGCTGCCTGCGCTGCATCCGCCGCGGTCAGGCGGTGATCGTCACGCCGTTCACTCTGGCGGGCGCGATGGCGCCGGTGACCATGGCGGGGGCGGTGGCGCTGTCGATCGCCGAGGCACTGTCGGCCATCGCGCTCTTCCAGTACGTCAGGCCCGGCTGCCCCTGCGCCATCGGCACCTTCACCTCGAACGTGGACATGAAGTCCGGCGCCCCCGCCTTCGGCACGCCCGAATACATGCGCGCGACCCAGATGACGGGGCAGCTGGCGCGGTTCTACGGTCTGCCGCTGCGCTCGTCCGGGGTCTGCGCGGCCAACGTGCCCGACGGGCAGGCGATGTGGGAAACCTCGAACAGCCTCTGGGCCGCGGTGCAGTCCGGGACCAACATGGTCTACCACGCCGCCGGCTGGCTGGAGGGCGGGCTGATCGCCAGCCCCGAGAAGTTCATCATGGACTGCGAGGTCCTGCAGATGATCCAGCGCTATTTCGAGCCCGCCGTGACCGCCACCACCCCCGGCGACATCGCCCTCGACGCGATCCGCGAGGTCGGCTGCAACGGCCATTTCTTCGGCACCCAGCACACGCAGGACCGCTACACGACCGCCTTCTACCAGCCGTTCATCAGCGACTGGCGGAACTACGAGGCCTGGCACCTCGGCGGCGCGGTCTGGACCGCCGAGCGCGCGCACCGTGCCTACAAGCAGATCCTCGCCGACTTCGAGGCCCCGCCGATGGACGTCGCGATCCGGGAGGAACTGACCGCCTTCGTCAGCCGCCGCAAGGCCGAGGGCGGCGCGCCGACCGACTTCTGAGCCGGGGCGTTGAGGGTTTCTTAAGCCTCCGGGCGTAGGTCGCGGGACGGCCAACCCCGGAGCCACCCGATGCACGGACTCGTCAACCGCTCGCTGCAGTGTTTCATCCGCGACACCTACGGCGAAGACCCCTGGACCGCGACCGTGGCCCGCGCGGGCCTCGGCGCGACCGAGTTCGATTCGCTCGAATGCTATGACGACGCGCTGAGCGAGGCGCTGATCGGGGCCGCCAGCGCGGTCCTGAACAAGCCCCGCGCGGCGATGCTGGAAGACCTCGGAACCTACCTCGTCGCCACCCCCGGCAGCCAGAACGTCCGCCGCCTGCTGCGGTTCTCCGGCACCGGGTTCGAGGCGTTTCTCTACGCGCTCGAAAACCTGCCCGACCGGGCGCGGCTGGCGATCCCCGACCTCGACCTGCCCGCCCTCGAACTGCGCCGGACCGGGGCGGGGGAGTTCGTGCTGGCCGTCCGCTGGCGGACCCCGGACGCCGCCTGCGTGCTGATCGGCCTCCTCCGGGCGATGGCCGACGATTACGGCGCGCTCGCGCTCTTCGAGCACGCGCCCGGCGACCACGGGTCCGAAGCGATCCGCGTCCAGCTTCTCGACACCGGTTTCGCGGAGGGGCGGCGGTTCGACCTCGCCGGGGCCGCCCGATGAGCGCCGCTCGCGATCCGCTGACCGAAGGGCGCGTGATCGGCCTGTCGGGGGCCGCGCTGGACCTGCTCGTGCCGTGGCACCTCTGGATCGGGCCCGCGGGCCGCATCGTCCGCGCCGGGCCGACCGTCACCCGCATCGTCGCGCCGCCGGGCGAGACGCTGACCGGGCGCGATCCCTTCACGCTGCTCGACATCCTGCGCCCCTATCCGGTCCGCGATCTCGCGCGCCTGCTCCTGCTGAAAGGGCACCGCTTGCGGGTCCGTCTGCAGGCGCACCCCGACCTGTCGCTGGCCGGCATGGTGGTGCCGCTGCCCGGCGGCGGCGGGGCCTTCCTGACCCTGTCGCCCGGCGCGGCCCTGGTCGAGATCGTGCGCCGCTTCGACCTGACGCTGGACGATTTCGCCCCCACGGACCTGACCGCCGAGATGCTGTTCCTGATCGAGGCGAAGTCGGCCGCCTTCCGCGAATCGCGCCGCCTGAACGAACGGCTGCGCGGCGCCAAGACCGTGGCCGAAGCGCAGGCGATGACCGACACCCTGACCGGCCTCGCCAACCGCCGCGCCGCCGATGCCGCGCTGGCCGGGCTGACCGCGGCACCGGGGCCGCGCTTCGGGCTGATGCATGTGGACCTCGACCACTTCAAGGCCGTGAACGACACGCTGGGCCATGCCGCCGGCGACGCAGTGCTGCAGGAGGTGGCCCGCGTCCTGCGCGAGGAGACCCGGCGCGACGACGTGGTGGCCCGGGTCGGCGGCGACGAGTTCCTCGTGATCCTGCGCGATTGCGACGATCTCGGACTGCTCGACCGCATCGCCCGCCGCATCATCGCAAGGCTGGAGGAGCCGCTCGACCGGGACGGACGGCCCTGCCGGATCTCGGCCAGCATCGGCACCACGGTCTCCAGCTTCTACGACGATCCCGCCGCCGCCCGGATGCTGGAAGACGCCGACCGCGCGACCTATGCCTCCAAGTCCGGCGGCCGGGCCCGCCACACCATACACGTGCCCGATGGTCCGGAGGGATCGATGCACTAGGGCGACGCTCGGCACCGTCTTTCAGCGGAACGCCTGAGGGTGTCCTTGCCGCCTACCGGCTTCCCGCAGCGCGGCAGGACGTCCACGTCCCGCACCCGCGGTGTCCCCATCGCCCCCCGGGACCCGTTGTCCCCGCCACGCGGGGCAGGTCTGGCCGCAAAGCAGGACAGGTCCTGCCAGTCTCCTGCCGCCGATCTCCGGCCCGCCCCGCCCGGGCGACCGGTCCCGCCGCCCGTCAGACCTCCAGCCAGATCGTCACCGGCCCGTCATTGACCAGCGACACCGCCATGTCGGCCCCGAAACGCCCGGTCGCGACCGGCACGCCGAGCGCCTGCAGCGCGGCCGCCGTCGCTTCGTAGAGCCGTGCGCCCTCGTCCGGCGGGGCGGCGGTCGAAAAGCCGGGCCGGTTCCCCGAGCGCGTGTCGGCCGCCAGCGTGAACTGCGAGACCACCAGCGCCGCGCCGCCGATGTCCAGCAGCGAGCGGTTCATCTTCCCCGCCTCGTCCTTGAAAATCCGCAGCTTGGCGATCTTCGCGGCCAGCGCCGCCGGTTTCTCCGGCCCGTCGCCCTGCATCGCGCAGACCAGCGCCAGCACGCCCGGCCCGATCTCGCCGATCACGGCGCCGCCGACCTCGACCCGCGCCATGCTGACGCGCTGGATCAGCGCCCTCACAGCTCGGCCCGGCGGGGCGGGTTGGCCCCGGCGCGCGAGACCGTGACCGCCGCCGCGCGCACGCCGAGGTCGAGCGCGGCCCGCAGCCCGTCCTCCGGCAGTCCCGCCGCCAGCGCGTCGCGGCTCAGAAGCCCCGCGTCGTTCAGCCCGGCCAGCAGCCCGGCGTTGAACGTGTCGCCCGCGCCGACGGTATCGACCACTTCGACCCGTCGCGCCGCAACGCGGACCGCGCCGCCTGCGGTGTACCCGGTCACGCCCTCCGCGCCCTCGGTGATGCAGACCAGTTTCGGCCCCTTCGCCAGCACCGCGCTTGCCAGCGCCGCAAGGTCGCCCGGCCCGAACAGCCAGTGCAGGTCCTCGTCCGACAGTTTCACGATGTCCGACGCCGCCAGCATCCGGTCGATCCGGGCGCGATAGACGGCCTCGTCGCGGATAAAGCCGGGGCGCACGTTCGGGTCCAGCATGATGACCCGCCGCCCGGCCTCGCGCAGGCAGAGCGTCTCGTAGCTCCGCGCGCAGGGCTCGACCGCCAGCGAGATGCCCCCGAAGAACAGCGCCTCGACCCCGTCGAGATCGCCGGGCAGGTCCGCCTCGGCCAGCATCCGCCCCGCCGTGCCCTCGTCGTAGAAGGCGTAGCGCGCCTGCCCGTCGGTCAGCGTCACGAAGGCCAGCGTCGTGGGCCGGTCCGAGCGCGCGGCGCGTCCCGCGTCCACGCCGCTGTCGGCCAGCGCCGCCTCCAGCACCTGCCCGAAGAGGTCGGTCGAGAGCCCGGTGAAGAACCCGGTCGGTGTGCCCAGCCGCCCCAGCGCGATGGCGGTGTTGAACACCGCGCCGCCCGCGTAGGGGGCAAAGGCCGCCTCGCCCGAGACCGCCGTGCGCGGCAGCATGTCGATCAGGGCCTCGCCCGCACACAGGATCATCGCCGTCTCTCCCTTCCGCGCCGTCCCCGACGCGTTCCGTTATCGCTAACATCGGCCTCTTGGCTAGCGTCACCAGGCACGCGGCGCAATCCCGACGTGGCCTCAGTTGCCGCCTTTCGCCGCCAGGATCGCGCCGATGATGCCGGCCACCAGCAGGCCCAGCACCACCGCACCCGCGATCTTCCACGCCGACCAGGGGCGTTCGCCCTGCACCTTGCCGGTCTGCCCGTTCACCACGAAGCGATAGGTCTTGCCGCGATACTTGTAGGCCGCGATCCAGACCGGCAGCAGCACATGCTTGAAGGTGACCGCACTGACGTCGGTGTCGACCCGGTGCACCTGTTGCCGATCCCCGCCGATGTCGAACTTCACGTCGCGCAGGATCACCCGGTCCATGTAGGCCCGCGCGGTATCGAGGCCCTCGGGCAGCTCGACGGTATAGGCCTCGGCCCGGAATCCGGCGAGGATCTCGGGCGTGTAGGGCGTCATCTCGGACAGGTCCCAGGGCTCGAGCGCGTCGGTCAGGTCGCGCGGCAGCGAGCGCGACGCCAGCACCAGCACGTCGTCGAAGAACCGCGCGACCCGGCCGCTGACCGGGGTCCAGCGGACCTTCTGGACCTGCACGCTCTCCATCTTGCCGTCGCGCATCCGGCTTTCGGTCACGTAGTAGACCGTTCCGCGCTGGCCGGAATAGCTGCTCTTGGTCTGGGCGTCGTAGGTCCAGAACGGGACGTAGATCCCCTCCAGCCGCCGCCCCTTGCGGGCGTATTGCTGCAGGCCGTTCGGCGCGAACCAGAGCCGCCCGAGCCAGTCGGTCATCGCCTGCTTGGCCGTCCGTTCGTCCAGCGCGAAGGGCAGCACGCCCTTCGGCTTGATGTGCCGGCTCTCGCCGGTGTCGGCCACCACGGGCGTCGCGCAGAACGGGCATTCGGTGGCATGGACCGCCGGGTCGAACTCGACCTGCGCGGCGCAGTTCGGGCAGGTGGTGACGCGGGTCACCTCGGTCTCGGCGACGTCGAGCCCCTTCAGCGCCGCGAGATAGTCGATCTCGAGGATCTTGCCGGGGGCGGGGGCCATGCCCTCGATCGCCTGCCGGTGGCCGCAGTGGTCACAGACCAGCTCGGTCGCGCCGGGCTGGTAGCGCAGGTCCGCACCGCAGGCCTCGCAGGGGAAGCGGTGCAGGTCCTTCGGTGCGGGCGGAGGGGGCGGGGCCGCCGTCGTGTCGCTCATGGCCGCCTCAGACGCCGGGCGGCGGGGGCGGCGGCAGCACGGTGAAGAGCTGCGCCAGCTCGGTCACCTCCTCGGCCTTCTTCCAGCCGTCCTGGCCCTGCGTCCAGACGAAGGTCTCGCGGGTCAGGGTGCCCTCGGTTACCATCCGCCCCAGCGACGCCTTCGAGAACGGGCCCTTGGTCGCGCCGTTCTCGGCGATGTGCCAGACGTGCTCGACCGGCGGCGGGGGCGGCGGCGGCGGGGCGGCTGCCGCCGGGGCCGCGGGCCGCGCACCCCACGGCCCTTGCGCCATCTGCGCGCCCATCGCCATGCCGAGCCCCGCGCCGATCCCGGCGCCCATGCCGCCGTCGCCACCCGGGTTCTGGGCCGCTGCCGTCATCGCCTGCGCGGCCGAGAACTGCTGGAACTTCGCCAGGTCGCCGACGATCCCCATCGAGGTGCGCTTGTCGAGCATCCCCTCGACCTCGGGCGGCAGCGAGATGTTCTCGATGTAGAGCTCGGGGATCGCCAGACCGTAGGCCTCGACCGCCGGGTTGATCGCCCCGGTCACCAGCTTGCCCAGGTCGGCGGTGTTGGCCGCCATGTCGAGCACCGGGATCTGCGAGCCGGCCAGCACCCGGCTGACCTCCTGCACGATGATGTTGCGGATCTGGAAGCTGATCTCGTCAGCCGTGAACTCGCCGTCGGTGCCGACGATCTCGGACATGAAGCGCCCGGCATCCTTGACCCGGATCGAGTAGGTCCCGAACGCCCGCAGCCGCACCGGCCCGAACTCCGGGTCACGGGTCATGATCGGGTTCTTCGTGCCCCATTTCAGGTCGTTGAAGCGGGTGGTGCTGACGAAATAGATCTCGCTCTTGAACGGCGACTTGAAGCCGTGGTCCCAGTGCTGGAGCGAGGTCATGATCGGCATGTTGTTGGTCTCGAGCATGTAGAGACCGGGCGTGAACACGTCCGCCATCTGTCCCTCATGGATGAAGACCGCGACCTGCCCCTCGCGCACCGTCAGCTTGGCGCCGTACTTGATCTCGTGGCCCTCGCGCTCGAAGCGCCAGACCATCGTGTCGCGGGTGTCGTCGGTCCACTCGATGACGTCGATGAACTGACCGGAGAGGAAGTCGAAGATGGGCATGGGCGGGTCTACTTCTGTTTGGAGGATGCGGACGAAGAGAAGGCTGACCCTCCGGCAGGGACTTTCCGCGCGCGAGCAGACGCAGCGGCGGATGCGGGTGTCTTCTCTAAGAAGCGCCCGGTCTTCGGTTCCCGGTTGATGGTCGTGCCGGACCAGCGTTCACCGCCGTTCTTGCCGACCCGGTATCCCTCGTACAACGTCTTAACCATTCGTATCCTCCTCCAAGGGGATGAACTCGATCGAGCGAAGTTCGGAGGTGTCTATCCACGCAGACCTGCGCGGATTCACCAGGTGCCATATGCCATCCTCTGCAACAGAGTAGACATCCTCAAGGTAGATTCCGCCCTTTTCTCTCGGTGCGCTGGCGATTGAGCGCTCTCCGACAAACCCAAAGATCTCCTTCCCGTCCGCAAAACGAAGGATCAGGTATGTCGGACCCGCGAGATCGTCGAAGGCAAACTCGAATGCCGAATTTACCGGGCGGACGGTCGGCATGACGATGCGTCTGAGCCCCTCAGGAAACCAGCCCCGCGTCGCCAGCCATCCGACGAGTGCACCCAGCACCATAGGTTGCACGACGTTTTGTAGAACGAGAAACCACGCAGGAGTCGGGGAGGGAAGCGTGCTTTCCAGCCAGCCGAGCGAGCCGAGGGCAACGATCTGATTGACCAGGCTTAGGATAAGGGACTCGATCAGTGTTTCGTTGATCCGAGGGCGTTCGCCGGCAACGAACCAACTCCGCACGGACATGAAGACGAAACCCGCCAGAAAATAGCGGACGAAGAACTCCAGCGTCTCTGGGGCGAGGAGTTGCGTCATCGATCAGCTTTCCCCGCCGAGCTTTTCGGCGGCGAGGCGCGTGACGATGGGGCGGGCCTCGGCGGGGGTCATGCCGGGGCGCAGGCGCGGGTCATAGAGGATCGACAGCAGGATCTCGTCATGCGTCGTCAGAAGCGCGAATTCCTCGTCGTCGTTGAAGATCGAGGGCCGCGCGGCGGGGCTGTCGTTGGCGAGGCCGAGGCCCTGCGCCAGTTCCTCGTGCAGGCAGGACAGCCGCAGCAGGTCGGGATGTTCGGCCTTGATGACGGCGATCGCCGCCACGTAGGTGTCCGGGTTCGTCCGGTCGGAGAAGGCATAGACCGAGCAATAGGTGTAGCGGTCCATCCCGGTGATGCTGGCGACCGTCGCCGGATCGATGCCGGGCACCAAGGACCGCAGCAGCGGCTCCGCGGCGCGCTGGCTGTCGGCGTCGAGGAACAGCACGTGGTAATTCGCGTTGCCGCCCTGCGTGACGCTGATCGGGTGGCCGGTCAGCCGCGACAGGCGCTCGGCGTAGCGGGCCAAGTTGGCGCGGTCGGTGGCCTCCTGCGCGGCGGGCACGGCGTCCGAGAAGACCGCCCGCATCCGCACCGGCTGCGCCCAGCGGCGCAGGCGCGAGGGCGTCTGCTGCGCCACGAAGCGCCCGTTGCGGACGGCATACTCGTCATAAAGCGCGATCCGCTCGAAATTGGCCACCAGCGCGGCCCGGGTGATCGGCGTGTCGGGTCCCCCGCCGTCGCGACGCAGCAGCCCGCGCGCCAGCAGCCGCTGCTCGGCGGCGCGGTAGTAGTTGGACAGCGCGAGGCTGGCGGCCGAGGGCCGGGTGACCTCTGGCGCGGCCGGTGCCGCCACCGGGGCGGGCGGCATCTCGCAGCCCGCGAGCGCGGCGACCATGGCCGCCGCGCCCAGCATCCGGGTCAGGGGGCGCCGGTGGCTCAATTCGGAACCGCCGTTCCGGCCGTGTCGCCGGTCTTGTCGCCGCGTGCCTTGGCGGCGGCGAGCGTGTCGCGCAGTTCGGTTTCCATCTTCTTCAGCTCGACCTCGGCGGCGGCCCGGCGCGCCTTGCCCTCGTCCGCGATCTGCAGGCTCTCGTTGATCGTGGCGATCAGGTTGGCGTTGGCCGCCTTCACCGCCTCGATGTCGAAGACGCCGCGCTCCATCTCCTCGCGGATCACCTTGTTGGCCTGCCGCAGGTTCTCGGCATTGGCCTGCAACAGCTCGTTGGTCAGGTCGTTCGCCTCGCGCACGGCCTTCGCGGCCTCGCCCGAGCGCTGGATGGTGACGGCCTGCGCGAGCTGGGTCTCCCACAGCGGCACCGTGTTGACGAGCGTCGAGTTGATCTTGGTGACCAGCGACTTGTCGTTCTCCTGCACCAGCCGGATCGAGGGCAGGGACTGCATCGTGACCTGCCGCGTCAGCTTCAGGTCATGCACCCGGCGCTCCAGGTCGTCGCGGGCCGCGCGCAGGTCGCGCAGTTCCTGCGCGGCCATCACCTGCTGCTCCTCGGGCGCGGCCTCGACGGCGGCGGCCTTGGCCGGGATCTCGTCGGTGTCGAGAACCCGCAGCTTCTCCTCGCCGGCGGCGATGTAGACCGCGAGCGCGTCGTAGAACTTCAGCGTCTTCTCGTAGAGCACGTCGAGCGACTTGATGTCCTTCAGCAGGGTGTGCTCATGCGCCAGCAGGTTCTCGGTGATCCGGTCGATCTGGCCCTGCACCTCCTCGTAGCGGGCGGCGAACATGGCGATGGGCTTGGCGCGGCCCAGCAGGCGGTCCCACCAGCTCTGCTTGCGCCCGACGCCCAGTTCCTCGGGGTTGAAGCCCCGGATGGTCGAGACGATCTCGCGCAGGCTCTCGCCTGCCGGGCCCACGTCCTTGTTGCGCACGTCGGCCAGCATCGCCTGGCTGATCTCCTGCAACTCGGCTTGTGCCGCCGACCCGAATCGCACGATCGAGTTGGTATCGCCCATGTCGATCTCGCCCATCGCCTTGCGGATCTCCTCCGCGACGGGCGGCGTCGCCTTCTCAAGCGGCACGAGCTCGGTCGAGGGCACGGGCAACAGCGCCTGGCTCACCTTCTCCACGTCCTGGAGGGCGGCGGCGGCCTGCTGGCGGACGGTATCGGACATGGTCTCTCTCCTGTCAGGGAATCGCTTTTTCCGGTGTCTATCGGGTCGTCATGTTCGGGCGGTGACGCCCTCGCGGGCGAGGCGGTCGCGCAGGACCCCGATCTCGATATCGAGGTCCGAGCGGTCGTCGAGCAGCAGCTTCTCGGTACGCGCGGCAAACTCGTCGCCGAGGTCGCGCAGCAGCGCCAGGTAATCGGCGCGGGCCTGCGCATCGCGGGTGCGGGCGTAGAAGTCGGCGAACTTGATCGTCGCGTCCCGCGCGCCCAGCAGGTAAACCGACAGGTACTTCCGGGCCGCGGTCAGGTCGCGCGGATCGGCCTCGACCTTGCGGAACATCGCGCGGGCGCGGGCCTGGAACGCCTCCAGCGCGCGCTCGGCCTCCCGGTCCTTGGCCCGCAGGATCGCGTCCGACATCGCCGCCAGATGCTCTTCCGCCGCCTCGACGGCGCTGGCGACCCGGTTGGTCTGGAAGGTGTCGACCCCCTCCAGCCCCTTGTCCTTCAGCGGATCGGGGCCGAAGGCCGCGAAGTGCAGCGCCGCCCCCAGCACCGCGAAGAGGACCGGCGCCACCAGCCCGGCCTCGTGGCTGATCCCGGCGAGGCCCAGCCCGATCCCGGTCGCGAGCGAGGCGAGGATCTTGCGCGGCACGGCCGGGCGGCGGGCGATGGTGCGGGCGTCATAGGCCTCCTCGGCCTTCAGCCCCTCGCGCAACAGCCAGGCCGCCAGCAGCAGGACGCCGACCGCGCCGAGCGCCACCGCCATCATCACCGGCGGCTTGAAGAAGGCCATCGCGAGGATCGGCAGCGGCGCTGCGAACAGCAGGTTGACCCGCGCCCCGATCTTCGAACGCGTCACCCCCGCGAGGATCGCCGGATCATCGGCGCGCGGGGCCGGACCGGTGCTGCCGCCGGGCGAGTACTTGCCGCCGTATCGCTGGGCCATCGGTCAGAGCCCCCAGCCGAAGCCGGCATAGGCATAGAGCCCCAGGAGCGCGGCATAGGCCACGTAGCGCAGGCCGGTCGAGGACATGGCAAGCCTTTCTCTAGCGTCTCGTGCCCGAATATAGGCAATGCGCCCGGCCGCCGCTACAGCCGCGAAGGGGTTAACGTCGCGGGGTTTTCCCCCTCGGGGGGCGCCCGCCCGCGCCGCCGGGCCCCGCCGCCGGTTTCCGCCCCGGCGCCTTGCCGGGTCCCCGGGTCTGCCCCGGCTTCGGGCCCGCGCCCGGTTTCCCCGGCGTCTTGCCGCGCTGCGCCTTCGGCTTCAGCGGCGCGGGCGCGTCCGGGGCAAGGCCCAGCTGGTCCCGCACGATCTTCGGCCGGATCTCCTCGACCTGGCCCGGCTCCAGCCCGTCGAGGCGGAACGGCCCGTAGCTGATCCGGATCAGCCGGTTCACCGCCAGTCCCAGCGCCGACATCGCCCGCCGGATCTCGCGGTTCTTGCCCTCGCGCAGGCCCACCGTCAGCCAGGCATTCGCCCCCTGCTGGCGGTCGAGCGTCACCTCCATCGGCTGGAACCGCTCGCCCTCGACCTCGATCCCGCGCCGCAGCCGGTCGAGGAGCGCCTCGTCGGGCTGGCCGTTGACCCGGACCCGGTAGCGCCGGAGCCAGCCGGTCGAGGGCAGTTCCAGCCGCCGCTTGATTGCGCCGTCATTGGTCAGCAGCAGCAACCCTTCCGAGTTCAGGTCCAGCCGCCCGACCGAGACCACGCGCGGCATCTCGGGCGGCAGCGCGTCGAACACCGTCTCGCGCCCCTTCTCGTCCTTCGCCGAGGTCACGAGGCCCAGCGGCTTGTAGTACCGCCAGAGCCGCGGCGGCTCCGGCTCCTTCAGGGGCTGGCCCTCCACGGTGATCCGGTCGCGCTCGGTCACGTTCAGCGCGGGGCTGTCCACGGTCTTGCCGTTCACCGCGACCTTGCCGTCTCGGATCATCTCCTCAGCGGCGCGGCGCGAGGCGACACCGGCCCGGGCAAGAACCTTGGCGAGGCGCTCGCCGGGCGGAGGGGAGGGGTCGGCAGACATGGGCGGCCTCTTGCGGGGCGGGAGAATTCCCGGCATCCCCGATCCATGACCCCGTTTCGCCCCCATATGCAAGCCGCGCTCGACGAGGCCCGCGCCGCCGCCCGGCGCGGCGAGGTGCCGGTGGGCGCGGTCCTGGTGGGCCCGGACGGGCAGGTGCTGGCCCGCGCGGGCAACCGCACGCGCGAAGGCCACGACCCCACGGCGCATGCCGAGATCCGGGTGATCCGCGACGCCTGCGCCACCCTCGGGACCGAGCGTCTGCCGGGCTGCGATCTCTACGTCACGCTGGAGCCCTGCGCGATGTGCGCCGCCGCCATCGCCGCCGCCCGCATCGCCCGGCTCTACTACGGCGCCGACGACCCGAAGTCGGGCGGCGTCCGCCACGGCGCCCGGGTCTTCGCCCATCCGCAGGCGCACCATGTCCCCGAGGTCTATGACGGTATCGCCGCGCGCGAGGCCGAGGACCTGTTGCGCGACTTCTTCCGGGGACTGCGCGACAACTGACGCCGCCTGTCCTTCTTCTTGGGCGAAATACTCCGGGGGGCGCGCGCCCGCTCGGGCGCGCGGCGGGGGGCAGAGCCCCCCGGTCCGGCCTGCGGCCGGAGCGCTTCGCGCCTGAGTATTTGGGCCAAGAAGAAGGGGCGGGCGCTCAGGCCACCGGCACCCATTGCACGGCGTCGATCGAGGGTGCGGCGGTGGCCAGCATCACCAGCCGGTCGAACCCCAGCGCGATGCCGCTCGCGGGCGGCATCAGCGCCAGCGCGGCGAGGAAGTCCTCGTCCAGCGGGTAGCGTTCGCCGTAGACCCGCGCCTTTTCGTCCATCTCGGCCTCGAAGCGGCGGCGCTGTTCGGCCGGATCGGTCAGTTCGCCGAAGCCGTTCGCCACCTCGACGCCGCAGACGTAGAGCTCGAAGCGCTCGGCCACCCTCGGGTCGTCCTCCGCGCGCCGCGCCAGCGCGGCCTCGGCCGCCGGGTAGCGGTCGAGCAGCGTGGCCCGCCCGTGGCCGAGCCGCGGTTCGACTTTCTCGACCAGCACCCGGCTCAGCATGTCGGACCAGGTGTCATCGGGCGCGGACCGCAGGCCCCGGGCCGCCATCTGCGCGGCCAGCGCGGCGGCGTCGGGCGTGCCGTCCCCGGCCAGCGTCGCCAGCAGGTCGATCCCGGCATGGCGCGCCAGCGCCTCGGCCACGCTCAGCCGCTCGGGCGCGGCGAGCGGGTCGCAGGACGAGGTGCCGTGGCGCAGGAGCGCGCTGCCCGCGGCCTCCGCGGCCAGCCGCAGAAGGGCGCTGCAGTCGGCCATCAGCGTCTCGTAGCCCTCGCGGGCGCGGTACCATTCCAGCATTGTGAACTCGGGCGCATGCAGCCGCCCGCGCTCCCGGTTCCGCCAGACCGGGGCGAAGGTCACGATCCGCGTCTCGCCCGCCGCCAGCAGCTTCTTCATCGAGAATTCGGGCGAGGTATGCAGGTAGTAGCGCCGCGCCGTGCCGTCCGGGCCGAGCGCCTCGGTCGCGAAGGCGTGCAGGTGGGCCTCGTTGCCCGGGCTGACCTGCAGGCCGGGCGTCTCGACCTCGAGGAAGCCCTGCGCCCCGAACCAGGCGCGCAGGCTGTCGCGGATCCGGGCGCGCGCCAGCAGGGCCGGGCGGCGGTCGGCGTGGCGGTCGGGCGACCAGAACGGCGTCATCTCGCGGCTCCTGCGCGGCGGGGGGCTGGCGATTTCCCGAAAGATGCGCTAGGCGCGCGTGGGAATGCGCCCGGCCCTAGCCGCCGACGGCGTCTAGGACAAGGACCCGACCGATGAAAGTGATCGCATCCAGCCTGCGCAAGGGCAACGTCGTCGAGATGGACGGCAAGCTCTATGTCGTTCTGACCGCACAGAACTTCCACCCCGGCAAGGGCACGCCCGTGACCCAGGTGGACATGCGCCGCATCTCGGACGGCACCAAGGTTTCGGAGCGCTGGCGCACCACCGAGCAGGTCGAGAAGGCCAACGTCGACGAGCGCGAGTACGACTATCTCTACAGCGACGGCGAGGGCTTCCACTTCATGGAGCCCGAGACCTACGAGCAGATCACCGTCACCGAGGACGTGATCGGCGACACCAAGGTCTACCTGCAGGAAGGCATGCGGGTCTATCTCAAGACCTACGAGGGCGTCGGCATCGCCATCGAGGTGCCGCAGAAGATCACCGTCGAGATCACCGAGACCGAGCCGGTGGTGAAGGGCCAGACCGCGTCCTCGTCCTACAAGCCCGCGATGTGCGACAACGGCCTGCGCGTGATGGTGCCGCCGCATATCTCGGCCGGGACCCGGATCGTGATCAACACCGAGGACAACTCCTACGTCGAGCGCGCCAAGGACTGAGCGCGACCCGGCCGGAACGGACAGGGGGGCGGTCCCGGCGGGGCCGCCCTTTTTTTGAATCCGACGGCTACGGCGACTATCATTGAGCCATTCGGCTTTAGGTCTCTTCAAGGGAGCACGCGACTTGGAAGACCTCGAAGTGCGCGCAAGGCAGCTTCATCAGCGTTCAGGTGACTTCATTAGGAGTGCAAGTCATCTATGCGATCCGATACATGACGGGTGGGTGCCGTCTTCATGTTTGCTGCTTGGTTTCGCCGCAGAACTGATGGCCAAGCGGAGACTCCTCCTCCTTGGTCACGATGCAGCGACACTTAGACATCAGCCCTATGGGCACGACATCGCCAGAATGTGGAAGACCGATACCAGGCTATTCGTTGATGCCCTGGCATTGGTGGAAGAACTGAAGAAAAAACCCAACCCCGATGGTGTTGGCGAGAACTTTGACTTTCCCCTTCATTTTGAAACACTTGCACGCGCCCATTCCAGGGAAGGTGACTATTCCTTGAGATACCATGGCGGCGTACGAGAATTTGCGGATCCAAAGGCCATGTGTATCGTCCTCGGAAATCTCTGGATTTCCGAGGACGAGGCGTGTGTCTAGCTCCGGTCCGGTTGTGCTATAGAAAACTCAATAATCTCCTAGACCGTCATCGCCACCATCACCTCCGGTTCGATCACCTCGACGCCGGGCAGGTTCTTGATCAGCGTCGCGGCGGACTGTTCCAGCACCGGGAAGGTCCGGTAGTGGCAGGGGACCACGGTGCGAAAGTCGAAGAAGGTCCGCGCCGCGTAGGCCGCGCGCGCCATGTCCATGGTGTAGTGCCCGCCCGCGCAGAGGATGCCGACATCCGGGTGGTGCAGGTCGTTCCAGACGCCCATGTCGGCGGTCACGTCGGTATCGCCCGAGACGTAGACCGTCCGGCCCTCGCCCGAGATCATGAACCCCGCCTCGGCCCCGGCATAGACCGGCCCGTTCGGCCCGGAGAGGGACGAGGAATGCACCGCGCCCACCATCGTCACCCGGACCTCGCCCAGCGTGATGGTCCCACCCTTGTTGAAGCCGATGCCCTCGACCCCCTCGCTGGCCTGCCAGTGCGAGATCAGGTCGTAGATGCCCGCGACGGGGATCCCGGTCTCCTTCGCCAGCGCCACCGCGTCGGCGCTGTGGTCGCCATGCCCGTGGGTCACGAGGATCGCGGTCGCCCCCGCCACCGCCTCGGCACGGCGCTCGGCGGGGAACATCGGGTTGCCGGTCAGCCACGGGTCGATCAGCAGGACCTGTCCCGCGATCTCGAGCCGGAAGCCGGAATGGCCAAGCCACGTCAGTTGCATGTCGTCTCTCTCCCTCCGTCGGACTAGATTGCCCCGCGCAAGGTAACCGCAACCGGGGGGCGGAATGGAAGGCTTGATGCGGCAGGTGGACGGCTATTGCGAGCGGCTGGGGCCCGAATACTGGGCCGAGCCGGTCAATGCCTGGACCAATTTCGCCTTCCTCCTCGCGGCGCTGATCATGGGCGCGCGGACGCGCGGCATGGTGACGGGGCAGGTGCTGTCGGCCCTCCTGTTCCTGATCGGGCTGGGCAGCTGGGCCTTCCACACGCTGGCGACGGTCTGGGCCGGGATCGCGGACGTGCTGCCCATCGTGGTGTTTTCCTTCGCCTACATCTTCGTGGCCAACCGCGACTACTGGCGGATGCCCGCGGGCTGGGCGGCGCTGGCGACGGCGGGCTTCATCCCCTATGCCGCGCTGCTGATCCCGGTGCTGCAGACGGTGCCGTTCCTGTCGATCTCGGCGCAGTACTGGCCGCTGCCGCTGATGATCCTCGCCTACGGGCTGGCCCTGCTGCGGCGCAGGGCGGACACCGGGCGCGGGCTGATCTTCGGCGCGGGGCTCCTGACGCTGTCGCTGACGGCGCGCTCGCTCGACATGGCGCTCTGCGACAGCATCCCGATCGGCACGCATTTCCTGTGGCACCTGCTCAACGCGCTGATGCTGGGCTGGATGATCGAGGTCTGGCGCCGCCACCGGCTGGCGCATCCCTGAGCCGCTGCGCGCGGCTTGCAGCGCCCCGCGCGCCCCGCTAAACCCGCCGCGAACCGCCGGAAGGAACAGCCCATGTCCATCGACATCGACACCGCCCGCAAGGTGGCCAAGCTGGCGCGGATCGCCGTGCCCGAGTCCGACCTGCCGAAACTCGCCGACAACCTCAGCGGCATCCTGAACTTCATGGAGCAGCTGAACGAGGTCGATGTCGAGGGCGTCGAGCCGATGACCAGCGTCACGCCGATGCGCCTCAAGCGCCGCGCCGACGTCGTGACCGACGGTGACCAGCAGGCCAAGGTCCTGTCGAACGCGCCCGACGCCCGCGAAGGCTTCTTCGCGGTCCCGAAAGTGGTGGAGTGATCATGTCCGAGCTGTCCCGCCTGACCATCGCCGAGGCCCGCGACCGCCTCGCCGCCCGCGAGATCACCGCCGTCGAGCTGACCGAGGCCTGCCTCGCGCAGATCGAGGCCGCCGACGCGCTGGGCGCCTTCGTCCACAAGACCCCCGAGATCGCGCTCGAGCGCGCCCGCGCCGCCGATGCCCGCATCGCGGCGGGCGAGGCCAAGCCGATGACCGGTATCCCGGTCGGCATCAAGGACCTGTTCTGCACGAAGGGCGTGCCCAGCCAGGCCGCCTCGCGCATCCTCGAAGGCTTCCGCCCCGAGTACGAGTCGACCGTCAGCCAGCAGCTGGCCGACGCCGGCGCGGTGATGCTGGGCAAGCTGAACATGGACGAGTTCGCGATGGGCTCGTCGAACGAGACCTCGGTCTACGGCAACGCAGTCAACCCGTGGCGGCGCGGCAACGACGAGACCGCGCTGACGCCCGGCGGCTCGTCCGGCGGCTCGGCCTCGGCGGTGGCCGCCGACCTCTGCCTCGCCGCGACCGGCACCGACACCGGCGGCTCGATCCGCCAGCCTGCCGCCTTCACCGGCATCGTGGGGCTCAAGCCCACCTACGGGCGCTGTTCGCGCTGGGGCATCGTGGCCTTCGCCTCCTCGCTCGACCAGGCCGGACCGATGACCAAGACGGTGCGCGACGCCGCGATCATGGGCGCGGCGATGATGGGTCACGACCCGAAGGACTCGACCTCCGCCGACCTGGCCGTGCCCGACTTCGAGGCGATGCTGACCGGCGACATCCGAGGCAAGGTCATCGGCATTCCGAAGGAATACCGCATGGACGGCATGCCGTCCGAGATCGAGGCGCTCTGGCAGCAGGGCGCGGAGATGCTGCGCGACGCCGGGGCCGAGCTGCGCGACATCTCGCTGCCGCACACGAAGTACGCGCTGCCCGCCTATTACGTCATCGCGCCGGCCGAGGCCTCGTCGAACCTCGCGCGCTACGACGGCGTGCGCTTCGGGCACCGGGCGAAGCTGGCGCAGGGCGACGGCATCACCGAGATGTACGAGAAGACGCGCGCCGAGGGCTTCGGCCCCGAGGTGCAGCGCCGCGTGATGATCGGCACTTACGTGCTGTCGGCGGGCTTCTACGACGCCTATTACAACCGCGCCCGCAAGGTCCGCGCCCTGATCAAGAAGGACTTCGACGACGTCTTCGCGGCAGGTGTCGACGCGATCCTGACGCCCGCCACCCCCTCGGCCGCCTTCGGGCTGGGCGAGATGGCCGAGGCCGACCCGGTGCAGATGTATCTCAACGACGTCTTCACGGTCACCGTGAACCTCGCCGGACTGCCCGGCATCAGCGTGCCCGCGGGCCTCGACGCGCAGGGCCTGCCGCTCGGACTGCAGCTGATCGGCCGCCCGTGGGACGAGGGCGATCTGCTGAATACCGCCTACGCGCTCGAGCAAGCCGCGGGATTCGTGGCAAAACCCGCGCGCTGGTGGTAGGATTGCCGACAGGCAGGACGAACCGGGCAGGGGCGATGCGCAGCACCATCCTTCTTCTTGCGGCAGCCGCGACGGTTGCCGCCTGCACAACGTCCGTTCCCGACAGCGGGGCGGAGGCCACCGGGGTCGGCTTCGGCGACTACCGCAGCTACCAGCAGCAGCGCGAGGCCGAGCTGGCCGGACGCGCCACCGCGGGCCTCGGCACGCCGGTCTCGGGCGAACGCGCGCCCCTGAGCGCGCTCGCCCCCGCCGCCACCCCGCAGACCGAGGCCGAGCGCCTCGCCGCCGAGACCCGGGCGACGCTCGGCATCGGCACCACGCCCGCCGCCGCCCCCGTGACGACCGCCGCCGCCGCCCCGGCCGCCCCCGCGGGCCCGGTGCGCCTGTCTGACGAGAACAGCTTCGAGGCCGTCGCCGCCCGCGAGACGATCGAGAGCGACCGCGCCCGTCTCGAAGAGCGCCGCGCCGAGTTCGAGGTCGTGCAGCCGACCGCGCTGCCGCAGCGCCCGGGTGATACCGGGCCGAACATCGTCGCCTACGCGCTGGCGACCAGCCACCCGCGCGGGCAGGCGCTCTACCGCCGGGTCACGCTCTTCGGCGGCGACGCGCGCAACTGCAACCGCTACTCGAACGCCAACGAGGCGCAGGAGGTCTTCCTCGCCGCCGGCGGCCCCGAGCGCGACCGCCATGGCCTCGACCCGGACGGCGACGGCTATGCCTGCGGCTGGGACCCGACCCCGTTCCGGCTGGCGGCGCAGGCCCGGCAAGGCAACTGATCCCGATCCGGCATCCCTCGCCCAACCACGGGCCGCGGCGCGACGGGCTCCGCCCCGGCCTCGTCGTCCTGCACTACACCGCGATGGACAGCGCCACCGGCGCCCGCGACTGGCTCTGCGCGCCCGAGGCCGAGGTCTCGGCGCATTACCTCGTCGACCGCGACGGCACCGTCTGGCAGCTGGTGGACGAGGAGCTGCGCGCCTGGCACGCCGGCGCCGGGGCCTGGGACGGGCAGGGCGATGTCAACTCGCGCTCGATCGGCATCGAACTGGTGAACACCGGGACCGAACCCTTCGCCGAGCCCCTGATGCGCGCCCTCGAGGCGCTGCTGCCCGGCATCCTCGCGCGCTGGGCGATCCCGCCCGCGGGGGTCATCGCCCATTCCGACATGGCCCCGGGCCGCAAGATCGACCCGGGTCCCCGCTTCGACTGGGCGCGCCTCGCGCGCGGCGGCCTCGCGCTCTGGCCCGCCGTCCTGCCTCCCGGCCCGCCCGAGGACCCCGATCCCGCGCGCTTCGCCGCCCGCCTGAGCGCCATCGGCTACCCGGAGGCGGACCCGGCGACGCGGCTCGCCGCCTTCCGCCTGCGTACGCGGCACGGCGCGCCCGGCCCGCTCGACGCGACCGACATGGACCTCGCGCGGCGCTGGCTCGTTCTTCTTGGCAAAAATACTCATGATCCCGCCCTTTCCGTTTGACCGGACGCCGGGGGCGGAGTAGCCCCCGGACCGCGCGGAGGGCCGGATGGCCGCGGCAGCGATGTCGAGGAAAGTCCGGACTCCCAGAAGCGACGGTGCCGGGTAACGCCCGGGCGGGGCAACCCGACGGACAGCGCCACAGAAACCATACCGCCCCGCAGGTCGGGGTCAGGTCGAACCGGTGGGGTAAGAGCCTACCGCGCCCCCGGCAACGGGGGTGGCATGGCAAGCCCCACCGGGAGCAATGCCGAATAGGGGGCCCGCCTTCGCGGTGCGCTTTCACCCAGGGCCCCGGGTTGGCAGCACGAGCGCGGGTGGCGACACCCCGCCCAGAGGAATGGCCATCGAGGGGGCTCCGGCCCCCGAACAGAATCCGGCTTACAGGCCCTCCGCGCATCCGACGCCGCCCGCGCGGGCAGCGTTGCATTGTCCACTTTACCTGCTATCATGGATGTCAACTTTGATTGACAGTTTGCGGCTGGACCGTGAGCGCACGAGGCCGCCGATGAAAGACCTGGATCGCCCTGCGTCCCTGACCGATCCCGACACGGCGCCCGGACCCGATCCCGCGGACGACACCCTGCCGATCGAGGCGCTCGCCTTCATCGCCGCCCTGATCGCCGAGCCGCAGGTGGGCGCCGCCGCGCCCGGCGCCGAGGTATGGCTGCTGGCCCCCGACGGCACGGTCCTGCACGATCCCTCCGGACCCGAGGCGGCCGGTGGCGCCTTCGCCGACCGCTGGCCCTGGGAACTGGAACCGCTGATCTCGGGTGCGGTGGCCGATGCCGCGTCCGGCGGCACCGTCAGCTTCGACGCCTTCCGCCGCAGCACGGGGCAGGGCGGCGACCGTTGGATGCGGGTCACCCTGACCCTGCTCGGCCAGCGCGGCACCGCGCGGCTGATCCGCGCCGACCTGGTCGACGTCTCGGCCGAGATCGATGCCGCGCGCATCAAGGCCCGCACGGCGCGGACCCCGCGCCGCCTCAACTGACGGGGCCTCCGCCGAATCCGGTTGACACCCCCCGCGCGGCTTGTAAAAGCGCGGCTTCAGAACACTGAATTCGGGCGGGCGACCGCCCCGGCGAGGAGCACCCCAATGGCGAAACCGACGACGATCAAGATCCGTCTCAACTCGACCGCGGGCACCGGCCATTTCTACGTGACGAAGAAGAACGCGCGGACGATGACCGAGAAGATGACCGTACGGAAGTACGATCCCGTGGCCCGCAAGCACGTCGAATACAAGGAAGGCAAGATCAAGTGATCTGACCCTTCCACGAGAGTTCGGCGAAGGCCGCGCGGGGCGAGACCCCTGCGCGGCCTTCTTCGTTTTCAGCCGCCTTCTCCGGAGCCTCCGAGATGACCACCACCGCCGAGCTGACCCTGCGCACCGCGACCGCCGCCGACATCGCCAGCGTGGACGCGCTGCTGGCCATCGCCTATCCCGCCTCGCTCAAGGCCGACTACGCGCCGTCCGTACTGGTCACCGCGCTGCCGCTCATCAGCCGCGCACGGCCCGAGCTGGTGACCAGCGGCACCTACTCGCTGGCCGAACGGGGCGGGCAGCTGCTGGGCGCCGGGGGCTGGACGCGGGTCGCCCCCGGCGGCGCGCGCGAGGGGCAGGGGGTGGGCCATGTCCGGCACCTCGTCGTCGATCACCGGGCCCAGCGGCAGGGCGTGGGACGCGCCCTGATGGCCCGCGTGCTGGCCGAGGCCCGGGAGGCCGGGCTGACCCGGCTCGACTGCCAAGCGACGCGCACGGCCGTGCCCTTCTATGCCGCGCTCGGCTTCGAGGTCCTGGGGCCGGTCAGCGTGCCCCTGCGCCCGGGCATCGTTTTCCCGGCGGTCGCCATGCGGCGCGCCCTCTGAGCCGGCAAAGGAAAAGGGCCGGCCCCTTCCGGAGCCGGCCCCCAAGGCCGTCAGGCCCTGCCGGGATTACTCGCGATTGCCGAGGAACTGGAGCAGGAACATGAACATGTTGATGAAGTTGATGTAGAGCGACAGCGCGCCCATGATCGCCGACTTGTCGAGCCACTCCTGATCGCCGTAGTGGGCGTGCTGCAGGTAGGTGGTCTTGATGTTCTGCGTGTCATAGGCGGTCAGCGCCGCGAACAGCAGGACGCCGATGGCCGAGATCGCGAAGGCGATCGCCGGGCTGCCGACGAAGATGTTGATGATCGACACGATGATCAGGCCGACGACGCCGATCAGTAGGAAGCTGCCCCAGCCCGACAGGTCCTTCTTCGTGGTGTAGCCATAGAGCGAGCAGGCCGCGAAGGCACCCGCCGTGGCGAAGAAGGTCTGCGCGATAGAGACGCCGGTGAACACGGCGAAGATCCACGAGATCGACAGGCCCATGACGGCCGCGAAGACGTAGAAGAAGGTCTGTGCCGCAGCGGCCGACATGCGGTTGATCATGCCGCCGAACAGGAAGACCATGCCGAGCGGGGCGAACATGATGACCCAGCCGAGGATGTTCGGCTGCATGGTCACCGGATCGCGGAAGATCGGGAGCAGCGCGGGCGCGGTGCCCACTGCCCAGGCCACGAGGCCGGTCAGCGCCATGGCGACCGACATCAGGCCGTAGACCTTGTTCATGTGGGCCTTCAGGCCCGCGTCGATCTGGGCGGAACGGGCGCCAACGCCTGCCGACCGGATCGTCTGATACTCTGCCATGAGAACCCTCCATTGAATGCGCCGGGCGATGGCGCGCCCGTCTTGGCCAAGCATATCGGGAGGGGCCCGTCGTCTTTCAAGACATATCGTGGACGGCAGAGTCAGCTTTGGGGCGGGCTCAGCGCTTCCAGGTGTGCGGGACGTCCCACAGCGGGCGCTGCGATTCGGCGGCCGCTTCGGCGGGGCTCAGGCCGAGGTCGGCCAGCCGGCGGGCGTCGAGCCGCGCCAGATCCTGCCGCGACTTCCACAGGGAATGCAGCGAAAACAACGAGATACCAGCGGCGGGATGGCTGATGGCAACGGTGCGGGCGAGAGAGGCGAACATCTGTAACTCTTCTGATTTCGTGGTGACACCCCGAGGGAGGATCAGGGATGTTGATGTATCTGCCAGACCGTGATCCATATGAAAAACGAATGAATGTGATCCTCGACTTCAGGAGAATTGATATGCCGCGCAATCTGGACCTGACCGCCCTGCGCAGCTTCGTCGCCGTCGCGGAAACCGGCGGCGTGACCAAGGCGGCGGGGTTCCTGAACCTGACACAGTCCGCCGTCTCGATGCAGTTGAAGCGGCTGGAGGAGGGGCTGGGCCTCGACCTGCTCGACCGCTCGGGGCGCGGCATCGCGCTGACCGGAACCGGCGAGCAGTTGCTCGGCTATGCCCGCCGGATGCTGGCGCTGAACGACGAGGTGTATACTCGCCTCACCAGCCAGGAGTTCGAGGGCGAGATCGCGCTCGGCGTCCCGCACGACATCGTCTACCCGGCGATCCCGCGCGTGCTGCAGCAGTTCCACGCCGAGTTCCCGCGCGTCCGGGTGCAGCTGATCTCGTCCTTCACCAATCGCCTCAAGCAGTTGCACCAGCGCGGCGAGTGCGACGTGATCCTGACCACCGAGGACCAGGCCGACGCGGGCGGAAAGACCCTGTTGACCGTGCCGCTGGTCTGGATCGGCGCGCCGGGCGGCAGCGCGTGGCGTCAGCGGCCGCTGCGGCTGGCCTTCGAATACGGCTGCATCTTCCGGCATGGCGTGCAGCAGGCGCTCGACCGGGCCGGCATCCCGTGGGAAATGGCCGTCGAAAGCGATTCGACCCGCACCGTCGAGGCTTCGGTCAGCGCCGATCTCGCCGTCCACGCCAGCCTCGAAGGGACCGCGCCGCCCTATGTCGAGCGCATCGCGCATAACGGGGCGCTGCCGCCGCTGGCCTCGAAACAGATCAACCTCTACCGCGCCCCGCTGACCGAAGGCACGGTGACCGACCGGCTCGTGGAATTGATCGGGACCGCCTACAAGGCGCTCTGAGCCGGTCTCAGCCGGGAATGTCGATCACGATCTTGCCGGTGGCGCTGCGGTCGCGCAGGGCCGCCAGCCCCTCGGCCGCCCGCGCCAGCGGCAGGCGCTGCCCGATATGGGGATGCAGCAGCCCCTCGGCATGCCATCCGATCAGCGTCGCGAGGCTGTCGGTCAGCGGTTTCGGGTCGAAGGACAGGTGCCCGCCCCACCAGAACCCGATCACCGTGACGTTCTTCACCAGCAGGTGGTTCGCCGGGATCTCGGGCAGGCCCCCCGCGAAGCCGATCAGCAGGTAGCGTGCCTCCGGGCGGCAGGCCGACAGCGCGGCGCGGAACCCGGGTCCGCCCACCGGATCATAGACCACGTCCACACCGCCCAACTCCTTGCAGCGCGCGCGGATGTCGTCGGTCTCGGCGTCGAGCAGCACATGCGCCCCCGCCGCCTGCGCGAGGCGCAGCTTCCCGGCCCCGCGCGCCACCGCGATCACGCGCGCGCCCATCCGCGCACCGATCTCGACCGCCGTCAGCCCGACCCCGCCCGCGGCGCCCAGCACCAGCAGCGTCTCGCCCGGCCGCAGCCCCGCCTTGTAGTCGAGCGCCATGTGGGACGTGCCATAGGCCACCTGGAACCCGGCGGCGGTCGCGTCGTCCATCGTGTCGGGCAGGGGCAGGCAGACCCCGGCCGGGGCCACCGCGACCTCGGCCAGCCCGCCGTGCCCGGTGAACGCCGCGACCCGCTGGCCGGGGACGAAGCCCGTGACCCCCGCGCCGACCGCCCGGACCGTGCCCGCGCATTCCATGCCCAGCGTGACCGGGAACGGGCGGCGGTCCTGGTACTGCCCCTTCGCCAGCAGCAGGTCGGCGAAGTTCAACCCGCAGGCGCGGACCGTCAGGCTGACCTCGCCGGGGCCGGGCACCGGCTCGGGCAGGTCGGTCAGGGCGGGCGGGCTCTCGGGCGTGAGGGCGACGAAGGCTTTCATGGCGACTCCCGGGGGCTGGATTGGGCCACCCTGCCGATGTTGCGCGGCGATGCAAGGCAGGGTTGCAGGGCATCGCAGAACGATACGCTAGAACGGGAATCTTTGCAAAATGCAATGCACAATGCGAAACACGTAAAAGGCGACTCGGATTGCGAGGTTTTAAACCCTGTGTGGAAATCCGGCCTTTTCCGCGCCGCCCGCAAAAATGCCCTTCCGGGGCGGGACTCTGCCCCTCGTCCCGGCCCGGCGAAAAAAATTTTCCGGCAACTCGGAATTTGGCACGCTACTTGCTGCACAGAGGGGGCAAGCACAAGGAGACCCCGTCTTGAAACACCCCGTGGACGTTCACGTAGGCAAGCGAATCCGTCACCGGCGCTTGATGGTGGGCATGACCCTGCAGCAGCTTGCCGAGAAGGTCGGGATCAAGTTCCAGCAGATCCAGAAGTACGAAACCGGGATGAACCGGGTCTCCGCCTCGCGCCTGTGGGAGATCGGCGCCGCGCTCACCGTGCCCGTGAGCTTCTTCTTCGAGGGTCTGGGCTCCAAGGCGCAGGAGGCCGAGGCCACCGACCTGCCGGGCGATCTGCTCGCCGACAAGGAGGCGCTGGAGCTGATCCGGTCCTACTACGCGATCCCGGAAACCCAGCGCCGTCGCCTGTTCGACCTCGCCCGCGTGCTGTCGGACGCGGCGTGACCGGCCCGGCGCGCGCCATCTGACGCAGGCCCGCCCGGCTTGACCGGGGCCGGGCCTGCCGCCACACCGGACGGGGAACCGACGCCCGACCGGAGACGCCCCGATGACCGCTGACCCCGCCGATCTCTGGCCCGTGGCCCACGCGCTGGCCGATGCCGCGCGTGTCGAGACGCTGCGCTGGTTCCGCGGCGGTGCGCTTTCCATCGACAACAAGGATGCCGGCGGCTTCGACCCGGTGACGCAGGCCGACCGCGCCTCCGAGGCCGCGATGCGGGCCGTCCTCGCCCGCCTGCGCCCGGACGATGCGGTGCTGGGCGAGGAGCAGGCCGCAACAGGCGGCACCAGCGGCCTGGCCTGGGTCCTCGACCCGATCGACGGCACCCGCGCCTATCTCTCGGGCACGCCGACCTGGGGCGTGCTGATCGCGCTCAGCGATGCGACCGGCCCGAAACTGGGGATCATCGACCAGCCCTATATCGGCGAGCGGTTCGCGGGCGGCGCGGGCGTGGCCCGGGTGACCGGCCCGCAGGGGGAAGCGGCGCTGTGCACCCGCGCCACGGCGCGGCTGGAGGACGCGGTGATCTTCACCACCTTCCCGGAGGTCGGCACGGAGGCCGAGCGCGCCGCCTTCCATGCGCTCGCCCGCGACTGCCGCCTGACCCGCTACGGGATGGATTGCTATGCCTATGCGCTGCTTGCGGCGGGGCAGATCGACCTCGTCGTCGAGGCGGGTCTGCAGGCCTACGACATCTGCGCCCCGATCGCGGTGATCGAGGCGGCCGGCGGCGTCGTCACCGACTGGCAGGGCGGCCCGGCGCACCACGGCGGCCGGGTGCTGGCGGCGGCCAATCCCGTGATCCACGCCGCGGCCCTCGACCGGCTGCGGCAGGCGGGCGACTAGGGCGGGACGCCTTCGGCGAGAGTATTTCTGCCAAGAAGAAACAGGGGACGGCGCGATGCGGAGACTGCTGATCCGGGGGGCCGAGGCGGTCGTCACCATGGACGACGCCCGCACCGAGCTGCGCGGCGCGGACGTGCTGGTCGAGGGCGGCGTGATCGCGGCGGTGGGGCAGGGGCTCGACACCGTGGGCGCGGACCGCTGGGAGGCGCGCGGCTGCGTGGTGACGCCGGGCCTCGTGAACACCCATCACCATCTCTACCAGACCCTGACCCGCGTGGTGCCGGGCGGGCAGGACGCGCTGCTCTTCGGCTGGCTGAAGACGCTCTACCCGATCTGGGCCGGGTTCGGACCCCAGCACATGCGCGTCTCGGCGCTGATCGGGCTGGCCGAGCTGGCGCTGAGCGGCTGCACCACCTCGTCGGATCATCTCTACCTCTACCCGAACGGGGCGCGGCTGGAGGACACCATCGACGCCGCGCGCGAGATCGGCCTGCGGTTCCACCCGACGCGCGGCGCGATGAGCATCGGCGAGAGCGCGGGCGGGTTGCCGCCCGATGCGCTGGTCGAGGCGGAGGCGGCGATCCTCGAGGACATGATCCGCGTCGTCGATGCCTTCCACGATCCCCGGCCCGGCGCGATGGTGCGGGTCGGTCTCGCACCCTGTTCGCCCTTCTCGGTCAGCCGCGACCTGATGCGCGAGGCGGCGCTGCTGGCGCGGGACAAGGGCGTGCGGCTGCACACGCACCTGGCCGAGAACGACGAGGACATCGCCTATTCCGAAGCCGCCTTCGGCTGCCGTCCCGGGCAATATGCCGAGGATCTCGGCTGGACCGGCGAGGACGTCTGGCACGCCCATTGCGTGAAGCTCGACGCGGGCGAGATCGATCTCTTCGCGCGGTCTGGCACGGGCGTGGCGCATTGCCCCTGCTCGAACTGCCGCCTCGGTTCGGGGATCGCGCCGGTCCGGGCGATGCGGGACGCGGGCGTGCCGGTGGGGCTGGGCGTCGACGGTTCGGCCTCGAACGACGCGGGCAGCCTGATCGCCGAGGCGCGGCAGACCCTGCTGTTGCAGCGGGTGGCGCACGGGGCCGATGCCATGAGCGCGCGCGAGGCGCTGGAGATCGCGACGCGCGGCGGCGCGCGGGTGCTGGGGCGCGACGACATCGGCGTGCTGGCGCCGGGCTACCGGGCGGACATCGCGGTCTGGGATGTCTCCGGGATCGAGGCGGCCGGGGCCTGGGACCCGGTCGCGACGCTGGTGCTGGCGGGGCCCATGCGGGTGCGCGACCTCTTCGTCGAGGGGCGGCCGGTGGTGCAGGAACGCCGGGTCGTGACCGCCGACATGAGCCGCGCGCTGGCCGACCAGGCCCGCCTGCTGCGCGGGCTGATGGGTTAACAGGCTGTAAATGATAGGGAAAAGCCGCTGACCCTTTGTTTCGCGCGCGAAACATCGGGGCAGCAGGGCTGACCGTTTAACCCTTCGTTAGCCCTTCACCCGCGCGCCGGCGATCCACACGCCCGCCACCGCGCGGTCGTCGCCCATCATGATCGTCGGGAAGACCGCCTCCCAGATGTCCTGCGCCCGGCCTGCACGCTGGGCGATGCCCGGGGTACTCGCCAGATCAAGCGCGACCAGATCGGCCTCCATCCCTGCCTCCAGCCGCCCGATCCGGTCGCCCATGTGCAGTGCGCGCGCCGATCCGGCGGTCGCCAGCCACAGCAACTGCGCCGGGTGCAGGGGCGTGCCCGCGAGCTGGCCCACCTCGTAGGCCGCCGCCATCGTGCGCAGCATCGAGAAGGACGAGCCGCCCCCGGTGTCGGTCGCGAGGCCCACCGGCAGGACCGGTGCGAGACCGGCCATGTCGAAGAGGCCCGAGCCGATGAAGGTGTTCGAGGTCGGGCAATGCACCAGCGCCGCCTGCACCTCGGCCAGCCGGGCGCGCTCGCGCGGGGTCAGGTGGATCGCGTGTCCGTAAAGGCCGCGCGCGCCGAGCAGCCCGTGCGCCTCGTAGGTGTCGAGGTAGTCGCGCGCCCCGGGGAACAGCTCGGCCACCCAGGCGCATTCGTCGGTCTGCTCGCTGAGGTGCGTCTGCATCAGGCAGTCCGGATGCTCGGCCCAGAGTGCGCCGAGGGCCGCGAGCTGCTCCGGGGTGGAGGTCGGCGAGAAGCGCGGGGTGATGACGTAGGACAGCCGGTCCTGCCCGTGCCAGCGCTCCAGCAGACGCTTCGAGTCGTCGTAGGCCGTCTGCGCGGTGTCGCGCAGGCTGTCGGGCGCGTTGCGGTCCATGCAGGTCTTGCCCGCCGCCAGCCGCATCCTGCGCGCCTGGCCCTCGGCCATCAGGGCATCGACGCTCTCGGGGTGGATGGTGCAGTAGGAGCAGACCGTCGTGGTGCCGTGCGCGGTCACGAGGTCGAGGTAGCGCGCCGCCACCTCGGCCGCGTAGGCCGCATCGCCGAAGCGCGACTCCTCGGGAAACGTGTAGGTGTTCAGCCAGTCGATCAGGCGCTTGCCCCAGCTCGCGATGATGCCGGTCTGCGGGTAATGGGCATGGGCATCGACGAAGCCGGGCAGGATCAGCGCCTGCCCGAGATCGGTGACGGGCACCTCCGGGTGGGCACGGCGCAGGGCATCGGCCTCGCCCGTCGCCGCGATGCGCCCGCCCTCGATCAGGACGCCGCCGCGCGTGTCGTGGCGGGCCGCCTCCGGGGGCGGCACGGTGAAGGGATCGGCGGTGAAGGCCAGCGTCTGGCCGAGGAGAAGGGTCGCGCTCATGGCCGCAGCCTAGGGCCGTGCGGGGCGGCGGTAAATCGGGATCGCCCCTGTCTTTTCCGCGAGCCAGCCGTTATGTCACAGGCGACCGCGCCGCAGCGCGGAACCATCCGACAGGGGGGAGCGGCATGACCGACGACAAGCTTGACCTGCCGGACGAGGACGCGCGCGAGGACGAGGACTACTCGCTCGACCGCGACCTCGTGCACGAGGTGCTGGACGCGGTCGAGGCCGAGGACGCCAGCCGCCTCGACGCGCTGCTGGAACCGCTGCACGCCGCCGACATCGCCGACCTCCTGGAACAGATCGGACCGGGCGACCGCGGCGAGCTCGTCCGGCTCTGGAGCAGCGAGATCGACGGCGAGATCCTGTCGGAACTCGACGAGGGCGTGCGCGCCGAGGTCATCGCCGAACTTCCGAGCGACGTGCTGCGCGAGGCGGTGCGCGACCTCTATACCGACGACGTGGTGGACCTCGTCGAGGACCTCGAGGAGGCCGACCAGCGCACCATTCTCGACGCGCTGGAAGCCACCGACCGGGTCGCGGTCGAACAGGCGCTGAGCTACCCGGAATACTCGGCCGGCCGCCTGATGCAGCGCGAGCTGGTGACCGCGCCCGAACACTGGACGGTCGGGCAGGCCATCGACTTCCTGCGCGCGCAGGACGAGCTGCCCGAACAGTTCTACCACGTGATCCTCGTGGACCCCCGGATGAAGCCGGTGGGCTACGTGACGCTGGGCAAGGTCCTGTCGGCCCGCCGCGCCGTGCCGCTGGCCGAGATCAGCGAGGACAGCTTCCGCACGATCCGGGTCACCCAGCCGGACAAGGATGTGGCCTATGCCTTCAACCAGTATCACCTGATTTCCGCCCCGGTGGTGGACGAGGACGACCGGCTGGTCGGCGTCATCACCATCGACGACGCGATGGCGGTGCTCGACGAGGAACACGAGGAGGACATCCTGCGCCTCGCCGGTGTCGGCGACGAATCGAGCCTGAGCGACACCGTGATCGAGGCGACGAAGGGCCGGGCGCTGTGGCTCTTCGTGAACCTGCTGACGGCGATCCTCGCCTCGGTCGTGATCGACCTGTTCTCCGACACGATCCAGACGCTGGTCGCGCTGGCGGTGCTGATGCCGATCGTGGCCTCGATGGGCGGCAACGCGGGGACCCAGACGATGACCGTCGCGGTGCGGGCGCTGGCGACGCGCGACCTGACCGCGCAGAACGCCTGGCGCGTGATCCGGCGCGAGGTGGCGGTCGGCGCGATCAACGGCCTGGCCTTCGGCCTGCTGATGTCGATCATCGCGGGGTTCTGGTTCGGCGTGCCGATGCTGGCGGTGGTGATCGGGGCGGCGATGCTGATGACACTGATCGCCGCCGCGCTGGGCGGCATCGTGATCCCGATGGCGCTGGAACGGCTGAAGATCGACCCGGCGCTGGCCTCGGGGCCCTTCGTGACGACGGTGACCGATGTCGTGGGCTTCTTCGCCTTCCTCGGCCTCGCCTCGGTGGTGCTGCTGTGAGCGGCGCGGAGGACAAGCAGGCGCTGCGCGCGCAGGTGCTGGCCCGCCGCAAGACGGCCCATGCCGCGGGCGATCCGCGCCCGGCGATCGAGCGGCTTCTGGCGTTTCTTGCCCCCGAGCGCGGGCGGCCGGTGGCGGGATACATGCCGATGCGCTCGGAGATCGATCCGCTGCCCGCGATGGCCGATCTCGCGATGGACGCGCCGGTGGGCGTGCCGGTGATCCCCGGCAAGGCGCAGCCGCTGCTCTTTCACCGCTGGGAACTCGGGGCCGAGATGATCGACGGTCCCTTCGGCGCGCGGGTTCCCGCGGCGGGGGTGGAGATGGTGCCCGAGGTGCTGATCGTGCCGCTGGTCGCCTTCGACCGCCGCGGGAACCGGCTGGGCTACGGCGGCGGCTTCTACGACCGGACGCTGGAAGGTCTGCGCGCGCGCGGCAAGGTGCTGGCGGTGGGCTATGCCTGGGCCGCGCAGGAGGTGGACGCGCTGCCCCTGGAGCCGACCGATCAGCGCCTCGATGCCATCGTGACCGAGGCCGAAACGCTGGTCTTCCCCGCGCCCTGAGCGGCGGTCCGCCGCGTCAGATCAGCACGAACCCGGCCGCGCCAATCACCACGGCCAGCGCCACCAGCACACCGACCGGCACGCGCGCGAGGCCCGTCAGTCCCGGCGCCGGGGCGGGGCGGTGGCGGTCGCCGGCCTCGGGCGGCAGGCGGTAGCTGTGCGGCGGTTCGGGACGCGGCGCCTCGTCGAAGGCCTGAAAGCTGCGGGTGTCCTCGGTCCCGGCGTCGGTCGCCGGGGGCGCTGCGGTGGGTTTGCGCAAGGGAGGCATGCGGATGCTCCTGTCGTCGTCGGGCCGCGTCATGCGCGCGGGCTCACCCTCCAGAAACGAGGCAGACGCGAAAGAGTTTCGCCCGGGGGCGATGTCCGTGTCGGAACCAAACGGGTCGGGTGCGATATCGCGGGGCATGGCAGATGTCCTCGCTGATGACGAACAGCAATAAAGATATGGGCTTCGGGCGCGGAACCGGGCCTCGCGGGCGTTCACGTTTTCGCAAGTGCAGCATCGCGGCGCGTCCTCCGGGCGGGGTCCGCGGCCGGTTTCGGCACCCCCGGTGCCGCTGCCGGGACCGCGACGTGGCGGCACCGGGGCGGTTCGGTCGGATTTGCCGCGAATCCGCCGCGCCGGGCGTGCTTGCGGGAACCGCCGCGCGGGCGTAAGGCGAGGACATGAAGCTGCTTTTCCTTGGCGATGTGATGGGCCGCGCAGGGCGCGCCGCGGTCATCGAGCGCCTGCCTGCCCTGCGCCGTGACTGGAGCCTCGATTTCGTCGTGGTCAACGCCGAGAACGCCTCGTCCGGGGCCGGTCTGACGGTGGATCACGCGAAGTCCCTGCTGAACGCCGGGGCTGACGTGCTGACGCTGGGCGATCATGCCTTCGACCAGAAGGAGATGATCCAAGGGATCGAGGCCGAACCGCGCATCGTCCGCCCTCTGAACTTCGCCAAGGACGCGCCCGGGCGCGGACACCGCGTGTATACGACCGCGCGCGGGCACAAGGTGCTGGTCGCGCAGGTGCTGGGCCAGGTCTTCATGAAGCGGCCCTTCGACGATCCGTTCTCGGCGGTGGATGCCGTGCTGCGCAGCCACCCCCGCGGCGGGATGGTGCAGGCCAGCCTCGTCGACGTGCATTGCGAGGCCACGTCCGAGAAGATGGGCATGGGCCATTTCTGCGACGGCCGCGCCAGCGTCGTGGTCGGCACCCACACCCATATCCCGACCGCCGATGTCCAGATCCTGAAGGGCGGCACCGCCTTCCAGGCCGACGCGGGCATGTGCGGCGACTATGACAGCGTGATCGGCATGGAGAAGTCCGAGCCGCTGCGCCGCTTCGTGACCGGCATGCCGAAGGGGCGGTTCACCCCGGCGCTGGGCGAGGCGACGCTGTCGGGCCTCTATGTCGAAACCGACGACCGCACCGGTGTGGCGACCCGGGTCGAGATGGTGCGGCAGGGCGGACGGCTGCAACCGCAAGGGCCCGCATGACACGCGCCGAAAGCGCCGGGCTGGTCGGCCTGCTCGTCCTGCTCGGGGCGGGCTGGGGCATCACCCAGCCGCTGGCCAAGCTGGCGGTCTCGACCGGCCACGCGGCCCTCGGGCTGGTCGTCTGGCAACTGGCGATCTCGGGCGTGCTCTGCGGGGCGCTGCTGAAGCTGACCGGGCGCGGGCTGCCGCTGACCCGGCCCGCGCTGGGGCTTTACCTTGCCGTGGCGCTGGTGGGGACGATCCTGCCGAACTCGGCCAGCTACGAGGCCGCGCGGCACCTGCCCTCCGGCCTGATCTCGATCCTGCTCTCGACGATCCCGATGCTGGCCTTTCCCATCGCGCTGGCGCTCGGCCTCGACCGGTTCCGCCCGCGCCGCCTGGCCGGGCTCGGCTGCGGGCTGGCGGGCGTGCTGCTGATCGTGGGGCCTGAGGCGAGCCTGCCCGATCCCGCGATGCTGGCCTGGGTGCCGATCGCGCTGATCGCCCCGGCCTTCTACGCCTTCGAGGGCAATTTCCTCGCCCGCTGGGGCCGCCCCGAGGTGGACCCGGTGCAACTGCTCTGCGGTGCCTCGATCGTCGGCGTGGCCATCGCGCTGCCGGTGGCGCTGGCGACGGGACGCACGGTCGCCTTTCCCGCGCCGTCGGACTGGAGCCTCGCCGAGACCGCGCTGGTCGGAAGCTCGGTCGTCCACTGCATCGTCTATGCCAGCTACTTCTGGATGATCGGCCGCGCCGGGCCGGTCTTCTCGGCGCAGGTCAGCTACCTCGTCACCGGCTTCGGGGTCCTCTGGGCAAAGCTCCTCCTGGGCGAGAGCTACTCCGCCTGGGTCTGGGGGGCGATGGGCCTGATGTTCGTGGGGCTCTTCCTCGTGCAGCCGCGCCCGAAACTGGCAGCCGTTCTGCCGCAGGACGGGACGCTGGACAGCGCCGCGCCGCAGCTTCAGGATGGCCCGCGGCCCTGACCTGAGAGGGAGCGCGCGCGCCCCATGATCGAGCTTGGACTCTCGCCCACCGCCGAGGCGGTGCTGACGCTTGCGGTCGTCGCGGCGATGTTTCTCGCCTTCCTGCGCGAGGTCTACCCGGCCGAGGTCGTGGGCATGGCCGCCGCCGCCTTCTTCCTCGTCACCGGCATCCTGCCCTATGACACCGCGCTGGGCGTGCTGTCTAACCCGGCCCCCTGGACCATCCTCGCGATGTTCCTGATCATGGGCGGGCTGGTGCGCACCGGGGCGCTCGACTGGCTGACGCGGCTGGCCGAGGGGCAGGCCGACAACAACCCGCGCCTGACGCTCGTCGGCCTCTTCGGCTTCGTGGTGATCGCCAGCGCCTTTCTCAACAACACGCCGGTCGTGGTCCTGATGATCCCGGTCTTCGTCCAGATCGCGGGCAAGCTGGGCAAGGCCCCGTCCAAGCTGCTGCTGCCGCTGTCCTATGCCGCGATCCTCGGCGGGATGCTGACGCTGATCGGCACCTCCACCAACCTGCTGGTCGACGGCGTGGCGCGGGCGAAGGGGCTGGAGGCCTTCTCGATCTTCGAGATCACCGCGCTCGGGGTGATCCAGGTCGCGGTCGGCATGGCCTATCTCGCGCTGATCGGGCGCAAGCTGTTGCCCGAGCGCGTGTCGATGAGCGCGATGCTCGGGCAGGGCCGCCGCAAGATGAAGTATTTCACCGAAGTCGCGCTGCCCGAGGACAGCAACCTGATCGGCCAGAAGGTCCTCGAGATCGACCTGTTCACCCGCGACGGCGTGCGGCTGATCGACGTGCTGAGGGGCGATGCCTCACTACGCCGCAACCTCGGCGCCGTGGTGCTGGAGCCGGGCGACCGGGTCGTCCTGCGCTCGGAAATGACCGAGCTTCTGGGCCTGCAGCAGAACAAGGACCTGCGGATGGTGGACAAGTTGTCCTCGGTCCAGACCACGACGGTCGAGGTGCTGATCACCCCCGGCGCGCGGATGGTCGGCCGGTCGCTGGGCGCGCTGCGCCTGCGGCGGCGCTACGGCGTCTATCCGCTGGCGGTGCACCGGCGGAACCAGAACATCGGGCGGCAGCTCGACGACGTGGTGGTGCAGGTCGGCGACACGCTGCTGGTCGAGGGGGCGCCCGACGACATCCGGCGGCTGGCGGCGGACATGGACCTCGTCGACATCGCGGCGCCGGTCGCGCGGCCCTATCGCCGGTCGCACGCGCCGGTCGCCGTGGGGGCGCTGGTCGCGGTGGTCGGCCTCGCGGCCTTCAACGTCGCCCCGATCCTGCTGCTGGCGGTGGTCTCGGCCGTCGTGGTGCTGGTCGCCCGCGCCATCGACGCGGACGAGGCCTTCTCGTTCATCGAGGGCCGCCTGATGGCGCTGATCTTCGCCATGCTGGCGGTCGGCGCGGCGCTCGACGCCTCCGGCGCGGTGAAGCTGATCGTCGATGTCCTGGCGCCCGGGCTGGCGCTGCTGCCGCCCGCGCTGGTGATCTTCGCGGTCTATTTCCTCGCCTCGGTGCTGACCGAAGTGGTGTCGAACAACGCGGTCGCGGTGATCCTGACGCCGATCGCCATCGAACTGGGGGTGGCGCTGGGCCTCGACCCGCGCCCTCTGGCGGTGGCGGTGATGTTCGCGGCCTCGGCCGCCTTCGCGACGCCCATCGGCTACCAGACCAACATGCTGGTCTATGGTCCCGGCGGCTATCGTTTCACCGACTACTTGCGTGTCGGCATCCCGATGAACATCCTGCTGGGGATCACCGCGAGCCTGATGATCCCCCTGATCTGGCCGCTCTGAGCGAAGGAGACCGCCGATGCGCCCGCTGCCCCTTGCCGCTGTCCTGACCCTTGCCCTGGCCGGTACGGCGCTGGCAGGTCCCCGGCCCGCCGGGATCGCCCTGACCGAGACCGGGCTGACGGTGACCCTGACGAATTCCGCGCGCTGCCAGGTGCCGCGCCCCGGAACCGCGCTGGCGTGGTCGGGCACGCTGGCGGGCTGCGGCGCGGACTGGAGCTACGCCGTGACGCTCGACCCCGGCACCAACCCGGCGCGCGAGGTCGTTCGGGCGATCTTCGCCGACAGCGTCCAGATGGCCGCCATCGGCCGGGTCGTGCTGACCGACGCGCGGGGACATGACCGCGTCTTCGTCTCGCCGCCGCCCACGGCCGAGGACTGAGCCCGCTGTTCCGCCCCTTCCCCCGGCCTATGTCGCGGCGAAAGGGAGGCGGAGATGGATGATCTGGCCCGCATCGAGGTCGACAGCGCCGCGGCGCTCTGGGCGTGGCTCGCCGCGCATCACGGGCAGGCCGAGGGCGTCTGGCTGGTGACCTGGAAGGAGGCCGATCCGGCGCGCTACGTCTCGCGGGAGGCGGTGCTCGACGCGCTGATCGCCTACGGCTGGATCGACGGGCGGCGCAAGATCCTCGACGACCTGCGGACGATGCAGCTGATCTCGCCGCGCCGTCAGCAGGTCTGGGCCGAGAGCTACCGCACCCGCGCCGCGCGCCTGATCGACGACGGGCGCATGCAGCCGCCCGGCCTCGCCGCGATGGCCGCGGCGCAGGCGGCGGGCACCTGGGAGGGCCGTCCGGAGGTCGAGGCGCTGCAGGTCCCCGACGACCTGGCGGCAGAGTTCGCTGCCGCGCCCGGGGCGGGGGCGTGGTTCGCGCAGGCCGCACCGTCCTACCGGCGCAACGTGCTGCGCTGGCTGGCCGGGGCGAAGCGGGCCGACACCCGCGCGCGGCGGCTGGCCGAGATCGCCGGGCGCGCCGCCCGGGGGGAGAAGGTGCCGCAGTTCTGAAGGCTCAATGGCCGCGCCGGTGCTGTCAGAGGGGCCAAGCGACCAGCAGGACCGGGATGCTGACCACGAGGATCAGCGCCTCCAGCGGCAGGCCCATCCGCCAGTAATCCCCGAACGCATAGCCGCCGGGGCCGAGGATCAGGGTGTTGTTCTTGTGCCCGATGGGGGTGAGGAACGCCGCCGAGGCCGCCACCGCGACTGCCATCAGGAAGGGATCGGGGTTGACGCCCAGCCGCTCGGCCATCGAGATCGCCACCGGGGCCGCGACGATGGTGGTGGCGGTGTTGTTCAGCACGTCCGACAGGGTCATCGTCACCGCCATCAGCACGGCGAGGATCGCCCAGGCGGGCAGGCCCTCGGTCAGGCCGATCAGGGCCCCTGCCAGCAGGTCTGTCCCGCCCGAGGCCTCGAGCGCCGCGCCGAGCGGGATCATCGAGCCGAGCAGCACGATCACCGGCCATTCCACCGGGGTGTAGAGATCGCGCAGCGGCAGGATGCCGGTCAGGACATAGGCCACCACGACGGCCCCGAGCGCGATGGGCAGGTAGACGAGGCCGAGGCTGGCCGCCAGCACCGCCGCCGCGAAGAGGCCGATCGCAAGCCAGGTGCGGCCCTCGCGGGTCACCTCGGCGCCGCCCGCCAGCGGCAGCGCGTCCAGCCAGTCGGCGAGGTCGTCCCGCCCGGAGGCGGGCGCGAGGATCAGCAGCACATCCCCGGCCCGCAGCGGCGTCGCGCGCAGCGGCGCGGTGCCGGTGCGGCCCTCGCGGGCCAGCCCGACCAGCAGGGCGCCGCGCCGCCAGCCGAGGCCGACCGCCTGCGCGCTGCGCCCGACGAGGCGCGAGTCGGGGGTCAGCACCAGTTCGAGGAACGCCGGGTCGCCGCCCGCCGCGTCGAGCCGGGCGAGCCGCTCGGGCGTGGCGGCGGCGAGGCCCTGCGCGCTGCGCAACTCCTCCAGCGCCGCGGGCGCGGCCTCGACCAGCAGCACGTCGCCCGCGGCGAGGGGCATGTCGTCGGCGGGGTCGGAGTGGCGGGTGTCCCCGCGCCGCAGGCCCCGCACCGTCACGTCGGCGTCCCGGGCGGCCGCGCGCAGGGCGGCGACCGGCTGGCCGTCGAGCGCGCTGCCCTCGGGCAGGACCAGCTCGCACAGGTAGCCGCGCCCGCCGCCGCCGCGCGGGCGGTCGCCCGCCTCCCCGCCCTGCGGGATCAGCCGCCAGCCGACCAGCGCGACGAAGGCGATCCCGGCCAGCGCGGCCGCCGCCCCCACCGGGGCGAAGTCGAACATCGCGAAGGGCGCGCCGAGGCTGTCCTCGCGGATCGACGAGATGATGATGTTGGGCGGCGTGCCGATCAGCGTCGCCATCCCGCCGAGGATGGTGGCGAAGGAGAGCGGCATCAGCGTCAGCCGCGCCGCGCGCCCGGCCTTGCGGGCCGTCTCGATATCAACCGGCATCAGCAGCGCCAGCGCCGCGACGTTGTTCATGAAGGCCGACAGCACCCCCGCGATGCCGCCCATCAGCGCGATGTGGCCCTGCAGGGCGCGGCCCGGATCGACGAGGGTCCGCGTGATCAGCGCCACCGCGCCCGCCCGCACCAGCCCCGCCGAGACGATCAGCACCAGCGCCACGATCAGCGTGGCCGGGTGGCCGAAGCCGCTGAAGGCGTCCTCCTTGGGCACGAGCCCGGAGACCACCCCGACGATCAGCGCCCCGAAGGCGACGACGTCGTACCGGATGCGGCCCCAGAGCAGGAGCCCGAACACCGCCGCAAAGAGCGCGAACAGCAGGGACTGGTCGGTGGTCATGGGGGCAGCCTAGCGGCTGGGGCGGGCGAGGGGTAGGGGGCGGGGCCGCGCCGGGGCGGCGGAGGGGCGCACCGACCTTGCCGCGTCGGCGGACCTCGCCTATAGAGCGGCCTGATCCAGCACAGGACGGACGAGGACGACATGGCCGGCCATTCCAAATGGGCGAACATCCAGCACCGCAAGGGGCGGCAGGATGCGGCGCGCTCGAAGCTTTTCTCCAAGCTCGCCAAGGAAATCACCGTGGCGGCGAAGATGGGCGATCCCGACCCCGACAAGAACCCGCGACTGCGGCTCGCCGTGAAGGAGGCCAAGTCGAACTCGGTCCCGAAGGACGTGATCGACCGCGCGATCAAGAAGTCGCTGGGCGGTGACGCCGAGAACTACGAGGAGATCCGCTACGAGGGCTACGGCCCCGGCGGCGTGGCGCTGATCGTCGAGGCGATGACCGACAACCGCAACCGCACCGCCTCGAACGTGCGCTCGACCTTCGGCAAGTACGGCGGCAACCTCGGCGAGACCGGCTCGGTCGGCTTCATGTTCGACCGCAAGGGCCAGATCCTCTACCCGGCCGAGGCGGGCGACGCGGACACCGTGATGATGGCGGCGATCGAGGCCGGGGCGGAAGACGTCGAGTCCTCGGAAGACGGCCACGTGATCTGGTGCGCCTTCGAGGACCTGAACGACGTCTCGACCGCGCTGGAAGCCGAACTGGGCGAGGCCGAGTCGACCAAGCTCGTCTGGCGGCCGCAGACCACCACAGAACTCGGCCTCGACGAGGCGCAGAAGCTGATGAAGCTGATCGAGGTGCTGGAGGACGACGACGACGTGCAGTCGGTCACCGGCAACTTCGAGATGTCCGACGAGGTGATGGCGCAGCTCGCCTGAAGGCGGCGCGCGGCATTGATCGGGGGTCCGGGCGGCTGCGTCCGGGCCCTTTTCTTTTGTGGCGCGCGGGCGGCGGGGGCGGGCCGGTGAGTATTTGGGCCAAGAAGAAGCGGGGGGGCACGCGAAAGCGCGCGGGGTCGGCGAGCGGTTTACTCGGCGGCGAGGCGTGGCGGGCGTTCGGCCAGCAGAGCGGGGATCGAGATATCCTCGTCGAGTTGCGGCCAGTGCAGGCCGAACGGCGAGATGGCGACATCCGCCAGCGCTTCGGCGGTCGCGTCGCGCAGCCTCGGGAACCAGGCCAGAGGCACGCCCAGGATCCGGCCGTCGGCAAGATGCACCCACAGCGTGTCGGTGTCGCAGCGGACCTCAGTTGCCGAAATGCTCATGCCACGCCCTCCTGATCCGGTCGGCATTGTCCTCGGTCATCCGCACGATCAGCCGTTGGGTCCGGGCATCGAACCCGGCGCTGCGGTCGATCCGCGCCGGATCAAGCCAGACCTTCGCTTCGCCCCGGTCGCGCATCACGTGCACGGGTTCGCGGGGATCGCCCTCGTTCGAGTAGAAGAAGAACCGAAACCCATCGAGACGCAAGACCGTCGGCATCCTTTCACCCTAGCGCGGTTCGCAGCGCGCGTCAGCCGCTGGTTGCACCGGTCCTGCGCCAAGGCTAGCACGCCCGGGGCAACGCGCGAGGGGGATCCCATGACCGCTTTCCTTGCCGGGGTTTCGCTCGGGCTGTCGCTGATCCTCGCGATCGGGGCGCAGAACGCCTTCGTGCTGCGTCAGGGGCTGCGGCGGGCGCATGTGTTGCCGGTGGTGCTGACCTGTGCGCTGTCGGACGCGGTGCTGATCGTGCTGGGGGTCAGCAGTTTCGGCTGGGTGGCGGCGCGGCTGCCGCTGGTGGCGCCGGTCCTCGTCTGGGGCGGGGCGGCGTTCCTCGGGGTCTACGGCGCGCTGCGGCTGCGGGCGGCCCTGCGCGGGGGCGAGCGGCTCGACGCGGCGGAGGCGGGGACCGGCAGCCTGCGCGCGGCGGTGGGCACCTGTCTCGCGCTGACCTGGCTCAACCCGCATGTCTATCTCGACACGGTGGTCTTCCTCGGCTCGGTCTCGACGCGCTACGGCGACGCGGCGGCGCTCTTCGGTGCGGGGGCGGTGACGGCGAGCTTCGTCTTCTTCTTCGCGCTCGGCTACGGCGCGCGGGCGCTGGCGCCGGTCTTCGCCCGGCCGGGCGCGTGGCGGGTCCTGGACCTCGTCATCGCGGCGGTGATGTGGGCGCTGGCGGCCAAGCTGGTGGCGGGGCAGCTGGCGGGCTGAGGTGTGGACAAGCCCGGCGCGGCGTGGTCTGTCGGCGTCATGCAATCCACCCCCGGAAACCCTGTCGTCGGCGTGCTCTGGATGCTCCTGACGGGGCTCTGTTTCGTCGCGGTCACGGCGCTGGTGAAATCGCTCGGCACCGGGATCCCGGCGGCGCAGTCCGCCTTCCTGCGCTACGCGCTGGGGCTGGTGTTCCTGCTGCCGGTGCTGCCGCAGCTTCTGCGGCTGCCGGGAGGCGCGCGGATGTGGACCTGGTTCGGCCTGCGCGGTGCCGCGCATACGCTGGGCGTGATCCTGTGGTTCTTCGCGATGACCCGGATTTCCATCGCCGAGGTCACGGCGATGAACTACCTCAACCCGGTCTATGTCACGCTGGGGGCGGCGGTGTTCTTCGGCGAGAAGCTGGCGCTGCGGCGGCTGGCGGCGGTGGGGGTCGCGCTGCTGGGCGCGCTGATCATCCTGCGGCCCGGCCTGCGCGAGGTCTCGGACGGGCACGTGGCGATGATCTTCACGGCGATCTTCTTCGGGGTCTCCTACCTGCTGGCCAAGAAGTTCTCGGGCGAGGTCTCGGCGGGCGTGGTCGTCGCCATGCTGTCGCTCACGGTCACCATCGGGCTGGCGCCCTTCGCGCTGGCGGTCTGGGTGCCGGTGACGGCGCACCAGGTCTTCGTGCTGTTCTGCGTGGCCTGTTTCGCAACCGCCGGGCATTACACGATGACCCGCGCCTTTGCCGCGGCGCCGCTGACCGTGACCCAGCCGGTGACCTTCGTGCAGCTCGTGTGGGCAACGCTGCTCGGCGCGCTTGTTTTCGGCGAGCCGGTCGACGCCTTCGTGGTGCTGGGCGGCGGGCTGATCATCGCCTCGATCAGCTTCATCACCTGGCGCGAGGCCCAGCTGCGGCGCGGGCGGGTCACGCCCTCGGTGCCCGAAACCAAGCTGTGACACCGTCTTTCGGATGACAGCCGCGGGCAGGCGGGGCAGAGTGGCAGGGCACGATGTCGAGGAGGCCTGCCGATGCGAACCCTAATGCTTTCCAGTCTTGCGCTCGGACTGGCCGGGCAGGCCGAGGCGGGGCTGGAGGTGTGCAACCAGACCGACACCCGGCACCAGGTCGCGATCGGCTATTCGGACAACGGCGACTGGGTCAGCGAGGGCTGGTGGGGGGTCGATCCCGGGGCCTGCACCACGGTGATCGGCGGCGACCTGAAGGTGCGCAACGTCTACTACCGCCCCACCGCCAGCGGCCATGACTATGGCGGCGAGTACGCCTTCTGCGTCGACAGCGCCGCCTTCACCATCCGCGGCGACACCGACTGCGCGGCGCGCGGTTACCGCGAGGCGCTGTTCCTGATGGAGGACACCGGCCCGACCGCGACCGAGTGGACCATCGTTCTGAACGGCGCGCCGGTGCCGGACAAGGCGCCCGCGCCGCCGCCTGCGCCCGCCCCGGCCCCTGCGCCCGCGCCGATGGCGGGGCTCGGGTTCGAGTATTCCGATTTCGACAGCGGCATCGAGCCGGGCACGATGGGCGAGCCGTTCACGGTGGAGGGGCGGTTCCTCGAATGCGCGATGCCCGAGGGCGAGCGCTACTGCCTGTTCGAGGCCGAAGGCTGGGAATGGTACCTCTACGAGGGCGCGACGCCCTCCTTCGCGCTCGACGCGATGGAGGTCCTGACGCCGGGCCAGCGGGCGGTCTTCAGCGGCGACGTGATCAGCTATGGCGACATCTCGGTCGAGGCGATGCTGCGGCGCTACGTGGCCGACGGCACCGAGGACGAGAGCGACCGGATCTGGGCCGCCGTGCAGGGCAGCTTCTATGCCGCCGACGAGCCGGGCTACACGGCGGACGTCTATACCAACAACTTCTTCACCGAGAACGGCGGCATCCTGTCGGGCGAGATCTTCCGGATCGCGCCGGACTGTCCCGAGAGCAACGGCGCAGGCCCGGTGATGATCCGCACCGAGCGCGAGACGCAGGACAGCGTCTGTTTCGTGCTGTCGGACTGGGGTCCGGGCGGCTTCACCACGACCTTCGCGGGCGGCTGGCAGGAGACCCGCTGGGTGCGGCGTTAACCTGATTTCAACTTTTTCCCGCGGCCCGGTTGAGTCGGGCCCGCGCAGGCCCGATCTTTGCGGGCATGCGGGGACGGATCATCATCGTTGCGGCGCTGGCTGCCGCCCTTTGGGCGAGTGCCGCGCTGGCCGACCTGAGCGGACGCGCGCGGGTGATCGACGGCGACACGCTGGAGATCCGCGGCGTGACGGTCCGGCTGCTGGGGATCGACGCGCCCGAGGCCGACCAGACCTGCGCGCGCGCCGGGGACCGGGCCTGGCCCTGCGGGCGCTGGGTCACGCAGGAGGTGCGCGCCTATCTGAGCGGACGGACGGTGACCTGCGCCGAGGAAGGGCAGGACCGCTATGGCCGGGTGCTGGGGCGCTGCCGGGTCGGGGACGCGGACCTGTCGGCGACGCTGGCGGTGTCGGGCCTGGCCTGGGTGAACCCGCGCTACGAACTGACCTACCAGCCGCAGGAGAAGGCCGCCGCCCTGGCGGGCCGGGGCCTCTGGGCAATGCAGAGCGTGCCGCCCTGGGAATATCGCGCCACTGAGGCCGCGGCGCTGGCGGCACGGCCGCCGCAGCAGGCCCCGCGCACGGGCTGTGTCATCAAGGGCAACATCTCGTCGGGCGGGCGCATCTACCATGTGCCGGGGCAGGAGCACTATGACCGCACCCGCATCGACACCGCCCGGGGCGAACGCTGGTTCTGCTCGGCGGCCGAGGCGCGGGCGGCAGGCTGGCGACCGGCCCGGCGCTGAGGCGCATGGGGGATGCATCTTTCCCGCCCGAACTTGATCCCGGTCAAGGTGCGGGGCCGTCGGGCATCGCAAGGTGACTCGCAACACAGGCTCAGAAAGACAGGAGGGGACCATGTCGAACACGCCGCATGAACTCGCGGAGGAGTTTCCGCAGCACGTCGAGCGGATGCACCAGCTCAAGACCGAGGACGCGCATTTCGCGAAGCTCTTCGACGAATACCACGAGGTGAACCGCGCCGTTCACCGGGCCGAATCCCGCGTCGAGGTGATCGACGAGTCGGCCGAGGAAACGCTGCGCCGCCGCCGGATGGCGATCAAGGATCAGATCTTCGGCTATCTCGCCACCCCGGCCTGAGCCGGATCCGACTTCGACAGGGCGACCTCCCGCGCCCTGCTCAAGGAACCCGCCGCCGATCCTCCCTCGGCGGCGGGTTTTTTCATGGGTTGGCTAGTCCTGCGGGGCCTGATCCGGCAGGGATCGCACCAGAGCGATCAGGTTGCCGACCTGCTGTCGGGTCGGGGTAAGGCTCAGATCTCCGTGTGCGATACGGTTGCGCAGCGTTCCCAGTTCGCGCAGCAGCGGTTCGGAGTCCGGCAGGACCCGGCCTGTCGTGACCAAGAGATCAATCATCGTGGCGGTGCTCATCATCCGGTCTTGGAGTTCAGGCTGCGCGCGCCGGGCCTTCGCTTCCAGGGCGGCCCAGGCCAGTAGCAGGGCAGCACGGGGCGCGCGCTCGATCAGGTCCGCGGCCTCCATCAGACTGGCGTCCACGATTTCCGCGGTTGCCGGAGTGACAGGGCCCACCTCGGACGTGGCATAGACGATCTCCAGCCGCCACTCCGGGTGACGGGACAGAAGGGACTTGATCTGTTCGATTTTGGTTGCGGCGGCCGGGCGGGTTCCGTCGATCACCTCGATGATGAGACCCGGAGTCCTTCCGGTCGCAATCGCATCCGGGAAGTGGTGCCCGAGGAATGCAGGCAGGTCCTGCTGCCGAGGGTCCCGCAGCACAGTATAGCCCTGACGGCGCCAGTGCGGTTCCATCCGGTCCAGAGCATAGCGGTTTGTCGGTTCAAATCCCACTATGACAACTCCTCATGCGGGTCCCCTGTCACCTTAACATACACGAGCGGTTTTTCCGCCCTCAATGCATCGAGAAGGCACGAACTCGGATCGGAAAACGCGAACACCCGCTCGGGTTCGAACTTCTGTACGACCAGACGTTCGACAAGGGCATCGTCGGCATAGATTGTCCCTGTCATGGCATCGAGGATCGGTTTGACGCGATTGTCGACATCGCCCGCGAGAGCGGCAGCCGGGAAAATATAGATCGTCACCGAGACGGAGTCGGTGAGGAGCCATGACCCTTCCTCGAGACCGTCGCTTGCCGCCCTTGAAACCCGGGACCGCCACTGTGTCTTGGATGCGGAGCTCGCCTGAGCGCTGACGGCTGTCCCCGCTACCAGAAACTCAAGCGGCAGATCGGGTTCCATGGCCTCCACCCGGTGCAAGCGCGTCGAACCCAGTTTGGCCAAATAGGTAAAGGTAACCTTAAGGCCTTGGCCCTCCCGTGCTCCGCCGCTAGCGTCGCCGCCGGACGAGGGAGGATGCCATGGCGCGACGCTGGCAGGGACTGGCGCTGCTGTTCACGCTGCGTGCGACGATGGCGTTCCAGTTCGCCACCGTGGGCGCGCTGGGGCCGCTGGTGCAGGAAAGCTTCGCGGTGGACGCGGCGGGCCTCGGGCTGCTGATCGGGCTCTATGTCGCGCCGGGCATCGCGGTGTCGCTGCCCGGGGGACTGTTCGGCAAGCGGTTCGGCGATGTCCGCGTGATCGGCGCGGGGCTCTGCCTGATGATCGCGGGCGGCATGCTGATGAGCCTCGCCAGCGGCTGGGGCCTGCAACTGGCGGGCCGGGTGCTGGCCGGGGCGGGCGGCGTGTTCCTGAACGTGCTGATGACCAAGATGGTGACCGACTGGTTCGCGGGGCGCGAGATCGCCACGGCGATGGCGAGCTTCGTCAACGCCTGGCCCGGGGGCATCGCGCTGGCGCTGGTGGCGCAGCCGATGGTGGCCGAGGCGGGCGGGCTGGTCGCCGCGCAGGCGCTTGCCGTGGCGCTGTCGGCGGCGGGGCTGATCTGGTTGCTGCTGCAACCCCTGCCCGAGGCACTGGCGCAGGCGGGACCGGTCCGGGCCTGGCCCGCGGGCCGCGGGCTGGCGGCGATCCTGCTGGCGGGCTGTGTCTGGGGCCTCTACAACGGCGGGTTCGCGCTGCTCCTGAGTTTCGGGCCGACGCTGATGGTCGAGCGCGGCACGGCGCTGGTCGAGGCCAGCCGGGCGGTCAGCCTGGTGTTCTGGGTCATCGCGGTCTTCGGCGTGCTGGGCGGGGCGCTGGCCGACCGCACCGGGCGGCCGGGCCTCGTGCTAGTCGGCGCGACGCTGGTGCAGGCGGTCCTGCTGCTGGTGTTCGCCTCCGGCGGCTCGTCGGTGGCACTCCTGCTGGCGATCGGGGTGATGGTCGGCCTGCCCTCCGGGCCGATCATGGCGATGCCCGCCCGCGCGCTGGCCCCGGCCGAGCGGTCCGTGGGTATGGGGCTGTTCTACACCGTCTATTACCTGTGGTTCGCGCTGATCCCGCCCGCGGCAGGTGCCGCGATCGAGGTCGCGGGCACCGCGGCCGCCGCGCTGGTGCTGGGGGCGGGGCTGCTGATGACCTCGCTCGCCTGCGCGGCGGGGTTCGAGGGGGTGGTGCGGGGCGTCAAGCGCCCGGCCCCTCAGGCCGGATCGACGCGGTAGGGCAGCACGCCGCGGGTGTCGTGATCGACAGACAGGCGGCGTTCCAGCGGCGGAACCGAACGCTGGTGGCAATGGCGGCGCTCGCAGATGCGGCAGGAGATGCCGATCGGCTCGAACGCGCCGTCTTTGAGGTCGAAGCCGTCGGCATAGACCAGTGCCGAGGCATAGCGCACCTCGCAGCCCAGCCCGATGGCGTAGCGGCGGACCGGGGCGTTCCAGTGCCCGCCGGGTTTCGACACGTCGCGGGCAAGGCAGATGTAGCGCACGCCATCCGGGGTTTCGGCAAGCTGGCGCAGGAAGCGGCCCGGCGTCTCGAACGCCTGGTGGACGTTCCACAGCGGGCAGGCGCCGCCGAAGCGGGCGAATTGCAGCCGCGTCGCGGAGTGCCGCTTGGTGATGGTCCCGGCCTGGTCGACGCGGACGAAGAAGAAGGGGATGCCCTTTGCCCCCGGCCGCTGCATCGTCGAGAGCCGGTGCGCGACCTGTTCGATGGAGGCGCCGAAGCGGTCGGCCAGCCGTTCGAGGTCGTGCCGGGTCTCGCGCGCGGCGTCGAGGAAGGCGGTGTAGGGCAGCAGCACCGCGCCCGCGAAGTAGTTCGCCAGCCCGATCCGGGCGATGTCGCGGGCGGCGTCGGTCTGGAAGCGGGCAAAGTCGAGCGTGGCGTCGAGCAGCTTGCCCTGCGTTAAAAGCGCGATCTGGTGCAGGAGCTGGAAGCGCCGGGTGGCGGCGGCGGCGCGCGTCGACAGCCGGAGGCGCCGCGCCTCCGGGTCATAGAGGCGCAGGTCGGGCATGTCGGCGGCCTCGGTGGCGATGCCGGCCTCGGCCAGCAAGCGCAGCGCGCCCGCCTCGGGGTCGGGGCCGAGCCGGGCCGCGACCCGTTCGGCGGCGCGGTCCACGGCGTCGATGTAGTTGTCGCAGTAGTGGAAGAAGTCGCGGACCTCCTCCCACGGGCTGGGGCTGAGGGCGCTGCCTTCGCGCCCCAGCGCCTCGTCGAGCGAGGCGAGGCGCTCGTGCGTGGCGCGGTAGGCGCGGTGCAGTTCGAGGAAGGCGCGCGCCAGCGCCGGGGCATTCGCCGCGCTCAGCCGCAGGTCGGCCAGCGGCGGGGCCTCGGTGAAGACCGGGTCTGTCAGCGCTTCGCGCAGGTCCGAGACGAGGCGCTCGGTGTCGCCCTGGGCCAGTTCGGTGACGTCGAAGCCGAATTCCCGCGCCAGCGCCACCACGACCGCCGTCGAGACCGGGCGGTTGTTGTTCTCCATCTGGTTCAGGTAGGGCAGCGAGATCCCCAGCTTTTCGGCGAAGGCGCGCTGCGTCAGCCCGAGGCGCTGGCGCGTCTCGCGCAGTTTCGCCCCGGCATAGAGCTTCTGCTGGGTCATGGCGTGCGGGTCCCGGTCTTTGCAAACCTGAGCTTAGCGGGCTGCAAAGCGGCGGCCAAGCGGGGCCTTGGCGCTCAGCCCGAGACCAGTTGCCGCTCGCGCCGCAGGACGTAGAGGATCGAGAGCACCGACAGGATCGAGGTGATCAGCATGATCGCCATCAGCGGCCAGGGTCCGGCCCCCGGCACCAGCAGGGCGGCCGCCAGCGCCGACAGCGCGGCCCCGCCGCCGATCATGAACGCGCCGCCAAGGCCCGAGGCCGTTCCCGCGAGGTGCGGCCGCACCGAGAGCAGGCCGGCGGTGGCGTTGGGTAGCGTCATCCCGTTGCCGAGGCCGACGAAGGTGACGAAGCCGAAGAAGGCGACCGGGTGGGTGAAGCCCAGCCCGTAGAGCAGCGGCGGGAAGACGAGGCCCGCGGTCGCGATCAGGCAGCCCATCAGGATCATCGGGTTCACCCCGACGCGCACCGAGTAGCGCCCGGAAATGAAGTTGCCGACCGCGTAGCCGATGGCGGGCGCCCCGAAGAAGAAGCCAAGTTGCTCGGGCGGCAGGCCGTAGACGGTGGTGCCGACGTAGGGCGCTCCGCCGAGGAAGGCGAAGAACGCCCCCGAGCAGAACGCCGAGCAGGCGACATAGCCCCAGAACCGGCGCGAGGTCAGCAGTTCGGGATACTCGCGGGCCTGTTCGGCAAAGCTGGTGCTGCGCGCGGCCGAGGTCTCGCCCAGGTCGAAGAAGATCAGCGCGAGGATCGCGGCGGCGCCGAAGAGCAGCAACAGGAAGGACGCCTGCCATCCGAACGCGGCTTCGAGCGCGCCGCCGATGGCGGGCGCGATCATCGGGACGAGGGACATGCCCATGGTGACATAGCCGATCATCGACGCGCTTTCGGCCGGTCCGACCATGTCGCGCACGATGGCGCGGCTGAGCACGAGGCCCGCCGCCACCACGGCCTGCGCCATGCGGAAGGCGAGGAACACCTCGATCGTCGGGGCCAGGAGGCAGCCCAGCGTCATCAGCAGGAAGAGCGTCGTGGTGGTCAGCAGGACCCGCCGCCGTCCGAACCGGTCCGAGATCGGGCCGACGACGATCTGCAGGATCGCGGTCGCCATCAGGTAGAGCGACACCGAGAGCTGCACAACGCGGTAGTCGGTCTCGAAATAGAGGGCCATCCCCGGCAGCGAGGGCAGGAAGATGTTCAGGCTCATCGCGGACAGGCCGGCGACGAGCACGAGGGTCACGATGTGGGGCGGTGTCGTCCGGTCGAGAAACCGGACCCTGGGGCGCTGGCTCATGCGAAAGGTGATAGGCCGGGACGCGGGGCGCGTCCATCCGCAGCGGCCCGGCGGCCTGTGCAAAAGCGCAGACAGCGGGCCGGGCATCGCGCAGAGCCGAATTAACAGATTTGCGATTACCTTTTCGGTGACTTTGCAGTGTTTGCAAATTCGCGGGATTCTCCTTTGCGGCAACCTGCCTGATCGTTATGCACCCTGAAAGCCGATAGACCTGCGCGAAACGAGAGGGAGCCGGACCATGAAAGACATTCTTCACGAGCTCGAGCACCGCCGCGCGGATGCGCGCCTCGGCGGGGGCCAGGCGCGGATCGACAGCCAGCACGGCAAGGGCAAGCTGACCGCCCGCGAGCGGATCGAGCTGCTGCTCGACGAGGGCTCGTTCGAAGAATACGACATGTTCATCACCCATCGCTGCACCGACTTCGGGATGCAGGAGAACACCCCGCGCGGCGACGGCGTCGTCACCGGCTGGGGCACGGTGAACGGCCGCCAGGTCTATGTCTTCGCGCAGGACTTCACGGTTCTCGGCGGCTCGGTCTCCGAAACCCACGCGGCCAAGATCTGCAAGATCATGGACATGGCGATGCAGAACGGCGCGCCGGTCATCGGCATCAACGACTCGGGCGGGGCGCGCATCCAGGAGGGCGTCAGCTCGCTGGCGGCCTATGGCGAGGTGTTCAAGCGCAACATCCGCGGCTCGGGCGTGGTCCCGCAGATCAGCCTGATCATGGGCCCCTGCGCGGGCGGCGCGGTCTACAGCCCCGCGATGACCGACTTCATCTTCATGGTGAAGGACTCGTCCTACATGTTCGTGACCGGACCGGACGTGGTGAAGACCGTCACCAACGAGCATGTCACCGCCGAGGAGCTGGGTGGCGCCTCGACCCACACCCGCAAGTCCTCGGTCGCGGACGGCGCCTTCGAGAACGACGTGGTGGCACTGGCCGAGACGCGCCGCCTGATCGACTTCCTGCCGCTGTCGAACCGCGAGAAGCCGCCGGTGCGGCCGTTCTTCGACGATCCCGGCCGGCTGGAGCCGAGCCTCGACACGCTGGTGCCGGACAACCCCAACCAGCCCTACGACATGAAGGAACTGATCCTGAAGATCGCCGACGAGGCCGATTTCTTCGAGATTCAGGAAGAGTTCGCCAAGAACATCATCACCGGCTTCATCCGGCTGGAAGGCTCGACCGTGGGCGTGGTGGCGAACCAGCCGATGGTGCTGGCGGGCTGCCTCGACATCGACAGCAGCCGCAAGGCCGCGCGCTTCGTGCGGTTCTGCGACGCCTTCGAGATCCCGATCCTGACGCTGGTCGACGTGCCGGGCTTCCTGCCGGGCACCACGCAGGAATACGGCGGCGTCATCAAGCACGGCGCGAAACTGCTCTATGCCTTCGGCGAGGCGACGGTCCCGAAGGTGACCGTCATCACTCGCAAGGCCTATGGCGGCGCCTATGTCGTGATGGCCTCGAAGCACCTGCAGGGCGACATCAACTATGCCTGGCCGACCTCCGAGGTCGCGGTGATGGGGGCCAAGGGCGCGGTCGAGATCCTCTATCGCTCGGAACTGGGCGACCCGGAGAAGATCGCGGGCCGCGTGAAGGATTACGAAGACCGCTTCGCCAACCCCTTCGTCGCCGCCGAGCGGGGCTTCATCGACGAGGTGATCCAGCCGCGCTCGACCCGCAAGCGGGTGGCCCGTGCCTTTGCCGCGCTGCGCGGCAAGAAGCTGGATATGCCGTGGAAGAAGCACGACAACCTTCCGCTGTGAGGGGGGGCTGCAATGACAACGAGCGCTCTTCAGCTGCAACAATTGCTGCACTCTGTATCCGCCAAAAAAACAGAGGCTTCGGCAAGGTTTGTTGATGTTCTTACCGATGAGCTTGGGTTGTCGGGCGTTGATGGACGCATTGATGCGGTCAGTCTGTTGTTGCGTCAAGTAAACCGTGTGTTGGAGGACTTTGAAGCACTCGATCTCGACGAGAACTCCAAGATTACACTTGGCGGTTTCCTTAGACCTTTTCGAGGTCTTTTGACTTACTCGCAAGTCAACATGGATATGCAGAATGCCAGAAAGAACTTCTTGAGCGGGGACTCAATTGTCGGGCTTGTCTCGATCCACTCAGCCTTATCTGGAAAGCTTGAAAGAATTGAACTAAAGGAAGATATTTCTTCTCTCTTGGCGGATGCATCGAGCATTTTGAAATCTCTAGAAGAGGTCGAATTGCCAGCAAGCCTTGACAGAATTCTTAGAATTCGGGTCGTTCAAATAAAGACTGCTTTGGAATGCTACAGATATCTTGGCGCGGAAGAATTGCAGGCTGCAATTGAATCCTTAGTTGGGGTTTCCGTGATGAACGCCGGGAAGCCCGGAGAAAGCTCAACTGAAAGTCTTTGGGAAAAAGTTCGAGGCTTGGTCTATAAATCGAAAGTTGCCCTCGATACTGCCCAAGTAGCATCAAGCAATGCGGTGAAAACTGCTGATAATGTGTTGGCGCTCGGTGATCTTGCCCAGAAAATGCTGTCCGGCCCAAGCTCATGAAGTCTTCTAATCTTTCCGCCCCATCGCTAGACGGCTCTCCAACCTTCCACCTCTTCTCTGACGGGCCGCGCCCGGTCGCGCCGTTCTCCCACGCCGTCGAAACCGAGGGCTGGGTGATTCTGACCGGCCAAATGCCCACGGACCCGGACGCGCCCGACGCGCCGTTGCCGGACGGGGTTGAGGCGCAGACAGTGCGCGTGATGAAGAACCTCGAATTGATCCTGAATCGCATGGGCCTAGACCTGTCCCATGTTGTTCAGATGCGCGCCTATCTCACCCAGTTTGAACGCGACTACGCCGCCTTCAACGATACCTACCAGACCTTCTTTCACCCTGACCGCCGCCCGGCCCGGACCACGGTGGGCGTCACCGCGCTGGCCGTGGGGGCGCTGGTCGAGATCGACTGCGTGGCGAAGCGCCCGTGAGCCGGACCCGCTGGCATATCCTGCGCGAGGGCGCGGCGGTCACCGTGACCCGGCGTCTGCCGGTGCGGTACGACGTCGGTCTCACGTCGGTCTTGCGTCGGTGCGACCGCCCGCTGCGGCTGGCGCAGCAGGTGCGGCAGGACCTCTGGCGCGCGGTGCGGGACCTGCGCGGTTTCGCCCCCGCCGTGACCGTGCGGATGACCGAGGCGGGCGCCGAGATCACCGCCGGGGGTCGCGTCGAGGGGCCGCTGCCGCGCGCGCAGGTCGAGGCGGCGATCCGGGAGATGCTCGACGACCGGGCGCGGCAGGCGCGCTGGCTGGCGCGCTGCGGGGCCGCGCGATGACCGGCCGGGACACCCGATGCTGCGCCGCAGGACAACTTGGCGGCGAGGTGACGCAAGGGCATTGCGTCGCAGCGGGTAGATGGATTAGGACTCTCGCGTCGCCAGTTGAGATACGGCGCAACCGCTCGACCGAGGGAGGAGCGCACGGCAATCCGTGCGGCTTGGGGTGCGGTTCGACGCTGACCACGGGTCCCGCGCAAGCGGGACCCGTCCTGTTTTCCGCCCTGCTCTCGGTCCTTCTCGCGCTGGCGCCCGCCGCCGCGCAGGAGACCGCGCCGCGCCCGCGTCCGCTGGCCCTGCCGGGTGGCCTGACCGTCGCGCCGGTCGATGTCGGGGTCGAGGACGAGTCGGGGATCCCGACCCTCGTGCTGCGCTATCTCGCGCCGGAGATCGCGCCGGGCGCGGGCCGCTGGACCTACGAGACCGCCCTGCCGGCGATGGACCGGCTCTGCGTCGAGGAGGGCCTCGCGGCCGAGGCGCGGATGGGCACCGGGGCGCGGCAGATCCTGATCGTCCTGATGGACCGCGTGGTCGCGCGCGGACAGCCCGACCCGGACGCGACGCAGTTCCTCAGCCTTTACACCCGCGACGGCGACACCTGCATCTGGGAGCTTTTCTGATGGTCCTACCACATCTTGCGGGTTTCCGGGCGCCCGATGCCGCGCCGCCACAGCCCTGTGGACAACCCTGCTTCCTGTTTATTTCCGGCGGCTTGTCAGCTATTCTTAAGGCTGGTTCCGGGGTCCGGGACTGTAACTCGTCAAGAAGCGGAGGCACGGGGCGCAGGCCGCGTGACGTCCGCCGTTCAGAAGGTAGGACAAGAGCATGTCGAAAACTCTCATGCTGCTCGCGGCATTCGGCGTGGCGACCCTCGTCACCGCTTGCGGCTCCAGCACTCCCGAAGAAGAGATCGTCTACATCGATCCCGCGCCCGTGCCGGCCGAGCCGGTCTACACCGGCAAGTACAAGTAACGCGACGCGGGCGTTCCCGGCCAAGGGGACGCCCGTTCGTGCGGCTGGCCGCCCTGCTGAGGAGGGTCGGCCATGCTGAAGCACCGTGGCTTCCCGAGCCGCCTGACCGGGACCGACTTCCACTTCACGATCCGCCGAGAGAACAAGAAGGGGGCGACGCCGCTCGCCCCGCGCAAGCGCTATGCCGACCGCAAGGCGGTCGACCGCGCCGCCGACCGGGCCTTCCTCGCGGCCCTCATCACCCATTTCGGCGAGGAGCCGTTCGAGCGCGGCAACCTCGATGCCGGGCGGCTGTCGTGGCTGTTGGGCCGCGAGGTGGTCGCGGTCGAGCCGGATTTCGATCCGACCTCCTACGAGGCGCTGCTGCGGGTGGACATGAAGGCCGCCGAGCGCGGCTTCCCCGAGCTCTTCGCTGAAGAGCCGGAGCCCGAGCCCTGGGATGACGGTTGGGACGACGAGGACGACGCGGAGGACGGCCGGTGACCGGGCGGAATCGGCAGTCTCCCGCGCAGGGGCATCGGCAAACTCTTGCCTTTTGCCGCGCATGGCCTGCTATATCGAACCAGAGCAGTTCATCAGGAGACAGGTCATGTCCAAGCTTCCCCTCTTCCTCGCCGGTGCGTCCCTCGCCCTTCTGGCCGGTTGCCTCTCGCCCGACGGCGAGCGCGCCGCGGCCGGTGCCGCCATCGGCGGTCTTGGCGCCGCGCTGCTTGACGGCAACGTGGTCGCGGGTGCGGCCGTCGGTGCCGCCGCAGGCGCGCTCTGCGACGACGCGGGCGTCTGCCGCCGCTGATCCGGCGCCGGGGGGCCGCCGCCGCACGGCCCGCCTGACCCAGACACACGATCTTCCGTTTCGGGATCGCCCGGGCTGCCGCCCGCGCGGTCCCGTTTTCGTTTGCCCGCCCGCCCGGAGCGGGTGCCTGCCCATGCCCGACCGGGCGAAGAACTGAAGGACGAGGGACCATGTTCAAGAAGATCCTGATCGCGAACCGGGGCGAGATCGCCTGCCGCGTCATCAAGACCGCCCGCAAGATGGGGATCGGCACGGTCGCCATCTACTCGGACGCGGATCGCCACGCGCTGCATGTCGAGATGGCCGACGAGGCGGTCCACATCGGTCCGCCGCCGGCCAACCAGTCCTACATCGTCATCGATAAGGTGATGGCGGCGATCCGGGAGACCGGGGCCGAGGCGGTGCATCCGGGCTATGGCTTCCTGTCCGAGAACCCGAAGTTCGCCGACGCGCTGGAGCAGGCGGGCGTCGCCTTCATCGGCCCGCCGAAGGGCGCGATCGAGGCGATGGGCGACAAGATCACCTCGAAGAAGATCGCGCAGGAGGCGGGGGTCTCGACGGTGCCCGGCTACATGGGCCTGATCGAGGATGCCGACGAGGCGGTGAAGATCTCGAACCAGATCGGCTACCCGGTGATGATCAAGGCCAGCGCCGGCGGCGGCGGCAAGGGCATGCGGATCGCATGGTCCGACGAGGAGGTGCGCGAGGGCTTCCAGTCCTCGAAGAACGAGGCGGCCAGCAGCTTCGGTGATGACCGCATCTTCATCGAGAAGTTCGTCACCCAGCCGCGCCACATCGAGATCCAGGTGCTGGCCGACCAGCACGGCAACGCGGTCTACCTGCACGAGCGCGAGTGCTCGATCCAGCGCCGGAACCAGAAGGTGGTGGAGGAGGCGCCGTCGCCCTTCCTCGACGAGGACACCCGCCGCGCGATGGGCGAGCAGGCCGTCGCGCTGGCCAAGGCGGTGGGCTACACCAGCGCCGGCACGGTCGAGTTCATCGTCGACGGCGAGAAGAACTTCTACTTCCTCGAGATGAACACGCGCCTGCAGGTGGAACACCCGGTGACCGAGCTGATCACCGGCGTGGACCTCGTGGAGCAGATGATCCGCGTCGCCAACGGCGAGCCGCTGGCCTTCACGCAGGCCGATCTCAAGATCAACGGCTGGGCCATCGAGAACCGGCTCTATGCCGAGGACCCGTACCGCAACTTCCTGCCCTCGATCGGGCGGCTGACCCGCTACCGGCCGCCGGCCGAGGTGGCCGAGGCCAGCCATGCCGTGCGCAACGATACCGGCGTCTACGAGGGCGGCGAGATCAGCATGTACTACGACCCGATGATCGCCAAGCTCTGCACCTGGGCGCCCACCCGCGCGCAGGCGATCGAGGAAATGCGGACCGCGCTCGACAGTTTCGAGGTCGAGGGGATCGGCCACAACCTGCCCTTCCTCGCCGCCGTCATGGACCATCCGCGCTTCGTCTCCGGGGCGATCACCACGGCCTTCATCGCCGAGGAGTATCCCGAGGGCTTCCACGGCGTGACGCTGGACGGTGCGGTGCTGCGCCGGGTGGCGGCCTGCGCCGCCGCGATGCACCGGGTGGCCGAGATCCGGCGCGCCCGCATCTCGGGGCGGATGGACAACCACGAGCGCGTGGTGGGCACCGAGTGGGTGGTCAGCCTGCAGGGCGAGAGCTTCCCGGTCAGCATCGCCGCCGACCGCGAGGGCGCGACGGTGCGCTTCGAGGACGGCGACTCGCATCGCGTGGCCGGGCCGTGGACGCCGGGCGACAGCCTCGCGCGGTTCACCGTGGACGGCGTGCCGATGGTGCTGAAGGTGGACAAGATCACCTCCGGCTTCCGCCTGCGTTTCCGGGGGGCCGACCTGAAGGTGGCCGTCCGCACGCCGCGCCAGGCCGAGCTGGCCGCGCTGATGCCGGAGAAGCTGCCGCCCGATACCTCGAAGATGCTGCTCTGCCCGATGCCGGGCGTCATCGTGAAGATGAACGTGGCCGTGGGCGACGAGGTGCAGGACGGCCAGGCGCTGTGCACCATCGAGGCGATGAAGATGGAGAACATCCTGCGCGCCGAGCGCAAGGGCGTGGTGTCCAAGATCAACGCGGGCCCCGGCGACAGTCTCGCGGTGGACGAAGTCATCATGGAGTTCGAGTGAGGCGATGAAGGGCGGGGCGGCAAACCGGTCCGATACGGATCCATGTCCGCCCTGCCATCTGGTGCTGCCGGAGGCGATCGGAGTGCTGACGTCTGCTTTGCAGGGGGCTGAAGCGGCTGAGCGGAGGGCGTCCGCCCGCGTGTCTCAGCCGCCCGCCTCGAAGCGCAGTTCCTGCTGCCGGGAGGGCATCTTGTCGATGGTGCGGGTGATCTCGCGGACGTCCCAGGGGGCGGGCTTGCGCAGTTCGACCTCGCCGTCCTTGTCCATGATCACCAGCATGAAGCCGCGCGGGCGCAACTGGTCGCGCGGCTGGCTGCCCGAGCCGCGCTCGGCGTCGAGGATCACCACCACGTCGCGCTCGGCCAGCGCGTCGGGCCGGTCGGCCAGCAGCGCGACCTGCTCGGCGAAGCGCGGGTCGTTCGGGCTGTCGGCGAAGACCACGACGGGCCGCGCCACCCAGAGAAAATCGTTCAAATCGACGTCATTCGCCTGCAGCACCGCCAGGACCGTCTCCTCGGCCGGGGTGGCGTCCTGCGCTGCCAGGGCACCCGGCAGGGCAAATGATGCAATCAAAACAAGGTGGAACAGTCGTGTCATCGGGCCTCCGGTCGCTTCGCATATAGGCGGTGCGACGGGGCCTGCCCAGCCGCCGGGGCGCTTTTTTGCATGCGCCCGCGTTAAGCCCGCGGCGACTGCCCGGGCGTACCGTCCCTCTCCGAACCTGACCCTGGGGCCCGAGCGCCGCCGGGACGCACGGGAGAGAGCCTTGGACGTCATCCTGCATGTCGGCGCGCACCGGACCGGCACCACCACGCTGCAACGCTTCCTCGCCGCCAACCGGGCGGCCCTGGCCGGGCACGGGATTGCGGTCTGGGGGCCGGAGCGCACGCGGGACGGGCTGTTCTCCGGCCTCGTCAAGGCGCCGCACCGCATCACGCTGGAGGACGAGCGGCGCGGGCGGCGGTCCTGCGGCATGATCCGGGTCGAGCTGCAGCGGCTGGCGGACCGGGGGATCGGCACGCTGATCGTCTCGGAAGAGAACATGATCGGCTCGATGGAGAACAACATCTTCAACCGGCGGCTCTACCCCCACGCGGGCGAGCGGCTGGAGCGGTTCTTCGACGGCTTCGGCGCGCAGACGGTGCGGGTCGCGCTGGGCGTGCGCAGCTACGACCGGGCCTGGGCCTCGGCGCTGGGCTATTTCCTGAAGGCGGGATTCCCGCTGCCGGAGGACGCCGGGATCCGCGCGCTGGCCGAGCAGCCAGGACGCTGGCGGCACGTGGTCCGGCGCATTGCGCAGGTCTTCCCGGCCGCGAAACTGGCGGTCTGGCCGTTCGAGGCGCTCGTCGGCCTGCCGGAGGTGCAACTCGCCGCCCTGCTGGGCCGGCCGCTGCCGGGCCCCTTCGCCGCGACCCGGGAATGGCACAACGCGGGCCCCTCGCGCGCCGCGCTGCACGGCCTGCTGGCCGGGGCCGGGGCACCCCCCGCCGCGCTTGCGCGGATCGGGGCCGGGCCGGGCGCGTGGCACCCGTTCACACCGGGCGAGACCGCGATGATGCGGGCCGCCTATGCCCAGGACCTCGGCTGGCTCAGGGCCGGGGCCGAGGGGCTGGCCACCTACACGGACAGCCCGGCCGCCGAGCCGGGCGCGACAGGACAGAGAAGAGGAGGTCAGAATGACCAACAGCACGGACGCATGGCGCGCACTGGCCGCGAAGGAATTGCGGGGCCGCTCGCCGGATGAGCTGACCTGGACCACGCTGGAGGGCATCCCGGTCCGCCCGCTCTACACCGCCGAGGATGTCGCGGACCTGCCTCACATGGGCGGGCTGCCGGGGATGGAGCCGTTCACCCGCGGGGTGAAGGCCACGATGTATGCCGGGCGGCCCTGGACGATCCGGCAATACGCCGGCTTCTCGACCGCCGAGGAGTCGAACGCCTTCTACCGCAAGGCGCTGGCGGCAGGGCAGCAGGGCGTCTCGGTCGCCTTCGACCTGGCCACTCACCGCGGCTATGACAGCGACCACCCGCGCGTGGTGGGCGATGTCGGCAAGGCGGGCGTCGCCATCGACAGCGTCGAGGACATGAAGATCCTGTTCGACGGCATCCCGCTGGAGAAGGTCAGCGTCTCGATGACGATGAACGGCGCGGTGATCCCGGTGCTGGCCAACTTCATCGTCACGGGCGAGGAACAGGGCGTGCCGCGCGCGCAGCTCTCGGGGACCATCCAGAACGACATCCTGAAGGAGTTCATGGTCCGCAACACCTACATCTACCCGCCCGAACCCTCAATGCGGATCATCGCGGACATTATCGAGTACACCTCGAACGAGATGCCGAAGTTCAACTCGATCTCGATTTCCGGCTACCACATGCAGGAGGCGGGCGCGAACCTGGTGCAGGAGCTGGCCTTCACGCTGGCCGACGGCCGGGAGTACGTGAAGGCGGCGATCGCGCGCGGGATGGACGTGGACAAGTTCGCCGGGCGGCTGAGCTTCTTCTTCGCCATCGGCATGAACTTCTTCATGGAGGCCGCCAAGCTGCGGGCGGCGCGCCTGCTGTGGGCGCGGATCATGGACGAGTTCGGCGCGAAGGACCCGCGCTCGAAGATGCTGCGCACCCATTGCCAGACCTCGGGCGTCAGCCTGCAGGAACAGGACCCCTACAACAACATCGTGCGCACCGCCTTCGAGGCGATGAGCGCCGTGCTGGGCGGCACCCAGTCGCTGCACACCAACAGCTTCGACGAGGCGATCGCGCTGCCGACCGAGTTCTCGTCCCGGATCGCGCGCAACACCCAGCTGATCCTGCAGGAAGAGACCGGCGTGACGAAGGTCGTCGATCCGCTGGCGGGCTCGTACTACGTCGAGAGCTTGACCCACCAGCTGGCCGAGGCGGCCTGGGCGCTGATGTCCGAGGTCGAGGAGATGGGCGGCATGACCAAGGCGGTCGCCTCCGGCATGCCGAAGCTGCGGATCGAGGAGTCGGCGGCGAAGCGGCAGGCGATGATCGACCGCGGCGAGGAGGTGATCGTCGGCGTCAACAAGTACCGCCTCGCGAAAGAGGACGAGATCGACATCCTCGACATCGACAACGCCAAGGTGCGCGAGGCGCAGGTCGCGCGGCTGGACCGGCTGCGCGCCGAGCGGGATGACGCGGCCTGCGCGGGCGCGCTGGCCGAGCTGACCCGCCGTGCGCGCGAGGGCGGCAACCTTCTGGAGGCCGCCGTCGCGGCGGCGCGGGCGCGGGCCAGCGTGGGGGAGATCTCGATGGCAATGGAAGAGGTGTTCGGCCGTCACCGGGCCGAGGTGAAGACGCTGGCCGGCGTCTATGGCGCGGGCTACGAGGGCGACGCGGGCTTCGCGCAGATCCAGGCGGATGTCGAAGCCTTCGCCGAGGCCGAAGGCCGCCGCCCGCGCATGCTGGTGGTGAAGATGGGGCAGGACGGCCACGACCGGGGCGCGAAGGTGATCGCCACGGCCTTTGCCGACATCGGGTTCGACGTGGATGTCGGGCCGCTGTTCCAGACGCCCGAGGAAGCGGCGCAGGATGCGGTCGACAACGACGTGCATGTCGTCGGCATCTCGAGCCAGGCGGCGGGGCACAAGACGCTGGCGCCGAAGCTGATCGAGGCGCTCAAGGCGCAGGGCGCGGGCGACATCCTCGTGATCTGCGGCGGCGTGATCCCGCACCAGGACTACGCCTTCCTGAAGGACGCCGGGGTCAAGGCGATCTTCGGTCCGGGCACCAACATCCCGGCCGCAGCGCGCGAGATCCTCGACCTGATCCGCGCCGCCCGCAGCGAAGCGGCCTGAGCGGTCGGGGGCGGGGGGCGGGCTGGCCCGCCCCGGCCGATTGCGCGGCGGCGGCCTTGGTGCTGCGCGGGAATAGCGGGGGGGGGGAGCCGGGCGTGGCAACGCGCGGGCCGTTCCCGTGCACCCCTCCTGACGGCAGGAGCGGGGCGCAACGGTGCTGAAACCGTGGCCCGGTCGGCATGGGCAAGCCGCTGCGCGTCGGCTTGCCCGCGCTTGCGGCAGCGGGAGAGTGACGCCCCTGGGCATGTGCGCCCTGCACGGACGAAACGCGGGCGGGCCAGCCGTGCGCGCCGACCCAACGGAGGAGCATGGGTTGGGGCGGGGCGCGGTGTTTGCGTGCGCCCTCGTCGACGTGCGAGAGGGCTGAGCTCGCGACCGCAGGCGCGGCCCGGTCGGCAGGGTCGAAGCTGCGCCGCACCGGTTTGCCCGCGCTTGCGGCAGCGGAGGTGTGATACCCGGAGAGCCTGTGCGCCCCGCATTGGCGAGACGCGGATGGTGCGGCTGACATGCCCGGGTCCAACCGCCGAAGCATGGGTTGGGGCCGGAGGCGGTGTGTCTGGGCGGCGTCGCCAACGCCCCAAGAAGTTCTGTGTGGCTAGCGGGCCCCCCGGTTGCGAGGGCGGAGGACTGACGCCCGAGGGCCCGAGTGCCGCGGCCGTGAGAGACGCGAATGGTGCGGCGGTCATCCCCGGGTCCGACGGCCGGCGCATGGGGCCGACCCGCGCGCTGTTTCTGGGCTGCCTCCTCGACGCTCTGGGCGGCGTCCTGCGCCACCACAAGCGCCGCCTATCGGCAGGGGCGAAGCCGCCGCCCGGCGGCTTTGGGCCAGTTTGCAGGAGCGGGGGTGTGATGCCCGAGGGCCTGTGCGCCCCGCGCTGGCGAGACGCAGACGGGGCTGCTGTCCTGCCCGGGTCCAATGACAGGCGCATGCGCGGGGACCGGGGTGCGGTGTCCGCGCAGCCTCTCCGACACCAAGGACCGCGATGTGCGCGACCGCGGGTGCGGCCCGGTCGGCAGGGGCGAAGCCGCCGCGCGGCGGCTTGGGCCGGTGGAATGCGGTCCGGCAAAAGACCCCTGGGCGGTGCGTTTAGCGCGGTCTGCGCGCAGTCTTGAGGGAGACTCAGCCCGCGGCCACGGGTTCGGCGGGCCGGGTGGCGGGGGCGCCGCCCTGATCGTCGCCCGCGCCGACCTCGATCTTGTGGCGCAGGGCCTGGCTGGTGTCGAGGATCGCCTCGCAGCTGCTGTCGATGCGGGCCTGTGCCTCGTCCAGGGTGTCGATGATCGCCGCGAAGGTGGCGGAGGCGCTGGTGCGCGCGGCCTCGGCCTTGCACATCAGGCGGGTGGCGTTCAGCCCGGTGCACTGGCGGCGGATGTCGCGGACCACCCCGGCCAGCCGCCGCGTCCGGCCCCGGATCAGCGCGAGGCTGTCGCGGCAGGTGGCTTCCATCCGCTCCGCGGCGGCATCGAGGCGGGCGCATTCCTCGGCGTCGCGGCGGCGCAGGTCGGGGTCCGTGGCGGCATCGATCTCGGCGCGGAACCGGGCGATGGCGGCGCGCTGCACGAGGGCCACCCCGAGGTCGAAGGTGCCGGTCCGGATCGCCTGGCCGATGGCGGCCAGGTCGCCGCGCGCGGGGTGCGCCGCGGCGTCGATCCAGTCGCGCGCCTCGGTCAGGACGGTGGTGTAGTTCTGCGCCATCAGGCTGATCGGGCCGTTGCTGCCTTCGAGGCGGAGGGCCATCAGGCGCATGTTGACGGGCGTGTGCCGCAGCGCGTCGAGGTGGCGGGACAGGGCGGCGACGTCGCGGTCGAGGCGCAGGGACAGGGCGAGGGCCTCGTGCAGCGCGGCGAGGGCCCGGCCGGGTTCGCGCCCGGTCAGGCCGGGGCGGGGCGCCAGTTCCTGCGCCAGGGCATGGGCCATGAAGGCGTCGTAGTCGGGAAAGCCAAGCTCGGCGAGGCGGGCGAGGAGCAGCTGCGCGCTGGCCTCGGGCGCGAGGGCCTCCGCGGTCTCGCGGGCGCGCAGGGCGGCATACTCCGCTTCCACCACCGGGTGCAGGTCGGTGACCGGTTTGAGCCGGACCGAGAGATAGCCGCCGTCGACCGGGCTGACGGTGGCAAAGACCCAGTAGTGCAGCCCGTCACGGGCGAGGTTCTTCACGTAGGCCCCATTGGCCGGCCGGCCTTGAGCGTGTCCCACAAGAGCCAGAACACCCCGCGCGGCATGTCCGGGTGCCGGATGATCCGGTGCGGCGCGCCCTCGAGTTGCGCCCAGGAATAGGCGCAGACCCGTTCGAATACCGGGTTGGCGGCGAGGATGACGCCGCGCGGGTCGGTCCGGGAAAAGAACAGCTCGTCCGCGAGGAACGGGGCTGCCCCCGACGCCGGGCGCGGTGGGATCGGGGAGGGCGCGGGGGGCGTCGGCACGCGGGAGGCTCCTGCACGGTCTGCCGTGACAGTGGCGGCGACACCTTTCGGAACGGTAAACTCCGGGCCAGAGGCCGAGTCCCCCTGGAGGTCCCCGATGTCCCTGTCCCTGTCCACCGCTGCCAGTGGCGCGGCGCTCTACGGTCCCGCGACGGGCGACGGCCTGCCCGGTGTCGTGCTCCTGCATGGCTCGGAGGGGCCGGGGGCGGGCTGGGCGCACCGGTTCGCCGCGATCCTCGCGGCGGAGGGCTTCCTTGCGCTGCCGCATGCCTACGGGACGGGCGATGTCTGGGGCGCGGGCCCGGTGCGGGATGTCGCGCTGGAACCTGCGGTCGCGGCGGGCCGGGACCTCGCGGCGCATGCGAGGTGCTCGGGGCGGGTCGGCCTCTTCGGCTGGTCGCTCGGGGGGCAGAAGGCACTGCTGCTGGCGGCGCTCTGGGGGGCGGAGCTGCCCTATGCCGCCGTCGCGGCGCATGCGCCGTCCGATGTGGTGACGGGGGCGTTCGATCCGGCGGTCTTCCGCGCGGGCGGCGACTGGCGGCAGACGGGACCGGACGCGCCGCGCGCCTGGGTGGCAGCCGGGCGGGACGGCGACCTGGCCCCCGGCACGCCGATCGCGGTCGAACGCTATCCCGGGCCGGTCTTCCTGTCGGTGGGCCTCGCGGACGAGGTCTGGGACCCGGGCCAGTCGGCGCGGCTGGCCGAGCGGCGGCGGGCGCACGGGGTGCCGGTGACGCTGTGGCAGGCTGCGGGGCAGGGTCATGCCTTCGACTGGGATACCGAGCCCGAGTTGTGGCAGCGGCTCGGGGGCTTCTTCCGGGACGCGCTGTCGGTCTGAGGGCGGCGGTGTGCGGGGGGCTCTGCCCCCCGCCGCGCGCCCGTGCGGGCGCGCGCCCCCCGGAGTATTTTGCCCAAGAAGAAGAGAGGTGCCGGGTCAGGCGGCCTCGGCGGGGCGCTGCGCGAGGGCCGCGAAGTGATCGCCGAGCCGCCGGGTGCCGTGGCGGGGCGCGACCATGTCCTCGGCCATCGCGGAGAGTAAGAAGGTGAGCGGCGCGCTGCGCGCGACCGGCAGGACGCACGGGATCACGGCGAGGGCGGCGCGGCGCAGGCCGTCGGGCAGGTGGGTCACCCGGGCTGGCCGGCCGAGGGCGGTGGCGGCGAGTTGCGCGATCCCGTTCAGGGTGAAGACCTCGGGTCCGCCGATGGCGGCCCGGGGCAGTGCTGCCGCGATGGCGTCGGCGCTGGCCTCGGCCAGGTCGGCGCCGTGGATCGGGTTGAGGCGGGTTGCGCCATTGCCGAAGAGCCAGACGCGGCCGCCGCGGGCCATCTCGAAGAGGTCGGCCATGTCCGAGAAATAGCCGGTCGGTTCGATCACGGTGGCGGCGATCGGAGAGGCGCACAGGCGGGCGACGAGGGCCGCCTTGGCATCGACGAGAGGGACCCCGGCCATGCGGTCGGCGTTCAGGACATGGACATAGGCGAACTGCGGGACGCCGGCGGCGAGGGCGGCGTCGAGCAGGTTGGCGTTGGCCTGGAAATCCACGTCCCACGGGGTCAGCCCGTCCTTCTGCCGGGTCAGGCCGAGGGCGGAGACGACGAGGTCGCAGCCCGCCATGCACCCGGTCAGGGTGTCCGGGCGGGTGGCTTCGGCCTCGACCAGGGTCGCGGCCGCGGGCAGCAGGCGCCGCGCGCGGCCGGCATCGCGCACGAGCGCGCGCACGGTCCAGCCGCGATCCAGGTAGGTGGCGACGAGGTGGCGGCCGAGATAGCCGGTGGCGCCGGCGACGAGAACGGTGGGCATGGCGGGCTCCGGATCGGGGTGAGTCGGTTTATTGTGACTGGACGGTCAGTCATATACGAAGTGAATGACTGGACGTCCAGTCATTCTTGCGGCAGGACAGGCGGAGAGGGCGCAGGAGGGGCGGGATGCCGAAGATCGTGGACAAGGACCGGATGCGGGGCGCGATCCTCGACGCGGCGCTGGCGGCCTTCGGCGAGAAGGGCTTCCATGCCGCGACCATTGCCGACGTGGCGGCGGCGGCCGGGCTGGGGAAGGGGACGCTCTACCTCTATTTCCGGAACAAGGATGCGCTGGCCGAGGCGCTGGTCGCCCGGCATTTCGAGGCGATGGCCGAACGGCTGACGCCCGAAGGCGCGCCGGGCGACCTCGACGGCTTCCTCGACCGGATCGTGGCGGCGCTGGACGTGCCGGAGGACGCCGCGCGGTTCCTGCCGGTGTTCTTCGAGGTGTTCGGCCCGAGCTTTGCCGCGCGCGATTTCCGTGCCCGGGTGGCCGCAGTCTTCGACGGGATCGCCGCGCGCTGGGCGGAGGGGCTGGCGGGGTTGCAGGCGGCGGGCCAGGTGCGGGCCGATCTGGAGGCCCCGGTGCTGGCGCGGATGCTGGTGGCGCAGGTCGACGGCCTCGTGCTGCACGCCGGGCTGTTCGGGGCGGTGCCGGACGCGGCGGCGATGCGCGCGGTGCTGGCGGCGGGGCTCAGCGCTCGATCGTGAGTTCGGGGAAGCGGGAGCGGGTGACCTCGCGGATCACGGCGGCGATCTGGCGGTAGCCGGTGGCGCGCCCGGCCCGCTTGCGCCAGGCGAGGCCGATGGCGCGGGTGATCTTGCGGCCCTTGAGCGGGCGCACGGCGACCTCGGCCCCGCGGCCGGAAATCTCGGACCGGACGTAGAGCGCGGGCAGGAAGGTCACGCCCATCCCCATGCCGACCATCTGGCGCAGCGCGTCGAGCGAGGTGCCCTCGTAATCGCGCTGCAGCGTTGCGCCGAAGTCGCGGGCGATCTGGGCGATCTGGTCGTGCAGGTGGTAGTCCGGGTTCAGCGCCAGCAGGGCCTCGCCGCGCAGGTCGTCGGGCTGGACCGCCTCTGCCCGCGCAAGCCGGTGATCGGCGGGCAGGGCGAGGTAGAGCGGTTCGCGGAACAGCCGCTCGGTTTCGAAATCGGCCCCGGCGACCGGAAGCTGGGCGAGGATCACGTCATGGGTCCCGCGGCCCAGTTCCTGTTCCAGCAGGCGCGGGTTGCTCTCGCGGATGTAGAGCCGCAGGTCGGGATGGGCCTGGTGCAGCGCGCCGACGACATGCGGCAGGAGGTAGGGACCGAGCGTCGGCTTCGCGCCGAGGCGGATCGTGCCGACGAGACCGTCCCGCGCCGCCCCGGCCAGGTCGACGATGCCCTGCACCTCGTCCAGCACGTCGCGGGCGCGCTGGGTGATCTCGCGGCCCATCGGCGTCAGCCGCACCCCGCCGCGCCCGCGCTCGACCAGCGGCAGGCCGAGCGCCTCCTCCAGCGCCTGGATCTGGGCCGAGAGCGAGGGTTGCGAGACACCGACACGCTCGGCGGCGCGGCGGAAATGCGCGGTGTCGTCGAGGGCGACGAGGTACCGGAACTGGCGCAGGGTCGGGTCGGGCATGGGCGGGCACCGGGCGGGGGCTATGGGGTCGCATGATAGGAACTTTCTATCAAAACTTCCAGCATGATTGTCTTCACTCTGCGTTTGTCGCCCCCATTTCCTGACCCAGACAGGGACACGCAAGCCTGTCCGACAACCTGCCCCGGGGACCTCCCCTCTCTCGTTCCCACTCTCTTCCGTCCCAGGGGAGATTTCCGGGGCAGACCAGATACCCCGCCCGCGCCCTGCGCGGGCCCGCAGGAGACAGACGCGATGCCGACCCCCGCCGGTCAGATCGGAGCCAGCCTGAGGCCTGCGGCGCTCGGACGCCGCGCCCGTCGGCTGGAGGCCCGGCTCGAGACCGCGCAGGAGGCGCAGCCGCTGGACCTGCCGCTGCTGAGTGCGCTGCTGGCCGAACGCCACGCGCTGATGACCGAGATCGCCTCGCTCGAGGCCACGAGAAGGGCACAAGGACCCGTCGGGCCGACGCAAGCGGCCTGACCCCTCGCCCTGATGCCGCCCGGCAACGGGTGGCCCGGACCGCGCCGCATCCGGGGCCGCGGCGCGGTCCGACCCTCCCTGCAGGCTTGCCCCGACCCGGATCACGTCTAGGTGATCGAGATGCAGGCGCACCGGTCCGCGGCGCGCTCACGACAACAAGAATGAAGGCCGATGCCCCGGGTCCTGACGTTTCTTCCTGCCGTGCTGTCCGCGCTTGCGGCGCTGTGGTTCCTCGGCTTCGCGTCCCCGGTGGCCGATGGCGAGACCCTGACCTGGAGCCGGGTCTGGATCGAGGGGCTGGGGATCGAGGTCGCGTTCCTGATCGACGGCCTCGCGCTGACCTTCGCGCTGATGGTGACCGGGATCGGTGCGCTGATCTTCCTCTACACCGCCGTCTATTTCAAAGGGCACGCCAAGTTGCCGCGCCTGCTGGTGCTGCTGTCGCTCTTCGCGGTCTCGATGCTGGGCCTCGTGCTGGCCGATGACGCGATCACGCTCTTCGTGTTCTGGGAGCTGACGACGATCACCTCGTTCCTGCTGGTGGGCTTCGATCACGAGAAGGCCGACGCCCGCGGCAAGGCGCTGCAGGCGCTGATCGTCACCGGGCTGGGCGGGCTGGCGCTGCTGGCGGGCCTGATCCTGCTGGGCTTCGAGGCGGGCACGTTCCGCCTGAGCGAGATCAACGCGATGGGCGGGCTGACCACGGCAGCGCTCTACGTGCCGATCGTGGTGCTGGTGCTGCTCGGGGCCTTCACCAAGTCGGCGCAGTTTCCGTTCCACTTCTGGCTGCCAGGCGCGATGGCCGCCCCGACGCCGGTGTCGGCCTACCTGCACTCGGCCACTATGGTGAAGGCGGGGGTCTACCTCGTGGCGCGGCTGTCGCCGGCGCTGGGCGGCACCGACCTGTGGATCTGGTCGCTGACCCTGTTCGGCGCGGTCACGATGATCTGGGCCAGCGTGCTGGCGCTGAAGCAGATCGACCTGAAGCTGATGCTGGCCTATACCACGGTCATGGGTCTCGGCGCGCTGATGATGTTCCTCGGCGGCGAGAGCCGCTACGCGACGGCGGCGGCGGCGACCTTCCTCGTGGTGCATGCGCTTTACAAGGCGGCGCTCTTCCTGACCGTGGGCCTGATCGACAAGGGCACCGGCACCCGCGATGTCACGCGTCTGGGCGGGCTCGCGCGCGCGATGCCGATCACCATGATGATCGCCAGCATCGCGGCCCTGTCGATGGCGGGCTTTCCACCGCTGATCGGCTTCATCGGCAAGGAGTTGAAGTACGAAGGCGCGCTGGCGGTGGCGACCGAGCCGCTGCTGGTGGCGACGGCGGCGCTGCTCGCGAACGCGATGATGGTGGCCTGCGCCGGCCTGGTCGCGGTCGCGCCCTTCTGGGGCAAGCGCGGCGACACGCCGAAGACCCCCGGCGACGTGTCGGTGTGGCTCTGGATCGGACCGGCGGTTCTGGCGGCGCTCGGACTGTGGTTCGGCCTGATGCCCGACACCCTGGCGCGTGTCGTGGTCAACCCGGTGGTCGACTCGATCGCGCCCGGCACGAAGGACGTGGAGCTGAAGCTGTGGCACGGGATCAACGTGCCGTTCCTGCTGTCGCTGGCGACCTTCGCGCTGGGGATCGTCCTCTATCGCGGGCGGGCGGAGATCCGCGCGGCGCTGAACCGCCCGGGCTTCGGCGGCATGCCCGCGGCCGACGTGTTCGAGGCGCTGCTGGCGGCCTTCAAGCGCTTCGCGGCCTGGACCGCGCGCACCGTGCAGGGCGGGCGGATGAGCGTCTATCTGCGGGTGGCCTTCGCGATGCTGGCATTGCTGGTCTGGGGCGCGCATCTCGTCAGCCCGGCCGAGACCCTGCCGCCGCCGGGACAGGTCGCGCTGATCCCGCTGGCGGTGACGGGCCTGATCCTTGCGGCCGGCTTCGTGGTTCTGGTGACGAATTCGCGGCTCTACGGCCTGACGGCGCTGGGGATCGTCGGCGCGGCCATCGCGCTGATCTTCGTGTTCTTCTCGGCCATCGACGTGGCGATCACCCAGCTTCTGGTCGAGATGCTGGTGGTGATCATCCTTGCCGTGGCGCTGGTGAAGCTGCCCGCGATGCCCTTCCAGCGGCACTTCCGGGCGGGTGACGCGCTGATCGCCACCGCGCTGGGGATCGGGGTCGCCTTCGTCGTGGCCGCCGTGCTGACGCGGCCCTTCGATGCGCGGATCACCGAGTTCTACGAGGCGGCGAGCCTGCCCGATGCCTTTGGCCGCAACGTGGTGAACGTGATCCTCGTGGATTTCCGCGCCCTCGATACCCTGGGCGAGGTGGCGGTGGTGCTGGTCGCGGCCATCGCGGCGGTTGCCGCCCTGACCGCGGGGCGCAAGTCCCGGCGCGGGGAGGGCGGCGAATGAGCGGGCGGATGACGCTGAGGGGTGGCCTAAAATTCTTAGGCGAGGGCCGGTTTGAGGCGGGTCCGGCGATGCGGGACCTTGAAATCATGCGGTTTTTTTCGTCGGTCTCGGCGTCGTGCCTCCTTGGCCTAAGAATTTTAGGACGGTTTGTCAGAGGGTTGGACGGTTTTTCCGGGCTTAAGACCGGTGTGCAGCCGGGGGGAGGCACGCCGAGTGCGCCGCTTCCGATGGGCGGCGGCCGCCTAAAATTCTTAGGCGAGGGCCGGTTTGCCGCGGATTCCGCAGGTCGTGGCCCTGAAATCATGAGGTTTTTTTCCGCGGTGTCGGCGCTTTTCCTGTCCGGGCTAAGAATTTTAGGGCGGACTATCAGTGGGTTGGGTGGCTTTCTTGGGCGCACGACCGATGCGCAGCCGGTCTTTGGCCCGTCGCGCGCGCTGATCCCGGTGCCTGTGACCGCCTGCGCGCCCGTCCGCCGGATGTCGCGCCCTACCTTCTTCGGCGAGGTGGGCCGATGAACTCCACGATCCTGCGCACCGGCAGCCGCGTGCTGCTGCCGCTCTTCCTGATCGCGTCGGTGCTGATCCTGCTGCGCGGCCACAACGAGCCGGGCGGCGGGTTCATCGGCGGCCTCATGGCGGTCATCGCGGTCGCGCTGCATGCCATCGCCGCAGGCCCGGAGGCCGCCCGCGCGGCCCTGCGCGTCGAGCCGCTGACGATCGCGGGGATCGGGCTCCTTTGCGCGGTGGCCGCCGGGTTCTGGGGCATCGCGGCCGGCGGCGACTTCCTGACCGGGGTCTGGCCGCTGCTGACCACGACGCCCGAGGGCGACAAGGCCGGATTGCCGGTCGGGTCGGTCCTGCTGTTCGACACCGGCGTCTACCTGACCGTTCTCGGCGCGGTCAGCGCGATCCTCTTCGCGCTCGAGGATGCCGTTTATGCCGAGGGAGACGACTGATGGAACTGGTTCTGGCCGGGCTTGTCGGCTTTCTGGTGGCGGCGGGGGCCTACCTGATGATGAGCGGGCAGCTCGTGCGCTTCCTCTTCGGGCTGGTGCTGCTGTCGAACGCGGCGAACCTCGCGATCTTCGCCAGCGGGCGGCTCGACTATGCCGCGCCGCCCTTTGTGCCGGACGGGGCCAAGATCCCCGATCCGGGCGTCGCGAACGCGCTGCCGCAGGCGCTGATCCTGACCGCCATCGTGATCGGCTTCGGGCTGCTCGCCTTCGCGCTGGCGCTGGCGTTCCGCGCCTGGCAGAGCCTCGGCACTGTGGTTATGGACGACATGCGGGCCTGCGAGCCGGTCGAGCCGGACGCGAAGCGGGGCGAGGCCTGATCCATGCTGCTGGTCCTGCCCATCGCCCTGCCGTTCCTGACGGCCATCGCCGCGCTGATCCTGCGCCGGTCGCGCGGCGACCTCGCGGTGTCGCTCGCGGGCTCCGTCGCCCTGCTGCTGGCCGGGGTCGCGCTTCTGTCCGAGGTCCTTTCCGGGGGGCCGGTCGCTGTCCAGATGGGCGGCTGGGCCGCGCCCTTCGGCATCACGCTCTTTGCCGACATCCTGTCGGCGGCGATGGTCCTGATCACCGGGATCGTGGCCGTCGCGACGGTGCTGTTCTCGGTCCGCGACGTTCAGGACGACGAGCGCCGCGTCGGCTTCCACCCGCTGACCCACGCGCTGCTGGCCGGGGTCTGCGGGGCCTTCCTGACCGGGGACATCTTCAACCTCTACGTCTGGTTCGAGGTCATGCTGATCGCGTCCTTCGGCCTGCTGGTCGTCGGCGGGCGGCGCGAGCAGATGGACGCGGCGGTGAAGTACGTCGGTCTGAACCTGATCGCCACGCTTGCCTTCCTGACCGGGGTCGGCCTGCTCTACGGGGCGGCGGGCACGCTGAACATGGCCGACCTGCACCTCGTGCTGGCGGAGCGGCAGTCCGAGACGGCGGTGCTGGCCTCGGCGGCGCTGCTGCTCTTCGCCTTCGGGGCCAAGGCCGCGATGTTCCCGCTCTTCTCGTGGCTGCCCGCCAGCTACCATACCCCCGCCTTCGCGACCTCGGCGCTGTTTGCCGGTCTCTTGACCAAGGTCGGGGTCTACGCGCTCCTGCGCGTCTTCACCGTGGTCTTCGACGGCGGCAGCCCGGCCATCGGGGGCGTCCTGCTGGTGGGCGCGGTGCTGACGATGGTGATCGGCGTGCTCGGGGCCGCGGCGCAGAACGAGACCCGCAAGATCCTGAGTTTCCACATCATCAGTCAGATCGGCTACATGGTGCTGGGGCTCGCGCTCTTCACGCCGCTGGCGATCATCGGGGCGATCTTCTACCTGTTCCACCACATCATCGTGAAGGCCAACCTGTTCTTCCTCGCCGGGGCGATCGCGTGGAAGACCGGGGGCGAACGGCTGGATCGGATCGGCGGGCTCTACAAGGCCGCGCCGTTGCTGTCGGTCCTGTTCCTGATCCCGGCGCTCAGCCTGGCGGGCATTCCGCCGCTGTCGGGGTTCTGGGCCAAGTTCATCATCGTGCAGGCGAGCCTCGAGAGCCGGGACTGGCTGATCGCCTTCGCCGCGCTGGCCGTGGGCCTGATCACGCTCTACTCGATGACCAAGATCTGGCTGGCCGCCTTCTGGACCGATCACCCGGATCCCGGCCATGACCTGACGCGGCCCTTGCCGGCGACGATGCTGGTCCCCATCCTCGTGCTGGCGGGGCTGACGGTGATCGTCGGTCTCGGGGCCGGGCCGCTCTACGCGGTGGCCGAGGAGGCGGCGGTGACGCTGCTCGACCCCTCGGTCTATGTCGGCACGGTGCTGGGACCCGAGGCGGCCGCGCGGGCCGTGGCCCTTGCGGGGGAGGCAAAGCCATGATCCTTCTGGCGAAGATCTGGGGGGCGATCAGCCTCGCGGTCTATTTCCACTACGAACTGATCGTGTCCTCGGTCCGCGTGGCCTGGGACGTGCTGACGCCGCGCAACTATGCCCGGCCGGGCTACCTGGTGATGCCGCTCGACGCGAAGACCGATGCCGAGATGATGCTGACCGCGAACCTGATCTCGCTGACCCCCGGCACGCTGTCGATCGACCTGTCGAACGACCGCACGCACCTGCTGGTGCACTCGATGTTCGGCGGGGACGATCCCGAGGCGGAAATCGCCACGCTGAAGCACGGGATCGAACGCCGGGTGCTGAAGGCGCTGCGCGGGAGGGCCAGCTGATGCAGGACCTTCTCGGCGATCTCCTGCTGGCGACCCGGCAGGACGGCATCCTGGGGGCGGCGCTGCTCTTTGCCTTCGTCTGCGTGACGCTGGCACTGGTGCTGACCTCGATCCGGCTGCTCCGGGGGCCGACGCTGCCGGACCGGGTGGTGGCGCTGGACCTGATCTCGGTGCTGCTGGTGGCGCTGCTGGCGCTCTTCACCGTGGCGAGCGCGGTCAGCGCCTACATGGACGCAGCCCTCGTGCTGGCGGCGGTCGCATTCCTCGGAACCGTGGCGCTGGCGCGCTTCGTGCTGCGCTCGCGCCGGGATTATTCGCGCCCGACCCGCCGGGCGGAGGAGGAGAGATGACCGAGACGATCGCCGCCGTCCTGATCGTCCTGGGCGGGTTCTTCACGCTGATCGCGGGCCTTGGCGTGCTGCGGATGCAGGATGTCTTCATCCGGATGCATGCCGCGACCAAGGCGGGGACGCTGGGGGTCGGCCTGATCTGCGGCGGCGTCGCGCTGGCGATGGGGGGCGAGGTCGCGGTCAAGGCCGTGGCCGTGATCTTCTTCATCCTCTTCACTGCACCGATCGGCGCCCACCTGATCGGCCGCGCGGCCTTCCGGGCCCGGGTGCCGCTGTGGCACGCCGAGGGGCAGCAACCGAAGCGCGCGGAGTTCATCTGCGAGGACGAGACCCTTTAGGGCTTGGGGCTCGGCGCGCTGACCCGGGGAGCGGTGCGCCTGTCGGTGGCCCCGGGTGGGCGTGGTTGCACGGTCGCGGTCCTGTCACGTCTTGACGCGCCGCGCTCACCGTAGAGCGGTCCCTCGTGAGCGGCCCTCGTCGTCGCTCCCTGTCCTGTTCCGCGAGAAGCGGATACGACCGGCTGGCCTCCTTGGAGCGGCCCGAGATTGCAGAGGCGCGGACCCTTGCGAGCCATGCTAAGAAAATTAGAGAACGGCTACCATATCTGGGGGTATGGCGGGCTAAGCATATGATGTTGAGGGCTAAAATTCTTAGGCTGTCTGAGCCGTTACCCCGGGTATCCCCCCTCAGGGCCGCAGCAGACCGCTGAGCACCGGGCGGCTGGCCTGGACCAGCGAGACCTGGGGGGCGTAGTCGCCGGCGAGCGCGAGGGTGGCGCGGCGGAGGAGGTCGATGCCGTCCTCGGAATTCGCCGGCAGCGCGGAGGCGGCGATCGGCTCGCCGACCGTCACCCGGAACGGCTGGCGGTGCTTGTTCAGCGTCTCATGGAAGAGCGTGATGTCGCGCAGGGTCGGGTGGATCGCGTCGAAGGCATAGAACAGCGCCGAATTGCGCGCGCGCAGGTGGATCGGGATCACCGGCAGGTCGAACTTTCGCGCGATCATCGCCGCCGAGGCCATCCAGGGACGCTCGTGCAGCTTCAGGCCGCGCCGTTTTGCCAGACGCCCGGACGGGAAGATCACCCCGAGCCGCCCGGCCTCGATCGCGGTGCGCGTGTAGGCCATCGTCTCGCGCGTCTTGCCGTGGCTGCGCTTGTCGCGGCGCCATTCGACCGGGGCGATCATCTCGCCCATCTGCGGCAGCACGCGCAGGATGTCGGCATTGGCGTAGAAGAAGCTGTCGTCGCGGCGGCGCGCGATCAGGCTGTGCAGGATGATCCCGTCCGCGATCCCGGTCGGGTGGTTCGCGACCACCAGCGCCGGACCCGTCGCCGGAATCTGCCCGAGGCCTGTCACCTGCACGTCGCGGGCGATCAGGTCGGCCATGCCCACCATGATGTCCCGGGCGGGCAGATCCCGCATCGCGGTGGCGATCTCGACGGTGCGGCTATACCCGAGCATGCGGTCGAGCAGCTCGCGCGCGAAACGGGTCCCCGGCCGGTCCGAGAACAGCCAGGGTGCGCGTTCGGCGATCAGGGGATCGAGGCGGTCTTGCATCTCCATGGCCGGGTTCCACCAGAGCTGCGTAACGGACGTGTGACGAGCCCGGACCCTAACATGCCGCAGCCGGGGACCAAGAGACCCCGGCGCAGGGATCGGCAGGAAGCTGCCGACGTGTCAGCCCTGGGCGAAGGGGATCGGCGTGCGCCGCAGCGCGGCCTCCAGCGCCGCGGCGTCAGGCTGGCGGGCCAGCGGCAGGCGCATCGCGTGCCCGCCGCGCAGGTGGACCACGAGACGGGGTGCGCCGTCGTCCTCGTGATCGCGCTGGATCAGCAGGATCTCGGCCAGCGGCAGGCGCATGCGCCGCGCGCCCTGCCGCACCACGATGGCGTCGCGGGTGATCTCGATCCGGCTGACCGGGTTCCGGAGCGCCTGCACCAGCAGCATCAGCCCCAGCAACCCGGTGCCCAGCACGAGATACTCCGTGCCGCCGCCGACGAGGGCGAGCGCCGCCAGCCCGGTCCCCATCAGGAGACCGCCCCAGAGCGCGGGGCTGCGGACATGAGCGGTGAAGGTGTAGAGGCGTTCCATGGCGACGGGATGCCCCGGAATTGGGGCGGCGCTGCGGCGCACTGCGGGACGCCCTCGGGCGCACGCGGGGAATTTTCGGTGCCTCTTGGCGGCGCTTCGACGACCCGGAACCGATCCGGGTGATTCCCCCGGATCGGTTCCATTCGAGCGCCAATCGGGCCGGTTCAGCCCGCGGCGCGCATCCGTCCCGCCATTTCGCCCAGGTCACGCGACAGGCCCTCGGTCGCAAGGATGCCGTCCAGCTCGGCCACGATCATCGCCTTGCGGTCCGCGTCGTAGCGCGTCCAGGTCTCGAAGGCGGTGGACATCCGCGCGGCCGTCTGCGGGTTCAGCGGGTCGAGCTTCAGCAGCCAGTCCGTCATCAGCCGGTAGCCCGCGCCGGACGGGTCGTGGAACCCGGCCGGGCTCTGCATCAGGGCGCCCAGCACGGCGCGGAAGCGGTTCGGGGTCTTCCAGTCGAAATCGGGATGCCGGGTCAGAGCCTCGGTCACCTCGACGGTGCGGGCGGGCGCGGCGCAGAGCACCTGCAACGAGAACCACTTGTCGAGCACCAGCGGATCGTGCCGCCAGCGGGCATGGAAGGCCTCGGTCTCGGGACCGCCCTGCCCGATCCGCAGCAGCGTCCCGAGGGCGGCCAGGGTTTCGGTCATGTTGTCGGCCGACGCGGCCAGCGCGGTCGCCCGCGCACCGTCGTCATGGTGGCTGAGATAGCCCAGCGCCGCCGCGCGCAGGGCCCGCCGCCCCGCCGCGCCCGCCTCCGGGTCGTAGGGACCCGGGGTGGCCATCCGGTCGTAGAGCCCGCCCAGAACCGTTCCGAGCTCGCGCCCGATCTTGCGCGACAGCAGCAGGCGGGCGGCATGGATCGCCAGCGGGTCCGGCACATCGCCCACTGCCGCCAGAGCGCCCGCGAGGTCATCCTCGGAGGGCAGGCCCAGTGCCAGCGCCCGGAACGCCGGGTCGAGGCTGTCGTCCGAGGCCATCCGGCCCAGCGCGTCGAAGAAGGCGGGGTCCGGCCCGGTCTCGTCGCGGATCATGCCCAGAAGCACCTCGCGCGCGAGGCCGCGCCCGGCCTCCCAGCGGTTGAACGGGTCGGTGTCATGGGCGAGCAGGAAGGTGCGCAACTCGGGGGTCATCCCGCGCTCCAGCACCACCGGGGCCGAGAAGCCGCGCAGGACCGAGGGCACCGGGCGCGCGCCGAGGCCGGGGAAGGCGAAGCTCTGGGTGGCCTCGGTCATTTCCAGCACCCGGGTCGGCGCCACCTCGTCCCCGTTCGGGCCGAGCAGGCCGACGGCGATCGGGATCACCTGCGGCGCGCCGCTGGCCGATTTCGGGTTCTCCTGCGTGAAGGTCAGCGTCAGGGTGCCGTCGCGCCAGTCCTCCGCCATCGTCAGGCGCGGGGTTCCGGGCTCGGTGTACCAGCGCTTGAACTGCGACAGGTCGCGGCCGGTCACCTCCTCGAAGACCGAAAGCCAGTCCTCGATCGTGCAGGCCTGCCCGTCATGGCGCTCGAAATAGAGGTCGCAGCCCGCGCGATAGGCCTCCGGCCCGATCAGGGTGCGCAGCATCCCGATCACCTCGGCCCCCTTCTCGTAGACGGTGGCGGTGTAGAAGTTGTTGATCTCGATATAGCTGTCGGGCCGCACCGGGTGGGCAAGCGGCCCGGCGTCCTCGCGGAACTGGCGCGCGCGCAGTTGCAGGACATCCTCGATCCGCTTCACCGCCGCGCTGCGCTGGTCACCCGAGAACTGCTGGTCCCGGAACACGGTCAGCCCTTCCTTGAGGCAGAGCTGGAACCAGTCGCGGCAGGTGATCCGGTTGCCGGTCCAGTTGTGGAAATACTCGTGCGCGATGATGCCCTCGATGAACTCGTAGTCCCGGTCGGTCGCGGTCTCGGGGCTGGCCAGCACGTATTTCGAGTTGAAGATATTGAGGCCCTTGTTCTCCATCGCGCCCATGTTGAAATCGTCGACGGCGACGATCTGGAACAGGTCGAGGTCGTATTCCCGTCCGTACTCGGTCTCGTCCCAGGCCATCGAGCGCTTGAGCGCGTCCATCGCGTAGGCGCATTTGCCCTCGTCGCCGGGACGCACCCAGATCTTCAGGTCCACCGCCCGGCCCGACATCGTGGTGAAGCGATCCGCGTGCGCCACGAGATCGCCCGCCACCAGCGCGAAGAGATACGCGGGTTTCGGCCAGGGGTCGTGCCATTCGGCCCAGCCCGGCCCGGCCGCCGTGAGGTTGCCGTTCGACAGAAGCACCGGCGCGTCGCCCTCGATCCGCACGGTGAAGGGGGCCATCACGTCGGGACGGTCGGGATAATAGGTGATCTTGCGGAACCCTTCGGCCTCGCACTGGGTGCAGTACATGACATTCCTGGTTTGCGGGCTTCCGCGTCCGGCGGTTTCACCGCCTCCCACGTCCCGCGACGACATGTAGAGACCTTCGAGCGCCGTGTTGGCCTCGGGCGCGATCTCGACCTCGGCCTCCCAGGTGAAGGGCTCCTCCGGCACCCCGTGCAGGACGAGGCCGGTCGGCGTAACCTCCGGCGCGACCTCCGATCCGTCCACCGTGGCGCGGATCAGGCGCAGCGCCTCGCCGTCGAGCACCAGCGGGCCGGGGTTGGCCGGGTTCGGCAGGAACCGGATGCGGGCCAGCACGCGGGTCGCGGCGGGCGCAAGGCGGAAGGTCAGGTGCACCGCCTCGACCCAATGGTGCGGCGGGGCGTACTCGGCAAGGCGGATGGGCTGCGGGGCGGCGTCGCGCATGAAGGTCTCCGTTGCTGTCGCCCGGAGCCTAGGGCGGCGCGCCGCCGAGGGCCACCCGGGCGCGCGAATTTCACACCGCGGCCAGAGGGCGATTGCGCGCCGCCCGGGAGAAGAACAGAATGGGAACAACTCGAATCGCACGACAGGGGAGTTGCATGGCCGAGGACGTGCTGCGCCGTATCATGGCCACCCATATCCTGAATTTCGACGCCCGCCGCGACCGCGCCGGACGGCTGTGCCTTGCGCCCGACGGCCGCTTGCCCGCGCTTACCGGGCGGGTGCCCGCCGCGGCAGCCGCCCGGGTCGCGGCCCTGATCGCCGAGGGCGCCTTCCTCAAGGCCGAGGCCGCCGCGGTCGAGGCGGTGGCGCGCTACACCGACAAGATGGCGGGGGTCGCGCGCGAGGCCGGGGTCGAGTTCCTGCTGCGCGACATCTGCTGGCAGGCGGGACCGAAGGGCGCGAACGAGACCGTCCTGCGCGCGCTCGGCCTGCCCGGGGACGGGGTGCTGGACGAGGCCGCCCGCGCCGCGCTGCGCGGGGCCGAACATGCGCCGGGGCCGCTCCTGAAAGCGCTGACCGCGGCCCGGGACGCACGGGGGGCGGCGGAGGCGAAGCGCGCCGCGCAGTGTCTCAGGATCGCGCAGGGCCTGTCGCCGCGCCGCTACGCGGGCGACGTCTACGCGGTGGCGGCGGAGTAAGCCGGCCGGGGGCCGGCGCGGGGGGCCCTGCCCCCCGCCGCGCGCCCGTGCGGGCGCGCGCCCCCCGGAGTATTTCGACCAAGAAGAAGGGGCGCGCGGTCAGCGCCCCGCGGCGCGTTTCGCGGGGCGCATCCCCATCACCCGCGCGCGGGCACGCGGGTCGCTGTCGAAGAGCGAGGCGAGCTGCTCGGTCATCGCGCCCGCCAGCTGCTCGACATCCGTGATCGTCACCGCGCGCTGGTAGTAGCGGGTCACGTCATGGCCGATGCCGATGGCGATCAGTTCGACGCCGCGCCGTTTCTCGACCATCGCGATCACGTCGCGCAGGTGCTTCTCGAGGTAGTTCGCGGGGTTCACCGACAGCGTCGAGTCGTCCACCGGCGCGCCGTCCGAGATCACCATCAGGATCTTGCGCGCCTCGGGGCGGCCCAGCATCCGGCGGTGCGCCCATTCCAGCGCCTCGCCGTCGATGTTCTCCTTCAGGAGCCCTTCCTTCATCATCAGGCCCAGGTTGTTGCGGACCCGGCGCCAGGGCGCATCGGCGGACTTGTAGATGATGTGGCGCAGGTCGTTCAGGCGGCCCGGCTGCTGCGGACGCCCGGCCTGCAGCCAGCCCTCGCGGCTCTGGCCGCCCTTCCAGGCGCGGGTGGTAAAGCCGAGGATCTCGACCTTGACCTGGCAGCGTTCCAGCGTGCGCGCGAGCACGTCGGCGCAGATCGCCGCGATCGAGATCGGGCGGCCGCGCATCGAGCCGGAATTGTCAAGGAGCAGCGTCACCACGGTGTCGCGGAACTCGGTGTCCTGCTCGACCTTGAAACTGAGCGGGGTGGTCGGGTTCGCCACCACGCGGGCGAGGCGGCCGACGTCGAGGATGCCTTCCTCCTGGTCGAAGGACCACGAGCGGTTCTGCTGGGCCTGCAGGCGGCGCTGCAGCTTGTTGGCCAGCCGCGAGACCGCGCCCTTGAGCGGGTCGAGCTGCTGGTCGAGATAGGCGCGCAGCCGTTCCAGTTCCTGCGCCTCGGCAAGGTCCTCGGCGCGGATCTCCTCGTCGTAGTCGGTGTTCCAGACCTTGTAGCCCGGATCGGCCTCGGAATGGGGTGCGGGCGGCGGCGGCTCGAGCGGCGCTTCGCCCTCCGGCAGTTCGGTTTCCTCGGCGTCGAGCGGCTCGTCGGTGGCCTCGGAGGAGACGGTTGCCTCGGCGGCGTCCATCTCCTGGTCCTGGGACTGCTCGGGCGAGGCCTCGTCGTCGTCGCCCGGGTCCTGCTTGTCGGGGTTCTGCTGGTCGTCGGCGGACTGCTCCTCGTCCGAGGCCTCGTCCTGCGCGTCCTCGTCCTCCATGTCGTCGGGATCGTCGCCGAGCTGGTCGCCGTAGCCGAGATCGTCGATCAGGCGCCGCGCCAGCTTGGCGAAGGCGGCCTGGTCCGACAGGGTGCCGTCGAGGTCGCGCAGGGTCTCGAAGCCCTGCCCCTCGATGTGCTCGCGCCAGAGGTCCATCACGTTCTGCGCGCCCTCGGGCAGCGGACGCCCGGAGGCGAGATGCCGGATCAGGTAACCCGCCGCGACCGCCAGCGGGGCCTCCGACGCCTTCTCGATCTGGGCGTAGCCCTTGCGCATCGCCTCGTTGGCGATCTTCGCGTCGATGTTGCCCGCGGTCCCGGGCATGTGGCGCGCGCCGACGGCCTCGCAGCGGGCGGTCTCCATCGCCTCGTAGAGGTCGCGGGCCATCTGGCCCTGCGGCTCGTAGCGGGCATGGGTGGCGGCGTCGTGATACTTGCGCCGCATCGCGTAGGCATCCGCGGTGCCGCGGGCCAGCAGCACCTCCTCGCGGCTCATCCGGCGGCTGACCTGCGGCAGGCGGATCGAATCCTGCGTCATGCCCGGGGGGTCGACCGAGTAGGTCACGCCCACGTCGGGGTCGTCCGCCAGCACGCGGGTCGCCTCGGCGAGGGCCTTCTTGAACGGCTCGGACGGGTTGTCGTCGGGACGGCGCATGGGCTCTTTCGTCTTTCGTCAGGGACGCGGGGCGAAGTCTGGCAGATCGCCGGGGCGCGTCAACGGGGCGGGGTCAGTCCCAGAGCCCCTCGCAGGGCTCGGGCCAGAAGGCATCGGTCAGCGCGGCGAGCGGGAAGGCGCGCGGTCCGCCGTCACCGCTCTCGCGGCGTTCGGGCGCGTCACCTTCCGGGTCGATCCGGCGTTCCCAGCGGCCGTTCAGCAGGTTCACGTCGCAGGTTCCGGAATGGCCGGGATCGAGCCGGTCGTAGAAGTCGTAGGTGTAGCCCGCCACCACGAACCCGCCGTCGCGGAAGGCCACCGTCGTCTGCGACATCCAGGGCGTGCGGCCCACCCCGGTCTGTTCCATCTCGATCACGAAGCTGGTCTCGGTGCGCGGGGCGAGGCGGGGCATCTGCCCGGCCATCGGACCCGCGAAGACCGCGTTCGGGGCGCTGACGACGGGTGTCAGCCCCTCGGTCCAGTCGCCGAGATAGACGTGCAGGGTCGCCGCCCCCTCGTCCGGGCCGCGCACGAGCACGGCGGCATCGGGAAGCTCGTCCTGGTTCCAGTCGCCCGACACCGCGCCCAGCAGGGCGGGCGGCCCGTCGGCCAGTGCGGGGGCGGCCAGCGCGAGACCGGCGAGACAGATCAGGACACGGCGCATCGGGACCCTCCCGGCGGCGGGGCGTGGGAGCCTCCCCGGTCCGGTCCCGCCACGCGGTCCGGGGACGGAGCGGCCGGGGATCAGCGGATCGCGGTCGAGACCGCGCTTTCCGGCAGCTCCTCGGCGAAGCAGCGCTGGTAGAACTCGGCCACGGTCTGGCGTTCGAGCTCGTCGCACTTGTTGAGGAAGGTCAGCCGGAACGCGTAGCCGATATTGCGGAAGATCTCGGCGTTCTGCGCCCAGGCGATCACGGTGCGCGGGCTCATCACGGTCGAGAGGTCCCCCGCCATGAAGGCAGTCCGGGTCAGGTCGGCGACGGTCACCATCTGCGCGATCTGCTTGCGGCCCTTCTCGGTGTTGTAGTGCGGGTTCTTCGCCAAAACGATCGCCGTCTCGGCATCGTGGCTGAGGTAGTTCAGGGTCGCCACCATGGACCAGCGGTCCATCTGCGCCTGGTTGATCTGCTGGACCCCGTGATAGAGGCCGGTGGTGTCGCCGAGACCCACGGTGTTCGAGGTCGCGAACAGCCGGAAATACGGGTTCGGCGTGATGATCTCATTCTGGTCGAGCAGGGTCAGCTTTCCGTCATGCTCGAGCACGCGCTGGATCACGAACATCACGTCGGCACGGCCCGCGTCGTATTCGTCGAAGACGATGGCGACGGGATTGCGCAGCGCCCAGGGCAGGATGCCCTCGTGGAACTCGGTCACCTGCTTGCCGTCGCGCAGCTTGATCGCGTCCTTGCCGATCAGGTCGATCCGGGAGATGTGGCTGTCGAGGTTCACCCGCACCGCCGGCCAGTTCAGCCGCGCCGCGACCTGTTCGATATGGGTCGACTTGCCGGTGCCGTGGTAGCCCTGGATCATCACGCGGCGGTTGTTGCGGAAGCCCGCGAGGATGGCCAGCGTGGTATCCGGGTCGAACTTGTAGGTCGGATCGACGGCGGGCACGCGATCGCTGGGTTCCGCGAAGGCCGGCACCGTCATGTCGGTGTCGATCCCGAAAAGCTCGCGCACCGATGCCGTTTCGGTGGGTCGCAGTGCCATCTCCATGTGACCGTCCTCTGTCCGCTGTCGCTGGTCCACGCGGGACCGTGGCCCGGTGGTGCAACATATCTTGGGCAGGGGCAAGGGGTAGGGCGGCGCGGGGAGAAACCCACCGCCGGGCCGGTGTCGGAATGCTGGTCTTTCCATCCAAAAGCGGTATCTGTGGCACATGGACATCCCCGACGCAGAAGGCCGCGACAGGATCGAGTCCCTGATCGCGCGCGTCGCCCTCAGGGACCGAGGGGCGTTTTCCGCGCTCTATGATGCCACCTCCGCGAAACTCTTTGGTGTCGTGCTGCGTGTCTTGCAGGATCGTGCCGCAGCCGAGGACGCGTTGCAGGAGGTGTATCTCAAGGTCTGGGCGCGTGCCGATCGGTACCAGGTGACGGGACACAGCCCGATGACCTGGCTGATCACCGTCGCGCGCAACCACGCGATCGACCGGCTGCGGGCCGCCCGGGGCGGCACCCAGCCGCTCGACGAGGCGATGCCGGTGGCCGACCCGACACCGGGGCCCGAGGCCCGTGCCGTGGCCGCCTCCGAGGCGGCGCGGATCGGCGCCTGTCTCGGGGAACTGCCGGAGGCCCGCGCGGCCGCCGTGCGCGGCGCCTATCTCGAAGGCGCCACCTACCAGGAGCTGGCCGACCGTGCAGGCGTGCCGCTCAACACCATGCGAACCTGGCTGCGGCGCAGCCTGATCGCGCTGAAGGAGTGCCTGAGCCGATGAGCGACCGGCCCGACATCGACCCCGAAGACAGCGCCGAGGCGGCGGAATACGCCCTCGGCCTGCTCGGTGCGTCCGAGCGGACGGCGTTCGAGGCGCGGCTGGCCCGATCAGCCACGCTGCGCGCCGAGGTGCGGGACTGGCAGGCGCGCTTCGCCGCGATGGCGCTGGACGAGGTCGAGGCGGTCGCCCCGCCGCCCGCCCTTAAGGAGCGCGTGGAGACCGCGCTCTTCCGCGACGCGCGCCCGGCCGGCGGCCGGGTCCGGCAATGGCTGGCGGGCCTCGGCGCGGCGGCGGCAGTCGCGGTCGTGGTCCTGCTGCTGATCCCTGACGCCCCGCAGTCCCCGTCCGGACCGGTCTATACCGCCGAGGTGACCGGCGATTCCGGGCTGACGCTGGCGGCGGCCTATGACGCGGGCGCGGGCGTGCTGACGCTGGCCCGCGAGAGCGGCGCCGCCGCGCCGGGCCGGGCGCTGGAGCTCTGGCTGATCGCCGGGGACAATCCGCCGGTCTCGCTGGGCGTGCTGCCCGGGACACCGGAGGTAACGCTGGCCGTGGCGCCCGACCTCGCCGCGGCATTGGCGGGCGGGCTTCTGGCGGTGTCGGACGAGCCCGAAGGCGGCTCGCCCACCGGGCAGCCGACCGGCGCGGTCCTCGCCACGGGTCCGCTGACCCTGCTCTGATCCACAATTTTTCTTTCTGAAACAGGGCGCTGAGAAAAAAATTCGGCGCCCTGAAACTTTTCTGAACGCCCTCCCGTGGGTTCTGGCAACTCCGGACGATGAGCTGCCGGAGATGACTGCAACAGGAGATATCAGAATGACACGTCCCCTCTTTACCGTCACCGCCACCGCAACCGCCCTGTCGCTGGGCCTCGCCGTGGGCGCAGCCTTCGCCGGCAGCCACTCGATGGAAAACCCGATGGTCGGCGGCGCGGCGATGTTCGCCGACAAGACCATCGTCGAGAACGCGGTGAACTCGGCCGACCACACCACCCTCGTGGCCGCCGTCCAGGCCGCCGGCCTCGTGGAGACGCTGTCGGGCGAAGGTCCGTTCACCGTCTTCGCGCCCACCAATGCCGCCTTCGAGGCCCTGCCGGAAGGCGCCGTCGCCGACCTGCTGAAGCCCGAGAACAAGGACGCGCTGACCACCGTGCTGACCTGCCACGTCGTGGCGGCCGACGCGATGTCCGACGCGATCGCGGGCATGATCTCCGATGACGGCGGCATGCATGTCGTCCCGACCGTCGGCGGCTGCCAGCTGCAGGCCAAGATGGACGGCGACATGATCACGCTGACCGACGAGAACGGCCGCACCGCGACCGTGACCATCGCCGACGTGAAGCAGTCGAACGGCGTCATCCACGTGATCGACACCGTCCTGCTGCCCGCCTCGTAAGGGCTGCATCTCCCCGGTCCCGGTTGCGAAGCCCGGGGCCGGACCGCCGGAAGTTTCGACCAGTCGCGGCCCGCGTTCCTGGGCCGCATTGGGAAGGCGCCGACCCGGCGACGGGGCCTTCCCGCCTCTGACAGCGAAAGGATATACCATGACTGCCAGACCCATGACCCTCGCGCTTGCCCTCGCGGTCGGCCTCGGCGCCGGTGCGGCGCAGGCCGCCAATCCCACCGTGGGCGGTGCGCCGATGCTCGAGAGCCGCAACATCGTCGAGAACGCGGTGAACTCGCCCATCCACACCACGCTGGTGGCCGCCGTGCAGGCCGCCGACCTCGTCGACACGCTGGCCAGCCCCGGCCCGTTCACGGTCTTCGCGCCGGTCAATTCCGGCTTCGAGGCACTGCCCGCGGGCACCGTCGAGGCGCTGCTCCAGCCCGAGAACAAGGGCACGCTGCAGAAGATCCTGACCAGCCACGTTGTTGCGGGCGACCTGTCGCTCGACACGATCCGGGCACGGGCCCGTGCCAACGGTAACCACCCGATTGACACCGCCTGCCAGATTTCGGCGTGAGGCCCTAAGACACGTGCATAGCGACGTCGTTTGCGACGTCTCTTATGCTCGGAGGGACGATGCGAGGCGAAGTTCTGGGTGTTGAG
>JAUIAU010000172.1 GCA_030425185.1 Alphaproteobacteria bacterium
CGGCGCCCTCGTCCCGGACGGCGGGCTGATCCGGGGCCTGCGCGCGGTGAAGTCGCCCGCCGAGGTCGCCAAGATCGAACACGCCTGCGCCATCGCGGGCCGGGCCTTCGCGCGGGTGTCCGAGATCGCCGGTCCGGGCGTGCCGCTGGAGGCGGTGTTCCGGCATTTCCAGGTGCTGCTCCTCGACGAGGGGGCGGACTGGGTGCCCTACCTCGCGGGCGGCGCCGGGCCGGGCGGCTACGCGGACGTGATCTCGCCCGCCACCCCGGTGCCGCTGCAACCGGGCGACATCCTGATGCTGGACACCGGTCTCGTCTGGGACGGGTATTTCTGCGACTTCGACCGCAACTGGGCGGTGGGCCATGCCACCCCCGCCAGTGTCGCCGCGCATGCGAGGCTGATCGAGGCGACCGAGGCGGGCTTTGCCGCCGCGCGCCCCGGCGCGACGGCGGCCGAGGTGTTCCACGCCATGGACCGGATCGTGACCGGGGGCGCGGGCGGCTCGGACGCGGGGCGGCTGGGGCACGGGCTGGGGATGCAACTGACCGAGGGGCTGTCGCTGATCCCGGCCGATCACACGGTGCTGGAGCCGGGCATGGTGCTGACGCTGGAGCCGGGGATCGAGACCGGCGAGGGCCGGATCATGGTCCACGAGGAGGACATCGTGATCGGGGCGGACGGGCCGCGCTGGCTGACGGACCGGCGCGGGGCCGAGTTGCCGGTGCTGGGAGAAATGGCATGACCGCCCCCTTCCCCGCCCTGCGTGTCGCACCCGCGCACCCGGCCTTCGGGCTGATCGTCTTGCAGCAGGACGAGCGGATCGAGCCGGATTTCCGCCGCCTGCTGCCCGATGACGCCCGGCTGCACGTCAGCCGCATTCCCTCGGGCGCGGCGGTGACGACCGACACGCTGGCGGGGATGGAAACGCACCTGACCGCCGCCGCCGCCCTGCTGCCGCCCGCCGTCGCCTTCGACGCGGTGGGCTACGGCTGCACCTCGGGGGCGGCGGTGATCGGGCGGGCGCGGGTGGCGGAACTGGTCCGGGGCGGCGCGACGGCGGCGGCGGTCAGCGAACCGGCGAGCGCGCTGATCGCGGCGGCGCGGGCGCTGGGGATCACCCGGTTCGCGCTTCTGTCGCCCTACGTGGCCGAGGTCTCGGACCGGCTGCGCACGGTGCTGGCGGAAGACGGCATAGGCACCCCGCGCTTCGGCTCGTTCGAGATCGCGGAGGAGGCCGAGGTGGCGCGGATCGCGCCCGCCTCGATCGCGGCGGCGGCGACCGAACTGGGCCGCGATGCGTCGGTCGAGGGAGTGATCCTGTCCTGCACCAACCTGAACGGGCTGGCAGTGATCGGCGAGGTCGAGGCGGCGCTCGGCAAGCCGGTGATCTCGTCGAACTCGGCGCTGGCGTGGGACCTCTGCCGGGCGGCGGGGGTGCGGCTGGCCCCCGGGGCGGGGGCCGGGCAGCTGGGCCGGGTCTAGCCCGGGCTCAGGCCGCGCAGGCGTTCGGAGCGGCGGCGCAGCAGTTCGACCGAGGCCAGGAGCGCGATGGAGATCACGACGAGGATCGTGGCCACCGCGAGGATGGTCGGGCTGATCTGTTCGCGCAGGCCGGTGAACATCTGCCACGGCAGCGTCTTCTGCCCGGCCGAGCCGACGAAGAGCACCACCACCACCTCGTCGAAGGAGGTGATGAAGGCGAAGAGGCCGCCCGAGATCACGCCCGGCAGGATCAGCGGCATCTGGACCGAGAAGAAGGTCTTGACCGGGCCCGCCCCGAGGCTGGCCGAGGCGCGGGTCAGCGAGCGGTCGAAGCCGACCAGCGTCGCGGTCACCGTGATGATGACGA
>JAUIAU010000173.1 GCA_030425185.1 Alphaproteobacteria bacterium
AGGAAGCGGGAGGCGGGCCACCCCTCGGTATCGGCGCGGTCCGCAAGCGCCTGCCAATGGCGCTGGAAGCTTGGCAGACGCAGCGCGGTGAGCATGGTGGGCAGCGCGTGGACATCGACGGGGCGCGGTGCGGTGGGAGCAGTCATGCGCAGCCCTCCAGCAGGGCGTCGAAGCTGGCCAACTCCGTCAGTGCCACGGGCGTGTCGTCCGGGAGGGCCCGCTGCGGCGGCTCTAACCGTTCCTTCAATCTGCGGGCCTCGGGCAGTTCACCCTGATGGAGGGTATCGGCGATCAGGAGTGCCAGCTCGACCTCGCAGCCTTCGTCATGCGCGAGGCAGAGCAGGTCGACCATCCTTCGGCAGGCATCGCGACGGGGCAAGGCCGCCGAGAGAGCGGTCCAGGCCTCGGCGTATTCCGAGCGCGGGAACAGGCCGTCCCGATAGACCGAGCCCGCCAGAGCTTGGGGCTTTCGGCGCAGGGCGTGGATGACATGGCGATAGTTGACGCAATGGACGCGCAGACCGTCCTCACGACCGCGGCGCCGCGGGTGGGTGACAACATGGGTGGCGCCAAGAAAGGCCTCGATCCGGTCGTCATAGACATGGACCCGCAGCCGCTGGCCGATCAGTTGGGAGGGCGCGGAGTAGAAGACCTGGTGAACCAGGAAGCCCCCGGTCTTCGTCACGCGCGCAACCACCTCGGTGAAGTCGGTCGTGCGACGGGCAGGCAACGGCTTGAGCGCTGCCATCTCGATGCGCAGGGCCGCCTCCCGCCGCCGGTTCCGACGGGCGACGAGCTCATCCACGAAGCGCCGCCAATCCCCGAGATCGGCGAAGTCCCGGGAGCCACGCAGGATCAGGGCCTGGTCGAGCGCCACCTTGAGGTGGTTATTGTGCGCCTCGACCGACCCATTCTCATGCGCCTCGCCACGATTGTTGCGGCTCGCGAGCATGCCGTAATGGGTGCAGAAAGCCTCATACCGCTTGGTGACATCCTCCGCGGCCGCGGCGTCGAGGTTCCGATATGCTGCCGAGAGGCTGTCGGTGCGATGTTCATGCGGCACCCCGCCGAGCGTCCAGAGGGCGTTCTGCAGGTTCTCGGCCAGCGCCGTGAAGCTCTCGCCGCCGAGGACCACGGCGACATGTTCCCAGCTGCTGTAGGCCAGGACAAAATGATACAGGCGATGTTCGAGAGGCCGCCCACCGATCGTCACGCCCAAGGCGCCGGCGTCGGTGAAATCGGACAGTGCCATGCGCCCCGGCTCGGGTGTCTGACGGAAGATCACGTCGCGTTCTGGTCCGTGCAAAGCCCGCCAATCGCGCACTCGGCGCTCAAGTGTCCGGCGGACCCGATCGTCCGGGAAGGCTTCGGGATGCGTCAACTGGAGGTGCCGCATCAAGGTGACAGCCTGAACGGCGGGATCACGCTCGAGGATCGGCAGCAGCACCGGCTCCCATACCGCGGCGAGAGGATCGGGCACGGTGCGGCCGCGGGAGGGCTTGCGTTGGGAGGGAAGGCGCGGATCGGCCTCGATCCTGCGGGCGGTGCGTTCGCTGAACCCCGCGCGGGCGGCAGCAACACGCTGGCTGTGCTGGAGACGGTCGGTCATGTATAATCTCATTTGCTGGTCGGTGACGGTTTTGCCCGGCACGGTCGTATCTCCGTTTGGCTTCAGAGATCTCGAACCTACCGGCCCGCAGCGGCCAGCACCTACCCTCAAGAAGAGAGCGAAGCCGGTGGCCCCAGTCTACGGTCGGGCTACGCCCTCCCTTCGCCTGGGGCCACCGGCCAACTTGGCTGACGTTGGCGGCCAACATGGTTGTCGCTCATCA
>JAUIAU010000174.1 GCA_030425185.1 Alphaproteobacteria bacterium
TCGATGTAGCCGAGCAAGCGGCGCTGCATCGCTGGCCACGCGGTCGGTCCTGCGAGTCCACCCACGGCGCCGACAGCCTGACAGACGCGCCGACCTACCTCGGACAGTTCCGGCGCCACGTACCCGCCGAGCAGGGCTGCGACCACGACCGCGAGACCGTACCCGCAACCGACGCCGAGCATGTCGGCCCAGCGCGGGAGGTGCTTGTCCGCGTCGATCGCCTTGTACGCGCCGACGAGACCCCCGCCGACAATGCCGCCGATCGCCGCGCCGCCGAGAAAGACGCCGCCGAGTTGGAGAACCAGTTGCGTGTGCGTCATGGTCAGCCCCTCCGCATGGCAGGGCGCCCGTTGCCCCACTCCGCGTACCGCCCAGGTCTGCGGTCGATGTGGATGAACGACGGGCGCGGGTCGCTCGGTGGTCGCTTGTAGTAGCCCGCGCCGTTGAAGCCGATTGCGTCGCGGTTCGCCTGCAAGATGACCCAGAACTCCTCAAGCGTCGGCTTGCCCTCACCGTCCATGAGCACGAGGTCAGCGGCGCGCGCTCCCTGCGACGGTAGGTGCTGCGACCGCTTGGCTCCGCCGCACTGGCGGTTGTACTCATCGCAGCGAACCCCGGTCCGAACGATGAGCGGCCAGCCGATGAGATCCCGCGCGCGCTGGCACATTTCGGCAGTCTCCCGCAGGTCTTCGACGTGCTCGCGCTCGATGCCGCAACCGCAGCGACAGCGGAACTCGCGGAGGGAGAAGTTCTCTGTGAACCTCATGCTGCACCTGTGCTGATTGCGGTCGTGGCCTCAAGACGCGCCAACCGCTCGCCGTGGTCCGCCTTGATCTGGTCGATCCGCCCGTGGATCGTGCCTGACGCGCGCTTTCCCTCGGCGGCAGAGTCCTTGAGCGCCTCATGTCTCTCTCTGCTGGCCGACTGTTCACCCTTGATCTCGGCTAGCGTGACCTCCAGCCGGTGGATCGACCCAGACAGATCGTCCACGTCCTCGGCAAGATCTGACACGCGGGTGAGAATCTCCGCGTCCCTCTCCTCGACACGGTCCGCCGCGCGCTTGGCCAACCATCCGCCGACACCAATGACCACAGCCATCACGGCCTGAGCGATTGCCGCCTCACCGATCATCATCTCGACACCTCCAGCGGGCGCGCTCCAGTTGTGCCCGAAGCGCCTCGTTCTCGCGACGCATGACCTCTATCTCCAGGCGCAACACTCTGCGCTCCATCTCCCGCAACGCCTCGGACTGTCGCTTGGACGAGCGCAACCCTCGGCGGGAGAATCCCCACCAGATCGCTAACCCGAGTATGGCTAAGCCTTCCCACATGGGGCGACATGGTACGCGCGTCTCCCCTGGTCGGGGGATAGCCTGAGTGGGTGACCCTCACGACCGCTCCTCGTGGTCCGGCAAGCGCCACTCCCGCGACCTCAAGAAGCTTCTGGCCTCCTGTGTCGTCATGTGCGTCTTGGCTTCTGGTTCGCCCAGGAAGCGCATCAGGGCGCGCGTGCCGTCCTTGTTCCACCGCACGGCGCCATAGACGTGCGCGGGGTCGTCTAGGTGGCGCGCTACCGTGCGCGCGCTGTACTGTCGCCAGTGGGTGCCGTCGCTCATGGGTGGTCCGTGGTGATGTCGCTGGACGTGACGCCCACGCTCGACGCGTTGACCCGCAGCGCGCCTGAGCGCTCTAGCACGGTTGGCAGCAGATGGACGCCACTGCTTCCGGGCAGGTACTCAGCACAGCAACCGACCCAGCGAGCGTCGCCCGGAGCGCCGCCGTTGTAGAGCGCGGTCACCTCG
>JAUIAU010000175.1 GCA_030425185.1 Alphaproteobacteria bacterium
TGATGCAGCCCGCAGGCGCCCCGATCTATCGTCCTGATCCCGCGAAACACGCCCACCGTACCGCTACAACGCCCCGATCAGCCCCTGCGACGCTCTTCCACACTTACCACGGTGAATAACGTGGGCTCAATGTAGATCTCGCCGCTGGGTTTGTCAAATATACAATCGCCAAATTTTTAGGCCGCCGGGCGGCGGGACACGGGACGAAGGCGACGCCCTGCCACCGGGCCCATGGCAGAGGGCGACGCCCTGCCACGGCGGCCGCCCGACGCGGGCGACGTCCCAACCGCAGGCCCGGAACACGGAAAAGGGCCGCCCCCAGGGGGGACGGCCCGCATGTCGTCCGAGGTCAGGTCACTCGACCTTGGTGATCCGGCCGTCGGTGTAGGGCGTGTAGCCGCCCGACGCCGCGAGGTACTCGGCGGTCACGTCGGCGAGGTCCGGCCCGAAGTCGTAGGCGTTCATCGCGTCGGTGAACATGGCGTAGCCGTCGCCGCCGTTGCGGACGAAGTTGTTCGAGACGAGGCCGTAGACCTTGCCCTCGTCGAGCGGCATCCAGCTGCCGTTCTCGTCAACCTCGACCGAGACGACGCGCTCACCGGCGGGCTTCGAGGCGTCCCAGGTGAAGCGGAGGCCTGCGACCTGCGGGAACCGGCCGGCGCCTTCCTCGACCTGGCTGACACCGTTCTCCAGCGCGGCCTTCACCGCGGCCCCGGTGACCTGGAAGGTCGACAGCGTGTTCTGGAACGGCAGCACGGTCAGCACTTCGCCCATCGTCACCTCGCCGGCGTCGATCGAGGCGCGCAGGCCGCCGCCGTTGGCGATGGCGATCTGGATGCCCTGGTCCTTGACGCGGTCGAGCATCGCGTCGGCGACGAGGTTGCCCATCTCGCATTCCACCGCGCGGCAGAACGAGCGGTCGCCCTCGATCGGCGCGGTGGTCGAGGCGACGACCTTGTTTCGGATCTCGTCCAGCGGCATGGCCAGTTCGGCGATGCGGGCGACGGTGGCCTCGTCCTCGGCCACGGTGCCGTCCATGATCAGCGGCTCGCCCACCGCCTCGATGATCTCGCCGGCGTCGTTGAAGGTGACGTTCAGTTCGCCGAGGAACTTGCCATAGGCATAGGCCTGCACGATGGCGGTATTGCCGACCATGGTCGGATACGGGCCCTTGGCGCCTTCGAGGGTGTTCGACAGCAGGCTGTTGTCATGGCCGCCGACGATCACGTCCACGCCGGTCGTCCCGGCGGCGACGCGCTTGTCGACCTCGTAGCCCGAGTGCGACAGCACGATGATCTTGTTCACGCCCTCGGCGGTCAGCTTGTCCACCTCGCCCTGCACGGCGGCGATCGGGTCGGTGAAGGTGACGTTCGGACCGGGCGAGGCCAGTTCGTCGGTGTCTTCCGGGGTCAGGCCGATCAGGCCGATCTTCTCGCCACCGCGCTCGATCACGGTCGATTTCAGCAGCTTGTCGGCCAGTTGCGGCTCGCCCGAGAACTCGGCGTTCGACATCAGCACCGGGAAGCTGACCGCGTCCATGAAGCCACGCAGCACTTCCGGGCCGTCGTCGAACTCGTGGTTGCCCACGGTCATCGCGTCGTAGCCGAGCTTGTTCATGAACTCGGCCGCCATCGCGCCCTTGTAGTAGGTGTAGAACAGCGTGCCCTGGAACTGGTCCCCGCCGTCGACGAGGATCGAGTTGTTCGAGCGCGCCCGCGCGGCCTCGACCGCGGTGATCAGGCGGGCGGTGCCGCCGAAGCACTTGCCCTCGGCGTTGTC
>JAUIAU010000064.1 GCA_030425185.1 Alphaproteobacteria bacterium
AGCTACGACGCAATCCTCGATGCAGGCTGCCAGGCCTGGAACAACCTGATCGCCCTCCCGGACGTCATCACGTCAATCGGATCAAGAGATTGGGTGAAAGTGGGTCGATGATCGGAGCCCTTGGTATTACAGGTTCTTCACCGATCTCGTGCGGCTGCATCTCAAGCGCGGCTACAGGCCCCGCTGACGAAAAAGGGGCCCGAAGGCCCCTTTCCGACATCCTGTCGCCCGAGCCTCAGTGGCCGAGGATCTGGCTGAGGAACAGCTTGGTCCGGTCGCTCTTCGGGTTGAGGAAGAACTCTTCCGGCTCGTTCTGTTCGACGATCTGGCCCTGGTCCATGAAGATGACCCGGTTCGCCACCTGGCGGGCGAAGCCCATCTCGTGGGTCACGCAGAGCATGGTCATGCCCTCTTCCGCGAGCTGGATCATGGTGTCGAGCACTTCCTTGATCATCTCGGGGTCGAGCGCCGAGGTCGGCTCGTCGAAGAGCATGATGCGCGGCCGCATGCACAGCGAGCGCGCAATCGCCACACGCTGCTGCTGACCGCCCGACAGCTGACCCGGATACTTGTGGGCCTGCTCGGGGATCTTGACCTTCTCGAGGAAGTACATCGCCGTTTCCTCGGCCTCTTTCTTGGGCGTCTTGCGCACCCAGATCGGGGCCAGCGTGCAGTTCTCGAGAATGGTCAGGTGCGGGAACAGGTTGAAGTGCTGGAACACCATCCCCACTTCCGACCGGATCTTGTCGATGTTCTTCAGGTCGTTCGACAGAAGCGTGCCATCGACGGTGATCTGCCCCGCCTGGTGCTCTTCCAGCGCGTTGATGCAACGGATCAGCGTGGACTTGCCCGAGCCCGAAGGTCCGCAGATCACGATCCGCTCGCCCCGGTACACGGTCAGGTTGATGTCGCGCAGCACGTGGAACGTGCCGTACCACTTGTTCATCGCCGAGATCTCGATGGCGACCTCGTCCGAGACCTTCATCTGGCTCCGGTCGATGGCCCGTGCCTCTGCGGTTGCGTTTGCCGTATCGGTCATGGTCCGGCCTCCTTAGCGATGGTCGGTGCGCAGCTTGCGCTCGAGGAATTGCGAATACCGGGACATGCTGAAGCAGCAGATGAAGAAGAGCAGCCCGATAAAGATGAAGAGTTCCCAGTAGACCCCGTTCCAGTCGGTCGTGGCGCGGATCGCGTTGGACAGGCCGATGGGGTCGAGCAGGCCGATGAAGACCACCAGCGTGGTATCCTTGAACAGCCCGATGAAGGTGTTCACGATCCCCGGAATGGAGATCTTCAGGGCCTGCGGCAGGATGATCAGCCGCATCGACTGCCAGTAGTCGAGGCCGAGACTGTCCGCCCCCTCGTACTGGCCCTTCGGCAGGGCGGCGAGGCCACCCCGGATCACCTCGGCCATGTAGGCCGCCGCGAAGAGCGTCACCATGATGATGACCCGCAGCATCAGGTCGAAGTTGGTGCCCGGCGGCAGGAAGTAGTTCAGCAGCAGCGAGGCGGTGAACAGCCAGACGATCAGCGGAACACCCCGGATCACCTCGATGAAGATCACCGATGTCTTGTTGATGATGAACAGGTCGGACTGCCGCCCGAGGGCCAGCAGAACACCGAGCGGCAGCGACAGGATGATGCCGGTGATCCCGATGATGAACGCCAACATGAAGCCGCCGAAGTCCTTCGAGGGGATGTATTCCAGCCCGATCGGCATGGCTGCGCCCAGCGCCCCGGTGATCGGGGCGTCGAGGAACAGCCAGTAAAGCACCGGCACGATGATCGCCGCGATGGTCCCGGCGAGCGAGCCCGCCGCCTTGCTGACCACGCCGAAGGCGATCCAGCCCAGCACGAAGCCGAGCGCCACGAAGATCGGCCCCCAGATCGTGCCGCCCCACAGCAGCCAGTAGCAGATGAAGGGCGCGACGGCGGTCAGCGCATAGAACACGCGCGGAATGCCGGAGAAGAGCACCGGCGTCACCGCCACGCCGAACAGCACCAGCGCGAGAACCGGACGCCAGTAGGCCTCGGACGGGTAGAACCCGAACAGGAGCTGGTTCCAGCGCTCGGTCAGCACGGCCCAGCAGGCCACGCTCGCGTCGGGACCGTAGATCTCGTCCCGGATCGCCCGGCACTCGGTCAGCGACGAGGCATCCCAGATCCCGCCCAGCATCCAGGGCAGGATGTGCGCCAGAACCCAGTAGACGAACAGGATCGACAGGACCGTGAGGATCGAGTTCAACCAGCCCGAGAACAGGTTCTCTCGGGCCCACTTGACGATCCCGGTTTCGGTCAGCGGCGGCTCCTTGGCCCCCAGCATCTCTTTCCGCACGAAGGCGGTTTCGGTGGTGTTTGCCATCTTACCGCTCCTTCAGCTTCACGCTGTTGTTGTAGATGTTCATCACGCCGGAGATCACCAGCGAGGTGATGAGGTAGAACAGACCCAGCAACAGCATCCCTTCCAGCTCGCGACCGGTCTGGTTGATGGTGATGCCGCCCAGCGTCGAGCGGACGTCCATGTAGCCCACCGCGATCGCCAGCGACGAGTTCTTGGTCAGGTTCAGGTACTGCGAGATGAGCGGCGGGATGATGACCCGCAGCGCCTGCGGCAGGATCACGAGGCTCATCGTCCGGTTCGGGCGCAGGCCCAGCGCGAACGCAGCTTCGGTCTGCCCCTTGGACACGGCCAGGATGCCGCCCCGCACGTTCTCGGCGATGAAGGCGCCGGTGTAGAGCGACAGCGCCAGCCAGAGCGCGATCAGCGAGTTACGAAGCTGGATGCCGCCGGTGAAGTTGAAGCCCCCGAGTTCCGGGTATTCGAGCGAGATCGGGCGGCCCATCAGGAAGAAGGCGATCAGGGCCGGACCGAAGAACAGGCCCAGCGCCACCCAGCCGACGGGCAGGATCTGGCCGGTGGCCTCCTGCCGGGCCCGGGCGAACCGCCGGAACAGGAAGATGCCGACGAGCGACAGAAGGAAGACAGCGACGACGATCGCCGAGCCTTCGGCCCAGATCGGCGCCGGAACGTAGACGCCCCGGTTCGACACGGCGATGCTGTCGAACAGCATCATCGAGGCCGAGCCGCCTTCGCGGAAGTCGCGGGGCGACGGCGTGGACTCGGTCATCACGGCGAAGATGACGATGATCCAGAGGAGCAGCGGAACGTTGCGGAAGCCTTCGACGTAGACCGTCATCAGGCGCGCGATGATCCAGTTCTTGGACAGGCGCAGGACCCCGGCGATCACCCCGATGACGGTGGCTAGAATACAGCCGAGGAAGGCGACCAGCAGCGTGTTGAGGATACCGACAAGCGCGGCGCGGCCGTGGGTCGAGGTCGAGTCATACTCGATCAGGCGCTGGTTGATGTCGTACCCGGCGACGTTCGTGAGGAAGCCGAAGTCGAAGTCCTTGCCCAGCGCGGCAAGGTTCTGGATCGTGTTGCTGACCAGCCAGGACAGCGCCAGAACCAGCAGAAACATGGCGACGACCTGAATGGTCAGCGACCGGTAGCGCGTATCGTAGATCAACTGGCTGAGTCGGAACGACTCTTTCGGTGGATCGGTGAGTGTGGTCATGACAGACGTTCCCTGTGCCCCGGGACGACCCTTCCGGCGGCTTCTTGGTCCGCTTTGTTGCCCGAGAGATCGTGACGGTATCGTCGAATGGAAGAAGGGCGCGGTGTGATCCGCGCCCTTCTCCGTTCAGGTCTTAGCGGAAGGGCGGGGTGTAGAGCAGCCCGCCGTCGGTCCACTGAGCGTTCAGGCCACGGGCCAGACCGATCGGGGTGTTCTCGCCGATGGTCTTCTCGAACAGCTCACCGTAGTTGCCGCCCGCCATGATGGCGCGCTTGGCCCACTCGGCGTCGAGGCCGAGCATGGCACCCAGTTCACCCTCGGTGCCGAGGATCCGGTTGATTTCCGGGTTGTTGGTGCCGGCCGACAGTTCCTCGATGTTGGCCGAGGTGATGCCGAGCTCTTCAGCCGCGATCAGCGCGTTCAGAGTCCAGCGGGCAATGTCGCCCCACTCCGGGTCGCCGTGACGGACGAGCGGGCCGAGCGGCTCTTTCGAGATGATTTCCGGAAGAACGACGTGGTCGCCCGGGTTCTCGAACGAAGCGCGGGTCGCAGCGAGGCCCGACGCGTCGGTGGTGTACACGTCGCAGGCACCGGCGAGGTACTGCTGCTGCGCTTCAGCGTTGGTCTCGATCGGAACCGGCTCGTAGCTGATGTTGTTGACACGGAAGAAGTCCGCGAGGTTCAGCTCGGTGGTGGTGCCGGTCTGGATGCAGACGGTGGCGCCGTCGAGTTCCTTCGCCGAGGACACGCCCAGCGACTTCGGAACCATGAAGCCCTGACCGTCGTAGTAGTTGATGCCGACGAATTCGAACTTCAGGTCGACGTCGCGCGAGAAGGTCCAGGTGGTGTTCCGGGCCAGCAGGTCGATTTCGCCGGAGGCCAGCGCGGTGAAGCGGGTCTGACCGGTGGTCGGCACGAAGTTCACGGCCATCGGGTCGCCGAGAACGGCAGCAGCAACGGCGCGGCAGACGCCGACGTCGAAGCCGTCCCAGTTGCCGTTCGCGTCGGGCGCGGCGAAGCCGACCAGACCGGTGGTCACACCACAGTTCAGCGCGCCGCGGGCCTTGACGTCGTCGAGGGTGGCAGCACCGGCGACGCCGGCGGCCAGACCTGCAACGGTCAGGGCTCCAAGGAATACGGATTTCTTCATCATGACCTCATCCTGATGGTCCGCCACTTCGGGCGGATTTTCTTATCGGCCCTCGTGGGCCGAGGGTGAACTCAAGCAGACGTGCCTCTCTTGCAAAGGACGTCGCCCGCTCAGTGCGTTCAAATTGGGCAAATCTCCAAAAAAACGTCAAGGCTTAGAGTGGGATTCATGGCCGAACGGCGCGGCTTAGGTCAGGATTCGGCAGTCGTGCCCTTGTCTTGGGCAAAAGCGGGCTGCGCGCGTTCCGCGCCTTCCCTTACGTCACGACAAGGCCGCGTCCCATGGTGAAACAACCCCTGCGCGAGCTGTCGCGCGGGCAATCCACCCAAACAGAGAATCGTTCGCCCTCAGGCTGTGGCGAGCCGGTAATGGCGTGCCGCTGCGTGAAAGGCCTCGGCCTTCAGGGCCGCGACTTCCGCCGCTTCCTCATCGACGCCCCATTCCTGTGCCTGCCAGTCCTCGTCGATTCGCGACAGGGCCCAGGCCGACGCGGGGTCCAGCAGGTCGCCGATCACCGCGAGGGCAAGCACCAGGGACCCCGACAGCGCGATCAGGTCATGCGCCCCGGCCAGCTGGAATGCGTTCATGTCATGCAGCGGCCGTGCCAGCCGGGCGAGGGCCTCCGGGGGCTGGGCCACCGGCAGAACGCCCGTCGTGACCCGGAGCCGCGCGCCGTGCGCCTCGGCCCCCCAGTCCAGCAGCGGGTCCCACGCCTCGGCCTGCCGGGCGACGAGACCGGCGGGCTCGGCCGCACGGTAGCACAGCAGGTCGCTGTCGCCGTAGGCGGCGAGCATGGCGATGACGTCGTCGCGCTGGTGGGCGATCTTGTCGAGGGCCGCGTTGGCCGCGCGGGTCGCCGGCATGATGCGCGGGTCGATCTCGCCCTCCTGCGCCCGCCATTCCTCGGCGACCGCCTCGGCAAAGGCGCGGGTCGGCAGGACAAGGCGGGTCTTGGCGGGCGTGCGGACCGGGCGTCCGTCCAGCGTGACGGCGCAGCCCTCCGCGCCCTCCTCGATCCCGACCTCGGTCCAGAACCGCTTCAGTTTCCACTCGGTCATGCCAGTCGTCCCGTTTCCGTCAGATGCGGCAGCAGCCCCTCGAACCCGCCAAGCACCGTTTCTGCGCCCGCGTCGGTCAGCGCCTGCGCCGGGTGATAGCCCCAGGCCACGCCGATCCCGGCCACCCCGGCGTTGGCCGCCATGATCATGTCGTAGGTGGTATCTCCCAGCATGACCGCCTGCGCGGGCGCAACACCCGCCTCGGCCAGCGCGGTCTCCAGCATCGCGGGATGCGGCTTCGAGGGATGCCCGTCCGCCGATTGCGCCGTCACGAAGCGGCGTCTCAGGTCGTAGTGGTCCAGGAGCAGGTCGAGCCCGCGCTGCGATTTGCCCGTCGCGATGCCCAGCAGCACGTCATCGCGCGCGCCCAGCGCCGCCAGCGTGTCGAGCGCGCCGGGATAGAGCGGCGAGGCCCCTTCGCCAAGCTCGGTGCGCAACGCGACGAAGGCGTCGCGGTAGGCCGCCACCATTCGTCCCTGCGTGGCCGGGTCGGCGCCCGGCGTCAGCGTCTCGATCGCCAGCGGCAGGCTCAGCCCCACGATGGACAGGATCGTCGCCCGGTCTGGCACCGGTTGGCCGCCTTCGGCGAAGGCCGCCTGCATCGCCGCCACGATGTGCGCCTGGCTGTCCACGAGGGTGCCGTCGACGTCGAAGACCACGAGCAGCATCAGTCGTCTTCGTCCTCGAACGGGTCCTCGGGCACATCGCGGGGGTCCCAGCCCAAGGTCTCCCAAGTGCGGGCCATGTGCTCGGGCAGGGGCGCGGTGAAGGTCAGGCGGGTGCCCGTCATCGGATGATCGAGGCTCAGCGACCGGGCGTGCAGGTGCAGCTTCTTCGACAGCTCGCCGCCCAGCATCGCGCCCCAGCCGTCGCCCTGGTTCTCCTGGCCGGACCCGCCGTACTTGCCGTCCCCGATCACCGGGTGCCCGATCTCGGCCATGTGGGCGCGCAGCTGGTGCGTGCGCCCCGTGACCGGGACCAGCGCCGCCCAGCTCAGCCGCCCGCCCAGTGCCGACAGGACGGCATAGTCGGTGGTGGCCCGCTTGGCCCCCTCGGTCGTCTCGACGTCCTTCGGGTGGATGCAGCGCATCTTCTCGCCTTCGCCGCCCTTGCCGTGGCCCGGTGCCTTGACCAGCCCGAAGCGGATGGTGCCCATTCGCGGTTTCGGCACGCCGGCGACGGCGGCCCAGTAGATCTTGCGGGTATCGCGGGCGCGGAACGCGGCGGTCAGGGCCGCCGCGGCCTCGCGCGTGCGGCCCAGCAGAAGGACGCCCGACGTGTCGCGGTCGAGCCGGTGCACCAGGCGCGGGCGCTCGTCATTGCCGAACATCAGCGCCTCGGTCATGCCGTCGAGATGCCGGTCGGTGCCCGACCCGCCCTGCACCGCCAGCCCCGGCGGCTTGTTCAACGCGATCAGGTGCGCATCGCGATAGAGCACGCAGGCCCGGATCATCGCGGCATCGGCGTCCGAGACCGACGGTTTCGGCGGGCGCGGCGGGGCCTCGGTGTCCGGCAGCGGCGGGACGCGGATGCTCTGGCCGACCTCGATCCGGGTCGCGGGCTTCACGCGGCCACCGTCCACCCGGATCTCGCCCTTGCGGCACATCTTCTCGATGCGCCCCTGCGAGATCTGGGGGAAATGCCGCCGGAACCAGCGGTCGAGACGCTGGTCGCCCTCCCCCGGGCCAACGGTCAGGGTCTGGACACCGCTCATGCGACAAGGCTCCGGGCAACGAGAAGGCCGGCGAACAGCGCCGCCAGCGACAGGACGACAGAGGCCGCGACATAGCCCCCCGCAAGGGCGACCTCGCCCCGCTCGTAGAGGGTGACGGCGTCCAGCGAGAAGGCCGAGAAGGTGGTGAAGCCGCCCAGAAGCCCGGTCATCAGCAACGGCGCGAAGCGGTTGCCGCCGAGATGCGCCAGCGTCACCACGAGCACGCCCATGGCGAACGAGCCGAGCACGTTGACGGTCAGCGTTCCCCAGGGAAAGCCCGGCCCCATCAGGCGCAGCGTGGCGATGCCTGTCAGGTAGCGCAGCGAGGCGCCGAGCGCGCCCCCGAGGGCGACTTGGAGAAGGGGTCCGGTCATGATGCGCCGTCCCTTGCGCGGGGGCCGCCGAATGTCAACGTGTCCGCTCCGCACGCAGGCGCGCGAAATAGGCGACGCGCTTGGCCAGTTCGCGCTCGAAGCCGCGTTCGACCGGGACGTACCAGGCGGGACGCGTCATGCTCTCGGGGAAGTAGTCCTGCCCGGAAAAGCCGTCCTCGGCGTCATGGTCATAGGCATAGCCCGCGCCGTAGCCCTGTTCTTTCATCAGCGAGGTGGGCGCGTTCAGGATGTGCTTCGGCGGCGGCGCGCTGCCGGTCTTCTTCGCCTCGGCCATGGCGGCCTTGTAGGCGACATAGGTGGCGTTCGATTTCGGCGCGAGCGCGAGGTAGACGACCGCCTGCGCCAGGGCCAGTTCGCCCTCCGGACTGCCAAGACGTTCGTAGGTCTCCCAGGACTGCAGGCAGATGGCCTGCGCCTGCGGGTCGGCGAGACCGATGTCCTCGACCGCCATCCGGGTGATCCGGCGGGCGAGAAAGCGCGGGTCCTCGCCCGCCGTCAGCATCCGCGCCAGCCAGTAGAGCGCCGCGTCCGGGTCCGAGCCGCGCACCGACTTGTGCAGCGCCGAGATCAGGTTGTAGTGCCCGTCGCCCGACTTGTCGTAGACCGCCGCGCGCCGCATCAGCCGCTGCGACAGGGCCTCGGGGGTCAGCTTGCCCTCGATCCCGCGCCAGGCGAGGACCTGCTCGATCAGGTTCAGCAGCGCCCGGCCATCGCCGTCGGCCATCTCCAGCAGCGCCTCGCGCGCGGGGCCGGTCAGCGGCAGGGCACGGCCGGTGTCCTTTTCGGCGCGCTGCGCGAGACGTTCGAGGTCGCGCAACTCCAGCCGGTTCAGGGTCAGGACCTGCGCGCGGCTCAGAAGGGCCGCGTTCAGCTCGAAGCTCGGGTTCTCGGTCGTGGCCCCGACGAGGACGATGGTGCCGTCCTCCATGTGCGGCAGGAACCCGTCCTGCTGCGCCTTGTTGAAGCGGTGGATCTCGTCGACGAACAGCAGCGTGCCCTGCCCGCTCGCCCGCCGGTGTTTCGCCGCCTCGAAGACCTTCCTGAGGTCCGGTACGCCGGAGAAGATCGCGCTGATCTGGACGAAATGCAGGTCGCTCTCGGCGGCGAGCAGGCGCGCGATGGTCGTCTTGCCGACGCCGGGCGGCCCCCAGAAGATCACCGACCCGGAAATGCCGCCGTCCAGCATGACGCGCAGCGCACCGCCCTCGTCCAGCAGGTGCCCCTGCCCGATCACCTCGTCCAGTCGGCGCGGGCGCAGGCGGTCGGCCAGCGGGCGCGGGCCCTCGGGGGCGGGCGTGCCCTCGGCACCGGAAGAGAACAGGTCGGGCACCGCTCAGATCCGGAACCGCAGGGAGATGGGCCGTCCGTCACGCATAACGCCGATCTGCCAGGTCCGGGTGCGCTCGCGCAGCGCGTCGGCCAGGTCGCGCGTCGTCTCGACGATCCGGCCGTTGACCCCGAAGACGATGTCGCCCGTCCGCAACCCGACCCGCGCGGCGGGCCCCTCTGCGCGCAGCACCGCCACGCCCTCGGCCGACAGGTCGAGGCCCAGTTCCTGCGTCACGGCCGGATTGATGTTGGTGGCCACCAGCCCGGCCAGCACGGCATCGCGCGGCACCTCGTACTGGTCGCGCGGCGGGTCCTCGGGGGCGGCGACCAGGTCGATGTCGAGGGCAACGGGCCCGTCCGCGGTCAGCGCCTCGACCGCGATCGACCGCCCGATGCCGGTGACACTCATCCGGAAGATCATCTCGGCCGGGGTCGTGACCGGCAGACCGTCCACCGACAGGATCACGTCGCCCTTCCGGAGACCCGCCACCGCGAAGGGGCTGTCCGGATGCAGGCCGGTCAGGATGATCCCGTCCGGCCGTCCCATGCCCGGCGCCGCGGCAAGGTCGGGATCGACGGCCTGCGCGCTGACGCCGGCCCAGGGGCGCTGGAAACGGGTCTCGCCCGCCCGCGCCTGTTCGATGAAACGGGCGACGAGATTGGCGGGCACGGCGAACCCGATTCCGTTCGAGCCGCCCGAGCGGGTCAGGATGGCGGTGTTGATGCCCACGAGCCGGCCCTGCCCGTCCACCAGCGCTCCGCCGGAGTTGCCGGGATTGATCGCGGCATCGGTCTGCAGGAAGTAGCCGCGCGCGTTGCCCATGAAGATGCCGGTGCGCGCGAGGCCCGAGATGATGCCGGAGGTCACGGTCTGCCCGACCCCGAACGGGTTGCCGATGGCCAGAACGAGGTCGCCCACCTCGACCGTGTCGCTGTCGCGCAGCGGCAGAGCCGTCAGATCGTCGGTCTCGTCGAGCTTGAGAACGGCGAGGTCGGCTTCCTGGTCCGCCAGCAGCACGGTCGCGCCGACCTCGCGCCGGTCGGTCAGCACCACACGGATGTTCGTGGCCTCGCCCACCACATGGTAGTTCGAGACCACAAGACCATCGTCCGAGACGATGACGCCGGACCCGAGCGAGTTCTGCACCTGCGGTCGGCTGGGAAACTGGCGGAAGAAATCCCCGTAGAAGGGGTCGCCCGCGAAGGGGCTGCTCTGGGTCTCGACGAGGCGCGTCGCGTAGATGTTCACGACGGCAGGCGACGTGGCGCGCACGACGGGGGCGAAACTGAGCGAGATCTGCGCGGCGCTGTCCGGCACCGCCGTATCGGCGGAGACGGGCGCAGGCAGGGCGAGGCTGGCGGAGAGGAGAAAGGTAAGGAGCAGAGAACGCATGGCTGTCGTCGAAGTCCGGGGCTACCCGGTTGATATGCGTCCTCTGCTCCCGTTTCACAACGCCCCCGGAAACGGGAGCGGAATCAGTGCAGGTTCTGGCTCAGGTTGATCCAGACGCATTGGTTGCGGCTGCCGTCGATATCCATCTCGGGCCCGGCGGCCTCGGCATCCAGTCCGCAGCGGCTGGCCCAGCGTGGCCAGTTCGACGGAATGAGACCCAACACCCGCGTTGCGCCGAGCTCGCGTGCCGACCGCATCATCTCGGCGATCAGGAAAGCATGCACGCGGCGGCGGATGTTCTGCGGCGTGGCGTGGCTGACGAAGACACGGCTCGACTCCCAGATATGCGGGGCGACGGGCGCCTCGTCGTAGAGCAGGTCCTCCGGGATCTGGTCGAGCAGGCCCTTCTGGGCATCGCGGATCATGTAGCTGTAGATGCCGCAGCGGGCGGTGGTGGGGGTCAGGCGGATGCCCGCCAGCACCTCGCCGAGGTGGTGGACGGCGACCCAGCGGCTGGCCGGTGTGTCGTACTGGTCGTACTCCATCCCCATCGCTTCGGGCAGGTCCCACTTGTTCTGGACAATGAACGACTGTCGTCTAGCGCGAAAAAGGTTCGCAAATAACTCGCCATGGTTGTGCAGGTTGGCAAAGGAAAGCGTCGTGCTCTGCATGGTAGTTCTCCCAAATGTGGTGGTGGTGGTCGTGGATAAATGCACCGCGAGGGCTAGAGAAGCCTGTAATCCCTCGCTCGCTGGATGGCCTCGGCGGTGGTGCGGGCCAGCAGCTTCTGGCGCGCCGAGGTCAGGCGCGCCTTGAGCGCGCTTTCCGATATCCC
>JAUIAU010000176.1 GCA_030425185.1 Alphaproteobacteria bacterium
ACGGCGACGCCGGCGTGATCCTCGCCTTCGCCGAGAACGGCCTTCCGCGCGTGTTTATCCCCCGCATGCGCGCCTTCAACATGGGCGTCGACTACGAGCGGATAGCGCCGGAGCTCGGCGAGCGGCGCCGAATCCGCCCCGCCGATCTCGACGAGCTGTCCGAGACCGGATTTACCTTCGTCGCGGCCCTGCCCGAAGTGCTCGACGACAAGGGCGAGGTGGATTTCTGGCAGCTGTCGATGTTCACGCTCCGCCCGCAATTCCCCGACATGAAGCAGGTCATGCTTCTGATGCTGGTCGGCATGGGTCTCGGCATGCTGACGCCGATCGGCCACTTCATCATCATCGACAAGGTGATCCCGAACGACGAGCGGGAGCTTCTGGTAGGCATCGGCATCGCGGTCGCGGCGATCACGCTCTGCACCTTCGCCTTCGGCATCGCGCAGGCCTTCGTGAACCTGCGGGTGCAGACCAAGATCTTCACGCGGATGCAGTCGGCCATCATCGACCGGATGCTGCGCCTGCCGAACCGCTTCTTCCGCGCGGCGCCTACGGGCGAGCTGCTGAAGCGGGCGCTGATGATCTCTGATGTCTCGATCGGGATGGTCAGCACGCTGTCGAGCGCGATCTCGGCGGCGATCGGCCTCGTGCTGATGCTCGGGCTCTGCTTCTACTACTCGACGCAGCTCGCCTTCCTCTCACTGATCGCGGCCGTGGCGAGCGCGGCGGTAACCGTGACGACCTCCTACCTGATGCGGCGGCGGAACATCGAGATCCACCTCCAGGGCGGGCGCAATCTCGGCTTCCTGATGCAGATCATCCAGGGCGTCTCGAAGCTCCAGACCGCCCGCGCGGAGGAGCGCGCCTTCTCGGGCTGGGCCGAAGGCAAGGGCGACGTCCTGCGGATGACCTACACAAACGCCCGAATCGAGCACAATGCGAGCATAATCGGCGTCGCGATTTCGACGCTCGCGACCATCGGCCTGTTCTACGTCGCCGGGACCATGGTCCTGCAGAGCCAGATCGAGCAAACGCTGAACCCGCTCGCGGCGCCGTTGCTGACCATCGGCGTCTTCTTCGCCTTTCAGCGCGCCTTCGGCTCGGTCACCGGCTTCATGAGCCAGTTCTTCACGAGCTTCGTCGACGCCCATGAGCAGATGCTTAAGCGCGAGCTGGTCCGCCCCTTCCTCGAGACCGCGACCGAGGCCAAGCGCGACCGGGTCGACGCGGGCCCCTTGCGCGGCCGGGTCGAGCTGCGGGCCGTCTCGTTCCGCTACGCGCCAGACGGTCCGCTGATCCTCGACGGCGTGGACATCGACGCCCATGATGGCGAGTTCGTCGCCGTGGTGGGCCCATCCGGCGCCGGCAAGTCCACCATCGCCGCGCTCATCCTCGGCTTCGAGACGCCGCAAGCGGGCGCGCTGCTGATCGACGGCAAGAACATTGAGACGCTGGAGATGAGCGGCGTGCGCCGCCAGATCGGCGTCGTGCTCCAGAACGACCGGATCTCAGGCGGCTCGATCTACACCGCCATCGCGGGGGCGAGCGCGATCACCATGGATCAGGCCTGGCTCGCCGCGCGCGACGCGGGTCTCGAGCCCGATATCAAGGCGATGCCAATGGGGATGCACTCGCTGATCCCCGAAGGCGGCGGCACCCTCTCCGGTGGCCAGCGCCAGCGCCTCTCCATCGCCCGCGCGCTCGTGCAGGACCCGCGCGTCATGCTGTTCGACGAGGCGACCTCGGCCCTCGATAACC
>JAUIAU010000177.1 GCA_030425185.1 Alphaproteobacteria bacterium
CGGTGAAGCGGCAGGCGGAACTGACCGAGGCCGCCACGCGCGGGGTCCGCCGCGAGACCCGGCGCGGCTACCGCGTCGAGGACCGCGCCGTGGTCACCCAGATGGCCGTCGCCTCCGGCTATGTCGCGACGCTGGTCTTCGCGCTCTACGTGCAGGAGGAACTCGCCACGGGCCGCTACGCGCAACCCGAGGTGCTGTGGCTGATCTGCCCGCTCCTGCTCTACTGGATCAGCCGCATGGTGCTGGTCGCCGGGCGCGGCGAAATGCATGACGATCCGCTGGTCTATGCGGTCAAGGCGCCCGCCAGCCGCAACGTGATCGCGCTGATCGCCACGGTTCTCGTCATCGCGGTGCTGCTGTGAGCGGCGGCGCCCTGGTCCTGCGCTACGCGGGCTTCGCCGGGATCGCGGTGCTGGCCAACCTCGCCGTGCAGCGGCTGGTCCTGTGGGGCGGCACGCCCGAGACCGGGCCGCGCTTCGTGGCGGCGCTGGCCGCGGGCACGCTGGCCGGGCTGGTGGTGAAATACCTGCTCGACAAGCGCTGGATCTTCGACGACCGCTCGACCGGCCTCGCCGCGCATTCCCGGCGGTTCGGCCTCTACTCGCTGATGGGCGTGGCCACCACGGCGATCTTCTGGGCGACCGAGACCGCCTTCTGGCTGATCGGCGGCACCGACCTCTGGCGCGAGACGGGCGCGGTGCTGGGGCTCAGCGTGGGGTACCTCGTGAAATACGAACTCGACCGGCGCTACGTTTTCCGGACCGGGGGTGCACGATGAAGCGGATCTCGGGATGGGGGCGTTTCCCGCGCCGGGACTGCCGCGTGGTCCGCGCCCGCTCGCAGCAGGATGTCGCGCGCGCCGTCGCCGAGGCGCCGCTGATCGCGCGCGGAAACGGCCGGGCCTACGGCGACAGCGCCCTGAACGCGGGCCTGACGCTCGACATGCGCGGCATGGACCGGATGCTGGCCTTCGACCCCGCCACCGGCGTGTTGACGGCCGAAGCGGGTGTCCTTCTGGCCGACGTGATCGAGGCCTTCCTGCCGCGCGGCTGGTTCCCGATGGTCACCCCCGGCACCCGCTTCGTGACGCTGGGCGGCGCCATCGCGGCGGATGTGCACGGCAAGAACCACCACTGCGACGGCAGCTTCCGCGCCTGCGTGGACTGGGTCGAGGTGATGGGCCCCGACGGCACCGTGACCCGGACCGTGCCGGGCGAGGACCTCTTCGACTGGACGCTCGGCGGCATGGGCCTGACCGGGGTCATCCTGCGTGCCGCGATCCGCCTGCGCGCGGTCGAGACCGGCTGGATCCTGCAACGCACGATCCCGGCGCCCTCGCTGGAGGCCGCGCTCGACGCGTTCGAGGCGAACGCCGACGCGCCCTACTCCGTCGCGTGGATCGACGCTGCGACCGAGGGCCCGCACATGGGCCGCGCGCTGGTGATGCTGGGCCACCACGCGCCCCGGGACGCGGTGCCGGTCCGCCTGCGCGACCGCCCGGTGGCGGCCCGGCGGCAACGCCTGCAGGTGCCGTTCGACCTGCCCGGGTTCACGCTCAACCGGTACACGGTCGGCGCCTTCAACGCGCTCTACTACCGGCTGGGCGCGCGCAAGTCCGCCGAGCAGCTGGTGGACTGGGACAGCTACTTCTACCCGCTCGACGCGATCGGGAACTGGAACCGGATGTACGGGCGGCGCGGCTTCCTGCAGTTCCAGTGCGCCCTGCCGCTCGCCACCGCGCAGGCCGGGCTGACCG
>JAUIAU010000178.1 GCA_030425185.1 Alphaproteobacteria bacterium
GTGAGGAGTGGGGAGTTGCGCGTCAGCGCAGAATGAGGCCGAGCGCGGCCAGGGCCGTGGTGGCGGCGGTGATCTGGGCCTCGGTCGCGCCCTCGGGCCAGACGATCTCATGGCGGTTCACGATGGCAGGGCCCCGCAGGAGCACGACGCCCGGCGTATCGGCGGCTGACGCGTCCACGCCTGCCCAGAGAATGCCGGCGGCAGTCTGGCTGCCATTGGTGGCCGCAGGCGCAAGGGTCGTGAACTTGCCACCGGAGGTGATCTTGCCCAGCACGGTGCCGGGCTCGAGCTTTCCGGCACCCGAGGCGACGGTGACGGTGTCTCGGGTGTAATCGCGCAGGACTTCCCAGACGAGGAAGCCGCCCGCGTGTTTGCCTTCCGTGAGCGTGGTCATGATGCGTTAGCCTTTCGTCTTGAAGGTGCGGGCGATGACCTCGCCCCAAGGGGTCGTGGAGGCAGCCCGCCCGGGCTGGGCGTGGGCGCTGCTGGTGATGTCGGGGGTTGCCTCGGCTTTCGCAGCGAGGAGCCGGGTGCGCACGTCATCGAGGCTTGCGTCCTGCTCAAGGAAGCCACCTGCCATCTGCGGCTGGCCCGCGAGGCGACAGAGATCGATCACGGCGCGGGCGTGCGCAATGGCCTCGGCCCGGATGGTGGTGGCGTCGGGCGCAGTGTCGGCGGCGGCAACAGTGCACTCGGATGGGCTGGACGGGCGGGTGTTCCCATCGGAAACACCCACGTCCCGGTTCTCCGGCGGCGTGATTTCGTCCGGGGGGATGGTGTCGCGTCCAACATCCCCCTCGGGTTCGTCGGCTCCAGCCGCGTCTGCCTCCGATGCGCCGTCCGTGTCAGAACCGGTGGATCCGACAACGGTTTCGATCGCCTCAACCACTTCCGGCGGTGCATTGCGGAACCGCGCCACATCGAAGGAGGCGGCGAGTTTCACAGGCTCGGCAATGCGGTCGATAAACCCGAGAGCCAGCGCGTCCTTGGCATCGAGCCAGGTCTCGGCAGCCATCAAGGTGGCGATTTCTTCCTCGGCCTTTCCCGACTTCGACGCATAGCCCTGGATCAGGCTACCCTTCACCTTGTCGAGCGCCTCGGCGGTGGCGCGCATGTCCTCGGCCGTGCCCATGACAAGGCCGGCCGGGTCGTGGATCATCAGGAAAGCGTTTTCCGGCATGACGATCTCGTCGCCCGCCATGGCGATGTAGGACGCGGCCGAGGCGGCGATGCCGTCGATCCAGACGGTGATCGGGCCCGCATGCCGCTTCAGCGCATTGTAAATGGCCACGGCATCAAAGACGGAACCGCCAGGGCTGTTGAGGCGCAGATCGATGGGGGCGTCATCCGGCAGCGCGCCGAGTTCCGCGAGGAAGCCCTTGGCGCTGACACCATAAGCGCCGATTTCGTCATAGATCAGCACTTCCGTGCCCGAAGCCCGGGCGCGGATCGTGTACCAACTCTTCATCCTGTCACTCCTGTGGATTGGCGCGGTCGCTCCCCGCCGGGTCGTCGTCATGGCCGTCCTCGGCAGCGTCACCAGGTTCCGGCCGTCGCGTCGGTGTCGCCCGCGCGCCCTGCGTCTCGCCCGGGCTCGTGCGGTAACGCAGGCCGAGACCCGTCGCGCGTGCGGCATCGGCCGCGTTCTCGCGGTCGACCTCCTCGATGTCGTAGCCGGTGGCCTCGACCACCTTGCGCCG
>JAUIAU010000179.1 GCA_030425185.1 Alphaproteobacteria bacterium
AGAGACCGGTCCGATCCGCATCAACGCGGTCTGCCCCGGGTTCACCGCCACCTTCCCGGGCGGTGCGGAGATGGGCGCGCGGCCGGTCGACGACGGGGTCGACAGCATCCTCTGGGCGGCGCGCCTGGGGAACGACGGTCCGACCGGTCAGTTCTTCCGGGACGGGTCCCCGCTGCCGTGGTGAGAGCTGCGGCATTGGGGCCGCGCACTCGACAACCTAGGCGCGAAATCCTGCTTGCGGGATACACATCGAAAGCGTAGCGTATCCATGCAAGCAGCACAAAGGTTGCCAGCCGGTCCCGAACCACCCACCCCACCCCTCGCTCCCTCGGGTTCGGTTGGCAACTGCGCTTGCAGGCACTCTCAGGACAACTTGACCCCTTGAAACATCGTCGCGCCTGCGTTTCATGCAGCCAAGACGTTCAGGAGGACCCCGATGCGCGCACGGATCTACCAGCCCGCCAAGACAGCCATGCAGTCCGGCACGGCCAAGACACGCCAGTGGGTTCTGGACTACACGCCGAGCAGCGCGCGGGCCGTGGACCCGCTGATGGGCTGGACCTCGTCGTCGGACACCCAGAGCCAGGTGCGCCTGCGGTTCGACAGCAAGGAAGCCGCCATCGACTATGCCAAGGCGCACGGGATCGACGCCGTTGTGACCGAGCCGAAATCGCGCAAGCCGAACCTGCGCGCGCGCGGCTACGGCGAGAATTTCGCGACCGACCGGCGCGGGGCCTGGACGCACTAAGCGCCTCTCGCCGATCTGACAGTTCAGGCCCCCGCGACAACTATCCGGGGGCTTTTTCGTGCCTGCAGCCCGATGTTACCGCTGCCACCCTGAAATTTAGGTCAATGTCACTTATGCAATTGCTGCAAGGCGGCATTGAGCGAACGGCGGATTGTGCAAGTGCAGCATGAGGTCCATGTTCTTCCTCGAAGGCGCGAACAAAGCGCCGATCCATCGGCGCTAAGCGCCGGGAGAAAGGAACATCAACATGGCTCTTGCAACCCAGACCCGCACCCTTGGCCTCGACCTTGGCCGCAGCTTTGCTTCCCTGCGCGCGCAGCTTGCCGACCGGCTTGCGAAGCGCCGCGTGTACAACCGCACCTACAACGAGCTGGCCTCGCTGTCGGACCGCGATCTCGCCGATCTCGGCCTGACCCGCTCGGCCATCAAGGGTCTCGCCTATCGCACCGCCTACGGCGCCTGACGCGCCCGAACCGGACGAACACTTCCCCGCGGCGCCTTCGGGCGCCGTTTGCGTGTCTTGCCGCGCGCCCGGGGCTGGCATAGCGAAGGGCAGACCGAGATCCGAGGCCTCGAGATGACGACAGCCCCTGCCCCGCTTGCCATTCACCGGGCCGACCCGCAGGACCCGCGGATCGGGGCCCTGATCGCCCGTCACTTCGCCCTGATGCACAGCCTGTCGCCGCCCGAGTCGGTGCATGCGCAGGACGCCGCCGCCCTGGTTGCGTCGGGTGCGGTCCTGCTGGCCGCTGCCGAGGGAGACCGCGTGCTCGGGATCGGGGCGGTCAAGGTGATCGCGCCCGAGCATGCGGAGCTGAAGTCCATGCACACGGTCGCCGAGGCGCGCGGCCGCGGGGTGGCCAGCGCCCTGTTGCTGGCCCTGCTGGAGGAAGCGCGCCGTCTGGGTGCGCTGCGCGTCAGTCTCGAAACCGGCGCGGAGCCCGAATTCGAA
>JAUIAU010000180.1 GCA_030425185.1 Alphaproteobacteria bacterium
CCCCTGCCGGAGGATGAGCTGGAGCTCTGGGGGTGAGGGCGGTCCTGCTCGACACCCATACCTGGGTCTGGAGCCTGTTCCGCTCGGCCGATCTCGACCCGGTCGCGCGCCGTGTCATCGAAGCCGCGCAGGTCGTCCATGTCGCGCCCTGCAGCTTTCACGAGATCACCCAGAAGCACCGCTCGGGAAAATGGCCGGAGGTCGGGCCGCTGGTGACGCGGCTTCCGGCCCTGCTGCGGGCGCAGGGCGGCAGCGTGGCCCCCTACAGTGCCGAAATGGCAGTGCTGTCCGGGTCGATGGACTGGGCGCACCGGGACCCGTTCGACCGGATGATCGCGGCGACGGCCATCGAACTGGCGTGCCCGCTGATCTCGAAGGACAGCGCCTTCGACGATCTGGACGCTCGCGCCGACTGGCCGGGCCGGATCTGGAACCGGCTGCCGGGCGGGACGTGACGCCTCAGCCCGCCCTCAGCCGGGTCGCGGTCAGGGCGCTGGTGACCAGCAGCAGCGTTGCCGTCGCCAGCATCAGCGGCAGTCCCCCCGCCTGGTAGGTCAGGCCCGACAGCAGCGTGCCCAAGAGGCGGCCTGCGGCGTTGGCCATGTAGTAGAAGCCCACGTCCATCGTCACCCGCTCGGCCCTGGTGAAGGCGAGGATCAGGTAGGAGTGGAGCGCCGAGTTGACCGCGAAGACCGCGCCGAAGGCCAGAAGCCCCGCGACCAGTGTCGCGGTCAGCCCGGCCGAGGGGCCGGGGGCGGTCAGCGCCGCCAGGGTCAGGCCCGCCGGGATCAGTGCGAGCCCCGCCGCCCAGAGCCGCGCGTCGCGGACCAGGGCCGCCTGCGGCCGGGTGGCGGCGCGCAGCAGCCGCGGCGCGCTTGCCTGCACCGCGCCGTAGAGGATGATCCAGAGCGCCATGAAGCCGCCGATCAGGAAGAAGGCGGTGCGGTTGCCCTCCGGGCTGCCGTCCGAGAGCACGGCGGTGAAATAGACCGGCAGGCCGACCACGAACCACACGTCGCGCGCCCCGAAGAGGGTCACGCGCGCCGCCGACAGCCAGTTCACGTTGGCGGACTTGGAGAAGACCTCCGCGAACTTCGCGCCCTTCCGGCCCCGGGGCAGGCCCGGCGGCATGGCGATCCCCACCGCCAGCAGGATCGCCGCCAGCACCGCGGCCATGCCGAGCACCGCCCCGACAAAGCCGAGCGTCGCGAGCAGGCCCGCGCCGAGCAGGAAGCCCAGTCCCTTGACCGCGTTCTTCGAGCCGGTGAGCAGCGCCACCCAGCGGAAGAGCCCGTCGCCCGAGGCGGGGGCCAGCAGCTTGACCGCCGATTTCGAGGACATCTTGGCGAGGTCCTTGGCGACACCGCTCGCCCCCTGCACCGCCATCACGAAGACGACCGAGGCGCCGACGCCCCAGCCGGGATCGAGCTGCGCCAGCGCCAGCAGGGCCGCGACCTGGATGCCGAGCCCCGCGTAGAGCGTCGCGGTCAGCCCGAAGCGCGCCGCGATCCAGCCCGCGCTGAGGTTGGTGACGATGCCCGCGACCTCGTAGAGCAGGAAGAGATAGGCGAGCTGCACCGGCGAGAAGCCGAGCGTGTTGAAGTGCAGAAGCACCAGCATCCGCAGGGCGCCGTCGGTCAGCATGAAGGCCCAGTAGGCGGCGGTGACGGCGATGTAGGCCGACAGCCCTTCGGGCCG
>JAUIAU010000181.1 GCA_030425185.1 Alphaproteobacteria bacterium
ACGAGATCAACATCGGCTACAGCTTCCTGATCGACTGGTGGGACTACGAGCGTCCGACGCTGACCGTGCCCGCCGATCCCCAGCTCGCCCGGGGCCAGTACCTCGTCGAAGCCCTCGGCCATTGTGCTGAATGCCATACGCCACGGGATACCGGGCTCGGGCAGAAATACGACCTTGCCGCCGATCGGCCCTACGAGGGCGCGATGACGATCCTCGACGATTACGCCCGCCCGATCACGGCCGCGGTACTGACGGCGAAAGGGCCGGAGGCCTTCGTGAACGGTGCCATGCACGCGGGCACGCGGTTGAACGGTGCGCCCGGCGTCTCGAAATGGATGCGGCGCATTGCCGGGCAAACCGCGCACCTGTCCGCCGACGACCGGCTGGCGATGTATGCCTACCTGACCGGAACGCCGGTCCCGGCCCAAGGGCTCGACCTTGTCGCAGCCCGCAGCGCGACGTCGCCCACGGTCGAAGTTCTGCCGCCGCCCGAGCCGCCGATTGCCGACGAGACCGGCGCGACCGCGACTCTGGCGAAGGTCGAAGCGTATTGCGAGGCTCAGGACACACCTGCCGCGCTGGCCCCACCGGCGCCGGACACCGGAGCCGCCGCCGTGTCCCCGGCGCTGGCCGAGGCCGCGGATCAGTATATCGAAACCTACTGCCGGGCTTGCCACGGACCGGGCAAGACGTACTCCGGCCAGTTCCCGACGCTCGATCTCGCGGACATCGCCGCTGATCCGGCCGCGGTGACACCGGGGCAGCCGGACCGCTCGCCGCTCTACACCTCGATCATTTCCGGGGCGATGCCGACCGGCTCGAAGCCGAGCAGCGCCGAGACCGAGACCCTGCGCGAGTGGATCGTGGCCCTCGGGGCCGTCCCGGCCTCCACCGCGCCGGTCGCGTCCGCCCCCGCCGACCCGGCCCCGTATCCGCGCTTCGCCGGCGGCAGCTTCGGGGACCGCGTCGCGGCTGTCACCGCGGACATCAACGCCACCGAGCCGCGCGACCGCCGTTTCATCCGGTATCTGACCCTTGCGAACATGCCGCTGGCCCGCGTCGATTGCGACGCCGAAGGCGCGCTGCGCAATCCGGTTCATTTCCTGCATGCCGGCGTGAACAAGTTCATCAACTCGATCAGCCTCGGGCCGACCGTCGTACCGGCCACCCCGGTCGCCGGTACGGATGGCGCGATCCTGCGCCTCGACATGCGGGATTATCGCTGGACCGCCGAGATGTGGGACGCCCTCACGACCGGGCGCTACACCGAAGCCGCGCGACGCTCGGATTTCTCCGAAGCGGCGTGGTTCGACCTGGCGGAACGTTACCCCTACGCGGTCGATCCGGCCTCGAACCCGCTCTTGCGCGTCGTGGCCGAGGCCACGGGCACAGCGGTTCCGATCATGCGGGCCGACTGGATGCTGCGGTTCGCCTCGGAGGCGCCCTACTACGACATGTTCCTCGGCCTGACGTCGCAGATCAGCGATCTGGAGCGCTCCTTCGGGCTGGATGTGCCGCGCGAAATCCGGTCGATGCAGATGATCCGGGCGGGCATGGCGCCGGGCACCTCGGGGGTTTCCGATCACAACCGCATGCTCGAGCGGTTCGAACTGCCGCGCGGCGGGTACTACTGGAAGTCCTACGACTTCGCGGGGGATGTCGGCGAACAGTCCCTGATCCTGCACCCGGATG
>JAUIAU010000182.1 GCA_030425185.1 Alphaproteobacteria bacterium
ATGCAACATCGGTGAGGAAAATCACCAATGCTGGAAAAGACCGACAAGCGCGCCCGCGCCGCCCTGTTCCGCGCCCGGCTGGCCGAGGCCGTCGCGCGGCAGGGGCTCAGCCAGGCCGCGCTCGCCCGCGCCATCGGGGCCGATCGCTCGACCGTCTCGCAACTGCTGCACGGCGAGGACGCCCGCCTGCCGAACGCCCAGCTGGTGGCCGAGACGGCGCGCGCCTTGAAGGTGTCGGCGGACTGGCTCTTGGGCCTGACCCATCGCCCCGAGAGCGCCGCGGACCTGATGGCGACGGTGATCGACATGCCGGAGGCGCCGCGCGCGATGGTGGACGAGATCCTGTTCCGCTGGCACCGCGAGGCGCAGGGCTACAAGGTGCGCCACGTCCCGGCCTCGCTGCCCGACATGCTGAAGACCAATGCCGTGCTGGCCTGGGAATACGAGACCACGCTGGCCAAGAGCGCCGAACAGGCAATCCAGGCCGCCGAGGAACGCCTCGCGTGGCAGCGCGGCAACCGCTCGGACTACGAGATCGCCATGCCGCTGCACGAGATCGCGTCCTTCTGCCGGGGCGAGGGGTACTGGACCGGGCTGCCCGTGGCGGCCCGGCTCGAACAGATCGACTGGCTGATCGCGCTGCATGACCAGCTCTACCCGGGCCTGCGGATCTTCCTCTTCGATGCGCGGGCGGTCTTCTCGGCTCCCGTCACCATCTTCGGACCGCTGCTGGCGGCGGTCTACCTCGGGCGGCACTACCTCGCCTTCCGCGATGCCGAGCGGGTCGCCGCGATCACCGCGCATTTCGACGGGCTGATCCGGGCTGCGACCCTCGGGCCACGCGACTGGCCCGACCACCTGTCCCGGCTGCGCGCCGAGGTCGGTCAGGGTTGCGCTTCCCCGCGTCAAGGCTAGGTTCGCTGCGAATGCGAACGAGGGAAACACGATGAAAAAGAACCCGCTGGGCCGTACCGGCCTCGAGGTCACCGAGCTGTGCCTTGGCACGATGACCTGGGGCAGCGTGCAGAACACCGAGGCCGACGCCCATGCCCAGATCGACCGGGCGCTGGAACGCGGCATCAACTTCATGGACACCGCCGAGATGTACCCGGTGAACCCGGTGGCCGCCGAAACCATCGGCCGCACCGAGCAGTACATCGGGACATGGCAGGCGAAAAACGCGTCCCGGCGCGGCGACTACCTTCTGGCGACCAAGATTTCCGGCGAGGGCCTGCGCTTCGTGCGCGACGGCGCCCGGATCACCGGCAAGACGCTGGTCGAGGCCTTCGACCAGTCGCTGAAGCGGCTGCAGACGGACTACATCGACCTCTACCAGCTGCACTGGCCGAACCGGGGCAGCTATCACTTCCGCCGCTACTGGAGCTACGACGCCTCGGGCCGCGACAGCGCCGAGACCGTGCGCGCCGAGATCACCGAGATCCTCGGGGCGGCACAGGACCTGATCCGGGCCGGCAAGCTGCGCGCGATCGGCCTGTCGAACGAGAGCGCCTGGGGCGTTGCGCAGTGGTGCCGCGTGTCCGAGGAGACCGGGCTGCCCCGCATCGCCTCGATCCAGAACGAATACTCGCTGATGTGCCGCCTGTTCGACACCGACCTCGCCGAGGCCTGCGTGACCGAGGACGTCGGCCTGCTGGCCTACT
>JAUIAU010000065.1 GCA_030425185.1 Alphaproteobacteria bacterium
GGTGAGATCGGTGCAAAGGGAAACTCTGGCAGGCATCGGAAACTCCTTTGCCGCCATGGAATCAGATCGCCGGCGCACCGAGAACCCCAGAAATCCCAAATGAGTCAGACGCCAGCGCCTTTGGTATAATGTACCTCCGCAGCCTCGGCCGCGTGGCGGTCGACGGGCGGGGTGCTGCGCAGCCGGTCCATGGCCAGCCCGAGGTCGGCGGGCGGTGTCTCGCTCAGGGCGGCGGCCAGCAACGCCCGGGTTCGGCTCCGGGCGGCCAGCAGGTCGGCGACGTAGCCGCGCGCTTGCGCCTCGGTCACCGTGCCGCGCTCCAGCCGCCGGAGCAGGGCGCAGGCATAGTCGCGGCAGGTCGCCGGGCGGTCCTCGTAGCAGCCGCAGGCCTTGTCCGCCCCGAGCTGGCGGCAAGGCTGCCGCATCCGCAGGCTGCCGTCCTCCTTGGTGAAGATCTCGACGCGGTCGCGCAGCCGGTCGCGCTCGGCCTCCGTGACGGGCACCCGGCTGAACACCGACCCGTCGCAGCAGAGCGCGCAGGTCAGACACAGGTGCTCGGGCATTGGGGGCGTCCTCAGGTCAGGTCATGTGGCGTGACGAAGGCCCGGACTGCCCCGGTGCCCGGCGCGGCCTCTGCCCAGTCGGCACAGGGAAGGTCCAGCACCAGGCAGGCAGCCGTGGGGAACTGTGCGAAGCGCGGATGCTTCGGCGCGGACGCGGCCATCTCGGCGGCCAGCACCCCGATGCCGGGATTGTGGCCGATCACGAGCACGACGTCCCCGTGCCCGTCTGCGATCACGACATCGAGGATCTGGCGCGGCGTCGCGTCGTAGAGCGCGGGCGTCAGGGTCAGCGGCGCGTCGAGGCCAAGCCCCTCCCAGGTCTCGCGGGTCCGCCGCGCATCCGAGACAAGCGCCCTGTCGGGAACGAGGCCCGCGCCGCGCAGCCATTTCCCGATGGCCTTTGCCCCGCGCTGGCCGCGCTTGTTGAGGGGCCGGGAATGGTCCGGAAGGTCCGGATTGGCCCAGCTCGACTTGGCGTGGCGCAACAGGATGAGGGTCTTGGTCATGGGGAGGCCAGGAACGAGGACATGTGAAAGGCAGATTGCGCGGGGTCGCGCCCCGCGGCCGGGCCGAGCGGGCAGGCGCGCCGGACGAGGCACCCGCCCTCCCGGCAGTCGCGGCCCGCGTCTGTCCGCAGATGGGCCTTGCAGGCTGGCACGTCATAGGCATGGGCGCCCATCGCCGCCACGGGGCAGGCGGTCAGGCAGGGCTTCGCACAGGTTTCGCAGGGGCGCGGGCCGGTTGCGGGACGGGGGAGGGCGTCTTTCAGCGCCAGCGCCCCGCGGTAGCTGACCATCAACCCGTGCCGGTCGTGCACCAGCGGCCCCACGGGCGAGGGCCACGCCTGCCCGCTGCCGACCGCCCATCGCAGGAAGGGCCGGTAGGGCGGGCCGCCGAAGGGAAAGACCGCCTTCGCGCCCAGATCGCAGGCCCAGCGGCCGATGACCCGGCGCGACCAGCGGTCGAGCGGGTCGGGCAGGTCGTCCGCGAACTCGGGCTCCGCCGACACCGCCGGCCAGAACCCCGGCGCAGGACCCAGCAGCACGAGCGTCAGGGTGCCCGGCGGCATGTCCGGGTCCGTGCCGCCGGGCACGAGACCGAGAACCGCCAGGTGGCGTGCGGCGGCGTCGGCCTCGAGTCCCGGCAGGTCGGGCACCGGTCAGGTCTCGCGGATCATCGAGCCGGCGCCGTGATCGGTGAAGAGCTCCAGCAGGCAGGCGTTCGGCACGGTGCCGTCGAGGATGACCACCGCGCGTACCCCGCCCTTGAGCGCGGCCAGCGCCGTCTCGGTCTTCGGGATCATGCCGCCCGCGATGATGCCCTTGTCGATCATCTCCAGCACCTGCGCGCGGGTCAGCTGGGTGACCACCTCGCCGCTGTCGTCCTTCACGCCTTTCACGTCGGTCAGCAGCAGCAGCCGGTCCGCCTTCAGCGCGGCGGCAATCGCCCCGGCGGCGGTGTCGCCGTTGACGTTGAAGGTCTCGCCGTTCCGCCCCACCCCGATCGGGGCGATCACCGGGATGATCTCGGAGGCGAAGAGCTGGCGCAGCAGCGAGGGATCGACCTCGACCGGCTCGCCCACGAAGCCAAGCTCGGGTTGGGCCGGGTCGCAGACCATCATGTTGGCATCCTTGCCGGACAGCCCGACCGCGCGCCCGCCCTGCGAGTTGATCGCCTCGACGATGCGCTTGTTTACCCGGCCCGAGAGTACCATCTCGACGACCTCGACGGTCGCGGCATCGGTGACCCGCTTGCCGCGCACGAACTCGGACTGGATGTTCAGCTTGGCCAGCATCTCGTTGATCATCGGGCCGCCGCCGTGCACCACGACCGGGTTCAGGCCGACCTGACGCATCAGGACGATGTCGCGGGCGAAGCTGTCCATCGCGACGTCGTCGCCCATCGCGTTGCCGCCGAACTTCACCACCACGACAGCGTCGTCGTAGCGCTGGAGATAGGGCAGGGCCTGATTGAGCGTGCGCGCGGTGGCGATCCAGTCGCTGTCCATGATCGTCTGTCTTCTCATCCTTCGTGGCCTTTCCGGCAAGACGCGTCGATCCTTACGGCAAGCCGCCCGGTCTGCCAAGCGGCGGGGGCTTGTGCGGGGGGCTGCGGAAGCGCAGGTATGAAGGACCGGGACACGAGGGGCCGACCATGGCACGCGACAGGGACGAGAAGGTGATGCTGCTGACCGGCGCCAGCCGGGGCATCGGGCACGCGACGGTACAGCGGTTCAACCGCGAGGGCTGGCGGGTGCTGACCTGTTCGCGGCATCCGTTCCCGCAGGAATGCCCCTGGGGCGGCGGGGCCGAGAACCACATCCAGATCGATCTCGCCGACCCGAAGAACACGATGGAAGCCATCGAGGGCATCCGGGGCCTGCTCGACGGCAAGCTGCACGCGCTGGTCAACAATGCGGGCATTTCTCCGAAAGGACCGGATGGCGGGCGGCTGAACACGCTCGACACCGACCTGCGCACCTGGGGCCAGGTGTTTCACGTCAACTTCTTCGCTTCCATCGTCCTTGCGCGGGGGCTGAAGGCGGAACTGGCGGCGGCGAAGGGCTCGGTGGTCAACGTGACCTCCATCGCCGGGGCGCGGGTGCACCCCTTCGCAGGCGCGGCCTATGCCACGTCGAAGGCCGCGCTGGCCGCCCTGACGCGCGAGATGGCGCATGACTTCGGGCCGCTGGGCGTACGGGTGAACGCGATTGCGCCGGGCGAGATCGAAACCTCGATCCTGTCGCCGGGCACCGAGAAGATCGTCGAACAATTGCCGATGCGCCGCCTAGGGCAACCCTCCGAGGTCGCAGCGGCGATCTTTTTCCTGTGCTCCGGCGAAAGCAGCTACATCTCGGGCACCGAGATCGAGATCAACGGCGCGCAGCACGTCTGACCGGGGTGCGCGCGGCCCCGGCGGATCATTCCAGCCCGGCGATGATCCCCCGCAGGGTGCCGATCCCGTCACCCTTCTCGGACGAGGTCACGATGATCTCGGGATAGGCGGCCGGGTGCGCCGCCAGCTTGCCGCGCACTTGGTCGAGAACCTTGTCGCGGTCCGCGGCCTTGATCTTGTCCACCTTGGTCAGCACCGTCTGGAACGTCACCGCCGAGCGGTCGAGCAGGGTCAGGATCTCTTCGTCCACCGCCTTTACCCCGTGTCGTGCGTCGATCAGCACGAAGACCCGGCGCAGGCTCGGACGGCCAGACAGGTAAGCCTTGAGCAGCCGCTGCCATTTCTCGACCGTCGCCACCGGCGCCTCGGCAAAGCCGTAGCCGGGCAGGTCCACGAGGTAGCGCGCGTCGGCGAGGGTGAAGAAGTTGATCTCCTGCGTGCGCCCCGGCGTGTTCGAGGCCCGTGCCAGTCCCTTGCGCCCGGTCAGCGCGTTGATCAGGCTCGACTTGCCGACGTTCGAGCGGCCGGCAAACGCGACCTCCAGGCGGTCGGCGGGCGGCAGGCCGGACATGGCGACGACACCCTTCAGGAATTCGACCGGCCCTGCGAACAGCTTGCGGCCGGTCTCTTCCAGATCCGGGTCGATCTCGGAGACGGGAAAGGGCAGGGGCATGCTCATGCGACGGGGTCTCCTGTCCGGATCAGGGCGCCTTCGATCACCTCGGCGTAGATGCCGAAGTCGGTGTGTCCCCAGCCCTCCTCCAGCGCGCCGAGCGTATCGGCATCGCGGCGCCCGGTCTCGGGGTTGGCCATCGTGGCCTTGCAGCGGGTGATCGGCTCGCGCCCGATCAGGACGGCGTCACCGATGCGGAACTCGCGTCCGATCCAGTCGACCTCTTCCCAGGGCGCGCTGCCCTCGATCCACAGATTGCCGCGCCAGCGGTGGATCGACAGGTCGCTGCGGCCCAGCTTCTGGGCCACGGCCCGGTGGCTGGCCATGCCGTGCACGGCGACCCACGCGTCGGGGACATCGGTCTGGGCCCGCCCGGCGTGGTGGATCAGCCGCGTCGGGCGCGGGGCGTCCGCGGGCCAGATCGGGTCGAGCCACGCGATGAGCGCGCCTTCATCCTCCGGCGCATCGAGCCGCAGCGTCAGCTCGGGCCGGTCGGGATGGCGCAGCGTCAGCCGCCGCGCGGCCTCGTCGAAGTGGCAGGTCACCGCCATCAGTGCCGGGCCGGTCACGCCCCTCAGGTAATTCGCTTTCTGCGCCCAGGGTCCGTCGAGGTCGCTGGCCCGCGACCGTTCATGTGCAACGGCAAAGGCGCGGTCCCAGGGAAGGACCGCGCCGGGGCTCAGCGTGACGGCGTCCAGTTCCTCGCGTCCGATCGCCTTCAGCGGGTGCCGGACGATCCGGGCGAGCCGGGCCGTCATTTCTTCGAGGAGCCGGGCAGCTTGATGCTCGACCGGATGTTGCCGAACAGGTCCGGCCGTTTCCCGTGGCTCGCCATGATCGCGTACTGCTGGCTGAAGGTCAGCACGTTGTTCGCGATCCAGTAGACGATCAGGCCGCTGGCGAAGCTGCCCAGCATGAACATGAAGATCCACGGCATCCACGCGAAGATCATCTGCTGCGTCGGGTCGGTGGGGGTCGGGTTCAGCTTCTGCTGCAGCCACATCGAGATGCCGAGCAGCAGCGGCAGGATGCCGATAAAGATGAAGGCCAGCGTGGTGCCCGGCTCGGGCGCCGCCCAGGGGAACACGCCGAACAGGTTGAAGATGGACGTCGGGTCCGGGGCCGACAGGTCGCGGAACGGGCCGAAGAACGCGGCGTGCCGCAGCTCGATGGTGACGAAGATCACCTTGTAGAGCGAGAAGAAGATCGGGATCTGCACGAGGATCGGCAGACAGCCCGCGGCGGGGTTCACCTTCTCCTTCTTGTACAGCTCCATCATCATCTGCTGCATCTTCTGGCGGTCCTCGCCGGCCTTCTCCTTGATCTTCTCCATCTCCGGCTGGAGTTCCTTCATCCGCGCCATCGAGACGTAGGACTTGTAGGCCAGCGGCAGCAGCAGCGCCTTGATGATGAAGGTCAGGCAGATGATCGCGATGCCCATGTTGCCGATCGCGCCGTGCAGCCAGTGCAGCGCCATGAAGATCGGCTTGGTGAAGAAGAAGAACCAGCCCCAGTCGATCGAATCGACGAACCGCTCAATGCCAAGGTCGTTCTGGTAGTGCCGGATCGTCTCCCATTCCTTGGCGCCTGCGAAAAGGCGCGAGGACGAGGTGACCGTTTCGCCGGGCGCGACGGTCAGCGTCGGCAGGCGGGTCTCGGTCTGGTAGATCGTGGCGCCGCCGACGTACTTGGCGACCGCCGTGAAGGGCACGCCGGTGTCCGGGATCAGCGTGGTCATCCAGTTCTTGTCGGTGAAGCCGATCCAGCCGCTCGACGCGACCTCGGTCACCTCGGCGCGCGCCTGCTCGCGCTCGACCACGTCGAGGTCGGGCATGTCCTTGTACTTCGTCTCCAGCAGCGTGCCGTCGGCCATGCCGACAACGCCTTCGTGCAGGACGAAGAAGTTCAGCGAGTCGGGCTCGCCGTGCCGCGCCACGATGCCGTAGGGCTGCAGGCGCACCGGGTTGGCGCCGGTGTTCTCGACCGTCTGCGCGATGGTGAAGAGGTAGTCGTCGTCGATCGAGATCGTGCGGCGGAAGATCAGGCCCTTGCCGTTGTCCCAGACCAGAGTCACCGGGGTCTCGGGCGTCAGGGTCTCGCCGCTCTCGACGGTCCAGGGCGTGTTCGCGCCCGGCACGTCCTCGAAGGCGAGGTCGCCGCCCGGCGTCCAGCCGTGCAGCGCATAATAGGCGCCGGGCTGGCCGACCGGCGACAGCAGCCGGACGATGGGCGAGTCTGGCTCGAGCGTTTCGCGGTAGTCCTTCAGGCGCAGGTCGTCGATGCGGCCGCCGGTCAGCGAGATCGAGCCTTCGACGCGCGGCGTCTCGATGGCGATGCGCGGGGTCTCGGTCGCCGGGGTCGCGGTCGCGGCGCTGGCCGGGGCGGCGGGGTCGGCGGCGACCGGCGGCGTCAGCGCGAGGCTGTCGGCGGCCGGACCCGTCGCGGCGCCGGTTGTGTCGGCGGTCTGCGTCGCGGCGGGGGCGTTCGGGTCCGTAACCGGCTCTTCCGGCGGGAACAGGAAGAACCAGACCAGAATGACGAGAAAACTCAGCGCCGTGGCAAGGATGAGATTCTTGTTCTGGTCGTCCATTCGGGATCACCGTGCGTTCAGGGCTGGTCTGTGGGGTTCAAATGCCATAGCCCCGAAAGGTCAAGGGGCTTTCCCGTCGCGTCCGGCCCGGCCCCCCCCGTGCGCCGCCGCGTTCCTTGGCAACGTGGGGGCGCGGGCGCGCTCCTGCAAGGCGGTTGCGCTGGCGGTCGGGGCTCTTCCATCCCCTAAGGGCGCGGCATTCCGTCTTGTGCGGTCCGGGCGCGGGGGGCGGCGGCAGGCTGTTGGCGGTTTCGGCTGTCGGCGGATGGCAGCTATCGCACGGCTGATCGCCCTAGGCGTGGGCTATCGGCTGTCTTGGGGATTGCTGCTTGCCTTTCGCTTTGAGGCACTGCCGGTTTGCCACCAGCCACCAGCCACCAGCCACCAGCCACCAGCCACCAGCCACCAGCCACCAGCCGCCAGCCACAGGATTGCGGCTCCCAGCTGTGCGCCGATGCCTGCTGCTTCAAATCGCGCGATCCGCCGAGGCCGCCCGCCGCGCAGCATGCCTCCGCTCCCTGTCTGGCCCCAGCCCCAAACGGCGCGCGGCTCTGTCCCGGCGGCGCGACGGGGCGCATTCCGGGCCTCGGATGCCCGGCCCCCCGGCCTTTGCCCTGTCACCGGGCTGGAGAGGCATCGCCCTCCAAGCCATGCCCGCCCCACCACGCGATAGCGGCGTCCCACATAGCGGCTCATGCCCTCGTGCTGCACCCGCACCACCACGCGATGGGGGCGCCCACACCGCAGTCCATCACTCCGCGTCCCACCCGATCCACCGGGCGATGGCACACCCTTACCGCAGCCGACCCCCTTCGACCGTGCCCGCGCCGGGGCGACGAAGTCAGACCGCCGGGTGGGCGGACGGGACCGTTGCGGCGTTTGGGGCCAACCGGGTCGGGGTCGCCGTAGCCCCACGGGCGGGGCGATGGCGCAGCCAGGTTTCCAGCGCCGCGCGCGGCATCGGGCGGGCGAGGCCGAACCCCTGCACCTCGCCGCAGCCGAGATGCTCCAGGATCGCCCGCTCCCCTTCGGTCTCGACGCCTTCGGCAAGGGTGGCGAGACCCAGTTGCCGGCCCAGCGTCAGGATGGCGCGGACCATGGCGCGCTGGTCCGCATCCGCGTCCAGCCGGGTCACGAAGCTGCGCGCGATCTTGATGCGGCTCACGCCGAACTGGCGCAGCGCGGCGATCGAGGCGTGGCCGGTCCCGAAATCGTCCATGTCGAGGCCGCAGCCGATCTGCCGGAGCCGGGCAAGGTTGCGCAGCATCAGGCCGTCACCGGGTTGCGCGGCGACGCTTTCCAGGACCTCCAGCACCAGGCGGTCGGGGGCGAGGCCGTGCCGGTCGAGGATCGTCTCCACTCGGTCGGCGAGGCTGGGACGGCGCAACTCGTTCGCGCCGAGGTTCACGCTGACCCGGGGCACGCCGAGGCCGGCCGCGTCCCAGCCCGCCAGCGCGGCCAGCGCCTGGTCGAGCATGGCCTCGCTCAGGCGCTCGGACTGGCCGAGCGCCTCGATCGTGGCGAGGAAGGCGCCGGGCGGGATCAGGCCGCGCGTCGGGTGCCGCCAGCGCGCGAGGGCTTCCATCCCGGTCAGGTGAAGGCCGTCGGCGGTGAACTGGGGCTGGAACCACGCCTCGATCTCGCCCGCCGCGAAGGCGCGGGCGATGTCCGGTGCAAGGTCGGCGTCGGCCCCGGCACCACCGTCCATCACCGGGCTGTAGAGCATCAGCGACCCCGCGCCCCCGGCCCGCGCTTCCAGCATGGCGCGTTCTGCCGCGGCGATCAGGCGCGCCGCGTCCCCGGACCCGAAACCGGTGCTGAGGGCGATCCCGACCGAAGCGCTGGCATAGGCGTGGGTCTGTCCGACGGCGACGGGTTCGCCGAGCGCGTCCAGCAGACGGTCCCCGATGGCCAGCAGCGCATCCACCGTCAGGTGCGGCGCGGGCCGGATCAGCACCGCGAAGGCGTCGGCATCGAGGCGACAGAGCAGGTCATCCGCCCGGAGCACCGACGCCAGCCGCCCGGCGGAGCTGCGCAGCAGCGCATCGCCCGCGTCCCGTCCCCAGGTCGCGTTGAACCGGTGGAAGTCGTCGAGATCGGCGACCAGCACGGCGAAGAGCGGTGGCCGGGACGTGTCGAGGGTCTGCGCCACGCCGGTTTCGAGCGCGTCGCGCGCGGGCAGGCCCGTCAGGTCATCCGGCGGGACGCGGGCATCCCGTCCGCGGCCGAACACCAGCGCAAGCCCGAGCGCCCCGGCGATGGCGGTGACGATGGCGACAAGCGGTGCGAGCACCTGTGCCCCGCCCACGAGGGCCGCGAGCATGACGAAGGCGCGGGCCGGGCTGCGCGGGCGGGCGGCGGTCGTCTGAGGCATGGCATCCGGTCCGATCAGGGGCACAGCCGCGACCCTAGGGACCGGACCCCTCCCCGACCGTTAACGCAGCGCCGGAGGTTGCGTCGGATTTTCCACGATTTCTCCGGGATCGCGGACCAGCGCGTCGAGCCCGGCGAAGTCGAAGAGGTCGGTATCCAGCATGTGCGACGGACGTACGCTGGCCAGGGCGCTGAACATCTTGGCGCGGCGGCCGGGCGCCTTTGCCTCCCAACCGTCGAGCAGCGCCTTGATCGCCTGCCGCTGCAGCCCGTCCTGCGACCCGCACAGGTCGCAGGGAATGATCGGGTAGGACATCGCGCGGGCAAAGGCCTCGCAGTCGGCCTCGGCCACATGCGCGAGCGGGCGGAGCACCATCAGGTCGCCCGCGTCGTTCAGCAGCTTGGGCGGCATGGTGGCGATCTTGCCGCCGTGGAAGAGGTTCAGGAAGAACGTCTCGAGAATGTCGTCGCGGTGATGGCCCAGCACCACTGCCGAACAGCCTTCCTCGCGCGCGATGCGGTAGAGGTTGCCGCGCCGCAGCCGCGAACAGAGCGCGCAGTAGGTCCGGCCCTGCGGAACCTTGTCCACCACGATGGAATAGGTGTCCTGGTACTCGATCCGGTGCGGCACGCCCATCTTCTGGAGGAACTCGGGCAGCACCGTCGCGGGAAAGCCCGGCTGCCCCTGGTCCAGGTTGCAGGCCAGAAGGTCCACCGGCAGCAGGCCGCGCCACTGCAATTCGGTCAGGACCGCCAGCAGCGTGTAGCTGTCCTTGCCGCCCGACAGGCAGACCAGCCATTTCGGACGCGGGGCGTCGGGATCGCGGCGGTCGTCGCTCGCCACCATGCCATAGCGCTCGATCGCCTCGCGGGTCTCGCGTACGAGGCGTTTGCGGAGCTTGCGAAACTCCGTCGTCTTCGGCGCCCCGTGAAAGAGCGGGTGGATGTCGTCGGCGTCGTCCAGCATGGCCGCTGTCCTACCCTGACGTCCTGCCGCTGCCTAGGGGGTTTCACCGGGCGCGCTTGCCGGGCAAGCTGGCACGCGGCGGACGGGGGATGCGATGGACTACATGCTGACAGTACGGCGGGTGCGGGGCGGGGCGTTCATCGCCGAACCGGGTCCGGCGAAATATCTTGCGCTGCCCGAGGACACCACGCAGCCGCGTCCTGACCACGCGACGCCACGCCGGGCATGGCTCGACGCGGTCCTGCGCGATGCCGCGGGCGGCGGGCAGGACGCCGACCGGGAAGGGGACATCCTGTTCTACGTTCACGGGTTCAACACGCCGCAGGCCACGGTACTGGCGCGACACCGCCTGATCCGCCAGGCGCTCGGGCGGCAGGGCTATACCGGTGCGGTCGTCAGCTTCGACTGGCCCGCCGCCAATGTCGCCCTGAACTAGGGTCAGGACCCATTGATCAAGCCCTAACCTTCTGATTCACTGCCCGAAAAGCGAGCGGTGACATGAGCAATCTTTTCTGGCTGACGGACGCGCAGATGGCGCGCATCGAGCCTTACTTCCCGA
>JAUIAU010000066.1 GCA_030425185.1 Alphaproteobacteria bacterium
GGGCCGGAGCAGCACGACGCCGCCCAGCCCGAGGGAGAAGAGGAACAGGAACAGGAGATCGCCGCGCTTCTCGGCCAGCACCTTGTCCAGCGGCGCGCCGGTGTAGGTGTCCTTGATGCCGAGCACGGCGAAGGTGAAACGCTCGAAATGCTTGGTGACCGAGGCCACCTCGATCCCGTTGCGGAAGCTCTCGTAGCCCGCGAACCCGGCCTTGATCCGGTCCTGCTCGGCCTTGGGCCCCGAGAGCTGGGCAAAGACGCCGCCCGCCACCTGGTTGTCGGGGTCCATCGTGTCGCCGATCTGCGGCGCGACGAGCACGACGAGAATCCACAGCGCAAAGGCATGGATCAGCCCGCTGACGGGGCTCTTTGCCCAGAGCGACAACCCGAAGCCCAGCGTGAAGAGCGCGGTCAGGTAGAAGACGCCCGCCGCCCAGGTCAGCGCCAGCCGCCCCGCGTCGCCAAGGCTCAGTCCGACCCCCGACACCAGCGGCAACAGGATGCCCGTGGCAGAGAGGACCAGCGCCAGCGCGATGGCGACCAGTGCTGCGCCGCCGAGGATCTTGGCCAGGCCATAGGCCCAGTGCGGGATCGGCCGGGTCAGGATCAGGGCCAGCGTCTGCCGTCCCCGTTCGGCCGCGGCGGCGCGGTAGCCCGCCACGAGCGCGATCACCGCCCCCATGATCTCGATCTGCTCGATCGTGCCGCGCAGCAGCTTCAGCGGATAGAACTCCGGCGCTGCGATGGTCGCCGCGTCCTTGCCGAGCGCGAGCAACTGCGCCCGGGCGGCGGCGTAGGTGGCCGCGTCGCCGTGCAGGGCAATGGCCCCGGTCACCAGCGACACCGCGGCGGCGGCGACAAGGGCGAGCGTCGCCCAGAGCAGGACACGGTCGCGCGCCTGTTCCCGGGCATCGCGCAGGGCGATGGTCAGAAGGCTGCCCGACAGGCTGGGACGAAGTTCAGGCATCGGGGCCTCCGGCGTTGAGATCGAGACGGGTTGCGGCCTGCGCGGCGAAGAGGCCCGAAAGGACCAGCGCCACGGCCAGCGCGAGGGCCGGCGGGACCGGGCCGCGGGGCGCAAGCCCCTCGGGCAGGAAGCCCAGCAGGTCGCCCGACAGCCAGGCGAAGCCTTCGGCCAGCGAAACGGGGCCGAGCAGCGCCGAGAACAGGTGAAAGACGCCCGCGTCCGGTGTCGCGGCCAGCGTCGTGACCGGGTTGATCGCGGCTGTCGGGTGCAGGTTCGCGGTCAGTTCGGGCAGAACGAAGGTGATGATCAGCCAGACCACCGTCGCGGCGATCAGCCCGGCCGCGGTCGCGGGCAACCGGGCCGCCGCGCCGAGCGCAAGAAACCCGAAGGTCGTGACATAGGCCCAGCCCGCGAGCAGGAACAGCGCGAGGCGGCCAAGGTCCGGCCCGGTCACGACGAGCGACGGAAGCGTCAGGAGCGTGCCGAGCGCGATGACCCCGGCCACCGCCATCATCGCGGCGGTCGCGGTGACGAGGGCCCGCATCTTGCCGAGGGCGATGTCGCGCCGGGCAAAGGGGCGCGCGCCGATCAGCGGCAGGGTTCCGGCGCGGCGGTCGGCCTCGACCAGGTGCTGGCCGATCACGATCGCCCCGAAGGCCCCGATCAGGCTGATGTAGACGCCGAGGTTGCGCAGCACCGCCAGCGGGGCCGAGACGCTGACCGGGTTCGGCGGCACCGGTTGTCCGGACGCGGCGAGATAGGCCGCCGCATCGGCATAGATCGCGTTGACGGTGGCCGTGGCCGACCAGCCCAGCCACGCGGTGATTAGCACCATCGCCGCGAAGAACGCGACGCGGATCAGGACCGAGCGGTCCCGTGTGAGCCCCGCCAAGGCCTGTCGGGAGAGGATCCGGGCGGGGCTCATGCCGCCACCTCGGCCGCGGCGACACCGGCGTAAAGCTCTTCGAGACCGGCCTCGTCATAGCGGTCCGCGACCGCCTGCATGCTGTCGTTGAAGACGAGCCGCCCGTGCGCCAGCACCCCGATGGAGGTGCAGCTGCGCGCCACCTCGGACAGCAGGTGCGTGTTCATGAAGATCGTCATGCCGCGCCCGTGCAGCTTCTCGATCATGCCGCGCAGCTGCCGCACGCCCATCGGGTCGAGGCCGGAGGTCGGCTCGTCGAGGAACAGGACCTCAGGGTCATGCAGGATGGCCTGCGCCAGCCCGACCCGCTGCCGCATCCCCTTCGAGAAGGTGCCGACCCGGCGGTCGGCGAGCGCGGCGATGTCGAGGAACTCCAGCGTCTCGCGCACGGCATCGGCCGGGTCCGCGACGCCCGAGAGCCGGGCGAAGAACAGGAGGTTCTCGCGCGCCGTGAAGCGGTCGTAGAGCCGCACGTTCTCCGGCAGGTAGCCGATGGCGGCCCGCAGCTTCAGCGGCTCCGCCGTCACGTCATGCCCGGCGACGCAGGCGCTGCCCGAAGTCGGCGCCAGCAGCGTCGTCAGCAGGCGGATCGTGGTGGTCTTCCCGGCGCCGTTGTGGCCGAGGAAGCCGAAGACCTCGCCTTGTGGCACGTCGAGCGACAGCGGGTGCAACACCACCGTGTCGCCGTGGGATTTGCTGAGGCCTCGGGTCGAGACCGCCGGGGTGGCGTGGGGCATGGGCCGGGTCCTTTCGGTTGGTCAGCGGCCCCGGGTTTGTCCAGGGCCGCGGGAAATTCATGAATGGGGGTCATGCCGACAGGTCGGGCGCTGCCCGGGTCGTCATCAGCAGCACCGTCCCGCCGATGACCGCGAGGAAGGCGAAGCTGGTGACAATGGTCCCAAGCCCGAGGCCGCCGAACTCGGCCGGTTGTGCCAGGAAGTCGCCGAAGGACGCGCCAAGCGGGCGTGTGAAGATGTAGCAAAGCCAGAAGGCCCACATTCCATCGAGGCCGAGCGCGAAATACCCAAGCGCCAGCGAGGCGATGATCAACCCGAAGAGCACACCGGTTCCGGCGAAGCCGACCCCGAAAGCCTCGGAAATGAGGTCGCCGACGGCAGTGCCGAGCGCGAAGGTGAACAGGATCGCCAGCCAGTAGAAGGCTTCTCGCCGGAAGGTGAAAACCTCGTGGATCGACAGCGTCCTCTCGACGGCGAACCAGACCGCGAAGGTCGCGGCGAGGGCGGCAGTGAACCCGATGGTCGAGGTAAGCAGCGGGATGCCGAGCGCGTCGGTCATGTTGTCGGTGATCAGCGTGCCCACGACCGAGATCAGCACGACGGCGATCCAGTAGCATGCCGGGACATAGGCCTTCTGGCGGAACTGCCAGATCATCGCCGCGATCAGGACGGCGGTCATCAGGAGCGTCGTCGCGCCCAGCCCGAGGCCAAGGTTCACCGCAAGAAAATCGGCCGCGGTTTCGCCCATGGTCACGGCCATGAGCTTGATCAGCCAGAAGCCGGGGGTGACTTCGGGGACACGATTGACCGCGGCGGGCTGTGGAAGCGGATTGTCGAAGTCCGTGAAAGTTGCGTCACTCATGATCCTATCATCCTTTGATCAGGGCCAGGGCCAGGGCCTGTGCCGAGAAGGCGTCGGCATGGGCGTCATCGTCGGCATTGCAGCGCTCGAGCGCGCGGGATTGCAGGTCGGTCACGTCGGCGCTTGGCGTCGTGGTGGCGATCCGGGCACGCAATTCGCCGATCAGCTCTTCGCAAGGCCGGGCGCGGCCGGTCTCATCGGTCACGGCGATACCCGACACGTACTGGATCGGCCCGGAAGCAGCGGCCGGAACCGGCGCCTCCAGCGTGGCTGCGAGGGTCGCAAGAGCCGCTGTCACGGTGGCGCCGTCCGGGGTACCCGCCCGCAGGGCCGAGAAGGCGTCGTCCGCCGCGGCGTCGACACTGTTCCAGGCCGCCCGGTCGGTTTGCCGAAGTGCCGAGGCGTTCTGGTCCCAGAGGGTTTCGAGATCGGTGATGCGGTGCTCGGCGGCGGTGAAATCGCCTGTAGCGGCGATGGTCTGGGTGTCGGCCACGATGGTCTTGTAGGCCGACAGATCGCCCAGTCCGGGGGACTGGGCAGCGGCTGTCGTCTGCGCAGCGGGCGAGATGAACATCTCGGCCAGCGCGAACCCGGCTGCCGGTACGGCGATCAGCGTCGCCGACAAGGCAAGGTTCCTGAGGGTGGCGTTCATGGGGTGGTGTCCTGTCTGAATCCGCGACGGGCCTTCATCCGAGGTCCGTGGGCGCAGTGATGACAGGGGGTTTCCCGAAGCGTCTGGCGAGGGTCTTACGCTTTGGTAAGAAGCTGTTTTTTCTCAGGGCAGAACGAGGAAGGCGAACTTGTTCGACAGGGCGGGCAAAGTCGCTACTTGGACCCTGGGGCCGCGGCGTCAGCAGTCATGAACCGGGCCATCAGCGACCCGGTTTGCATGGGGAGGTTACTTCGCGACCAGGCCGCGTGCCGAGCCCGCGATCAGCAGCGCCACGTCGCCCATCGCCCGCATCGGCGAGACACTGGGCGGCAGGGCGAGGTAGCGCGGGCGCCACTCCGGCTGGAACTTCTGCTTGAAGGCGCGAAGGCCCTCGAAGTTGTAGAACGCGCCGCCGTGACGGTAGATCAGCCGTCCGAACCGGTTCCACGACCGGGCCACCGAGCGCTCGGAGAGGCCCGACAGCGGCGCGGTGCCAAGGCTGAATTCCTGCGCGCCCGCGGCCTTGTAGTGCTCGATCAGGCTGAGGAACATGTATTCCATCAGGCCCGAGGCCTCGTCCGGCAGGTAGCGCATCAGGTCGACGGCGAGATGCGCGCCGTCTTTCGAGGCGAGGATGTTGGCGAAACCGACGATGCGGCCTTCCTTCCGCACCACGGCGATCTCGAACCGGTCGAGGTAATCGGGCTCGAAGCGCCCGACCGAGAATCCCTTCTCGCTGCCGGGCTTCCCGCCGAGCCACGCGTCCGAGATCTCGCGCAGCACCGCGATCCGCTCCGGCCCGTGCGGCGGGGGCAGCAGCGCAACCTCGTAGCCGTCCCGCTGGCGCTTGTTCATCGCGGCCCGCATCGACTTGAAGCGGCTCCCCGCGAGGCTGAATTCGGGCAGGCGGACGACGGCCTCCTCGCCGATCTTCTGCAGCGTCAGGCCCAGGTCGACCCAGAGCGTCAGGTGGCGGGCGCTGACCTCGTAGAAGACCGGGCGCGCGTTGGAGCGGGCCGCCTGGTCGGCGAAGGACCAGACCAGCGCCTCGTACTCGTCAGGGTCCCCGACCGGGTCGCCGAGCGCGATCCACGATCCGCCCCGGACGGCATACATCAGGAACGCGCGGCCTGTGTCCGAGAACAGGAACCGCTTGTCGCCCGTCTGGCTGAGCCAGGCCTGCGGGTCCTCCGAGGCCGCCGCAAGCGCGGCCGCCTGGGCCATCGCGGGCGGGCGCAGCTCGGCCGGGGGCTTCGCCCGGGTCGGCCGAGTCAGCAGGTAGATCGCGAAGAAGAACATCAGGCCCGTGGCGGCCAGCCCGGCCCGCAGCGCGCGGGGCGTGTTCGAATCGTGCGCGAATTCCGACCAGAGGTCGTTCGAGTAGGGCACCGCCTTGTGGACGAAGAAGAAGAACGCGGCAGCGGCAAGAAACGCGCCCGTCACCGTGGCGAACCAGCCGAGGTCGAAGACCCCCGCCGTCAGGTGGCCGGGCCTGTCGAAGGCCTTGCGGAAGGGCAGGAGAAGGATCGCGCTGGCCGCCAGCAAGGCGGCGTTGGCGATGCCGAAGTCGTTGAGCAGCGACGCCACCGACCCGGTGGCAAGTGCCCCGATGGCGAACCACCACGCCGACGACACCCGCCGCGCGAGGCCGTGCGACACGATGATCAGCGCGACCCCGGCCACCGCCGAGACCAGCGTGCCCCCCTCCAGCAGCAGGCTGCCGACGAGGTCGCGTTCCGCCATTGCATCGGCCTGCACGGACGGCAGCATGGTGATCAGGAGCAGCCAGACCCCGAAGCCGAAGGCGACCGCCGCCACGAGGCCGGGCGAGAACCCGTGCAGCGTGGCAAAGGCCGGTTGCAGGCCGGGCGCGCGGGCAAGCAGGCGGCTGCCAAGACCGCTGGCGAGCCGGATCTCGTTCAGCGCGACCAGCAGGAAGGCCAGCGCGAAGGGCAGCAGGTAATAGACCAGCCGGAACAGCAGCAGGGCGGCCGCGGCGTCTCCGACCGGCACCGTGGCGGGCAGGGTGCCGATCACCACGGTCTCGAAGACCCCGACCCCGCCGGGGACATGGCTGACGACCCCGATCATCGTCGCGGCGGCATAGACGGCGACGAAGATGGTGTAGTCGGGCTTGCCCTCGGGCAGCAGCACCCACAGGGCGAAGGACGCCGCCGCGATGTCGATCAGGGTGACCGCAAGCTGCCCGCCGAGGTCCGCCAAGGGGGGCAGGCGCAGGGTGCGGCCCCGGATGCTGACGGCGCGCTGGCTGGCCGACAGCCAGACGATCAGGGCGACGGAGACGCCCGTGACCGCCACGGCCACGGCCCGGATCATGCCGGGCGCATCGGGCAGCAGGCTGCCGACGGCGCCCGGATGGATGGCGAGCGCGGCGATGCCCACCAGCGTCAGCCCCGTCCCGAGGGCGACGGCGATGTAGCCCGAGACCGCCGCCACTTCGAAGGCGTTCAGCCCGACCGCCGAATAGATCCGGTAGCGCACCGCGCCCCCCGAGATCACGCTGACCCCGATCGTGTTGCCGAAGGCGTAGCCGAGAAATCCGCCCAGGGCCACGACACCCCGGTTCAGCCGCTTGCCGATGAAGCGCAGGCCGAACCAGTCGTAGCAGATCAGCGCGACATACCCGACCGCGGTGGCGCCGAGCGCGGCAGCCAGCACGCCGGGTGGCGTGGCCCGGATCTGCGCCACGACATCCGACAGGTTGACCGGCTTGAGCAGGTGATGCAGCGCGTAGAGGCCGAGGCCGAACAGCACGACGCCCAGCAGGACGGGCGCAGCGCTGCGCAGGGATTGAAGGGTCAGTCGGGCCATCCGGCACTCCGGTTCGTTCGGCAGATCGGTCGCCGTCCCGTGACTAGCCCCGGCGGGACGGCTCCGAAACCGCCAAAATACCGGACCGGCGGGTTCTTACGAAACTGTATAGCCGCGGCAAGGCGATCCCCGGGGCCGGGTGGCACTTCTTCCGGCATCCCTCTGCATCCGTGCAGGCGAAGGTCGTCAGGTCCCGCGACCTTCGCCTTCGCGGCATCTTCGACTAAGAGGGGCGCGCGGACGGTCGGGCGCGCAGCGCCGGTCCCGTCCTCTCACGCCTGCCGTTCCGGGACCCCGGGACGCATTGCCGGAAAGACCACGCGACATGAAGATCCTGCTGGCCGAAGACGACGAAGACGCCGCGACCTACGTGGTCCGGGGGCTTTCGGGCGAAGGCCATGTGGTCGATCACCTCGCCGACGGCCGGCAGGCGCTCGCGCAGGCGATGGCGGGCGGGTACGACCTGCTGATCCTCGACCGGATGCTGCCGGGCCTCGACGGTCTGTCGATCCTGAAGTCGTTGCGCGCCGCCCGCATCGACACGCCCGCGATCCTGCTGACGGCGATGAGCGCCGTCGAGGACCGGGTTGCCGGTCTTCGGGGCGGGGCCGACGACTATATCGTGAAGCCTTTCGCCTTCGTCGAACTGCTGGCGCGGATCGACACCGTCTGCCGGCGTCCGGCGACCCGCGACGAGGTGCTGGAGCTGGTGACCGGCCCGCTCCGGCTTGACCTCCTTACACGCGAGGTGACTCGCGACGGCGTGAGGATCGAGCTTCAGCCGCGCGAATTCCTGCTGCTGAAGCACTTCATGGAACGGCCCGGCCGCGTGCAGACCCGCACGGTCCTGCTCGAGTCGGTCTGGGGTCTGCATTTCGATCCCAAGACCAGTGTCGTCGAAACCCATATCAGCCGGTTGCGGACCAAGATCGACAAGCCGTTCGGCAAGCCGCTCCTCGTCACGCTGCACGGCGTCGGCTACGTGCTGCAGCCATGAGGGGGCCGCTGTCCTGGTCCATGCGCTTCGCGCTGGCGCTGTCGGCGGTCTTCGCCCTCGGGACGCTGACGGCGGGAGGGCTGTCCTATCTCCTGCTGTCGCGCGAGATGACGGCGCGCCTGTCGGCGGACGTCCGCGCGACGGCCGAAACGCTGGCGCTGCGTACGGACGCGGGTGACCTGCAGGATCAGGTCCGCGCGCTGGTCCGGTCCAGCCGCGACGGCGCCGCGCTTTATGCCTTCGTCGAGGCCGGGTCCGGCCAGACCACCGGATCGCTGCACCTCGCGGCCCCGTTCGAGGGCGCGCGGCGGCTCGAAGTCGGGTCCGACCTGCCCGTCAGCGCGGCAACCGGGACCGGCAATGCCGAGGCCTATCTCGCCTACGGCATCCGCACCGATCTCGGCTGGGTCATCGCCGCCCGTGACGAGGCCTGGGTCTCGGAGAGCGGCGAGATCCTCGTCCAGTCGACGGCGTGGTCTTTGGCGCTGGCGGCGCTCCTGTCGATGGCGCTGGCGGTGGCCATCGCGCGCCGCAACGAACGCCGGATCGCCCGGATGGAGCGGGTGCTGGACGCGGTGGGCGCAGGCCGCCTCGACCGCCGGATCGCTGACCGCGGGAACGACGACCTAGCGGCGCTGGCCGTCCGGGTGGACCGGATGCTCGACCGGCTGGAAGCGGGTGTCGCGTCGATCCGGCAGGTCTCGACCGACGTGGCGCATGACCTGCGGGCCCCGCTGGCGCGGCTCCGCATGCGCCTCGAACCGCAGGCGCTGTCCGACGATCTGCCCCCGGCGACCCGCCACGAGATCGGCTCGGCCCTGATGGACATCGACGCGATTTCCGGCACCTTCGAGGCGATCCTGCGGGTCGCGCGGCTGCAGTCCGGCACCGTCGCGCGGCGCAACGATGCCGTCGACCTCGGGGCCCTCGCCACATCGGTCCACGAGCTTCTGCAGGCCTCGGCGGAGGAGGTCGGGCACCGCCTGGAGCTTGTGCCGTCCCCCGGTCCGGTCCCGGTGCGCGGCGACGCCGAGATGCTGTCGCAGGCCGTGACCAATCTCGTCGTCAACGCGATCGAGCATTGCCCGGCCCCGGCCACGATCCGGATCTCCGCCGGGCGCGACGGCGACCGCCCGGTGCTTGTCGTCTCGGACGACGGTCCGGGCATCCCCGAACCCGACCGCACCCGCGTGCTGGAGCGCTTCGTCCGGCTTGATGCCAGCCGGTCCGTGCCCGGCACCGGGCTCGGCCTGAGCCTCGTCAAGGCCATCGCGGACCTGCACCACGCCGCGCTTCGGCTCGACGACAACAGGCCGGGCTTGCGGGTCGCGATGGTGTTCCCGTCGGGGGGGCAGGAGTAGAGTAGCGGCCCGGCCGGGTGTCTATCCCGGTAGCACAAGCTGCCTTGGCGGGCTGGGCCCTGATCAAACCCGGTTTGGTGGGGCGGCACAGTGGGTCGCACGGCCCGTTTCGAGGGTAGCTCAGGCCGCTGCGCAGACCCGAGGCGGCCTACGCTGACGCACTCGGGACACCGGGAGATGAGGGAGGGTGGCGGACAGCGAGGGATACGGACCCAGGGTATAGTGTTTTTAAAAACAATATCATGAGATCCGCTCGCGGGGCAAATTGTGTTGCAAAATGCGGGGCGATCTTGCAGGCTCCCCACAATCCGCATACTTTCTCTCCGAGTGGCGGCGTGGAGAGCAGGCACGCGGCTGTGGGAACCGGGCTCTCGGCCGCGCTGGTGAAGAGCACGTGCTAGCATATGAGCGTGGCCTTGCGGACGGCGGGACGGGACAACTGGCGCGCAAGGTGCGCTGGGTGTCAGAGGAGGATGGCGACTGGGCGGGCCATGACATCGCGAGTTTCGCCCCGGTCGGGCTGCCGCGACGGATCGAGGCCAAGACCACGAACGGATGGGAGCGCCCGCCCTTCGACATGACACCCAACGAACTGGCCGTGGACGAGGAGCGCAGGTCGGAATGGCGTCTGTTCCGACTCTGAAACTCCTCCCGCGAGCCGAAGGCGTTCGAGCGGCATCCCCTGCTCGTCGCGCATGTCTTGCTGACCGCGACGAGCTTTCAGGCGAGCTTTCACTGAGGCTCCGTCGAACACCCGCTCCGGCTGCTCGTGCCAAGGTAGGGCCGCGACGTCGATCAGTTTCAACGGGGTCACGGCGGGCACCTCGCGCATGCGGACCAAGCGCTTGAGGACTCCCGGTGCGAAGTCCCGACTGTGACCTCCGCTCGAACGGGATCCCTGAAACACAGGTCAGGCGATCCGCAGCCCGGTTCCCGGATCGAAGAGATGCACGGCACCGGGCTGGGCCGCGAGCGTCAGCTGCTCGCCCAATGGCGCTTCGGCAGGCAGGACCGCCACCATCGGCTGGCCCGCCACATGTCCGTGAACGAGGCGCTGCGCGCCCAGCTCTTCCACGTGAGTGACGGTCAGGGGCAAGGCCCCGGGCGTGCCCTCGCGCACCGGCATCAGTCCCTCGGCCCGAAGCCCAAGCGTCACCGGCCCCTCGTACTCGGCGGCACCCAGCGACGTTCCCCCCAGCATCACGGCACCGCCGACCACGGTTGCGTCGAGAAGGTTCATTGCCGGAGCGCCG
>JAUIAU010000183.1 GCA_030425185.1 Alphaproteobacteria bacterium
AGACCGAGGCCAGCCACGGCATCCCCGAAGGACTGCCCCATCTCGATGGCTGGGTCACGCATTACGCCATTCTGGCTGAAACCGACCTCTGACGCTGGCGCCCGCTCTGGAACTGGCCGCAGCCCTGCATGCGGGGCGCGGCCCTGCAGGAAGGGCTGCGGCTGTCTTGTGATCTCGCTCCCTGTTGGAGGCTATGACCCATGTCCACATCCCGCCCCCGAGGCCAGACTATCACCGTCTCGCAAGCGGCCGCCCTGCTGGGGCGCTCCGATCGCTGGGTACAGGGTCTGGTCAAGGCAGGGTATATCGAACGTGCCAATCGCGGCGAATACACCTTGGTCGCGGTCATCCGCGGGGCGCTGGCCTATTACGAAGACCAGATCACCAAGAACAACAAGGCGGCAGCCGCCACACGCGCCTCGGAGGCGCGCACCCGCGAGATCGAATTGCGCATTCAGGAACGCAGTCGCGAGCTAATCGCCATGGAGGATGCCCGAGCCGTTGTTGGAGAGATGGCCGCTCTCGTTCGGGCCGAACTTGCCGGTCTTGCAGCGCGCTATACACGGGACATGGAGGCGCGACGGGTGCTTGAAGAGGTGATTGATGACGCCCTCGAGCGCATTGCAGGCGGAGCGGAAAAAGCTGGCGCAGCTTTGGGCGCTGATCGCAGCGATCTGGAGGCCGAGCGAGAAGCGTGACCCGGCCGATTGGGCGGCGGTCCACCGGATTTACCCTGAGACGGCGGGTATTCCCGGCCCCCGGGATCCCGGTCTGACACCTTACATGATCCCGTGGTCCTCGGCGGTGCATCGGGGCGGCTACCGCCGGGTGGTAGCGGTGACCTCGGCGCAGTCGGGCAAGACCGACAGCATGCTGGACATCATCGGCGCGCGGCTCGACCAGCGCCCGGCGCCGATCTTGTATGTCGGGCCGACGAAAGAGTTCCTGACCGACCAGTTCGAGCCACGGCTGATGGCGCTGCTGGATGAGGCGGAGACGCTGGCGGGCAAGGTGGTGCGCGGCCGGCGGATGAAGAAGACGCTGAAGCATGTGGCCGGTGTGCGGCTGCGCCTTGCCCATGCGGGCTCGTCCACGGCGCTGAAGTCCGACCCGGCGGCGCTGGCGCTGATCGACGAATACGACGAGATGATGGCCAATGTGAAAGGCCAAGGGGATGTGCTGGGTTTGGTGGAGGCCCGCGGCGAGACCTACGCGGATTTTGTCACCGCGATCACCAGCACACCGGCGCGGGGCCTCGTGGAAATCGAACCGGATGATGCCAGCGGTCTGGAGTTCTGGGCACGGTCTAGCCCGGAGGATCTGGAAAGCCCGATCTGGAGGCTCTGGCAGGAGGGCACGCGGCATCACTGGGCGTGGCCCTGCCGACACTGCAACGAATACTTTATCCCACGTTTCAAGCAGCTGCGCTGGCCGGACCAGGCGACGCCTGCGCAAGCCAAACAAGCGGCCACGCTGGAGTGCCCGCGCTGCGGCGGCCAGCATACTGAGGCCGATAAGGCTTGGATGAACGCGCGCGGGACGATGGTGGCGCCGGGGCAAACGGTCACGCTGAAGGACGATGCCCCCCATGTCACAGGCGCCCCCGCCGACAGCTCGACGCTGTCGATGTGGACCTCCG
>JAUIAU010000067.1 GCA_030425185.1 Alphaproteobacteria bacterium
CGCGCCCGCGACTGGCTGCGCCCGCAGTATGATGCCGCCCGCCGCTTCGGCGCCCTGCCCCCGGCGTGGCAAGAGACACAGGAGAGGGCTTTCGCATGATGGACGGCACCGGCTTCGACGACGTGCTCACCGGCGAGCAGAAAATCCGGAACTTCAACATCAACTTCGGCCCCCAGCACCCGGCGGCGCACGGCGTGCTGCGCCTCGTGCTGGAGCTTGACGGCGAGATCGTCGAGCGCTGCGACCCGCATATCGGGCTGCTGCACCGGGGCACCGAGAAGCTGATGGAGACCCGGACCTATCTCCAGAACCTGCCCTATTTCGACCGCCTCGACTACGTGGCGCCGATGAACCAGGAGCACGCCTGGTGCCTCGCCATCGAGAAGCTGACCGGGGTCGAGGTGCCGCGCCGCGCCTCGCTGATCCGCGTTCTCTACTCCGAGATCGGGCGCGTGCTGAACCACCTCCTCAACGTCACCACGCAGGCGATGGACGTGGGCGCGCTGACCCCGCCGCTGTGGGGCTTCGAGGAGCGCGAGAAGCTGATGATCTTCTACGAGCGGGCCTGCGGCGCGCGCCTCCACGCGGCCTATTTCCGGCCCGGCGGCGTGCACCAGGACCTGCCGCCCGCGCTGCTCGACGACATCGAGGCGTGGTGCGACCCGTTCCTGAAGGTGCTCGACGACATCGACGGCCTGCTGACCGAGAACCGCATCTTCAAGCAGCGCAACGCGCTGATCGGCGTGATCTCGCAGCAGGAGGCGCTCGACTGGGGCTTCTCCGGCGTGATGGTGCGCGGCTCGGGCATGGCCTGGGACCTGCGCCGCGCGCAGCCCTACGAGTGCTACGACGAGTTCGAGTTCAAGATCCCGGTCGGCAAGAACGGCGACTGCTATGACCGCTACCTCTGCCGCATGGCCGAGATGCGCGAGAGCGTGAAGATCATCCGGCAGGCCATCGAGAAGCTGCGCGCGCCCGAAGGGCAGGGCGACATCCTCGCTCGCGGCAAGATCACCCCGCCGAAGCGCGGCGAGATGAAGACCTCGATGGAAGCGCTGATCCATCACTTCAAGCTCTACACCGAGGGCTTCCACGTCCCGGCGGGCGAGGTCTATGCCGCCGTCGAGGCGCCCAAGGGCGAGTTCGGCGTCTACCTCGTGGCCGACGGCACCAACCGGCCCTACCGCGCCAAGATCCGCGCCCCGGGCTATCTGCACCTGCAGGCGATGGACCATGTCGCCAAGGGCCACCAGCTGGCCGACGTCGCCGCCATCATCGGCACCATGGACGTGGTGTTCGGGGAGATCGACCGGTGAGCCTCGGGCTCATCGCTCTCCTCTGCGGCGGTCTCGCCGTGCTCGTCCTCGGGGCGCTCGCGCTGATCGTGGCGCGCGACCCGGTGGGCGGGCTGGCATCGCTGACCCATCGCCCGGCGCAACTGCCGCTGGTACTGGCCGACCGCTACGCCGCCTTCGCGGGCCTCGCGCTCGCCGCCCTCGTCTGGGGCGACCTGCGGATGCTGCTGGCGCTCTTCCTCGCCTTCGCGTGGATGGGGCTGGCCGACGGCCTGATCTACGCCCGCGCCGGAGAGGCGCACCTGAAACACACCGCCTCCGGGGTGGCGTCGCTGATCGGCGCGGGGCTCACCGCCGCCGCGCTGGCGGCCCCCTGAGACCCGACCGACACCGACGCCGCACCGACCGAATACCGACGCGATACCGACGTAATACCGACGTTCCGAAAGGCCCACGCCATGCTCCGCCGCCTTGCCCTGACCCAGCCCGACAGCTTCGCCTTCACGCCCGAGAACCAGGCCTGGGCCGAGGCGCAGATCACCAAGTATCCCGAGGGACGGCAGGCCTCCGCGATCATCCCGCTGCTGTGGCGCGCGCAGGAACAGGAAGGCTGGCTGACCCGCCCGGCCATTGAAAAGGTTGCGGAAATGCTGGGCATGGCCTACATCCGCGCGCTCGAAGTGGCGACCTTCTACTTCATGTTCCAGCTGCACCCGACCGGCAGCGTCGCCCATGTCCAGGTCTGCGGGACCACCTCCTGCATGATCTGCGGCGCCGAGGACCTGATCGCGGTCTGCAAGGAAAAGATCGCCGCCAAGCCGCACACCCTCTCGGCCGACGGCAAGTTCACCTGGGAAGAGGTCGAATGCCTCGGCGCCTGCGCCAACGCGCCGATGGCCCAGATCGGCAAGGACTATTACGAGGACCTGACCGCCGAGAGCTTTGCGCTGATCCTCGACAAGCTGGCCGAGGGCCACGTGCCCCAGCCCGGCCCGCAGAACGGCCGCTACGCTGCCGAACCGCTAGGCGGCCTGACCTCGCTCAAGGCCTGGGAAAAGCCCCACGACCCCCTCAATGCCTCCGCCGCGCTGGCCCGCGACATCGGCGATACGGTGAAGCGGATTCAGGGCACCGAGGTTCCGCTGGTCACACCGTGGCTCGGAAACACGCGGGGGGAGAAGACAGGGGCCTGACTCGCCTGTAAAAGGGATGCACGCACAAAAGACATCCACTTGAACGGAGAGTTGGGATGGAAAAGACGACAGGGAGTATGTTCTGCGCAGCCGTTTGCCTCGGCATCGCCGCCCTCGCGGGCGTGATGGCCTGTGGCGGACTGATGATTGTCGGCGGCTGGTCGTTCCTTCAGGGCGTGTTCATCGGCGTGCTGCTGGCCGGGGTGCTTGGCGTCCTGCTGATTGTCACGCTCTGCGGCTCGTTCGAGACCGCGGCCCAGGCCTCGGCCCGCGCGAAGTCCGAGATGGCCGAGGCGAAGGCCCGTCTCGACGCCGCCACCGCCCCGGCCGCGCCGAAGGCGGCAGCGCCCGCGCCGGCCCCGGCGCCCGCGCCCGAACCGGCCCCCGCACCGGCTCCGGCGGCAGCGGTCGCTCCGGAGCCCGCGCCCGCCCCGGCACCGGCGCCCGAACCGGCCCCTGCGCCCGCCGCGACCGGCGAGGCGACGCGCCCGGCCGCCCTCGACGGCCCGCGCGGCGGCAAGGCGGACGACCTGAAGATGATCAAGGGCATCGGACCCAAGCTGGAGATCCTGTGCAACAAGCTCGGCTTCTACCACTTCGACCAGATCGCGGCCTGGACCGCGGACGAGGTGGCCTGGGTCGATGAGAACCTCGAGGGCTTCAAGGGCCGCGTCACCCGTGACCAGTGGGTGGAGCAGGCCAGGACCCTCGCGGCGGGCGGAGAGACCGAGTTCTCGAAGCGCGTCGAAGATGGCGATGTTTACTGAGGACGCGAATGGCCGAGCGCCCCGATGAAGCAGCCCTTCTGCGGCAAACCCGGACCGCGGCGATCGTGATCGCCGTGGCCGGTGTGCTGTGGCTGGTCCTGCCTCAGATCGGGAGCGAGATCGGCCTGCCCACGCGGTATGTCTTCCTCATCGATTTCGCCGCACTGGCCGCGTTCTTCTGGGCGCTGGTCGTACTGTTTCGCGTCTGGCGCCAGCGCCAGCGGATGGGAGACTGAGACATGCTGCAAGATCAGGACCGGATCTTCACCAACATCTACGGGATGCACGATCGCTCGCTCGCGGGCGCCCGGGCGCGCGGCCACTGGGACGGGACCAAGGACCTGATCGCGCTCGGCCGCGACAAGATCGTGGACATCATGAAGGCCTCGGGCCTGCGCGGCCGCGGCGGCGCGGGGTTCCCGACCGGCCTGAAGTGGTCCTTCATGCCCAAGGAATCGGACGACCGCCCGTCCTACCTCGTGGTGAACGCCGACGAATCCGAGCCGGGCACCTGCAAGGACCGCGAGATCATGCGTCACGACCCGCACACGCTGGTCGAGGGCTGCCTGATCGCGTCCTTCGCGATGGGCGCGCATGCCTGCTACATCTACATCCGCGGCGAATACATCCGCGAGCGCGAAGCCCTGCAGGCCGCCATCGACGAGGCCTATGACGCCGGCCTGATCGGCAAGAACGCCTGCGGCTCGGGCTGGGACTTCGATCTCTACCTGCACCACGGGGCAGGGGCCTACATCTGCGGCGAGGAAACCGCGCTGCTCGAAAGCCTCGAAGGCAAGAAGGGCATGCCCCGCATGAAGCCGCCGTTCCCGGCGGGCGCGGGCCTCTACGGCTGCCCGACCACCGTGAACAACGTCGAGTCGATCGCCGTCGTGCCGACCATCCTGCGCCGGGGCGGCGAGTGGTTCGCAGGCTTCGGACGCCCGAACAACACCGGCACGAAGCTCTTCGCGATCTCGGGCCACGTGAACCACCCCTGCGTGGTCGAAGAGGCCATGTCGATCCCGTTCCGCGAACTGATCGACCGCCACTGCGGCGGCATCCGGGGCGGCTGGGGCAACCTCAAGGCGGTGATCCCGGGCGGCTCGTCCGTGCCCTGCCTGCCCGCGGCCACGATGGACGACGCCATCATGGACTTCGACTGGCTGCGCGAGCAGCGCTCGGGCCTCGGCACCGCGGCGGTGATCGTGATGGATCAGTCCACCGACATCATCAAGGCGATCTGGCGGCTGTCGAAGTTCTACAAGCACGAGTCCTGCGGCCAGTGCACGCCCTGCCGCGAAGGCACCGGCTGGATGATGCGCGTGATGGACCGCCTGGTGACCGGCGAGGCCGAGGTCGAGGAAATCGACATGCTCCTCGACGTCACCAAGCAGGTCGAAGGCCATACCATCTGCGCCCTGGGCGACGCGGCCGCCTGGCCGATCCAGGGCCTGATCCGGCACTTCCGCGACGAGATCGAGGACCGCATCAAGGCCAAGCGCACCGGCCGCGTCAGCGCGGTCGCGGCGGAGTAAACCCCGGGGCGCGCGCGCTCGCCTGCGTGCAGGCGTTCCCCGCGCCCCGTGAAAGGCACCCAAATGGCGCATCCCGCCGGTCATCATCTGGCCCAGCTCAACGTCGGGCGGCTCGTCGCGGAGACCTCGGATCCCCGCGTCGCGCCGTTCATGCGCGCGCTCGACGCGGTGAACGCGGTCGGCAAGCGCTCGCCGGGCTTCGTGTGGATGATGGCAGGCTCGGGCGAGCCGGGCACAGGCAACACCGAGGCCAAGATCGGCGGCGACCCGCGCTTCGTGTCGAACCTGACGGTGTGGGAGGATGTCGAAAGCCTCGAAGCCTTCGTCTGGACCACCGTGCACCGCCAGTTCTACGCCCGCCGCGCCGAGTGGTTCGAGGTGCTTGCCGACCAGCACTTCGTGATGTGGTGGGTCCCCGCCGGACACCGCCCGACGCTGGCCGAGGCGCTGGAGCGGCTCGACGACTACCGCGAAAACGGGCCGTCCGAGCGCGCCTTCGGCTGGGCCGACCTGCCGCAGGCACGGCTCTGGCGCGACGCGCGCTGCGACACGGGGGCCGCATGAGAACCCTGATCGCTCCCGCGCTGCTCGCCGCCGCCCTGCCGGTGCAGGCCGAGACCCCGCTGCGCCCGGCCCCCGACTATTTCGTCGAGGCGCTCTTCAGCCTGACGCTGGCCGAGGCCATCGCGCAGGCCTGCCCGGAACTGGGCATGGACCTCTTCGCCGCGCAGACGCAGGCGGGCGAGCTGACCGAGCGGCTGGTGGCCGACGGCTTCGACCGTACGCAGCCCTTCGCGCAGATGATCGACCCGGCCCCGGCGCTGCGCGACCTGCAGGCCGCCTTCCTCGAAAGCTACCCGATCGCCGGGGCGGACGCCGAGGCGGTCTGTGCCGCCGGGCACGCCGAGATGGAAAAGGGCACGGCCATCGGCACGCTGCTGATCGACGCGGCCCTGCTGCCGCGCACCGCGCCCGATGCCCCGGAGGCGGACGAATGAGCGCCGTGTCGCCCTGTCAGCGCCCAGCCTTTGGTCGCTATTGCCTAGCAAGCGCGCCCGCGTGTCTGTCGGCGGCACGACCCGGCGCGATCCCCGCCCCGGACCGGAGTGAGATCTGATGACCCTGAAGACCCTTGCCCTGACCCTCGGCCTGACGCTGACCGCCCTGCCGGCGGCGGCGGTCGATTTCGGCCCGCTGCGCACCGATCCCGAACTCTCGGCCGGGCTGCGCTGGATCGCGGCCGCCGACACCATCCGCAACACCTGCCCCGAGATCGAGGAGCGGACCTGGGCCTCGCTCAACTTCGCGCGCAAGCTGCTGAACCGGGCGTTCGACCTGGGCTACGGCTTCGGCGAGGCGAAGGCCTATGTCGACGACGAGACCGAGCAGGCCCGCGTGCGGGCCGAGGCGATGGCCTATCTCCGGCAGGTCGGCGCGGTCGAGGGCGACGCCGCCAGCTTCTGCGCGGTGGGCCGCACCGAGATCGACCGCAAGAGCCAGATCGGCGTGCTGCTGCGCGTGCGCTGAGGCTTGAGGACGCATTCAAAGCCCGGAGCATTCCGGGCACAACGCCGGGGAGTGCAGACCCTTCCCGGCCAGAGACACGGGAACGGACCCGCTCCCGGCCAGCGCGCCGGGGGCTGACGGGAGAGACGCGAATGACCCAAGGACGCAAGATCATCATCGACGGCCACGAGATCGAGGTCGATCCGGCCATGACCCTGATCCAGGCCTGCGAGCAGGCCGGGATCGAGGTGCCGCGCTTCTGCTACCACGAGCGCCTGTCGATCGCCGGGAACTGCCGGATGTGCCTTGTCGAGGTCGTCGGCGGTCCGCCCAAGCCCGCCGCCTCCTGCGCGATGCAGGTCCGCGACCTGCGCCCCGGGCCGGACGGTGCGCCGCCGGTCATCAAGACCAACTCGCCGATGGTGAAGAAGGCCCGCGAGGGGGTGATGGAGTTCCTGCTCATCAACCACCCGCTCGACTGCCCGATTTGCGACCAGGGCGGCGAATGCGACCTGCAGGACCAGGCGATGGCCTACGGCGTGGACTTCTCGCGCTACCGCGAGCCCAAGCGCGCCTCGGCCGATCTCGATCTCGGCCCGCTGGTCGAGACCCACATGACCCGCTGCATTTCCTGCACCCGCTGCGTGCGCTTCACGACCGAGGTCGCGGGGATCACCCAGATGGGCCAGACCGGGCGCGGCGAGGACAGCGAGATCACCAGCTACCTCAACCAGACGCTCGATTCGAACATGCAGGGCAACATCATCGACCTGTGCCCGGTGGGCGCGCTGGTCTCGAAGCCCTATGCCTTTACCGCGCGGCCCTGGGAACTGACCAAGACCGAGACCATCGACGTGATGGACGCGCTCGGGTCGAACATCCGCGTCGACACCAAGGGCCGCGAGGTCATGCGCATCCTGCCGCGCAACCATGACGGCGTGAACGAGGAGTGGATCAGCGACAAGTCCCGCTTCGTCTGGGACGGCCTGCGCCGCCAGCGCCTCGACACCCCCTACATCCGCGAGAACGGCAAGCTCAGGAAGGCGAGCTGGGGCGAAGCCCTGTCCGCCGCTGCCGCCGCGATGCGCGGCAAGACGGTCGCGGGCCTCGTGGGCGATCTGGCCCCGGTGGAAGCGGTCTTTGCGCTCAAGGGCCTCGTCGAGGGGCTCGGCGGCCGGGTCGAGTGCCGCACCGACGGCGCGAAGCTGCCCGCCGGCAACCGCCTCGGCTATGTCGGCAACGCCGCCATCGAGGATATCGACAGCGCGAAGATGATCCTGCTGATCGGCACCAACCCGCGCGACGAGGCGCCGGTGCTGAACGCGCGCATCCGCAAGGCCTGGCTGAACGGCGCGAAGGTCGCGCTGATCGGCGAGGCCGCCGATCTGACCTACGACTACAGCCACATCGGCACCGACCGCGCCGCGCTGGCCGCGCTCGCCGCGATGGATCACAGCGACAAGCACGGCGTGCCGGGCATAATGATCATCGGGCAGGGCGCGCTGACCGAGGCCGACGGCGCCGCCGTCCTGGCCACCGCGCTGAACACCGCCGCGGCCGCGCAGTCCAAGGTCATGGTGCTGCACACCGCCGCCGCCCGCGTGGGCGCGATGGACGTGGGCGCGGTCACCGAGGGCGGCCTGCCGGCGGCCATCGAGGGGGCCGACGTGATCTACAGCCTCGGCGCCGACGAGGTCGAGATCGCGCCGGGCCCGGTGGTGATCTACCAGGGCAGCCACGGCGACCGCGGCGCGCACCGCGCCGACATCATCCTGCCGGGTGCGGCCTGGACCGAGGAGCATGGCCTCTTCGTCAACACCGAGGGTCGTCCGCAACTGGCCTTCCGCGCCGGGTTCGCGCCCGGTCAGGCGAAGGAGAACTGGGCGATCCTGCGCGCGCTGTCGGGCGAGCTCGGCCAGCCGCTGCCCTATGACAGCCTCGCGGCGCTGCGAAAGGCGCTGGTGGCCGCGCATCCGCATCTCGGCGACATCGACGAGGTGCCCGAGAACACCGGCGACGCGCTGCCCGCGGGCACGCTGGGCGAGGCGACCTTCCGCCCGGCGATCCGCGACTTCTACCTGACCAACCCCGTCGCGCGCGCCAGCGCCCTGATGGCGGAGCTCAGCGCGGCGGCGAAGGCCCGCAAGGCAACGGCGCAACTGGCGGCGGAGTAAGGCGGTGCGGTCGGCACCGCGCCTTCCGGCGGGGGCGCTGGCCCTCGCCCTCGCGGGCCTGTCGGCCTGCGGCGGCACGGCCGAGTCGGCGCGCCGCGATACCCCCTTAGCGCCCGGCTACGGGCCGATCGAAACCCGGCTTCTGGACGGCGATCTGGTGAATTTTCATGTGGAAATGACCGGGGCCCGCACGGTAGACGACGTCGAGGACTATGCCCGCTGCGCCGCAGCACAGTATGCGCTGATCCGGGGGTACGGCTTTGCGCGACATGTGCGCACAACGGTATACAAACAGGGTGGCGTTTGGCGCGGAGATGCGGTTTACACCGTCTCGCCAGCGCTGCCCCAAGGTTTCCGCACGATCGATGCCGAGGTGGTTGTCGCGGATTGCGCGGAAAACGGCATACCGACGGTATGAACGAGGACGGTGTAACAACTGATGGCTGATTTTCTTACAACGGGTCCCGGCATCGCGCTGATCATCGTGGCCCAATGCCTCGCGGTCATCGCCTTCGTGATGATCTCGCTTCTGTTCCTCGTCTACGGCGACCGGAAGATCTGGGCCGCCGTGCAGATGCGGCGCGGCCCCAACGTGGTCGGCGCCTTCGGCCTGCTGCAGACCGTGGCCGACGCGCTGAAATACGTGGTCAAGGAAATCGTGATCCCGGCGGGCGCGGACCGCACGGTGTTCATGCTCGCCCCGATGACCAGCTTCGTGCTGGCGATGGTGGCCTGGGCGGTGATCCCGTTCAACGAGACCTGGGTGCTCGCCGACATCAACGTCGCCATTCTCTACGTCTTCGCGATCTCATCGCTCGAGGTCTACGGCGTGATCATGGGCGGCTGGGCGTCGAACTCGAAGTATCCGTTCCTCGGCTCGCTGCGCTCGGCGGCGCAGATGATCAGCTACGAGGTCTCGATCGGCCTGATCATCGTCGGCGTCATCCTGTCGACCGGCTCGCTCAACTTCGGGGCCATCGTCGCGGCGCAGGACACCGGCTACGGCTTCTTCGGCTGGTACTGGCTGCCGCACCTGCCGATGGTCTTCCTGTTCTTCATCTCGGCGCTGGCCGAGACCAACCGTCCGCCGTTCGACCTGCCAGAGGCCGAGTCGGAACTGGTGGCAGGCTACCAGGTCGAATACTCCTCGACCCCGTTCCTGCTGTTCATGGCGGGCGAATACATCGCCATCTTCCTGATGTGCGCCCTGACCTCGCTGCTGTTCTTCGGCGGCTGGCTGTCGCCGATCCCGGGCCTGCCCGACGGCGCGCTGTGGATGGTCGCCAAGATGGCGTTCTTCTTCTTCCTCTTCGCCATGGTGAAGGCGATCGTGCCGCGCTACCGCTACGACCAGCTGATGCGGCTCGGCTGGAAGGTCTTCCTGCCGTTCTCGCTGGCCTGGGTGGTCTGGGTCGCGTTCGCGGCGAAATTCGAACTGTTCGGCGGCATCTATGCCCGCTGGGTGATCGGAGGCTGACATGACGCAGATCGACTACACCCGCGCCGCCAAGTACTTCCTGCTGGCGGACATGTGGACCGGCATGAAGCTGGGCCTGAAGTATTTCTTCGCGCCCAAGGCGACGATCAACTACCCGCACGAGAAGGGGCCGCTGAGCCCGCGTTTCCGGGGCGAGCACGCGCTGCGCCGCTACCCCAACGGCGAGGAACGCTGCATCGCCTGCAAGCTGTGCGAGGCGGTCTGCCCCGCGCAGGCGATCACCATCGATGCCGAGCCGCGCGACGACGGCTCGCGCCGCACGACGCGCTACGACATCGACATGACCAAGTGCATCTACTGCGGCTTCTGCCAGGAAGCCTGCCCGGTGGATGCCATCGTCGAGGGCCCGAACTTCGAGTTCGCCACCGAGACCCGCGAGGAGCTGTTCTACACCAAGGAAAAGCTGCTCGCGAACGGCGAGCGCTGGGAAGCGGAGATCGCCCGCAACCTCGCCATGGACGCGCC
>JAUIAU010000184.1 GCA_030425185.1 Alphaproteobacteria bacterium
TGGTCCGTCGGGGTGCGGCCTGCGATTGCCGCCGCCGCCCCGCCGGGGCAATATGCCGTCGATCCAGATGTTTCAGCAGGTGCCCCCGTGAGCAAGCCCGAATCCACGCCGGTTCGCTATCCCCGCGACATGCGCGGCCATGGGGCCGAGCCCCCCGACGCGGCCTGGCCCGGCGGCGCGAAGATCGCGGTGCAGATCGTGCTGAACTACGAGGAGGGCGGCGAGAACTGCATCCTGCACGGCGATGCGGCCTCGGAAGCCTTCCTGTCCGAGATCGTCGGCGCCGCACCCTGGCCCGGTCAGCGGCACTGGAACATGGAATCGATCTACGAGTACGGGGCGCGGGCCGGGTTCTGGCGGCTGCACCGTCTGTTCACCGGCATGGATATCCCGGTGACCGTCTACGGCGTCGCGACCGCGCTGGCGCGCAGCCCGGAACAGGTCGCGGCGATGCAGGACGCCGGCTGGGAAATCGCCAGCCACGGCCTGAAATGGGTCGAGCACAAGGACATGCCCGAGGCCGAGGAGCGCGCCCAGATCGCCGAGGCCATCGCGCTGCACACGGCGGTGACCGGCGAGGCGCCGCGCGGCTGGTACACGGGGCGATGCTCGGTGAACACGGTGCGCCTCGTCGCCGAGACCGGCGCGTTCGCCTATATCTCCGACACCTATGCCGACGACCTGCCCTACTGGGTCGAGGTGGCGGGTCGCGAGCAGCTGATCCTGCCCTACACCCTGGACGCCAACGACATGCGCTTCGCCACGCCGCAGGGCTTCAACGCGGGCGCGCAGTTCGAGAGCTACCTGAAGGACAGTTTCGACGCGCTCTACGCCGAGGGCGAGGCGGGCGCGCCGAAGATGCTGTCGATCGGGCTGCACTGCCGCCTGATCGGGCGACCGGGACGGATCATGGCGCTGAAGCGGTTCCTCGACTATGCCGCCGGGCATGCGGGCGTCTGGTTTGCCCGTCGGATCGACATCGCCGAGCACTGGGCGCAGACCCACCCGCCGCAGCGCCCTGCCCTGCGCCCGAGCCTGATGGACGGGGCCGACTTCGTCGCGCGCTTCGGCGGCATCTTCGAGCACTCGCCCTGGATCGCGGAACAGGCGTGGGAGGGCGAGCTCGGCCCGGCCCATGACAGCGCGGTCGGGCTGCACGGGGCGCTGTGCCGCCGGTTCCGGGCCGCCTCGCGCGAGGCGCGGATGAAGGTGCTGACGGCCCACCCGGACCTTGCCGGAAAGCTGGCGGCCGCGAAGCGCCTGACCGCCGAGTCGACGGCAGAACAGGCGAGCGCCGGTCTCGACGCGCTGACCGACGCGGAGCGCGCACGCTTCACCGAGCTGAACACGGCCTACACCGGCAAGCACGGGTTCCCCTTCATCATCGCGGTGCGGGACCACGACAAGGCGGGGATCCTCGCGGCATTCGAACGCCGGCTGGACAATGACAGCGAAACGGAGTTTCACGAAGCCTGCCGGCAGGTCGAACGGATCGCCCTGCACCGGCTGAAAGCCCTGTTGCCATGATCGCCGATACGCCGCGCGTGCCTTACGCCTTTCCGCCCGGTGGCCTGCCCGACCCGGACGCCGATCCGCTGGGCAGCGC
>JAUIAU010000068.1 GCA_030425185.1 Alphaproteobacteria bacterium
AGCCCTTCTCGTACATGTCCACGAAGACCTTGATGACGGCATCGTGGAAGTTGGGCGAGTTCTCGTGCCCGGTGCGCGGGTCGCCCGGCGCGCCCGCCATGGTAAAGGCGTTGCGGTCCCAGTCGCAGGAGCAGCCGAGGCGCTTCAACTGCTCGACGATGGTGCCGCCGTACTGGCCCTTCCACTCCCAGACCTTCTCGAGGAACGCCTCGCGGCCCAGCTCGCGGCGGCCGGCATTGCCCTGCGCTGCCAGCATCTTCTCGACCTGAAGCTGGGTCGCGATCCCCGCGTGGTCCTGCCCTGGCTGCCACAGGGTCTTGAACCCGCGCATCCGGTGCCAGCGGATCAGGATGTCCTGCAACGTGTTGTTGAAGGCATGGCCCACGTGCAGCGCGCCGGTCACGTTCGGCGGCGGGATCATGATGCAGAAGCTTTCGTCGCGGCTGGCGTTCGCGCCCGCGGCAAAGGCCTTGCTCTCCTGCCACGCGGCGGAAATGCGCGCCTCGGCCTCGGCGGCGTTGAAGGTCTTTTCCATCGGCATCGCGGTGTCCCGGTCTTTTTGTCCTTGCGTCCGGGCCGATCTACCCAAGCGCGCGGCAAAGGGAAAGCGCCGCCCGCAGGGTTTACGCCATCTTAAGGCCGCAGGCGCGTGCTTTTCCGGTGAACAAAGGATTGGGATGGGCCGGATCTGCGCCTATCTTGAAACACGGAAGGGGAGCAGACGATGGGAACCGGCGCGCGGTCGCCGCGCACATTCGTGGTCATTCTCGACGGGACGATGAGTTCGCTCGCCCCGGGGGAGGAGACCAACGCCGGTCTTCTCTTCGGCCTGCTCGGCGAAGGCGCGCGCCCCGATCTCGAGGTCTGGTACGAACCCGGCATCCAGTGGCGCGGCTGGAAGAAGGCGCTGGAGGTCATCGCCGGCATCGGCCTCAACCGCCAGATCCGTCGCGCCTACCGGTTCCTCGCGCAGGGCTGGCGTCCGGGCGACCGCATCTTCCTCTTCGGCTACTCGCGCGGCGCCTTCGCGGTGCGCAGCCTCGCGGGCGTCATCGCGCGCAACGGCCTCCTCCGCCCCGAACACGCCAGCCGCCGCAACACCGACCATCTCTACCGCTACTACCGCGAGCGCCGCGCCTCGCGCTTCGCCGCGCTCTTCGCCCGCCGCTACTGCTGGCCGCCGGGCAGCGTGCCGATCGAGATGATCGGGGTCTGGGACACGGTCGAGGCGCTGGGGCTGCGCTGGCCGATCCTCTGGCGCCTCGTCCCGCAGGCGTCCGAGTTCCACTCCGCCGACATCGGCCCCAATGTCCGCGTCGGGGTGCACGCGCTGGCCCATGACGAGCGCCGCGTCGCCTTCACCCCGGTGCCCTGGACGACGACCGAGGCCGACCGCGCCCGGGTCGAACAGGTCTGGTTCCCCGGCACCCATGGCGACATCGGCGGGCAACTGGGCGGGGTCGAGGCGGCGCGCGGCCTGTCGAACCTGACCCTGACCTGGATGCTCGACCGGGCCGAGGCCGAGGGCCTGCCGCTGCCCAAGGACTGGCGCGCCCGCTTCCCCGCCGACCCGCTCGCGCCGTCGGTCGGCATGAACGCGGGGTTCGGCAAGCTCTTCCTCGCGCGCCACGCGCGCGCCATCGGCCACGACCCGTCCGAACGCGTCCATCCCGCCGTCGCCGCCCGCAAACGCATGAAGCGCGGCTGGACCCTCGCCCTGCCGCGCTTCCGTCGTCCCGCGTCGTGATCCGGGGTCAGGCGACCCGTGCCAGCGATTGCCGGGGGGCCACGCCGAGTGCCGCGCAGATGTCGCGGGTCAGTTCCGGCGTGTTCAGCGTGTAGAAATGCAGGTCCTCGACGCCGCCCTCGATCAGCGTCGTGCAGAGTTCCGTCGCCAGCGCCGTCGACAGCAGCGTCTCGCGCCCGTCGCGGATCGCCTTGTCATAGGCGTCGTCCATCCAGCCCGGGATCGCGGTGCCGCAGCGCGCCGCGAAGCTGCGCGCCTTGGTCCAGTTCTCGATCGGCAGGATGCCGGGGATGATCGGGGCGGTGATCCCGGCCTTGGCGCAGAGATCGCGGAACCGGAAGAAGGTATCCGCCTCGAAGAAGAACTGGGTGATCGCCGCCGACGCGCCCGCGTCGATCTTGCGCTTCAGGTAGTCCACGTCCGCGACCGCGGTCGGCGCTTCCGGGTGGCGGTCCGGGTAGGCGCCCACGCGCAGGGTGAACTTGCCGGTCCGCGCCAGCGCCTCGATCAGCTCGACCGAGCTGCCGAAGCCGTCGGCGTGCGGGACGAAGCCCTTTGCCCCCGCGGGCGGATCGCCGCGCAGCGCCACGATGTCGGTCACGCCCGCCGCCGCATAGGTTTCGGCGATCTCCAGCGTCTCGGAGCGCGTCGCCTCCACGCAGGTCAGGTGCGCCGCGACCCGCAGCCCGAACTCGCGCCCGATGGTGGTGACCGCCTCGTGGGTCAGCTGCCGCGTGGTGCCGCCCGCGCCGTAGGTGACGCTCACGAACTCCGGCGCCAGCGGCGCCAGCACCCGCACCGTGTCCCACAGCCGGAACGAGGCCGACAGCGACTTGGGCGGGAAGAACTCGAAGGAAACGCGGGGCCGGACGGTCATGATGGAATCGATCCTCGACAAGGTTTCCATGGTTGTCGCAGGAATGAGGTTGTGAGACAAATTCAACTGTCTCAAAATTAATATGAGGTCCGCTCATGCGGATGCATCTCGAATTCCGCCACCTCCGCACGATCAAGGCGATCCACGACACCGGCGGTCTCGGACGCGCGGCGGACGTGCTGAACATCACCCAGTCCGCCCTCAGCCACCAGATCAAGGGGCTGGAAGAGCAGGCCGGGGTCGAGCTGTTCGTGCGCCGCTCGAAGCCGCTGAAGCTGTCCGCCGCCGGTGTCCGCCTGCTGCGCCTCGCCGAACAGGTCCTGCCGCAGGTCGCCGCGCTGGAGGAGGAATTCGCGGGCCTGCGCTCCGGCAAGACCGGGCGGCTGCACATCGCCATCGAATGCCACGCCTGTTTTGAGTGGCTCTTCCCGGTGCTCGAAGCCTTTCGCCACAACTGGGGCGACGTGGATGTGGACATCCGTCCCGGACTGTCCTTCGAGGCGCTGCCTGCGCTGGGCCGCGAGGAGGTCGATCTCGTCGTCTCCTCCGACCCCGACGACCTGCCCGGCGTAACCTTCGTGCCGCTCTTCGACTACGAGCCGGTCTTCCTCGCCGCCGCCAGCAACCCGCTGGCCGCCAAGCCCTTCGTCGAGGCCGAGGACTTCCGCGACCAGACGCTGTTGACCTACCCGGTGGACCGGTCGCGCCTCGATGTCTTCACCGAGCTTCTCAGCCCCGCCCGGGTCGAGCCGCGGGCGATCCGGCAGGTCGAACTGACCGCCGTGATCCTGATGCTGGTCGCCGCCGACCGGGGCGTCGCGGTGCTGCCCGACTGGGTGCTGCGCGAAGTGCGCTCGAACGCCGACTACGTCACCCGGCCGCTGACCGCCTCGGGCAAGTCCAAGCGCCTCTATGCCGCCGTGCGCTCGGACGACGTGGAAAAGCCCTACATGGCCCATGTCCTGAAGCTGATGCGCACCGAACCCGTCAAGCTGCAGCGGCGCTGAAGGGGGGGACGGATGATCGCCTATGTCACCGTCGGGGCCGACGACATGACCGCGGCCGAGCGGTTCTATTCCGCGGTCCTCGCCCCGCTCGGCTACGCGCTCGAGCGATATCACGGCGATCTCAGCTACATCCTGCCGCGCGCCCCGGGCCAGCCGTTCGCCCCGCCGGACCTCTACGTGAAGGCCCCGTTCGACGGCAGCCCGGCCACGGCGGGCAATGGCGCGATGGTGGCGGTCGAGGTGCCGACGCAGGCGCAGGTCCGCGCGCTCCATGCGGCGGGCCTCGCGGCGGGGGGCCACGACGCGGGCGCGCCCGGGTTCCGCGCCGCCTATGGCCCGCGCTTCTTCGTCGGCTACCTGCGCGATCCGCAGGGCAACAAGCTGGCGCTCTTCTCCGCCAACCCGGACGAGCCGGGCCGCGACGGCTGAGACCGCCGCCGCCTCAGACCAGGTTGCGGATTTCCTCGTTCGCGTGGCGCAGGCGCGTGGTCAGGCTGATGACGAGGTTCTGCAGGATCGTCGTCAGCACCTCGGGCTTGGTCTCGGCGATCTGCCGGATGCGGTCGATCGAGAAGGCATAGCAGATCATCGCGCTGTCGGCGTGGACGTCGGCGGTGCGCCGCCCGCCCTCGATCAGCGCCATCTCCCCGAAGCTCTGGCCCGGCCCGACCGAGGCTACCCGCCGCCGCTGGCCGTCCGACAGCCGGACCGAGATGCTGGCCGCCCCGCTCGCCACGATGAAGAAGGCGTTCGCCTCGTCGCCCTCGGCCACGACCCGCGCCCCCGCGTCGAACTGGAAGGACGAGATCGCCCCCTCCAGCGCCTTCAGCCCGGCGGCGTCCAGCCCCTTGAACAGGTCGATCCGCGCCAGCGCGAACCGCGTCAGGTCGGCGGTCTCGAACACGTCGGACAGCAGGTCGTTTTCCAGCGCCTCCAGCGCGCTGTCGGTGTCGGGCAGGGTGTGGACATGGCCGCTGTCCTGCGCGCCGCCCGGCAGAAGCTGCGCCACCGGGTGCCCGGCCGGCACATGGGTGAAGACCAGTTCCGGCTTTCCGGCGGCGAAGCGCGCGACCGTCTCTGCCAGCAGCCGCACCGCCGCCGGGTCCGCGTCCGAGCAGCGCTTGAAGTCGACCACCACGGCCATGCACTCGGGCGCCAGGTCCGACAGCCGCCGGATCAGCCGCTCGGCCGAGCCGAAGAACAGCGCGCCCTGCACCTCCAGCACCGCCACCCGGTGCCCCTCGCGCGACAGAGCCTCGGCCTCGGCCTGCGAGCGCAGCCGCTTCGAGCGCACCTCCGACACCCGGTACTCGCGCCGGATCACCGTCTGCACCGTCGTCCGGTCCGAGAAGGCGTGCAGCCCGAAGTCCCGGCTGATCGCCTTGCAGACTGCGACGCCGCGGATCGAGTTGCCGTGCGCGTCGAGCGGCGGCGAATAGACCGCGATGCCCGCCTGTCCGGGGATCACCGCGACGATGCCGCCCGCGACGCCGCTCTTCGCGGGCAGGCCCACCTCGTAGGCCCATTGCCCGGCATAGTCGTACATCCCGCAGGTCGACATCAGCGTGAGCATGTCGCGGATCTGGTCCGGGCCGAGCACCGCCTTGCCGGTCACCGGCTGGGTGCCCCGGTTCGCCAGCGTCGCCGCCATCATCGCCATGTCGGCGCAGGTGACCCGGATCGCGCATTGCTTGAAGTAGAGCTCCAGCACCTCCTCGGGCGGCGCGGTGATCATGCCGGAGTTCAGCATCATGTAGGCAATCGCCCGGTTGCGGTGTCCGGTGTCGCGCTCCGAGCGGAACACCGCCTCGTCCACGCTCAGCGGCCGCCCGGCGAGATCCCCGAAGAAGCGCAGCAGCGCCGCCAGCCGCGTCTCGGGCGTGAAGCCCGGCAGCAGTTCCGAGACCGCGATCGCGCCCGCGTTCACCATCGGGTTGAAGGGCCGGTTGTTGACGTCGTCGAGCACGATCGAGTTGAACGCCTCGCCCGTCGGCTCGACGCCCACCTGCTCCAGCACCCGCTCCACCCCGTGGGTCTTCAGCGCGAGGCCATAGGTGAACGGCTTCGACATCGACTGGATCGTGAAGGCCCGGTCCGACGCGCCCGTGGTGTAGAGCCGCCCGTCCACCGTGGCGATGGCGATGCCGAAATCGTCCGGGTCGGCGGTGGCAAGCTCGGGGATGTAGCGCGCGACATCGCCGTCCCGCAGCGGCAGCAGCCGCGCATGCAGCGCGTCGAGATAGGTCCCGATCGGCCCGCGCCGGTCGCCCGCCGCTGCCGCCTCAGGTGCGAATGCCCCGTCCGTCATGTGGTCCCCCCTCCCGCCAGCCGCGCCACCCTAGCGGGGCGCTGACGCAACGGCAGTCCGGCGCGCCGCCGGGCCGGTCCCGAGGCGTGTAGGCGGCCGCTCCTGCCGCAGGAACGGGCAGGCCGCACGCAAAACGGGCAGCCCTGCGACCGCGCGCGCCCCGTGACGAGGCTTGGCATCGGTCCCGCCCGCGCGTATACGCGCCGCTTTACAGACGGAGACGACGATGCAGGGCAGCGCCAACCTCAACATCATGATCAAGGCCGCCCGCAAGGCGGGCCGCAGCCTCGTGAAGGACTTCCGCGAGGTCGAGAACCTGCAGGTCTCGATGAAGGGCGCGGGCGATTTCGTCAGCCGCGCCGACCTCGCCGCCGAGAAGATCCTGAAGGAAGAGCTGCGCGGCGCGCGCCCGACCTACGGCTGGCTGGCCGAGGAGAGCGGCGCGCAGGAGGACGGCGAGGACCCGACCCGGCGCTGGATCGTCGATCCGCTCGACGGCACCACCAACTTCCTGCACGGCCTGCCGCACTGGGCGGTCTCCATCGGCCTCGAGCACAAGGGCGAGATCGTCGCGGGCGTCATCTACGACCCGGCCAAGGACGAGATGTTCTACGCCGAGAAGGGGCAGGGCGCCTGGATGAACGACAGCCTGCGCCTGCGCGTCTCGGGCCGCTCGCGGATGATCGAGACGATCTACGCCACCGGCGTGCCCTTCGCCTCGAAACCCTACCTGCCCGCCGTCCTGCAGGACTTCGCCCGCCTGCTGCCGGTCTGCGCGGGTGTGCGCCGCTGGGGCTCGGCGGCGCTCGACCTCGCCTATGTCGCGGCCGGCCGCTACGACGGCTACTGGGAGCGCGGTCTGAAACCCTGGGACATCGCCGCCGGGATCATCCTCGTGCGCGAGGCGGGCGGCTTCGTCGAACCGATCCGCCCCGAGACCCAGCGCCTGCCCGACGACGGCCACATCGTGGCGGGCAACGCCCAGGTCTTCGAGCCCTTCGCGAAGATCATCCGCGAACGCTGAGACTTATCCACAATTTCGCCCCATCTATCCGTTTGAATAGCCGGATCGGCAATTTTTCTGCCATCCGGAGGGACCTTTGCGGATACGGGCATTCCTGAAGAACGACCACGGCGCGGTCACCGTGGATCACGTCGTGCTGACCGGCGGCGTCGTCGGGCTCGGCATCGCCACGCTCCTCGTGGTGTCCGGCGGCATCGCCGATCTCTCGCGCGACATCGCCCGCCAACTGACGGAGCAGCGCATCAGCGACAGCTTCCGCAGCCTCGTCGAGCAGGTCTGCCGCGACGGCGGCGCGGGCTTCGGTCCCGCCCCCGCCGGTCCGACCGGCGAGACGTGGAACGGCCTGCCGGTCAACGCGCTCCTGATCTACCAGGCCAGCGACTTCGTCGGCGGCCTGCCGACCGAGTCGGGCGCCGTGGCGGCGGGCGGCCGGGCACAGACGCTGACGCTCCGCGCCGACGCGCGGCCCGCGATCCTCTACCTCGCCGATGACGACGCCCTCCTGCATGAGGTGGACGACAGCCAGAAGGTCGCGCAGGACATCACCCTGAACGGCGACACCTTCGTCGCCGGGTCGGATGTCAGCGCCGCCTATACCCTCAGCGACCCGGACAGCGGGATCATGCTGTCCTCGCTGCACTTCGGGAACCCGTTCAACGGCAACTGGCAGGGCCCGGTGATGGCCACCACCGCCTCGAACCCGCTCGAGCCGGGCGAGAGCTACAGCTTCAATCGCAACATCACCACGCACCAGAACGAGCAGCCCTACAGCGCCTATCTCGGCTGCGGCTGATCCTTTCGGATGCTGCCGTTATCCGAAAGAACAGGGCCAAGGGCATCCGTATAAGTCCTTAAGTTTGCACAAGACTCTCGGGTTGACCGGGTCTATCTCCGCGTGGGGGCCACACGCGAGGAAAGACCCATGCGCCAGAGCCTGTCACGATTCCTGACCGATCAGTCCGGGGCCGTCACCGTGGACTGGACCGTCATCACCGGGGCCACCATGGTTAGCGGGCTGATGGTCAGCCTGATCATCGCCCTCGGCACCTCGGACGTGTCGCACGACACCGCCGACCTGCTGACCGGCTACAGCGACCCCGCCGCACCCGCGCCGCTGCCGCAGGACCTGACCGACGTCGAGCGCGCCTGCGCCCTCGGGGCCGATGCCGCCAAGGCCGCCTTCGATGCGACCGGCCGCCGGATCGAGAGCCTGCTGGTCTACCAGGCCAGCGACTTCGTCTCGGGGGTGCCGAACGAGAAGCGCGGGATCGCCGACCTCGACAAGGGCGAGATCCTCGTGCTCCGCGCGGGCGCGACGCCGATCCGCCTGAACATGACCGACGACAACCGCCTGCTGGAAGAGCGCGCCTACAGCCAGAAGCTCGCCACCGACACCACGATCTCGGGCAAGACCTACGAGGTCGGCGAGCGGGTCTCCGCGGCCTATCACCTGTCGGCGGGCGGCCTCACTCTGACCGGCCTGCAACTGGACACCGACCCGTCCGGACGCAAGAGCGGCCCGATGAACGCCATTGCCGTGTCCTTCCCGCTGGAGCCCGGCCGCGGCTACGCCCTCGACGGCACCACCGACGCCAACGGCGCCCCGCTGTCCTACGACGCCTACGCGGGCTGCGGAACGGTCGGGTAACGCCCGGCCGCGCGCCTCAGTCCCCGCGCCGCCGCCCGACCCGCGGGATCGAGCTGCGCCCGACCGGGTACTGTGCCTCGGGGTGGGCCGGGTGGCCGTGGGTGCGGTTCCAGAAGGCCATCCCGCCACGCGCCAGCCACAGCGGCAGCGTCAGCGCGACCCCGACGAGGAACCCACCCGCATGCGCCCAGTAGGCCACGCCGCCCTCGGCCCCGAGGCTGGCAGCCCCGTTCAGCAACTGGAAGGCGAACCACAGGCCCAGCATCAGCGCCGCCGGTACCGGCAGGATGCGGACGTAGACCACGAGGAAGACCAGGATATCGACCCTGGCCTTGGGGAACATCAGCAGGTAGCCCCCCATCACCGCCGCGATCGCGCCCGAGGCCCCGACGACCGGCACCCCGCTCGAGGGATCGACCAGGTACTGCCCCAGCCCGGCGCCGATGCCGCCCAGCAGGTAGAACCCCAGGAACCGCCCGCGCCCCATCTCGTCTTCGAGGTTGTCGCCGAAGATCCACAGGAACAGCATGTTGCCGCCGAGGTGCCCCAGCCCGCCGTGCAGGAACATCGACGTCACGAAGCTGTGATAGCCCTCGCCCGCGCTGATCCGCGCCGGGACCATCCCCCAGTCGAGGTAGAAGGCAAAGAGCGCCCGCTCGTCCTGGAACAGCGGCCAATAGCTGATAAAGACGAGGATATTCGCCGCCATCAGCGCCCAGGTGACGACGGGCGTGTGGCGCGAGGGGTTGTGGTCGCGGATCGGGAACATGCCCCGGATCGGAGACCGCGCCGGTTCCGGGGTCAAGCGAAAGCTTGATTTCCTGCGCCGCTGCGACAGGATTTCCGCCATGCTCCGACGCCCCGCGCTGACCCTCCTGCTGACCCTGCTCGCCGCCCCCCTCGCGGCGCAGGAGACCTGCGGCCCGATCCCCGACCGGACCGCGCTGGAGGACAAGCTCTTCGAGGACCTCAGCCGCACCCGGAACGCCGCTGAGGCCGCCCCGATCAACGCCATGCTCTGGGAGGTCTGGCTCGAAGCCCCCGACCGCGCCGCAGCACAGGCCGTCACCGACGGCATGGCCGCCCGGCGTGTCGCCGATTTCGAGGCGGCCGAGGCGATCTTCTCGGATCTCATCGACCGCTGCCCGGACTGGGCCGAGGGCTGGAACCAGCGCGCCTTCGTGCGCTTCCTCTCCGCCGATTACGGCGGCGCGATCACCGACCTGGAAGCGGCGCTCGAGCGCAACCCGAGGCACGTCGGCGCGCTCTCGGGGCTCGCGCTGTCGCTGATCGGCGCGGGCCGCAACGAGGCGGGGCAGGGCGCCCTGCGCGAGGCGCTCGCGCTCAACCCGTGGCTGGCCGAACGCACGCTGCTGGACGAGCCGCAGGGCCAGGACCTCTGATCCCGTCGCGCTGACACCTTCCCTCCGCCCCGCACCTCGCCTAGTGTCGCGCCGCAGTGCGGGCGTGGCGGAATGGTAGACGCATCGGACTTAAAATCCGTAGCCCTCCGGGGCGTGTGGGTTCGAGTCCCACCGCCCGCACCA
>JAUIAU010000185.1 GCA_030425185.1 Alphaproteobacteria bacterium
GCTGGAGGATGATGCCGATCCGTCGCTGTCCTTTTTCGATCTGGGACCGGCACTGGTCGATCCGCCCTGCGGGTTGCTGCTGTTTGATCACAAGAACACCTATGTGAAGGTGCGCGACCGGCTGATTTTGCCGGGCGGCGTGCGCGCCTACCGCGTGGCGCTGCCGCCCTTTCTGGCCACTGGCTACATGGTGTCGCGCGAAGTGGCGGCGCATCTGGCGTTCCGTAATGGCCCCGTTGTGCAGCCGTCGGATTGGCCGGATGCGATCCTGCAATTCGACAGCTATGCCTGTGATCCGCGCGTGGTCACGCAGAGGGCGCGCAGTGTGGATACCTCGAGTCTCGAGGCGGGACGGCGCAAACACGGCCACAGGCAGCGCAAGAGCCTGCGGCGGCTGCTGTACAAGGCTTACTGGCGGCGCTGGATGACCAAGCGGCTGGCGCGCAAGCTGGCGTGACGGGGGTGCCGGGCTGAAGCCCGGCCTACGGGCCTATTCGGCGGCGGCAAGCCGCTCTGGCGCGCTTTCCATGCGCAGGCTGTGCAGCAAGAGGCCCAGGGGCCGCGGATCGGCAGAAGCACCCAGATCGCGCGGGCTGTGGCAGGTGGGCAGGCTGAGGTCGATGCGCAATGGCCCGCTGAAATGCGGCAGCGGCAGATCCCATCCCATTCCCGGATCGCTGCCCTTGAGCCGGGTGTCCGACCACGTGGCGCGCCGTCCGGTGCGTTCCTCGATCGCGGTGATGGTGAGGGTCTGGGTCTCGAACGCAAGGGCGGCTTCGAGCAGGGCGGCGGTGCCGGCAAGCCGTGTCACCGGGTGATCCGGGTCGGGCAGGGCGCGGATGCTGGCCTGTGGCCGGGCGGTCCAGATGCCGGTGTCCTCGGGCGGGTGAAACCCGTCGAGATGCAGCGCATGCTGGTCCGGTTCGCGGGCGACGCGGATCAGATCCGTCTCCGACGCGGCCGCAGGCAGCGGAATGAGCGTACCCAAGTCTGGGTCCTGCAGAAGCCAGCGGACGGCGGCCATGTCGGCCCGGTTGAGCAGCGGATCGCCGCGCCCATCAAGATGCGCGATCAGGGTGGGGCCGGTGCCTCTGCGACAGGCGAGATCGGTGAGATGCGCCTGCGCCTCGGGCGGGGTGCGCTGCCCCAGCGCCTGAAGCCCCATCGGCAGGGCCAGCCCCGGCGGCAGACCAAGGATCACGGTCCAGAGCGCCGGGTCACGGATCGGCAGGGCCAGATCGGACAGGTGGTGGCCTGCCTCCAGCGCGCTGTCACAGGCGCGGGACAGCAGGAGCCGCAGCAGGCCCAGCCGTTCGGTGGCCCTGAGCGGGCCGTCCTGCGCCAGCGCCCGTCCCAGCGTTGCAGGGTCAGAGACAGCAGAATTGAGCAGGTTTAGAGACACATATTGGCCTATATCCCGGTCCGGACAGGACCAGAGATCGGGCGGCAGCAGCCCGCGCCCGGCCATCAGCCCCGACATCACGCCCCGCACCTGGGCATAGGTGCTGTACCAGTCGCGGTCCTGTGGGTCTGGCGTCGTGCTGCGGGTCTGCACCAGAGCGGCGCGGCGGG
>JAUIAU010000186.1 GCA_030425185.1 Alphaproteobacteria bacterium
GACATGCGGGCCCGATCACCGTCTGGATCGACGGCATCGCCGCCTCGGCCGCGTCCTACATCGCCATGGCGGGCGACGAGATCGTCATGCCCGAGAACGCCTTCCTGATGATCCACGACCCGGCCGGCCTCGTGATGGGCACGGCCGAGGACATGCGCGCCACCGCCGAGGCGCTCGACAAGGTGAAGGGTAGCCTGATCCAGGGCTATGCGTCGAAGTCGGGAAAGGCCGAGGAAGAAATCGCTACCTTGATGGCTGCCGAGACCTGGCTCGATGCCAAGGATGCGATGGAACTCGGCTTCATCGACCGCATCGCCGAGCCGGTGAAACTCGCGGCGTCTTTTGATGTTGCCCGGTTCCGCAACGCGCCGCCGGAAGTGGTCGAGGCAGCCAGTGAACCCGATGAACCTGTAGCGACTGAGCCGCAGACCGAGGGTGTTGCAGACGCCAACACCCAAGCTGACCCCGAACATCCGGCTGCGGAAGCGCCAAGCCAAGACGCAGGCGACGTCAAAATGGTCGACGCAACAGCCATCCGGGCCGAGGCCATCGGACATGCCCGCGCTGTGGTCGATCTCTGTGGCCTCGCGGGCCAGCCGCAAATGGCCGGGCGCTTCCTCGAAGAGGACGTCGGGCTCGACGAGGTCCGCACCCGGCTCCTCGCTGCGAACGCCGAGGCCACCCCCGACATCACCAGCAGCGCCCACGCCCAGCCCGGGCGGGCTGCCTCCACGACCCCTTGGGGCGATGTGATCGCCCGCACCTTCAAGACGAAAGGATAAGTGTCCATGACCACGCTCACGGAAGGCAAACACGCGGGCGGCTTCCTCGTCTGGGAAGTCCTGCGCGATTACACCCGAGACACCGTCACCGTCGCCTCGGGTGCCGGAAAGCTCGAGCCCGGCACCGTGCTGGGCAAGATCACCGCCGGCGGCAAGTTCACGGCCCTTGCGCCTGCGGCCACCAATGGCAGCCAGACCGCGGCGGGCATTCTCTGGGCGGGCGTTGACGCGTCATCCGCCGACGCGCCGGGCGTCGTGCTCCTGCGGGGCCCTGCCATCGTGAACCGCCATGAGATCGTCTGGCCCGAGGGCGCGACCGAGGCCCAGATCACCGCCGCCACCACGGCCCTGGCCACGCTCGGCCTCATTCTGCGCTGACGCGCAACGCCCCACCCCTCACATCAAGGAGGCTGGCCAATGGCCACCATGGATATCTTTGAAGGCGATGCCTTCTCCGTCATCGAACTGACCCGTGCCCTCGAAAACATTCCCTTCAAACCCGCAACGCTGTCTGGCTCTGACCTCTTCGGCGAGCGGGGCGTGCGCACCCGCACGGTTGTCATCGAAAGTCGGGACGGGACCCTGTCGCTGATCCCCTTCTCCGAACGCGGAGGCGGGTATGATCAGCAAACGCCCGAGAGCCGCCAGGTGCGGGCTTTCGTGTGTCGGCAGTTCAAGAAGCAAGACGTGCTTTGGGCGTCCGAGATCCAGGGCATCCGGGAGTTCGGATCGGAAAGCGTCACGCAACAGGCCCAGGCCGAGG
>JAUIAU010000069.1 GCA_030425185.1 Alphaproteobacteria bacterium
ACGGGCGCGAGGTCCGGCAATATGACCCCGCCGACCTGCGCCGGGGCGTCGGCTACCTGCCGCAGGCCCCCGATGTCTTCACCGGGACGCTGCGCGAGAACCTGTCGCTGGGCGCACCCGGCGTCGAAGACGCGGTGTTGCGGGCGGCGCTGGCGGATGTGGGTCTCGGCGGGTTCGTGACCGCCGCGCCCGAGGGGCTGGACCTGCACCTCGGCGAGCGCGGGCAGCGGCTGTCGGGCGGGCAGCGGCAGGCGCTGGCACTGGCGCGGCTGCTGGTGCGCCAGCCGAAGCTCCTGTTCCTCGACGAGCCGACCAACATGATGGACCAGGGCATGGAGGCGGCGGTGGCCGCGACCCTGACCCGGCTGGCGGGCGAGGGGGTCGCGGTGGTTCTCAGCACCCACCGCACCACGCTGGCGGCGCTGGCGGGGCGGCTGATCGTGCTGGAGGCGGGCCGCAAGATGCTCGACGGGCCGCGGGACGAGGTTCTGGCGCGGCTCGCGTCCGCATCGAAGCAGCGCGGGGGGGCGGGCTGATGTTCGGACAGGACGCGCCGGAACGCTTTGCCAACGTGCCCTCCGACCGGGGCGGGGCCGGGGTCTGGCGCCTGCTGGCGCTGATCCTCGCCGGGATCGGGGCGTTCCTCTTCTGGGCCTCGACCCACGAGATCGAGGAGGTGACGCGCGGGGTCGGGCGGGTGGTGCCGTCCTCCGAGACCAAGCGGGTGCAGACGCTCGACGGCGGGCGGGTGGTCTCGGTCGCGGTGGTCGAAGGCGACTTCGTCGAAGCGGGCGCGCCGCTGATGGTGATCGACCCGACGCGTGCCCAGGCGGAACAGGGCGAATTGCTGGAGCGCGAGGCGGCGCTTCTGACCGAGCAGGTGCGCCTGACGGCCGAGGCCGAGGGCCGCGATCCGGTCTTCCCGGAGGAGTTGCGCGCACGCGCCCCGGCGGCCGTCGCGGCGGAAACCGCGGTCCATGTCTCGCGCGTCCGGCAGCTCGAGACCGAACTGACGGTGCTGGAGGGGCAGCGCGCCCAGCGGCAGGCGGAACTGGTCGAGACCCGCGCACGGCTGGCGCAACTCGACGCGATGCTGGAGCCGCTGGAGGACGAGGTGACCCTGAGCGAGGGCCTGTTCGAGCGCGGGGCCCTGCCGCAGATCGATCTGCTGCGGCTGCGCTCGCGGCTGGCCGACACCACCGGCCAGCGCGGGATGGTGGAGGCGAGCCTGCCCCGGATCGAGGCCGCCATCGCGCAGGCCGAGGCGCAGCTTTCCGCGACCCGCTCGGCCTTCCGGCTCGGGGCGGCGGAACGGCTGGCGCGGTTGCAGGTCGAACTGGCGGTCGTGCGCGAGGGGTTGCGCGCCGCCACCGACCGGGTGACCGAGACCGAGCTGCGCGCCCCGGTCGCGGGCTATGTCAACGAGCTGGTCGCGCCCACGCCGGGCACCGTGCTGCAACCCGGCGCCATCGTCGCCGAGATCGTGCCCACCGGCGAGGACCTTTGGATCGAGGCCGAGATCGCCCCCAGCGACGTCGCCTTCATCGCGGTCGGCGACAGCGTCAGCGTGAAGATCAGCGCCTACGACTACCTCGTCTACGGCACGCTGGAGGGCGAGGTGCTGCGGGTCGGCGCGAACACGGTCGAGGGGCTGACGGGCGAGCCGGTGTTCCGCGTGATCGTCGAGGCCACCGGCGGCTTCGGGCGCAGCGACCGGGCGCTGCCGATCCTGCCGGGGATGCAGGCGACGGTCGATATCCGCACCGGCACCAACACGGTGCTGGCTTATCTCGCCCGGCCCTTGCTGCGGGTGCAGGCCGAAGCGCTGCGCGAGCGCTAGGCGCGCCCGAGGATCAGGTCGGCGGCCTTTTCCGCGATCATCACCGTGGGCGCGTTCGTGTTGCCGCTGGTGATGCGCGGCATCACCGAGGCATCGACGACGCGCAGTTTGCCGACGCCGTTGACGCGCAGCTGCGGGTCGACCACCGCCTCCGGGTCCGGCCCCATCCGGCAGGTGCCAACCGGATGGAAGATCGTCGTCCCGATCTGCCCCGCCGCCGCGACGAGATCGGCGTCGCTTCTGGCCTGCAAGCCGGGGCGGATTTCCTCGGGCGCGTAGCGCGCCAGTGGCTCGGCGGCCATGATACGCCGGGTCAGGCGGATCGCGCGGATCGCGACGTCGCGGTCGCGCGGCGCGGACAGGTAGTTCGGCGCGATCCTGGGCGCCTGGCGCGGGTCGGGACCGGCGGGCGTGACGCTGCCCCGGCTGTCGGGCCGCAGGTTGCAGACGCTGGCGGTCATGCCGGGGAAGGGATCGAGGTCACCGCCGAAGGCGCCGAGGCTGAGCGGCTGGACGTGGTACTCGAGGTCCGGCGTCTCGACATCCGGCCCCGAGCGCACGAAGGCGCCGAGTTGCGAGGGCGCCATCGACATCGGCCCGCGCCGCCGCAGCAGGTAGTCGAGTCCGATCCGCGCCTTGCCGTGCCATGTCGCGGCGAGCGTGTTCAGCGTGACCGCGCCGCTGACCCGGTAGGCGCAGCGCAGTTGCAGGTGGTCCTGCAGGTTGGCGCCGACGCCCGCCCGGTCGATCCGGGGCGTCAGGCCCGCCGCCTGCAGCACCTCGGCCGGGCCGATCCCCGACAGGTGCAGGATATGCGGCGAGCCGATCGCGCCGGCCGCGAGGATCACCTCGCGCCGGGCCCGGACGGTGATCCGCCGGTCGCCCTGCAGGTAGGTCAGGCCGGTCACTGCGCTGCCGTCAAAGGTCAGGGTGGCGACCTGCGCCTCGGTCTCGATCCTGAGGTTCGGCCGGGTCGCGCGGTGCGGGTGCAGGAAGGCACGGTAGACGCTGTGCCGGAAGCCGGACCGCTGGGTGACGCGGAAGTAGCCGACACCCTCGTTGTCGCCGGTGTTGAAGTCGTCGGTGGCGGGGATGCCGGTCGCCTCGCAGGCGCGGGCGAAGTCGTCGAGGATGTCCCAGCGCAGGCGCTGGTTCTCGACCCGCCACGGGCCATCCCCGCCGTGCAGGTCCGAGGGGCCGTCGACGTAGTTCTCCGAGCGCTTGAAATAGGGCAGCACGTCGTCCCAGCCCCAGCCCGGATTGCCCATCTGCCGCCAGCCGTCATAGTCGGCGGCCTGTCCGCGCAGGTAGAGCATCCCGTTGATCGACGAGCAGCCGCCGAGCAGCTTGCCGCGCGGATAGAGCAGCGACCGCCCGCCGAGACCCGGCTCGGCCTCGGTGCTCATCCGCCAGTCGGTGCGCGGGTTGCCGATGCAGTAGAGATAGCCGACCGGGATATGCACCCAGTGGTAGAGGTCGTTCTTCCCGGCCTCCAGCACCAGCACGCTGTTGCGCCCGTCCTCGCTGAGGCGCGCGGCCAGTACCGAGCCCGCCGAGCCTGCGCCCACGACGATGAAATCCCATTCGGAATTCTGCATGACCGATCCTCCCCGACCCCGTGCTAGCCTCCGGGGGGCGGGGCGGCAAGCAGGCTCAGCGCTGCGCGGTGCGCCAGTTCGGGTGCATCCACGGCTTGGCGTTCTCGGGGGCGAGCGCGGGTCGGCCCAGAATGTGATCGGCGGCCTTCTCGCCCACGAGGATCGAGGGCGCGTTGGTGTTGCCGTTGGTGATCTGCGGGAAGATCGAGCTGTCCGCCAGCCGCAGCCCCTCGACCCCGATGACGCGGGTTTCGGGATCGACCACCGCCATCGGGTCGTCGGCCCGCCCCATGCGCGCGGTGCCGCAGGGGTGGTAGGCGCTTTCGGCGTGCTCGCGGATGAAGGCGTCGAGGGCATCGTCGTCCTGCACCGCGTCGCCGGGCTGGATCTCGTGCCGGACATAGGGCTTGAAGGCGTCCTGCGCGAAGATCTCGCGGGTCAGGCGGATCGCGCGGCGGAAGTCGGTCCAGTCCTTCTCGTGCGACATGTAGTTGAAGATGATCTTCGGCGGGGCCTCGGGATCGGCGGAGCGCAGCGAAACATGCCCGCGCGAGGGCGAGCGCATCGGCCCGACATGGGCCTGGAAGCCGTGCCCCTCGGCGGCGGCGCGGCCATCGTAGCGCACCGCGATGGGCAGGAAGTGGAACTGGATGTCGGGGTAGGGGACGCCCGCCTGCGAGCGGATGAAGCCGGTGCTCTCGAACTGGTTCGACGCGCCCGGCCCGGAGCGGGTCAGCAGCCAGCGCGCCCCCACGTAGGCCTTGCCGAGCAGGTTCCAGTACTTGAACAGGCTGACCGGCTGCGAGGCGGCCATCTGGATGTAGAGCTCGAGATGGTCCTGCAGGTTCTGCCCGACGCCGGGGCGGTCCGCGACGACCGGGATGCCGTGCTGCGCCAGATGGGCGGCGGGACCGATGCCGGACAGCATCAGGAGTTTCGGCGAGTTGATCGAGGAGGCGGCCAGGATCACCTCGCACGTGGCGGCGAGGATCTCGGTCCGGCCGTGGCGGGTGATCTCGACCCCCGTGGCGCGGCCGTTCTCGATCACCACCTTGCGGGCGTAGCCGCGCACGACGGTGCAGCGGCCGGTGGCCTCGGCCGGGCGCAGGTAGGCGCGGGCGGCGGACCAGCGCTCGCCCTTCCAGACGGTCATCTCGAAGGGGCCGAACCCCTCCTGCTGCGCGCCGTTGTAGTCGCCGGTGACCGGGTAGCCCGCCTGACGCCCGGCCTCGACGAAGGCCCGCACCAGCGGGTTGTCGCGCTTGCCGCGCGTGATGTGGAGCGGGCCGTCGCTGCCGCGCCAGGACGGGTCGCCGCCGTGACCGCCGTCGTGCCAGTGCTCCAGCCGCTTGAAATAGGGCAGCACGTCCGCGTAGCCCCAGCCGGTGGCACCCATCTCGGCCCAGGTGTCGTAGTCGCGGGCGTGGCCGCGCACGTAGATCATGCCGTTGATCGAGGACGAGCCGCCCAGCACCTTGCCGCGCGGCGTGGCGAGGCGGCGGTTGTTCAGGTGCGGCTCCGGCTCGGAGGCGAAGCCCCAGTCGTAGCGTGCCATGTTCATCGGGTAGCTCAGCGCCCCCGGCATCCGGATGAAGGGTCCGGCGTCGGTGCCGCCGTGCTCGATCACGATGACGGACCCCCCGGCCTCGGCCAGACGGTACGCGATCGCGCAGCCGGCGCTGCCCGCGCCGACGATGACATACTCGGCGGTCTGCATCAGAACGGGGCCGCCACGTCGCCCAGCCGCACGAAGACCGACTTCATCTGGCTGTAGTGGTTGATCGCGGCTTTCGAGTTCTCGCGTCCGACGCCCGACAGCTTGACGCCGCCGAAGGGGGCCTCGACCGGGGCGTCGTTGTAGGAGTTGATGAAGCAGCTGCCCGCGTTGAGCTGGGCGATGACCCGGTGCGCCCGCGCAAGGTCGGTGGTGAAGACACCGGCCGACAGGCCGAACTCGGTCGCGTTGGCGCGGGCGATCACCTCGTCCTCGGTGTCGAAGCCGAGCACGGCCATGACCGGGCCGAAGATTTCCTCGCGCGCGATGGTCATGTCGTCGGTGACATCGGCAAAGACAGTGGGCTTGACGAACCAGCCGGGACCGTCTCCGGGCGTCCCGCCGGTGACGAGGCGCGCGCCCTCGGACTTGCCCGCCTCGATATAGCCCAGCACGATGTCGCGCTGGCGCGCGCTGACCATCGGCCCGATGGTCGTGGCCTCGTCGCGCGGATCGCCGAGCGTCGCCTGCGCCACGCGTTCGGCCAGCCGGGCGAGGAAACGCTCGCGGATGCCGGACTGCACGAAGACGCGGGTGCCGTTCGAGCAGACCTGTCCGGTCGAGTAGAAGTTGCCGAGGATCGCGCCGCCGACGGCGTTTTCCAGATCGGCGTCGTCGAAGACGATCAGGGGCGACTTGCCGCCCAGTTCCATCGTGACGTGCTTCATGCCGTCCGCGGCGGCGGCATAGACCTTGCGCCCGGTCGGCACCGAGCCGGTCAGCGAGACCTTGGCGACGCGCGGATCGGTGACCAGCGCCGCCCCGACATCGCCGCGCCCCTGCACCACGTTGTAGAGCCCGGGCGGGGCGCCGGCCTCGGTCAGGATCTCGGCGATCTTGAGGGCACACAGCGGGGTTTCCTCGGAGGGCTTGAAGACCATCGCGTTGCCGCAGGCCAGCGCAGGCGCGCCCTTCCAGCAGGCGATCTGGGTCGGGTAGTTCCACGCGCCGATCCCGACGCAGACGCCGAGCGGTTCGCGGATGGTATAGGTGAAGGCGTCGGGTCCCAGCGGGATGTGCTCGCCGGTCAGGCTGCCGGCGAGGCCGCCGAAATACTCGAACGCGTCGGCGCCCGAGGTGGCATCGGCGACGCGGGTCTCCTGGATCGGCTTGCCGGTGTCGAGAGTTTCGAGCTGGCTCAGCTCCTCGTTGCGCGAGCGCATGATTTCGGCGGCGCGCAACAGGATGCGCCCGCGCTCGCGCCCGGTCAGCTTCGCCCAGTCGCGCTGCGCCCGCTCGGCAGCCGCCAGCGCGCGCTCGATCAGCGCGGGCGTGGCCGCGTGCAGGGTGGCGATCCGCTCGCCCGTTGCGGCGAAGATCACAGGAATCTCGGCACCCGAGGTATCCTCGACATAGGCGCCGTCGATGTAGTGGCTGGCGACGGGCTGGGCAGAGAGGGTCATGAGCGCTCCTTGTCGGTCTAAACGGGCCGGGAGGGACGGACGGACACGGGGCTTTTCACCCGTGCCGTATGCTGCGAAGGTCGGGCCATCCGACCGGTGGTCCGACAACCGGGTTGCAAAATGACCCGGACTGATGGATTGATTGGTCAATCAATAAGTCTGGAACGACCCGGACGTCAACAGCGGAGGTCCCCATGAAACATGCATCCCTCACATCCGTCCTCGCCCTGCTCGCCGCGGGCGCGGCCAACGCCGATTGCGGCACCGTCACCTTCTCGGACGTCGGCTGGACCGACATCACCGCCACCACCGCGGCGACCACGGTCGTGCTCGAGGCGCTCGGCTACGAGACCGACATCAAGGTGCTGTCGGTGCCGGTGACCTATACCTCGATGGCGGCGGGTGACATCGACATCTTCCTTGGCAACTGGATGCCGACGATGGAGGCCGACATCGCGCCCTACCGCGAGGCGGGCACCGTCGTGACCGTGCGCGAAAACCTCGAGGGCGCGAAGTACACGCTGGCCGTGAACAAGGCCGCGACCGATCTCGGCATCGCCGATTTCGCCGATATCGCCGCGCAGAAGGATGCGCTGGAGGGCAAGATCTACGGCATCGAGCCGGGCAATGACGGCAACCGCCTGATCATGGACATGATCGACGCCAATGCCTTCGGCCTCGACGGGTTCGAGGTGGTCGAAAGCTCCGAGCAGGGCATGCTGGCGCAGGTCGCCCGCGCCGACCGCCGGGGCGAGCCGGTGGTGTTCCTCGGCTGGGAACCGCACCCGATGAACGCCAATTTCGAGATGAGCTACCTGACAGGCGGCGACGACTGGTTCGGCCCGGACCTCGGCGGCGCGACGGTCTACACCAACACCCGCGCGGGCTATGTCGAGGAGTGCCCGAACGTCGGCGCGCTGCTCGGGAACCTGAAGTTCTCGCTGGCGATGGAAAACGAGATCATGGGCGCCATCCTGAATGACGGCACCGATCCGGCGGAAGCGGCGAAAACCTGGCTGGCGGCGAACCCGGCGATGGTCGAGGGCTGGCTCGCCGGCGTCACCACCAAGGACGGTGGCGACGCGGTCGCGGCGGTCATGGGCGCGCTGGCCGAATGAGGTCAGCCGCTACCCGCCACCAGCGCGTCGTCGAGTTCGGCGGCGCGCCGGGCGGCGGGACGGGCGTGGAGCCGGCCGACGTAGTCCTGAAAGCCCGGCCGGCTTTCCATCGACCCGAACTGCAAACCCCAGCCGATCTGCGAGCCGAGGTAGACGTCGAGGGCCGAGAACCGCGCTCCCAGAAGCCATTCCCGGCCGTCGGACAGCAGACCTTCGAGCGTGTCGAGCACGCTGGTCATGTCGCCATAGCCGACCCGGCCGCGCACCTCCGGGGTGTCCACGGTGATGCCGAGCGAGGCGTTGGTGACGGCGGCCTCGACCGGCCCGGCGGCGAAGAACATCCAGCGGAAATAGGCGCCGCGCTCCGGGCTGCCCGGCGCCGGGGCCAGTCCCGCCTCGGGGAAGGCATCGGCGAGGTAGGTGCAGATCGCGGCGCATTCGGTCACGACCACGTCGCCATGGGTGACGGTCGGCACCTTGGCCATCGGGTTCAGCGCGAGATACTCGGGCGTGCGCATCTCGGCCCCGTAGGCCAGCACGCGGGTGTCGTAGGGCTGGCCAAGTTCTTCGAGCATCAGGCGGGCGATCCGCCCGCGCGACATCGGGTTGGTATAGAGGGTCAGGTCGGCCATTCTGGGCTCCATCCGGCTGGGACAACGAAAGGATAGCACTTGGACTGGCTGACCGACACCAAGATCCCCGTCGGCAAGGCGGCGGCAGAGGTCTTCGACTGGCTCCAGTTTCACGGCGCGTGGTTCTTCGACGGGCTGTCGGTGGCGATGGAGGCGATGATCGACGCGATCCTGTGGGTTCTGCAGACGCCGAACCCGCTGGTGGTGGTCGCGGTCTTCGTCGCCCTGACCTGGTACCTGCAACGGCGCTGGACGACCGCGCTCTTCGTGGCGCTGGGGTTCCTGTTCATCCTCAACCAGGGCTACTGGGAAGAAACCACCGAGAGCCTGACACTTGTGCTTTCGGCCTGCGTGGTGTGCATGGCGATCGGCGCGCCCATCGGCATCGCCGCCGCGCACCGCCCGAGGCTCTATGCCGCGATGCGCCCGGTGCTGGACCTGATGCAGACGCTGCCGACCTTCGTCTACCTGATCCCAGCCATCGTCTTCTTCGGCATCGGCATGGTGCCCGGCCTGATCGCCACGGTGATCTTCGTGGTTCCGGCCCCGATCCGGCTGACCTATCTGGGCGTGGTCTCGACGCCGCAGCCGCTGCTGGAAGCCGCGCGCGCCTTCGGGGCGACGCCGGGACAGGTGCTGCGCAAGGTCGAGTTGCCCTATGCCCTTCCGCAGATCATGGCCGGGCTGAACCAGACCATCATGCTGTCGCTCTCGATGGTTGTGATCGCGGCGCTGGTGGGCGCGGACGGCCTTGGCGTGCCGGTCGTGCGCGCGCTGAACCAGGTCAACACCGCGCTCGGCTTCGAGTCGGGGATCGTCATCGTCGTGGTGGCGATCATGCTGGACCGGATGCTGAACCTCGGGGGGCGGAAATGAGTGTCGCGGTCCGTATCGACAACGTCTCGATCGTGTTCGGGGACAAGCCGGATACCGCGCTGCCGCTGATGGACGCGGGGCAGGACCGGGGCGAGATCCAGTCGGCCACCGGCCAGATCCTCGGCGTGCATGACTGCTCGCTCGATGTCGAGGAAGGCGAGATCCTCGTGCTGATGGGCCTGTCGGGTTCGGGCAAGTCGACGCTTCTGCGCGCGGTCAACGGGTTGAACCCGGTCGTGCGCGGCTCGGTCAGCGTGCATGACGGGCAGGGCATGGTGAACGTCACCGACGCCGACACAGCCACCCTGCGCCGGATCCGGATGCGGCATGTCGCGATGGTCTTCCAGCAGTTCGGCCTGCTGCCCTGGCGCAGCGTGCGCGAGAACGCGGGTCTCGGCCTCGAACTGGCGGGCGTCCCGGCCCGCG
>JAUIAU010000011.1 GCA_030425185.1 Alphaproteobacteria bacterium
TGGAGCACACCACGATCTCGCTGACCGAGGCGAAGACGATCATCACGTCCGCCCAGTCCGAGGGCGCGTGCTGCCTTCCGCGTCCGGTGAGCCACACGAACGACATCGTGAAGCCGCTGCTCGAAGCTGGGGCGGACGGCATGTTCATCCAGATGGTCGAGACGCCCGAGCAGGTCGAGGCGCTGATCGCCGCGATGAAGTTCCCGCCTGTCGGACGCCGCAGCTATGGCGTGAACCGGGCCCATGGCTACGGCTTCGATTTCGACCGCTACATCACCGAGTGGAACGACAGCTCGACGCTGATCCTCCAGATCGAATCGATCACCGCGGTCGAGAACATCGACAAGCTTCTCGCCTATCCGGACGTCGATGGCGTGATGGTCGGACCCTATGACATCTCTGGCTCCCTCGGCGTTCCGGGCCAGACGAACCACCCGAAGGTGCGCGAGGCCGGCCGCAAGGTCGTCGAGGCCGCCGCGCGGGCCGGCAAGTCCTGCTGCACGCAGATCGCGGACGTGACGCCGGAGCGCGTTCAGGACGCCTTTGACCAGGGCTTCACCTTCGTCATCCTGGGCAGCGACCTGTTCATCCTGTGGAAATGGGCGGAGACCATGCGCGGCGTGATCGCGGAGGCCAAGGCATGAGCTACGTCGACGACCTGTTCGGCATCGCCGGACGCGCCGCGATCCTGACCGGCGCGGGCGGCCATCTCTGTGGCGAGATGGCCCGGGCGCTGGGGCGGGCGGGCTGCAAGGTTGCCGTGACGGACCTGCGTGTCGAGAAGGCCGAAGCCGTTGCGGCCCAGATCACGGATGCAGGCGGCGCGGCCATCGGCATCGCGCTCGACGCCACCAGCAAGGCCGATTTCCAGGCCGCGCTGGCGCAGGCAGTCGAGGCCTTCGGGCCGGTGTCGATCGCCGTCAACGGCGCCGGCATCAATGCACCGACGCCCTATCTCGACATCGAGCTCGACGACTGGAAACGGGTGCTCGACAGCCAGATCAACGCGACCTTCCTCGGCTGCCAGGTGTTCGGGGCCCACATGCTCGAGCAGGGCAAGGGCAGCATCATCAACATCAGCTCGGCCAGTGCCGGTCCGCCCCTGTCGAAGGCCTTCGCCTATTCGGTGGCCAAGGCGGGGATCAAGAACCTGACCCAGAACCTCGGCCGCGAATGGGGCACGACCGGCGTGCGGGTGAACGCGATCCGTCCCGGCTTCTTCCCGACCGAATGGAACCGCAAGAACTTCATCACCCCCGAGCGCGAGGCCGCGATCCTCGGCCATACGGCGATGAAGCGCTATGGCGAGCCGGAGGAACTGACCGGAGCCCTGATCTGGCTGGCGTCCGATGCGTCGGGCTTCGTGACCGGGGCCGAAATTGCCGTCGACGGCGGCTTCTCTGCGATGACGATCTGATCTTGCGGCGGGGTCGCTGTGCGGCCCTGCCCCTCGTCACCCCGCGGCGGACTGCGACACCAGGATCGCTTCGCACAGTTCCCGCACGGCACCGTTGCCACCACGCGCCCGCGTCTGGAAGCGGCAAACCTCCTTCACTTCCGGACGGCCATCGGGCACCGTGACCGGCATGCCCACGGCCCGCAGCAGGCTCAGGTCGTTGACATCGTCCGCGATGTGGGCGGCATCCGCGAACCCGAGGCCGAGGTCGTTCAGGATCGCCCCCAGGGTGACGGATTTGTCCTCGATCCCCGTGTGGCAGAAATCGACGCCCAGATCACGCGCGCGGATTTCGATGTAGCGTGTGCGGCTCTGGCTGATGAAGGCCAGCTTCACGCCCGCCGCCTGCACCCGCTTCAGACCCATCCCGTCCAGCACGTGAAACCGGGCAAACCGGGTGCCATCATCCGCGTAGTACAGACCCCCGTCCGTCAGCACGCCGTCGATGTCACAGCACAGGAGCTTCACCCGCGCGAGGTCGGGACAGGGCGTGACGAACGGCGGCTCGTGACTCATCGGCTCAGAGCCCGGCGGCCAATACACGGGACAGAAGGCCCGCCTGAACCGGGTCGGTCTCGATCCGTTCGAGGACGATGTCCGCCTCGTGCGGCTCGTTGACGGAGGGCAGCGACTCGCCCACCGGCACCGAGTAGAGACGGCGCCCATGCTCGATCAGGCGCATCTGCTCGATCGACTCGGCCCGCTCGATGGGGGTCTGGGCGGCACCGGCAACCTCCAGCAGCACGTCGCGGCGGAACGCGAACAAGCCGAGAATCTTGCGGACATAGCCCTGCTGCACGTCGAACGGCGCATGCGAGGGCGACCGACGGAAGCAGTAGAGGATACGATCATCCGGCGCGACGGCGCATTTCACGAAGGAATGCCGGTCGAGTTCCTCGGCCGCCTCGATCGGCCCGGTCACGTTCCACAGGTCGCCGTCAGGCTTCGCGGCCATGCCCGCCAGCAGCGCCTCGACATGCGCTGGCAGCAGAAGCGGCTCGTCGCCCTGCAACAGGATGACGTTGTCGCAGTCGATCCCCTTCACCGCCTCGGCGATCCGGCTGGTGCCGTTGGTGTGGGTGTTCGCCGTGCGCACCACGTGACCGCCGTGGCGGGCGATCTCGGCCTCGATCTCGTCATCGCAGGTCGCGACGATCACGTCGTCCAGCCCGTCGGCCATCAGGGCCCGACGGCGGACATGCTCGACCATCGGCAACCCGGCGAAGGGAAACAGGATCTTCCGGGGAAACCGGACGGAGGCGAGGTGGCAAGGGATGATGCCGACGGTTCGGGACAAGATGGGCCGCCTTTACTGGGGGAACACGCCGCAATCGACGTTGACGCACTGGCCGGTCATGGCGCTGGCCCGGTCCGAGGCCAGCCAGACCGCGTAGTTGCCGACCTCCTCGCCGGTGGGCAGGTGGTCCAGCGCGGCATTCGCCTTGCGGAAGTTTTCGAGGAAGGTCTCGGGATCGCCCTTGGCCGGGCTGTCCTCGCGCGACAAGGCTTCGATAAGGCCGTCGGTCCGCACCAGAACGGGGCAGATCGCGTTGACGCGGATCCCCTGCGGACCGAGCTCCTTGGCGAGGCTCTGGGTCAGCCCGTTCATCCCGAACTTGGTGGCACAGTAGACCGAGTTGTTGGCCGAGCCGCGCTTGGCCGCCATCGACGAGATGTTGATGATCGAACCGCCCTGGCCCAGCGCGGACGCCGCAGCCTTGCACCCCCAGAAGGCCCCCTTGAGGTTCGTGGCCATCATGTCGTCGAAGAAGGCATCCGTGATCTCGCCGATGGGCGACCACGCGGAATAGCCCGCGTTGTTCACGTAGGCGTCCAGCGTGCCCATCTCGGCCGCGACCTCGGTCAGACGGACGTGATCGGCCTCGTTACGGACATCTATCGGGACGAAGCGCACGCGTCCGGGGGCCAGGTCCTCGACCCCGTTCGGATTGCGCGATCCAACGACCACCGAATAGCCGTCGCGCAGGAAGCACTCGGTCAGCGCCCGCCCGATGCCCCGGTTGCCCCCGGTGATGACCACGACCTTGTCCATGCTGCCCCCATTGCCCGCCGTTCAGGCGTCCGCTCCTTCGCGCCCGGCATCCAGCGCCGGTTCGGGCAGGTCTTGGCAGAATCCGTCCACGACTTCCAGAAAGACTTCGCGCACGGCTCGGGCGTTGCCGGCCCGGACGGCCTGTTCGAGGTGCTTCACCGCCGAAGCGGTTTCGAACTCGGACAGATGCGCTTCATGGGCGCACATGATCTTCGGATGCGGGGTTCCGGCAAGGTTCGAGCCGAGCAGAAGTTCCTCGTAGAGCTTCTCGCCCGGCCGCAATCCGGTGAAGCGGATCTCGATGTCGCCTTCGGTTCCACCCGGCTGCCGCTCCTGAAGCCCGCTCAGAGCAATCAGGTTACGGGCGACATCGACGATCTTCACCGACTCCCCCATGTCGAGCACGAAGACGTCCCCGCCCTTCGCAAAGGTCCCGGCCAGCAGCACCAGTTGCACGGCCTCGGCGATGGTCATGAAGAAGCGTGTCACCTCGGGATGCGTGACGGTCACGGGGCCGCCGCGTGCGATCTGCTCACGGAAAAGCGGGATCACCGATCCGGAGGAGTCGAGCACGTTCCCGAAACGCACCATCGCGAAGGTGGTTCCGCGGCTCCGCGTCTGCAGGTCCTGAATCACAAGTTCCGAGAAGCGCTTGGAGGCCCCCATCACGTTGGTCGGCCGGACCGCCTTGTCGGTCGAGACGAGGATGAACTGGCGCACCCCGGCCGCCTCGGCGGCGAGGGCGAGCGTGCGGGTCCCGAGGGCATTGTTCGCCGCCCCGGCGACCTCGTTCGATTCGATCAGCGGCACGTGCTTGTAGGCGGCCGCGTGCAGGATGATGCCCACCTCGTGGGTCAGGATGACCTGCTTCACGTGGGCCGCGTCGGCCACGGACCCCAGCACGGGGACCAGGCGCGCGGAAGACTGGAGCCCCTCGAGTTCGCGGTGGATCTGGTAGAGGGCCACCTCGCTGATGTCGAAGAGGACCAGCACCCGCGCCCCGGCCTTGACGATCTGCCGGCAGAGCTCGGACCCGATCGAGCCGCCGGCCCCGGTCACCATCACCACCTGCCCGGCGTAGGCGGCCTTGATCTCGGGAAGGTAGATCTTGCGGGTGCTGCGCCCGAGCAGGTCCTCCGCGGTGACCGCGCGCAACTGCGCCGACAGGGACCCGCTTCCGATGAAGTTCTCGAAATGCGGCAGGGTCAGGAGCTTGCGATTGTATCCCTGCAGGTGCCGGAGGATTTCGCGCCGACGCTCGCGCGGCAACGACGGGATCGCCAGGACGATCTTGTTCACCTCGTGACGACGCAGCAGCGCCTCGATCCGCTCGGGCGCGTGCACCTTCAGCGCTCCGTAGCGCATGTTCTGCTTCTTCGGGTCGTCGTCCACGAAGGCGACGGCAAGGGTATCGTCCGACCGGTCCAGGGCCCGTGCCAGCTGCTGCCCGGCCGCCCCGGCGCCGTAGATCAGAACGCGGTCCCGCGGGCGGCTGAGTTCCTCGGACTGGGTGAAGAGCCATCCCACCGCTATTCGCAGACCGGCCATCAAAACAAGCAGAAGCAATCCAAAGATGAACGGAACCGACCGAGGCGTCGGATCCTCGAAGGTCAGGTTCAGGATGAACCCGACGATGGACAGCGCGGCACTGAGCAGCGCGATCTTGAGGATGCTTCCCGGCGCAAGGCTCCGGATCGCGATCCAGGGCAGTTCCATCATGACCGACAGGAACCCGCCCGCGATCAGCCAGAACATGACCAGCAGACCGAGTCCCGGGATGTAGAGGTCCGCCCACGGGTCGCCCATCCGCAGGTAGAGCGCGAGCCAGGCTGCGACGACGATGAGACCTGCGTCCGCGACCACCACCAACATGATCTTGCCCGAGCGATCCATGTCGGTTAACCTACGCAGCATCTGGTTCATGTCGGTGTTCGTCCGTTTCAGAATCGCCCGTTCCGAGCTGGGTTGGCGTCAGCATCACCAAATTCGATGGTAATACTACGAAGCGTCCAGCCTCATTGTCGGTCAAGCCAAGTGTAGACTAGTCGTGGTGTATGCGGAAAGCGAGACCTTCTGGTAGGGCATTTGGCGCACGTTTGATGGTCTGTTGCAAGAGGCTCTTAGGGGACTCATCTCGTGAATCCAGCTTGCTACCCTTTAGACGTCGCCAAACAGATACCTCCGACCCACATACAAGACCTAGAACTGGTAGGCCTGTAGTAATACTCTGAAGCACCGAGGCTCGCTGAAGATCAATTGGTCGGTACGCGATCGCCTGCAGTCACCGTAAGACTGGTTCAATGCCAACGTTAACTGTAAGCGCGACGGCGTGGCCCTATGCGGCGAGGCTTGGCGGCTGTGTCTGCCGCCAAGGCATGAGGTCTTCGATGCGGGATCGTGGGTGGCCGTTGAGGATGGCGCGCAGGGTAGCGGCGAGGTAGTCGACGGGGTTCACGCCTGACAGCTTGCAGGTTGCGACGAACGACGCGAGCATGGCCCAGTTCTCGGCGCCGATCTCGTTTCCGGCGAAGAGGGCGTTCTTCCGGGTCAGCGCGATCGGACGGATCTGGTTCTCGACCGGGTTGGTATCCAGCTCGAGGGTGCCATCCTCGAGGAAGCGGACCAGGCCGGACCAGTGCCCAAGGGTGTAGCGGATATCCTCGGCGAGTTGGGACTTCTGCGGGATGCGCGAGAGCTGGGTCTCCAGCCAGGGCTTGAGCGCGGAAATGATCGGGGCGGCGTGCTCACGTCGGGCGGCGAGGCGGACGGCAGGGGCGTGGCCGCGCACGGTCTTCTCGGTCTGATAGAGCAACGCAATCTGGCGCAGCATCTCCTCGGCGATGGGCGAGCCGTCGCTCTCGACGCGTTTGACGAAGCGGCGACGGACATGGGTCCAGCAATAGACCAGCTGCCACGGCCCCTCTTCGCGCGGGATCTCGGTCAGGGCGTTGTAGGACTGGTAGGCGTCGCATTGCAGGAACCGGCCGCGGTATCCCGCCAGGAACTTCAGCGGATGCTCCCGTCCCCGACCGGGGGCGTAGTGGAACAGCACAATGGGCGGGCCGGCACCGCCATGTCCGCGATCGTCGGAGACGACGGCCCAGAAGTAGCCGCTCTTGGTGGCCTTCCGGCCCGGGTCCAGCACCGGCGCGCGGGTCTCGTCGACGAAGATCCTGTCGGCGGCGCGCAGATGGGCCTTCATGTGGTCGATCACGGGCATCAGGTGGAAGCAGGCGCGGCCGACCCAGTTGCCGAGCGTGCCGCGGTCGAGGCTGAGCCCCTGCCGCTCGAAGATCCCGGCCTGGCGGTAGAACGGCAGGTGGTCGCCGAACTTCGAGACGATGATCCACGCGATCAGCCGTTCGGTGGGCAGGCCGCCCGGCACGACATGCTCGGGGGCATGCGCCTGCACCACGGCCTGCGAACAGCGCCGACAGGCGTATCTCGGACGCCGCGTCACTAGAACCTGGAACTGCGCCGGGATCACGTCGAGCCGCTCGGAGACATCCTCTCCGATCCGGGCCATCTCGCCACAGCCGCAGGGGCAAAGGGTGCTGGCGGGCTCGATCACGCGCTCGACCCGGGGCAGATGCGCCGGTAGATGCCCGCGGTTGCGCGCGGGCTTGCGCGGTTCATCCCCGCGCGCCCGTTGCAACGCTGCTTCCGCCTTCTCCTGGGCAGCCTCCAGCACGCCTTGGGCCAGTTCAGCGTCCTCGAGCGGCAGATTGAACTGGTCGGGCGACAACTTCTCGGAACTCTTGCCAAAGCGTTCGCGCTGCGCGGCGCGCAAGATCCCCTCCAGCCGGCGGTTGGCCTCCTGCACCTCCACGAGCGCCGCCTCGACCTCCGCGAGGCGGGCCTTCAGGTGAGCATTCTCGCGGCTGAGCGTGGCGGCATCCATGCCCCGGAGTGAATCACGCCGGTGCCGTTCCAGCCAGCAAAAACGGGGACTTCGCGTGCATCCATGCGATCAGCCTGCGACCAGTGGCCGCCGCGCTCGTTCCGGTCGGACCAGCCGCCAGTCCAGTCCCTCGAACAGCGCCGCCAGCTGCGCCGAGGACATCCGCATCACCCCGTCCCGCACCTGCGGCCAGACAAATTTGCTGCCCTCGAGGCGCTTGTGAACCAGCACCATCCCGGTCTGGTCCCAGACCAGAAGCTTGATGCGGTCCGCACGCTTTGCCCGGAAGACGAAGACCGCCCCGCAGAACGGGTCCAGCCCGCACATCTCCTGCACCGCAAGCGCAAGGCCGTCGATCCCCTTGCGGAAGTCCACCGGGCGCGTCGCCACGTAGACCTTCACCGGCCCAGCTTGACCGAGCATCATGACGTCGAGGCCCGTGCCGCCCGGATCGCCCGCGTCAGCAGCCCCTCGTCGGCGTCGGTCCCGGCACGGATCACGACATCCCCGATGACGATCTCCACGCCGGTCACGGCCGAGGTCTCCGCCGGTATCTCTGCCCCGGCAGCGGCGCTCTCGACGACCAGCTCGGCAAACATCGGCAGCGCCGCCACGCTCTCGGGCACGACAAGCTGCCCCGTCCGCAGCTTCCTCCGCCAGTCATAGATCTGCCAGCGCGTCGTCCCGTGCCGTTGCGCAACATCCGTCACCGACGCCCCGGGCACCAGGCTCTCCGCCGCAATCCGCGCCCGCTCCGCCTTCGTGCGCAGCCGGCGCCCGGACGGCCCCTCGATCACCTCAAGCCGAGAAACCCTGCCTTCCCTTGGGCTGTCCAAATGGACGCCCACTTTGCCGTCTCGTTCCAAGCCCAAACCTCCAACGCCCATGCGCGCGGAGATTGGCCCGTTCAGCTCACTAACGGCAGGAGGGGGGCGGCGTCGCGCTTACGGTTAACTGGGATTACATGCCGCGAGGCAGGCGTGGCCCCAAGCAGTCGCTGGCCATGAGTACCAAGTAGGGCCGTTGAGTGAGACACGCAGGTTGCAAGACTTAAGCCATCCTGCACGGCCAAGCCACGCTCGACATGCCTGACACGGAGGCCTTGGGATAAGTCTTTCCAAGGTAGGGGCACTCTAGGTGTTTGATCCCATGGTCTGATGGTGCGATCCGTTCGCTTGAATTGAGGGACGCCTTATTGGACAGTTACTCTTCAGCTGCGCCACGAACACGCACGCCTTCAGAGCCGCAATACAGCGATCGCAAGCTTCGACCGCGGAGCTGCGCCGGGAGCTCGGCATCAATCCGAAGACGGTCGCAAAGTGGCGCACGCGGCAATCGGTCGAGGATCATAAGACGGGACCGAGCACCTAACGCCCCCCACGCGCGCGGACCCAGTCCCCAAGCCGTCTGCGCAGGCGGCTCGGACGCCGCAGCGCCCTGTCGCATCCCCAGCCCAGCAGGGCGCCGGCCACGACCTGCAGCAGGTCGTGCCAGCCGCTGGCAATCCGGCTTGCCCCCGTTACGCCCGCTGCCAGCAGGACCACGCCCTGCGCCACCGGATGCCCCACAAGGCAGGTCTGGACCAGCGACGAGGCCCCGAAGACCGCGGTGGCGGTATGCCCGGACGGGAACCCCTGGAGGCCGCCGTTCGGGCGCTCGTTGATCGGCGTGTCGCCCAGCGCCTGCTTGGTGCCGTGCAACGCCGTGAGCATGACAAGGTAGCGGACAAGGTACTCCGGCCCCGAGCCGTTCATCGCCTCGCACCCCCAGGCCAGCAGCGGCAGCGCGATCTGGAAGCGGGAGCCGATCTTCTCAGCCGCGGGCTCGTGCGGGCCGAGCGCGACGATCACCGCGAGGACCGCCAGGAGGGCCCGGACGCGCCAGATCATCGGAAGTCTCGGAAACCGCACGCTCACCTCGGCCCTCACATGCCCCACCGGTGCCGGAAGAAGACCGCGTCGTAGGGAATAATGCAAACAGGGTGCGGCATTAGTGCGCGTCTTTGTCGGCTGGACCCCTTTGGTCGTCCCTCTATAACGAAGCGCAAGCCGGAAAGGGGGAATCCCGCTCCGGTCCTCGTTGTTCCGTCAGCGCCCAAGATAGAGGAGACAGTCCCGTGTCCCACGCTGAAGACACTCAAGGCACCCGCCGTGACTTCCTGTACTACGCGACGGCCGGGGCGGGAGCCGTCACCGCCGGTGCCGCCGTCTGGCCGCTGGTCAATCAGATGAACCCCTCCGCCGACGTTCAGGCCGCCTCGACGCTTCGCGTCGACGTGTCCGCGGTCGAGCGTGGCACCCAGCTCACCGTCCTCTTCCTCGGCAAGCCGGTGTTCATCCGCCGCCGCACCGACGACGAGATCGCCGCAGGCCGGGCCGTCGAACTGTCCGAGCTGATCGACACCAGCGCCCGCAACGCGAACCTGGAAGGCGCCGACGCGACCGACCAGAACCGCACGATGGACGAAGCCGGCGAATGGCTGCTGATGAGCGGCGTCTGCACCCACCTCGGCTGCGTCCCGCTCGGGGACGGTGCCGGTGACTTCGGCGGCTGGTTCTGCCCCTGCCACGGCTCGCACTACGACACCGCGGGCCGCATCCGGAAGGGACCGGCGCCGGAGAACCTGCACATTCCGACCGCGGAATTCGTCGACGAAACCACCATTCTGCTCGGCTAACAGGGAGGCAACGACCCATGTCCGGGATTCCCCACGATCACTACGAGCCGAAGTCCGGCTTCGAAAAGTGGCTGCACGTCCGCCTTCCGGTCGTCGGCCTGCTGTACGACACCATCATGATCCCCACGCCCAAGAACCTGAACTGGATGTGGATCTGGGGCATCATCCTGACCTTCTGCCTCGCGCTGCAGATCATCACCGGGGTCATCCTGGTCATGCACTACACGCCGCATGTCGACATGGCCTTCGCCTCGGTCGAGCACATAATGCGCAACGTGAACGGCGGTTACATGATCCGCTACCTGCACGCGAACGGCGCATCGCTGTTCTTCGTGGCGGTCTACCTGCACATCTTCCGCGGCCTCTACTACGGGTCCTACAAGGCCCCGCGCGAGGTCACCTGGATCATCGGCATGCTGATCTTCGTGCTGATGATGGGCACCGCGTTCATGGGCTACGTCCTGCCCTGGGGCCAGATGTCCTTCTGGGGCGCGACCGTGATCACCGGCCTGTTCGGCGCGATCCCGTTCGTCGGTGAGGCGATCCAGACCTGGCTGCTCGGCGGCCCGGCGGTGGACAACGCCACGCTGAACCGCTTCCTGTCGCTGCACTACCTGCTGCCCTTCGTGATCGCCGCGCTGGTGATGGTCCACATCTGGGCCTTCCACACCACCGGCAACAACAACCCCACCGGGGTCGAAGTGCGCCGCACCTCGAAGGAAGAGGCCGAGCGCGACACCCTGCCGTTCTGGCCGTACTTCGTGATGAAGGACCTGTTCGCCCTCGGGCTCGTCATGGTCATCTTCTTCGCGATCGTCGGCTACATGCCGAACTACCTGGGCCACCCCGACAACTACATCGAGGCCAACCCGCTGAAGACCCCCGCACACATCGTGCCCGAATGGTACTTCCTGCCGTTCTACGCGATCCTGCGCGCCTTCACCGCGGACGTCTGGGTCGTTCAGCTGACCAGCTTCATCACCGGCGGCATCGTCGATGCGAAGTTCTTCGGCGTGATCGCGATGTTCGGCGCGATCGTCGTGATGGCGCTCGCCCCGTGGCTCGACACCTCGTCGGTCCGCTCGGGCCGCTACCGTCCGATGTTCAAGTGGTGGTTCGCCCTGCTGGTGGTCGACTTCATCGTCCTGATGTGGGTCGGCGCAATGCCCGCCGAAGGCATCTACCCCTACATCTCGCTCATCGGGTCGGCCTACTGGTTCGCCTACTTCCTGATCATCCTGCCGTTGCTCGGCGTGATCGAGAAGCCGCTGCCGCAGCCGGCGACCATCGAGGACGACTTCAACGCTCACTACGGTTCGGCCAAGTCGGGGGCGACCCCGGTTGCCAACCCGGCCGAGTGAGAGAGAGGATCTGATACAATGTTCAAGAAGATCGCACTCATCGCCGCGACCACGCTGTCCCTTTCGGGCGGCGCGGCCCTCGCAGCGGGCGCGGAAGGGCATATCGAGGACTTCGCCTTCTCGTTCGAAGGCCCCTTCGGCAAGTACGACACGAACCAGCTGCAGCGCGGCCTTCAGGTCTACACCGAGGTCTGCGCCGCCTGCCACGGTCTGAAGTACGTGCCGCTGCGGACGCTGGCGGACCCCGGCGGCCCGGAAATCCCGGAGAACCAGGTCCGGGCCTTTGCCGCACAGTTCGACATCTACGACCCGGCGCTCGACGACTACCGGCCCCGCACCCCGAAGGATCACTTCCCGGAGTCGGGTCTCGAGAACGCGCCGGACCTGTCGCTGATGGCGAAGTCGCGCGCGGGCTTCCACGGCCCCTACGGCCTCGGGATCAACCAGCTCGTCAAGGGCATGGGCGGCGCCGAGTACATCGCCTCGATCCTCACCGGCTATACCGGGAACGACAAGGAAGAGTTCGGCACCGTGTTCTACGAGAACACCGCCTTCCCTGGCGGCTGGATCGCGATGCCGCAGCCGCTGTGGGGCGATGACGTCGTCTACGAGGATGGGCACTCGACCGAGCTCGAGCATGTCGCCGAGGACGTCTCCGCCTTCCTGATGTGGGCGGCGGAGCCGAAGCTCAACCAGCGCAAACAGGCCGGCTTCACTGCCGTGTTCTTCCTGACCGTGCTGACCGTGCTGCTCTACCTGACCAACAAGCGCATCTGGGCGCCGGTCAAGGCCCGCGCCAAGGGCAAACCGGCCGAGTAAGCTTCGACCGGACAAGACATCGAAACGCGCCCTTCGGGGCGCGTTTTTCGTTTCAGCTCCGGGTTCCTAGATAGGCCGCGAGCCGGGGCGACGGGGCCGCGAAGACCTGCTCGGTCGGTCGGGGCGGGTCTGCAACCCCGTCGTCGACGAACACCACCTGATCGGCCGCGTGCCTCGCATCCGCCGGATCATGCGTCACCATCAGCAGCGTCGCCCCGGTCTCGGCCACGATCTCGGCCACAAGGGACAGCATCTCGGCCTTCAGGCCGGGGCCCAGCGCGGCGAACGGCTCGTCCAGCAACAGGAGCGGACGCTGCCGCAACAGCGCGCGGGCGAGCGCGGTCCGGCTGGCCTGCCCGCCCGACACCTGGGCCGGACGGCGCCCGCCCAGCCCGCCGAGGCCGACCCGCTCCAACGCCGCCTCGACCCGCTCCCGCGAGGTACGGTCCAGCCTCAGCGAGGGGGACAGGCCAAGCGCCACGTTCTGCGCCAGCGTCAGATGCGGAAAGAGGTTCTGGTCCTGGAACAGGATCGTCAGCGGCCGCTCCCCCGGGTCGAGTGCGCCGAGGTCCTGACCGGCCCAGCTGAGCCGACCGCCAGCCAGCGGAACGAACCCGGCAATCGCGTTGAGCAACGTCGACTTGCCCGCCCCGGAGGGTCCGATCACGGCCACCCGGCCCCCCGCCGGTATCTGCCACGCCGCGCGCAGCGTGAACGTATCCTGCCGGATCACGACGTCGTCACAGACCAGCACGGCCGCGCCCTCCCCTGTCGAAGATCCAGAACACCGCCAGGGTCAGGCCCAGCAACACCAGCGCGGCCCCGGCGGCCTCGGTCAGCCGATAGGCCCCCATCAGCCGGAACAGGGCCAGCGGCAAGGTCTCGCGCGCGCCGTCGGCGAACAGGGTAATCACCCCGAGATCGCCGATCGACAGCGCCGCCGCCAGTCCCGCACCGAAGCCCAGCGGCCCCCGCACGCGCGGCAGAACAACAAGGCGCAACCAATCCGCCCGCCCCATCCCGAGCGAGGCCGCGAGCCGTCCGTACCCCGCGTTGACCTCTTGGATCGCGGGCACGAGCGCCCGCAGCACGAAGGGCAGCGACAGCAGCGCGTTGACAAGCGCCGTGACCGGCAGGGCCATCAGCCGGGGATCCACCAGCGGCAGCACGATCAGGAACAGCCCGAGACCCAGCACCAGCGGCGAGACGGCGATAGACAGGTTCGCCGCGACTTCGACCCACAGGGCGCGTGCCCCCGCCAGCCGGAAGGCCAGCGGCACGGCCAGCGCCAGCGTGACCGCGACGGACCCGAGGGCCACCGCCAGAGACCGCAGCGCCGCCGCCCAGACCGTATCCGGCAGAAGAACGAGACCGGGCAGACCATCCACGACCAGCATCGTCAGCGGCAACAGCAGGAACCCGAGGACCGATCCGATCACGACCGTGTCCTGCAAGCGCGCCAGCGTGCCGCGTGGCGGGCGCAGCACCGCGCACCGGTCGAGCCCGGTGCCCGCCCCCACGGGCAACGGAGCCAGCCTCAGCGCCAGCACAGCGGCCACGCAGAGCGCCACCTGCACCCCCGCCAGCATGGCCGCCCGTCCAAGATCGAAGTCGAAGCGGAATGCCTGGTAGATCGCCAGTTCCACCGTGGTGGCGCGCGGTCCGCCACCGAGGGTCAGCGCCACCGCAAAGCTCGTCGTACATATCAGGAAGACGACCAACAGCGCCCCCGGCACGACCCGGGCCAGCATCGGCAGTTCCACATGGCGGAACATCTCGCGCGGGCCGAAGCCCAGCGACTCGGACAGTCGCAGCCGCTCGGCGGGAATGCCCTGCCAGCCCTGCAGCAACAGCCGGGTCACGAGCGGCAGGTTGAAGAACACGTGCCCCAGCACGACCCCGTGAAAGCCGTAGATCTGAAGCGGCGGAAGGCCCAGAAGCGCCAGGCCCTGCGAGACCAGCCCGTTGCGACCGAAGACCGCCAGCAACCCCATTACGGCCACCAGTGTCGGCAGAAGGAAGGGCGCCCCGAGCAGCGTGATCGCCAGACCGCGCCCCGGAAACCGCCGCCGCATCAGCGCCCGGGCGGCCGGAACCGCCAGCGCAACCGAAAGCACTGCCGACAGCGCCGCCTGCGTGACGGTGAACCGGATCGCGGCCCAGTCGCCCGGACCCAGCCCGGCGCTGTCACCCGCCCGCAGGGCCACCGCCAGCAGCGGCCCGGCCATGAGCGCGAGGCACAGGGCGGCGGCAATCCCGCCGCCTCCGCCCCGGATCAGCGGCTCAGCGCGGCCAGCCATTCGTTCAACGCCGGATCCCGCATCTTGGCCGCTTCGCCGGGCGCATAGAGCAGCGCTGTCTCCGGCGCGATCAGGGTCTCGAACCCGTCCGGCAGACCGCCCTCCGGCGTGACGGCCGGATACATCCAGTTGGTCGTCGGGATCACGGACTGGAACGCATCGGTCAGCATGAAGCGCAGGAAATCCTGCGCCAGGTCCAGTTGGTCGCTCGACGCGATGGCCCCGGCAACCTCGACCTGCAGATAGTGCCCTTCCTCGAACGCGGCAGCGGCATAACCGGCGTCCCCTTCGGCGATCAGGTGATAGGCGGGCGAGGTGGTGTAGCTGAGAACCATGTCAGCCTCGCCCTCGACGAACAGGCCGTAAGCCTCCGACCAGCCCTTCGTGACGGTCAGAATATGCGGCGCCAGTCCCTCCCAGATTTCCGGGGCCCGGTCGCCGTAGGCCGCCTTGACCCACAGCAGCAGGCCAAGACCGGGGGTGGACGAGCGCGGGTCCTGAATGACGATCTTCACGTCTTCCGGCAACGCGATCAGCTCTTCGAAACTGCGCGGGACCTGCGCCATGTCCGCCCGGTGGACGAAGGCGAAGTAGCCCCAGTCGTAGGGCAGAAACATGTCGTCGTCCCATCCCACCGGCAGGTCGAGGGATGGCGCTTCCAGGTCGTGCCGGGCGAACAGGCCGGTCTTCGCGGCCGCATCGGTCAGGTTGGTGTCGAGGCCGAGCACCACGTCGGCCCCGGTGCGGGCGCCTTCCAGGCGCAGGCGGCCGAGCAGCGCCGCACCGTCGCCCGCCGCCACCCATTGCAGGTCGCAGCCGCATCGGGCTTCGAACGCGGTCTCGATCGCAGGGCCCGGGCCCCAGTCAGCGACGAAGCTGTCGTAGGTGTAGACGGTGAGAACGGGTGTGTCCGCCATGACCACGCCGGTGGTCAGGGTCAGGGCAAGTCCCGTAGCGATGAAGTGGGTCTTCATGACGATCCTCCATGGCGACGGGCGAAGCGAAGCCGAGGAGTTCTCGTACCTTCCCTCCGCCGGTCTTAACCGGTTCAGGTTCAACGGGTCCGCTTGCGCATCTCAGCCCCTGATGGGGCACCCCGAGGTGAAGGCGACGCTAACCGGGGCTCCGGGGCGCTGCAAGGGGGAAACCGCTTGAGGCGCGGCAGGCCCGCCGCTAGACCGCCTGCGAAGGAGACCGCCGATGAGCCTGAACAGTTTCGGACACCTCTTCCGCGTCACGACCTGGGGCGAAAGCCACGGCCCGGCCCTCGGGGCGACGGTCGACGGCTGCCCTCCGGGTGTCCCGGTCGAGGCGTCGGCCCTCCAGCATTGGCTCGACCGGCGGAAGCCGGGCCAGAACAAGTACACCACCCAGCGGCGCGAGCCCGACGAGGTCGAGATCCTGTCGGGCGTCTTCGAGGGCGTGTCGACCGGCACCCCGATCCAGCTGATGATCCGCAACACCGATCAACGGTCCAAGGATTACGGCGAGATCGCCGAGAGCTTTCGCCCGGGCCATGCCGACATCACCTACTGGCAGAAGTACGGGATCCGCGACTATCGCGGCGGCGGGCGGTCGAGCGCGCGCGAAACCGCCGCGCGGGTTGCGGCCGGCGGGATCGCCCGCGCCGCGCTGGCGACACTGGTCCCGGAGCTGTCGATCACAGGCTACATGGTCCAGATGGGCCCGCGCAGCATAGACCGGTCCCGCCTCGACCTGGCCCAGGTCGAGCAGAACCCGTTCTGGTGCCCGGATGCCGACACCGCCGCGCTGTGGGCCGAGGACCTGGATGCCCTGCGCAAGTCCGGCAATTCGGTCGGCGCGGTGATCGAGGTTGTCGCCAAGGGGGCGCCGGCCGGCCTGGGCGCGCCGATCTATGGCAAGCTCGACACCGACCTCGCGGCCGCGATGATGTCGATCAACGCCGTGAAGGGGGTCGAGATCGGCGCCGGGATGGCCGCCGCGATGCTGACGGGGATAGAGAACGCCGACGAGATCACCATGGGGCCGGATGGCCCGGAATATTCGTCGAACCACGCCGGGGGGATCCTCGGGGGGATCTCGACCGGGCAGGAGATCGTCGTGCGCTTCGCGGTGAAGCCCACGTCCTCGATCCTGACACCCCGGCGAACGATCCGAAAGGACGGCACGCCGGTCGACCTGGTCACCAAGGGCCGCCATGACCCCTGTGTCGGCATTCGCGCCGTGCCGGTGGGCGAGGCTATGATGGCATGCGTGCTGCTCGACCACCTGCTGCTGCATCGCGGGCAGGTCGGAGAGGGCTTGCGCGGGCGCATCGGCTGACCCGGCGCAAGAACCGCAAGTTTCCGACAAAGTTTCGGCATTTTCGCGTGTTTGGCTGAGCCACGGGTAGACTGCGGGACCAGCCATGCCACGCCACGAGACCAGACAGACCTTTCCGGGACCCTTACCGGCCGAGCACGGATCGTGCCCGACCGACGACAGGCCTGCCACAATGGCCGGTCTCCGGCGGTTCATCCGGGCGGAAGACGGTGCGGTGACCATCGACTGGACGGTGCTGACCGCCAGCCTCGTCGGGCTCGGCCTCGCCGGGAGTGCTGCGGTCATCCTCGGGACCGGCGATCTTTCGGGCGACGTGGACGCCTTCCTGCGCGATCAGGAGGTCAGCGACGGCTTCCGCACAACGCTGTCGCGGCTCATCAGTTTCGACGACTTCGAGAACGGGCAGGCACCTGGTTGGAGCGTGCCGAACATCGACTCCACGGACCCGGACTTCACCGCGATCCTCGGGCGTTTCGGCGGCACCGGCGGGCAGCAGATGGTGCACAAGACCTTCGATCTCGACCCGGATGCGGGCTTCGCGGTGCTCGAATTCGACATGCATGCCATCGATACCTGGGACATGGAGAACATGTTCGTCTTCCTGAACGACGAGGTGGTGTCGCAGCGCAATTTCTCGACCCACGGGCTCGATCCGGGTCGCCAGGTCGCGGTGAACACCGAAAACCCGGACGTCCAGGTGTCCTACGAGGTGACGCGCCCCGCCGGCGAATACGGCTTCTGGGAGCGCGGCAACACCTCCAGCTACGACGAGACCGTGACCGTGCGGATGGTGGTCGCCAACCCCGGCGACCAGGTCAAGCTTGGCTTCGGATCGTCGCTGAACCAGCCCGTCTCGGACGAAAGCTGGGCGATCGACAACGTTCGCGTCACCTCGACCAACGATCCCGAAGGCGCGCCAAACAGCTGACGCTGGCCTTGGGTCAGGCGGGTTTGGTCTGGCGCCGGGCCAGTTGCACCGCGAGGATGCCGAAGGTCACGATGCCCACGCCGACCACGTCGATCAGGCGCAGCTGTTCGCCCAGCAGCGCGGCCGCGACGGCCACGCCGAACACCGGGTTCAGGAAGTGAAAGGTCGCCGCGCGGGTTGCCCCGATCCGCCCGACCAGCGCGAACCAGATCCATGTCGCCGCAAGGCCCGGCACGAGGGTGGTGTAGACGAACGCGCCTAGAAGCTGCCACGACGGCGTGAAGGTCAGCGGCTCGGTCGCCAGCCCGATCACCGCCAAAATCGCCGAGCCGACGAACATCTGGTAGCCGACGACGACCAGCAGGTTGCCCCCGGAGGAGGCCCCGCGCACCGTCAGCGTCGCAACCGCCAGCGCGATCACGCCCACGATGCAGAAGGCGACGCCCGTCAGGTCGACCCCCTGTTCCAGCCGTGAGCCCATGATCAGCACGGCTCCCAGCACGCCCGCCATCAGGCCGACGACCCCCAGCGGCGGCAGCTTCTCGCGGAAGACCAGCCAGCTTGCCAGCGCCACGATCAGCGGCATGGTCGACGCGATGATCGCCGCGAGGCTGGCCTCGATCCACTGCATCGCCACGAAGTTCAGGCCGAGATACAGCGCGTTCTGGCAGATCCCGAAGATCAGCGTGGCGCGGGCCTGTGCCCGGGTCAGCCGAAAGCTTTGCCCGAGGGCCCAGGCGATCAGCAGCGCCAGCAGCCCCGAAATCAGGAACCGCAGGCCCAGCGTCGTGATGGGGGGCGCATAGGCGACGATGATCCGGGCCGAGGTGAAGGCCGACGACCACGCGAACGCGAACACCAGCCCCATCGCAATGGCGCGCAGATCCATGTTGTCGTCTCCCGTCCCGATCTCTCGCCGGGACAGTTCCGGAAAACCCGGCGCGCCGCAAGTCGTTGGCCCGGAAAAGACAAAGGGCCGCCAGAGGCGACCCTTTTCGGCATCCGCTGGCGGCGGATCTCAGCTGTTGACGCTGTCCTTCAGCGCCTTGGCGACGGTCATCTTCACGACCTTGTCGGCTTCCTTCTTGATCTGCTCGCCGGTCGCCGGATTGCGGACCATGCGCTCGGGGCGCTCGCGGCAGTAGACCTTGCCGATGCCCGGCAGCGTCACGGACCCGCCGTTCGAGACCTGCTCGGTGATCACGGCGGTCAGCGCATCAAGGGCGGCGTTCGCGGATTTCTTGTCGATCCCGGCGTGGTCCGCCACGGAGGCGATGAGTTGCGTCTTGGTGAGCGGCTTCTGCGCCATCTGTTATCTCCCTGTCCGTCGGGCGCGGTGGCAGCCCGGTGTGTCATTTAGATAAACAGCGGATCACGCAATGCGGCAAGCGCAAAACCGCTGTTTCCCGTGGAAAACATGGGCTTTCGGCACGTTTTTCTACAGGAAGGCCGTCTCTTCGAAGCTGCGCAGTTTCCGGGAATGAATGCGTTCCAGCGGCATCTCGCGCAGTGTTTCCATCGCGCGGATACCGATCAGCAGGTGCCGGGCGACCTGCGTCTTGTAGAACTCGGTGGCCATTCCGGGCAGCTTCAGTTCGCCGTGCAACGGCTTGTCCGAGACGCACAGCAGCGTGCCGTAGGGCACCCGGAACCGGAATCCGTTGGCCGCGATCGTCGCGCTTTCCATGTCGAGGGCAATCGCCCGGCTCTGGCTCAGGCGCTGGACGGGGCCGGACTGGTCGCGCAACTCCCAGTTGCGATTGTCGATCGTGGCGACGGTGCCGGTGCGCATGATCTTCTTCAGGTCGTAGCCCTGAAGCTCGGTCACCGCCTCGACAGCCTCCTCGAGCGCGATCTGGATCTCCGCCAGCGCCGGGATCGGCACCCAGACCGGCAGGTCGTCATCCAGCACGTGATCCTCGCGAAGGTAGCCATGCGCCAGCACGTAGTCGCCGAGGCTCTGCGAATTCCGCAGGCCGGCGCAGTGCCCCAGCATCAGCCAGGCATGGGGGCGCAGCACGGCGATGTGGTCGGTCGCCGTCTTGGCGTTCGACGGTCCGACCCCGATGTTGACGAGAGTGATCCCGGCGGAACCCTCGCGCAGCAGGTGATAGGTCGGCATCTGGGGCAGCTTGGCCGGCGGCGGGATCTCGGCCCGGGGATCGGTGATGATGCCGGTCCCGGGACCGACGAAGCCGGTATAGCCGCTGTCCGGGGCGGCCAGCGCGGCGCGCGCGAAGGCGATGAACTCGTCGACGTAGAACTGGTAGTTGGTGAACAGGATGTGGTTCTGGAAATGCTCGGCCGCCGTCGCGGTATAGTGCTGCAGCCGCGCCAGCGAGTAGTCGATGCGCTGCGCGGTAAACGGCGCCAGCGGACCCGAGCCGTCCTCGTGCCGGTAGTCGAACCCGTTGACGATCTCGTCATGGGTGGTGGTCAGGTCCGGCACGTCGAAGACATCGCGCAGCGGAAAGTCGAGAACGCCTTCCTGCGGCACCGTCACAGCCGCATCGGCCGTCATCGCGAAGTGCAGCGGGATCGGCGTGCGGCTCTGCCCGATCTCGACCTCGGTGCCGTGGTTCCGGGTCACGAGGCCGATCTGCTGGGTCAGGTAGTTCCGGAACAGGTCGGGCCGGGTGACGGTCGTCGAATAGGTGCCGGGCGTCGAGACATGGCCGAAGCTCAGGCGATTGTCGACCGCGGCGAAACTCGTCGTGGTCAGCCGGATCTCCGGGTAATAGGCCCGGTAGCGCACGTCCGGCCGGGTTCCGCGCGCGATCTCGGCGAAGCTGTCGCGCAGGAAATCCGTGGCCTCGGAGTAGAGGCGCTGCAACTCGGCCACCGCGGCCGCCGGATCGGAAAAACGTTTAGGTTCGCCAGCAGGGGGCGACTTCATGGCAAGAACGGTCATGGAACCTCAGGGTGTCTCGAAAAGATCGGTCAGGGCGAAACGGGTCACGTCCACCAGGCCCAGATCGGAAATGCGAAGCTCGGGGATCACCACGAGCGCGAGCAGCGAGTGCTGCATGTAGGCGTTGTTCAGCGTGCAGCCACAGGCCCGCATCGCCGCCATCATGGCATCGGCCTTGGCGGCCACCTCGGCGGCGGGACTGTCGGACATCAGCCCGGCGATCGGCAGTTCGACGAGGGCAATCTCGGCCCCGTCCTTCCAGATCGTGACGCCGCCCCCGACCTCGCCCAGCCGGTTGGCCGCCGCGGCCATCATCTCGCGGTCGGTGCCCACGACGATCATGTGGTGACTGTCATGCGCCACGGTCGAGGCCATCGCCATCCGGCCCTCGTACCCGAAGCCCGAGACGAAGCCGTTGACCACGCCACCGGTGCCGCGGTGCCGTTCCACAAGCGCGATCTGCGCGACGCCACCGGTGCCTTCGACGATCCCGTCGGTCACCGGCAGGTCCGCGGTCAGCGCCTTGGTCGGGGCCTGGTTCTCGACCACGCCGATCACGCGGGCGGTGACCGTGTTGGCCCCCTCCGGTGCGCGGATCTCGAAGTCGGGTGCCTCCAGCACCTTGCCGAGGTGCACCGTCGCCCGAACGTCCTCGGGCCAGTCGAGATGCGGACAGGGAACCAGTCCGACGCCGTCCCGCGCAACGTCGATGCCGCGCGCGATCACCAGCTCGACCGGCAGCGACCGCAGGTCCGACGTCAGGATCATGTCGGCCCGCCGTCCCGGAGCGATCGAGCCAAGCTCGCGCTCCAGGCCGAAATGCGTTGCAGTGTTCACCGTGGCCATCTGCAGCGCGATCAGCGGATCGCAGCCGCAGTCGATCGCGTGCCGCACGACGCGGTTCATGTGACCGTCCCGGACCAGCGTGCCGGAATGGCAGTCGTCGGTGCACAGGACCATGTTGCGCGGATCGAGTCCCTTCTCGGTGATCGCGGTGATCTGGCTCTCCACGTCGTACCAGGCCGAGCCGAGGCGCAGCATCGCGCGCATCCCCTGCCGCACCCGGGCGATGGCGTCCGCCTCGCAGGTGCCCTCATGATCGTCGGCAGCCCCCCCCGCGACATAGGCATGAAAGGCCGGGCCGAGGTCGGGCGAGGCATAATGTCCGCCGACCGTCTTTCCCGCGCGCTGGGTCGCGGCGATCTCGGCCAGCATCTTGGCATCTCCTGCCGCCACGCCGGGGAAGTTCATCATCTCGCCCAGCCCGATGATGCCGGGCCAGGTCATCGCCTCGGCCACGTCCTCGGGCGTGATCTCCCAGCCGGTGGTCTCCAGTCCCGGGGCGGAGGGCGCGCAGGACGGCATCTGGGTGAAGATGTTGACGGGCTGCAGCAGCGCCTCGTCATGCATCAGCCGCACACCGCGCAGCCCGAGGACATTGGCGATCTCGTGCGGGTCGGTGAACATCGTCGTGGTGCCGTGCGGCATGACGGCGGCGGCGAATTCGGCCGGCGTCAGCATGCCCGACTCGATGTGCATGTGCCCGTCCACGAGACCCGGGATCAGATAGCGCCCGCCGGCGTCGAGCACCTCGGTACCCTCGCCGATGCAATGCGAGGCATCGGGGCCGACATAGGCGAAGCGGCCGACCTTGACGGCGACGTCCCAGCCATCGAGCACCTCGCGGCTGTGCACGTTGACCAGCCTGCCGCCCCGGATCACGCGGTCGGCGGGGGAACGCCCGGCGGCCACGGCAATCAGGTCCGCGGCGACATCAGGCCAGCTTGGAAAGGAAATATGGTTTGACATAGCCAAGTTTGACACGAGGGTTCGGAAGCTTCAAGCAGGCTCCGGTGACAGCGGAGTGACAGGCATGGACTACGAAACCGTCCCGGCCGACGCGTTCGGGCGCAGCCTGCGGGGGCTGGGCCTCAATCTGCTGGTCCGGGACGTGGCCGAGGAAGTGGCCTTCCTGACCGGCGTTCTCGGCCTGACTGCGCACCGCGTCAGCCGCGACTTCGCGATCGTCACCGGCGGCGGCGCGCTGGTGCAGATCCACGCCGACGCGACCTACCACGCGAATCCGCTGCTTGGTCTGCTGCCCGAGACACCGCCGCGCGGCGCCGGGATCGAACTGCGTCTCTACGACATCGATCCCGATAGCGCCGCCGCCCGGGCCGAGGCACAGGGCGCCCCCATCCTGCAACCTCCATCCTGCAACCTCCGACCGACAAGCCGCACGGGCTGCGCGAGGCCTTCCTGCTGTCGCCCAACGGCTATTGCTGGGTGCCGTCACGGCCCTTGCCCTGACCGCTTGCGGTCGCGGGCGCGAGTGCCCATCCTGCGGCCATGACCCTGACGCTTCTCTCCTTCGGCCAAGGCTATACCGCCCGCGCGCTGGCGGCCGCGCTGCCGGACGGCTGGCAGGTGATCGGCACCACCCGCGATCCGGCCAAGGCCGCCGCCGACCCTGTCCTGCGAGTCTGGCCGGGCAGCGACCTCGCGCCCGAGATCGCCATGGCGACCCATGTGCTGCTGTCCATCGCCCCCGATGCCGCGGGCGATCCGGTGTTCCGGGCACTGGGTCCGGCGCTGGCCGCCGCGCCGCACCTCGTCTGGGTCGGGTATCTCTCGACAACCGGCGTCTACGGCGACCACGGCGGCGGCTGGGTCGACGAGGACACGCCCCTCTCCCCCGCGACCCGGCGCGGCGAGATGCGGGTGCTGGCCGAGCGGCAATGGCAGTCGCTCGACCTGCCGCTGCACATCTTCCGGCTGGCGGGCATCTACGGCCCCGGACGCGGCCCCTTCGCAAAGGTGCGCGCCGGCACCGCGCGACGCATCGTCAAGCCGGGGCAGGTGTTCAGCCGGACCCATGTCGAGGATATCGCGCAAGTGCTTGCGGCCTCCATCTCGCGCCCCGATCCCGGCGCCGTCTACAATGTCTGCGACGATGACCCGGCCCCCCCGCAGGACGTCATCGCCCATGCCGCCGGGCTGCTGGGCCTGCCGGTGCCGCCCGCGATCCCGTTCGACCAGGCGGACCTGTCGCCGATGGCCGCCAGCTTCTACGCGGAAAGCAAGCGCGTGCGGAACGACCGGATCAAGTCCGACCTCGGCGTGCGCCTGCGCTACCCGACCTACCGCGAGGGCCTCGCTGCCCTCCTGACCGACGAGACGCCCGACACATGACCTGCGCCCTCTTCACCCACCCCGCCAGCCTGCGCCACGTCACCCCCGACGGACACCCCGAGCGCATCGCCCGGATCGAGGCGATCGAACGTGCCCTTGCCGATCCGGCCTTTGCCGGGCTCGACCGGCGGACCTGTCCCGAGGCCGACGATGCCACGCTGCGGCTCTGCCATCCGCAGGCCTACATCGACCGGCTGACAGCCGCGCTGCCCGCCTCCGGCGCGGTCGCGCTCGACGCCGATACCTGGATGTCGCCGGACAGCCTGACCGCCGCGCGCGCCGCGGTCGGGGGCGCCTGCGCCGCCGTCGATGCCGTGCTGTCCGGTGCGGCGCGCACCGCCTTCGTCGCCTGCCGCCCGCCCGGCCACCACGCCGAGACGCAGAAACCGATGGGCTTCTGCCTGTTCGGGACCGCCGCCATCGCCGCGAAACACGCCCTTGACCGGCATGGCCTGTCGCGCGTCGCGGTGGTGGATTTCGACGTGCACCACGGCAACGGCACGCAGGACCTGCTGTGGGACGAGGCGCGCGTGCGCTTCGTGTCGTCGCACCAGATGCCGCTCTGGCCCGGCTCGGGCCATCCGTCCGAGCGCGGCGCCCATGATCAGGTCTTCAACCTGCCGCTCGATCCCGGCAGCGACGGCCGGATCTTCCGCGAAACCTACGAGGATGCCGTCTTTCCGATGCTGCACGACTTCGCGCCCGAGCTGATCGTGATCTCGGCCGGGTTCGACGCCCATGCCGCCGACCCGCTGGCCAATCTCGCGCTCGTCGAGGAGGATTTCGCCTGGGTGACCGGGCGGCTGTGCGACATTGCCGAGGGGACGGCGGAGGGTCGCGTGGTCTCGACACTCGAAGGCGGCTATGATCTTGAAGCCCTCGCGGCGTCCGTCGCCGCCCATGTCACCGTTCTCGAGGAGCGCAGCCGATGACCGACACCCCCGTTGCCGAGCTCAGCTTCGAGGCTGCGATGGCCGAACTTGAAAAGGTCGTCGAGCAACTGGAGCGCGGCGACGTGCCCCTCGATCAGTCCATCGCGCTCTACGAGCGCGGCGCGAAACTCAAGGCGCGCTGCGAAGAGAAGCTGAAGGAAGCGCAGGAGAAGGTCGAACAGATCACGCTGTCGTCGGACGGTCAGCCGACCGGAACCAAGCCGCTCGACGCCTGACCCGGACGACACGGATGGGGTTCGAGACGTCACTCGCCGCCGCGCAGCAGCAGATCGGCAGCGCCCTGACCAACGCGCTGGCGCGCTTCGGCGCCGAGCCGGTTGCCGAGGGAATGCGCTATTCCACGGGCGGCGGAAAGCGCCTGCGCGGATACCTTGTGATGGAAAGCGCGGCGCTGTTCGGCGTGCCGTCGGACCGCTCGGTGCAGGCCGCCTGCGCGATCGAGGCGTTGCACGCCTATTCCCTCGTCCATGACGACCTGCCCGCGATGGACGACGACGACCTCCGGCGCGGTCAGCCTACCGTGCACATCAAGTGGGACGAGGCGACCGCGATCCTTGTTGGCGACGCGCTGCAGACCTTCGCCTTCGAACTGCTGGCCGAACCCGCGACCCATCCCGATCCGGCCGTGCGCATCGCGCTGGTCGCCAGCCTCGCCCGGGCCTCCGGCGCGCAGGGCATGGTACTGGGCCAGGCGCTCGACATCGCCGCGGAAAGCGCCGCAACGCCGCTGACGCTGGACGAGATCACCCGCCTGCAGGCGGGCAAGACCGGCGCCCTGATCGAATGGTCCGCGACGGCAGGTGCGCTGCTCGGGCAGGCCGACCCGGCCCCGCTGGCCGCCTATGCCCGGGCCATCGGCCTCGCCTTCCAGATCGCCGACGACATCCTCGACGTGACCGGGGACGCCGCCACGGCCGGCAAGCGCCTGCAAAAGGATGCAGAGGCAGGCAAGGCGACCTTCGTCTCGCTGCTCGGCCTCGACGGGGCGCGCGCCCGTGCCGCGGACCTCGTGGCCGAGGCCGAGGCCGCCCTCGCGCCCTATGGCCGCAAGGGCGATGACCTTGCCGCGCTGGCACACTATATCGTCGCCCGCGACGCGTAAGAGGGTCCCGCCATGTCCGACCGCCCTGCCACCCCCGTTCTGGACCGGGTGAACACCCCCGCCGACATGAAGGCGCTCAGCGATGCCGAGCTCGGCCAGCTCGCCCGCGACCTGCGGGCCGAGACGATCAGCGCGGTGTCGGTCACCGGCGGGCACCTCGGCGCGGGCCTCGGCGTGGTGGAACTGACCGTCGCGCTGCACGCGGTGTTCGACGCGCCGCGCGACAAGATCATCTGGGACGTGTCCCACCAGTGCTACCCGCACAAGATCCTGACCGGGCGCCGCGATCGCATCCGCACCCTGCGCCAGAAGGACGGCCTGTCGGGCTTCACCAAGCGCAGCGAAAGCCCCTATGACCCGTTCGGCGCGGCGCATTCCTCGACCTCGATCTCGGCCGCGCTCGGCTTCGCCGTCGCCCGCGACCTCGGCGGCGTCGTGCCGGAAGGGCTGGGCGACGCCATCGCGGTGATCGGGGATGGCGCCTTATCCGCCGGGATGGCCTACGAGGCGCTCAACAATGCCGGTCACCTCGGCAAGCGCCTGATCGTCATCCTGAACGACAACGAGATGTCGATTGCCCCGCCGGTGGGCGCGATGTCGTCCTACCTGTCGCGGCTCTATGCCGGGGCCCCGTTCCAGGACCTGAAGGCCGCCGCCAAGAGCGCGGTCAGCTTCCTGCCGCAGCCGTTCCAGGAGGGCGCGAAGCGGGCCAAGGAACTGCTGAAGACGATGACGGTCGGCGGAACGCTGTTCGAGGAACTGGGCTTTTCCTACGTCGGCCCGATCGACGGCCACGACATGGAGCAGTTGCTCGCGGTCCTGCGCACCGTGAAGGCCCGCGCCGACGGGCCGATCCTGATCCATGCGATCACCGTCAAGGGCAAGGGCTATGCCGAGCACCGCCCCGACAAGGGCCATGCCACCGGCACGTTCGACGTGGTCACCGGCGAGCAGAAGAAGACTCCGTCGAACGCCCCGAGCTATACCAAGGTCTTTGCCGAAAGCCTGATCGACGAAGCGGCACGCGACCCCCGCATCGTGGCGATCACCGCCGCCATGCCCTCGGGGACCGGCCTCGACCTGTTCGCGAAACGCTTCGCCAGCCGGTGCTTCGATGTGGGGATCGCCGAGCAACATGGCGTGACCTTCGCCGCCGGTCTGGCTGCGGGCGGACTGCGCCCCTTCGTGGCGATGTACTCGACCTTCCTGCAGCGCGGCTACGACCAGGTCGTTCACGACGTCGCGCTTCAGAACCTGCCGGTGCGCTTTGCCATCGACCGCGCCGGGCTGGTCGGCTCGGACGGCGCGACCCATGCCGGGTCCTTCGACATCGGCTACATGGCCGCCCTGCCGAACATGGTCGTCATGGCCGCCGCAGACGAGGCCGAACTGAAGCACATGGTCGCCACGGCGGCGGCCCATGACAGCGGCCCCATCGCCTTCCGCTTCCCCCGCGGCGAAGGCGTCGGCGTCGAGCTGCCCGAGCACGGCACCCCGCTTGAGATCGGCAAGGGCCGGATGGTGCAGGAAGGGTCCGGCGTCGCGATCCTGTCCTTCGGAACCCGGCTGCAAGAGGTCATGCGGGCCTGCGAGGCGCTGGCCCAGCGCGGGATCACCCCGACCGTCGCAGATGCGCGCTTTGCCAAGCCGCTCGACCGCGACCTGGTCCTCGACCTCGCGGCGCGGCACGACGCGCTGCTGACCATCGAGGAAGGCGCGGTCGGCGGGTTCGGCAGCCATGTCGCGCAGCTTCTGGCCGACGAGGGGGTCTTCGACCGCGGCCTGCGCTTCAGGATGATGACGTTGCCGGATCGCTACATCGATCACGCCAACCCGCGCGACATGTATGACATCGCGGGCCTGAACGCCGAGGACATCGAGGCCAAGGTGCTCTCCCTCATGGGCGTCGAGGTGCTCGGCAAGCGCGCCTGAGCCCGGCTCGCTAAAATCCGTCCTATGCGCCGCAATCCTGCCGCTTGGACGTCCCCTGCCCAGCGCGGCCTTGGCCGATCCTGAGCCCCTCGCAGGGGTGTGGGAAGGGGATACGGCCGTGGGTGGTCTCATCAATGCTGGCGCCGTGTTCGGCGACGTGGTCGACTCCGGTCTGCCGCTCCGCGACCTCGGCGCGGCGCTGTCCGAGTCGAAGGTGCTCGCCGCCAGCGCCGATGGCAGCGGCTACGTCGTGGTCACTCTGGCCGAGGGCGGGACGCCCTCGGTGGCCGCGCTCGACACAGTGCCGCTGTCCGGTCTGCCGTCCGGTGTTCCCTCCCGGGTCACGATCGCGGGGACCGAGCATGTCGTCATCCCCGGCGCACCGGGCACTGGCTATCTGCTGTTGTCCCTGAGTGGCGACGACGATCTGCGCATCGACTCCGGGGCCGCGCGGGCGGGGCAGAGTGCCGCGGTGGTCTCCAGTGGCGGCACATCGTTCGTCTATCTCGCGAGCGGGGACAGCGCAGGCCTGCGCCTGTTCCGGCTCGACGCCGGACAATCTGCGACCGAGATCCCGCTGGCCGGGATCGCGGCCGGCGCAACCCTGCCGCCCGGGGCCGTGCTGCTGCGGGCGGGACCGTCCGCTTCCCCCAGCCTGATCGCCGTCGATGCAGGGGCGGACACGATCCACAGCTTCCACCTCGGCCCTGACGGCATCCCGGAACTGGCCAGCCGGATCGGCGCGGCGGACGGCCTCGGGATCAACGCCCCGCGGGCCGCGACGGCGGTCGAGGTTGCCGGAACCGCCTATCTAGTCGTCGCCTCGACCGAGAGCCACGCGCTCAGCGTGATCTCTGTCGCGGCAGACGGCCGGCTGAGCGCCACCGACCATGTGCTGTCCCAGACCGGGATCGATCTCGCCGATGTGGGGGCGGTGACCTCCACCCTCGTGAACAGGCGCGCCGTGATCGCCGCGGCGGGGTCCGGCGGTGCGGTCTCGCTGTTCGAACTGGTGCCCGACGGCACGCTCGTGCACCTGGCCACGCGGGCCCCCTCCCCCGACTGGCCCGCCGGCCATGTGAGCGACCTGGCGCTCAGCGTCGTCGGCAGCGAAGTGCAGCTTCTGGCCAGCTGCCCGGACCAGTCCGACAGCTACCTGCTGCGCATCCCGCTAGACACTATCGCGGCCCCGGTGACCGGGGGTGCCGGGTCAGACACCCTGACCGGAGGGCCTGCACGCGACCTGCTCAGCGGCGGCGCCGGGAATGACACGCTGGCCGGTGGCTGGAACGACGATATCCTGATGGACGGCACAGGCAGCGACACGATGACCGGCGGGCTCGGGGCCGATCTGTTCGTGCTCGCCCGCGACGGGCAGAGCGACACCATCCTCGACTTCCAGCCGGGCATCGATCGGCTCGACCTGTCGCGGTGGTGGATGCTGTCGAACGCGACCCAGCTCACGATTACCCCGACGGCAGAAGGGGCCGACCTGACCTTCGGCGACGAAACGGTGCACGTCATCAGCTACGGGCATGTCCCGCTCGGGGCGGCGGACTTTCCGACCGGCACGATCCTGAACCTGACCCGCCCGCCCCTGATGGTCGACCAGCCGGATGCCGCCCCGGCGGACTTTTCCGCGCGCGACGTCCTGATCGGCACGGCGGGACCCGACGTCCTGCGCGGCTACGGCGGGAACGACCGGCTCGAGGGTGGCGGCGGCAGCGACGAGCTGCGCGGCGGCGATAACGACGACGAGCTGATCGGCGGGGACGGCGACGACTTCGTGTTCGGGGACGGCGGCCAGGACAACATCGCGCTCGGCAACGGCGACGACGAGGGGCACGGCGGCGACGGGCACGACCAACTCGGCGGCGGCGCAGGGCGCGACATGCTGTTCGGCGATGACGGCAACGACACGCTCGGCGGCGGCCCGGATGACGACTGGATCGACGGCGGGCGTGGCAACGACGTGGCCAGCGGCGGCTACGGCGACGACATCGTGCGCGGTGGTGACGGGGACGATACGCTGGCGGGCAGCTTTGGTGCCGATATCGTCGAGGGCGGCGCGGGCAACGACTCGCTCGGCGGCGGGGTCGGCATCGACATCCTGCGCGGCGGCGACGGCAATGACGACGCGGGCGGCGGCGACGGCGACGACTGGCTTTACGGCGACGACGGAAACGACTTCCTCGCCGGGGGCAACGGGGACGACCGGCTGTTTGGTGGCGCGGGTGACGACAAACTGAACGGGGGTGCCGGAAACGACGTCCTGACCGGCGACGCGGGGGCCGACCAGTTCATCATCCCGGACTGGACGGCAGGCGAGACGGACCTGCTCGTCGATTTCACGAAAGGCGAGGACACCATCCGGGTCCCCTGGATCAGCGGGGCCTTCAACGCGCTCACGATCACCGATCCCGGCGACGGACAGCTGGCGATTACCCATGGCGGCCACACGATCCTGGTCGACGGCCTCGATGGCGACTGGCTCGACATCCACGACTTCCTCTTCGTCTGAAGCACCGCGCGAGGGTGGCTCGGTAACCGCGGGCCGGAGGGTCGCGCCGTAGACCGGGGTTCGGTTGCGTGCTGCAGGACTGGCGTCAGGGGTTGGGCGCGGAGGAACGCGGCGAAGCGCCCAAAGGTTCAAGGCAGACACGCAACGAAGGACAGGCCGGACCCAGCGCTCGACCGGGGAGACGCCAGTCCGGGCTGACAGGTCTGAGCCGGGTACGGGGATCGCTGGGCGGCTACCTCAGCAGCGGCCGCCATCCCGCGGCGCATGCGGATTAGCCCATTCCCGACGGGCGTCTGGCCTACCTACCCCAATACCCTCCGGCGGCGTGGGCACCTCCGCGCTCCTCACTGCCGGGGGCGCACCGAGCGGCACCAACCGCGAGGCAAGAAGCCTCGGTGCCGATCCGGCGCCTGTCCCGACCGTCGCGCAGCGCGTACCGGGACGGAACCGCCAGCCACCAGCCTCTTGAGACCGCTCATCAACGCTCCTCCTGATCTCCCCGACCGCGCAGGCCGATCCTTGTGACATCACAACCGCCCCGCAGCGGGCGACGACCTCGCAAGCGGCCCAGGGAAACCCGATGCCATGCCCGACCCGGCCTCTCCCCCGGACCTGCGGGACGCCGGAGACCAGATCGCGCCCCACGACGCCCCACCCGAAGTGACACCCCAACCCGCATCACGCCACGCGACGGACGAGCAGATGGGGCGTCGCCATCCGGGTGCTGCATGACCCGGGCGGCGCAGGCTCCGGGATCGCGCCACCGCGCATGACCGCCTGGTGGTGCCGGATCGCGTCATCGATATCGGTGTGATAGGTGGCGCGCCCACCTTCCAGCACGACGCCATGCCGACAGATCCGCTGCACGAGGCCCAGCGCATGGCTGACCACGATCGCGCCGGAGCTTTCCAGCCGCCGGGTCAGCAATGCCTCGCTGCGTTGCTTGAAAGCAAGGTCACCGACCGAAGCCACTTCGTCCACGAGGTAGGTCTCGAAGGGCAGGAACATCGACAGGCCAAAGGCCAGTCGGCCGCGCATGCCGGTCGAATAGGTGCGCACCGGCATCTCGAAATGGGGACCAAGCTCGGCGAAGGCCGCCACTCGCGCGACGAGGCGCGGCACGTCGACCCCGTAGAGCCGCCCGGCAAAGCGTACATTCTGCGCGCCCGTCAGGTCCGGATGGAAACTGCCCGCAAAGCCGACGGGCCACGAGACACGCCCCCGGCGCAGGATGCGTCCCGCGTCCGGCCGCACGGTTCCCGCGATCATCTGCAACAGCGTCGACTTGCCCGTTCCGTTGCGCCCGAGCAGCGCGACCGGCACGCGGGATGGGAACCGCAGGCTGATCCGGTCGGCCACGCATTTCGAACCGTCCGCCGTCGCAAAGCGCTTGCTGACGTTGTCGAGGACGATCATTGCCGGTCCCTCAGGCTGGCGTAGCCCAGCGACACCACGGCCCAGAGCAGGGCAAAGGCAGCAAAGGCGACCGCCGTCATCTCGGCCCGGCGCGGAAACTCCGGCGTCTCCGCGCGGGTCGGCCGGACATGGGCCGCGAGGAACCGTGTCTGCCGCCGCGCCTCGGCCAGCGCGGCATCGTGGGCCGCCATCGCCGCAACATAGGCGCGCTCGGCGAACTCGCGGTCGACCTCGAGGCGCTCGTACTCGCCCATCAGCGCGGCATAGCCCGGTGCGCCCGCGCCGCCCGAGTCCACCCCCAGCTTGCGCCGTTCCTCCGTGATCCGGGCCTCGATCACCGCGACCCGCCGATCCAGCCCGACAACCCGCTGATCCGTGGCACGGGTGGTCTCGAGCAGCAGGTCGCGTTCGAGGGTGGCATCGACGAGTTCCGCCTCGAGACTGGTCAGAACGCCCATCTGGCTGCGCAGGTCCTGCGTCGGATCGACGATGCGGTGCCTGCCCCGGAACTCGGTGATCGCTGCCCGGGCGCGGCGAAGGCGGTCCATCGCCAGGTCGAGGTCGTCGGCCGTCTGGCGGGTCGCGGCAGCGCGGGCCTCGTCGCTGAGGGCATTGATGGTGGCGGCGCTGGCGCGGAACACCTCGCGGGCCAGGCGCTGGGCCGTATCGGGATCGAACGCGCTGACCGTCAGGTCGATGAGGCCCGTGCGCGCATCGTGATCGACCCGGATCATCCTGCGCCAATAGGCCGTCTTCGCCTCGATCGACGCGGCCTGCGGCAGGGTGAACAGCGGGTCCCGTACGCCCTCCGGACGAAAGACGCGGTCGAGGTCGAGCACCGCGTCGAGGTCCGCCACCAGATCGGGACTGCGGATGAACGCGGCGAGGATCTCGCTGTCCGGCGTACTGCGTCCGGCAAGCTCCCCCAGCCCGCCCAGCATCAGGCTGGCCGGGCTGCCTTCGTCCGCGCGCACGCTGAACCCGACGCGGGACGCATAGCGATCGGCCGCCACGGCGTAGAGGTAGCCGGCCACGAGGACCGTGGGCAGGATGACCGCGGCAAGGAAGGTCAGCAGTCCGCGCCCCCGCGCCGACGGGGGCGGTCCGACGGGGCTCAGGTCGCCGAGGGCAAGGTCCGGACGACGGTCCGCCCGCATCATCGACTGGTCCATCTCAGCACTCCTCTCGTGCGCCGGGTCCGGGCCCGGTCAGGAATTGGTAACCATTTCTCAGCAGGCTCCCGGGCATGACCCGGACCGCACCCCCCAAGCCCCGCTCGTCCGAAGGTCCGCCCCCGGCGGCCTCCGTCCTGCCGCCGCCGTCGCTGGGGCGGGCCGTGCGGGCCATGATGCTGCGCGAGATCTCCGCGACCTACGGGCGGTCCCCGATTGGCTATCTCTGGGCGGTGGCTGACCCCGTGGGTGGCATCCTGCTGATGACGCTGCTCTTCTCGATGCTGATGCAGCGCCCGCCGCTGGGGGAGAGCTTCGCGATCTTCTATGCCACCGGCATCCTGCCGTTCCTTCTGTTTGCCGATCTCAGCCAGAAACTCGGGGTGGCAATCCGGTATTCCAAACCGCTGTTTGCCTATCCGGCCCTCGGCCTGACGGAGGCCCTGCTGGCCCGCTTCCTGCTCAACCTGCTGACCCACGTGGTGATTGCCGGGGTTGCCCTGGGCGTGCTGGCGCTCGCGATCGGCCTGCCGGGCCGTCCGCAGCCCGGACCGCTGCTGGCGGGATATGCCCTGATCGCCCTCCTGGCCGGCGGGCTGGGAACCCTGAACTGCTACCTGATCGCGGTCTCCCCGAACTGGGAGCGGATCTGGGCGATCGCGAACCGTCCGCTGTTCCTGATTTCGGGCGTCTTCTACACCTATGACGGGGTTCCGGCCGGCTTCGCGGACCTGCTCTGGTGGAACCCGCTTCTGCAGGGAATCGGCCTCGTCCGTGCCGGGCTCTATCCGCAGTATTCTGCGGAGTACGTCAGTCCGCTCTACGTGGCGGCCATCGGGATGGGGGCGCTTGTCGGCGGTCTTGTGCTGATGGCGCGGCGGGGGCGTGACCTCGTCAACGAGTAGCGACGGCCGGGCGACCGGGGCGGCCGCAGGTCCGGCCAGCGAGGGACGCGCAAGGGAACCCGAGGACCCTCGGACCCTCCGGCCCCCGGCGAGGCGCGGCGCGCTGGTGTCCCGGAACCCGTTGCCAAGTCCCGGTGGTGCCGCAAGGCGGTCAGTCCCTTTGAGGCACCGGCCCTCACGCGCGGCAATCCCGGCCCAAGACCTTGCCGACACCGTCATGCGGCACGCCGGGCCGGTTCATCGACCGGGCGCAGATCGAGGTCGAGGCCGAACTCCTCGCGGATCTCGTCGCGCTGGCGTCCGAACAGGGCCTCGGCCCACGCGACGCGCTCGGCGGTTCGGCCGGGATCGGGAAGCGCCGTCTTGTCGAGAGCGAGGCGCAGCATCCCCCGGATCACCTCCGGCGGCAGCCCGGCCGTGACAGCGCGCGCGATCTCGTCGCAATCCCACATCCGCAGCGAGGGGTTGGCCTTGTGGATCGGCACGTTCCAGTCCAGCGCGACGCCGGGCAGAACCTGCGACACCACGGTCCGGATGTCTCCGTGCCTGGCCACCGTCAGCGTGGCCTCCGGCAGCACCCGGCGCCACGCGCGCAAGTACCCGGTGATCGTCAGGCTGCGCGCGCGGTCCGCCGCGAACCGTTCGAAACTGCGCCCGTCATGGCAGGCCCCCTCGGCGATGTAGCGGTCGAGGTTCTGCTTCAGGAACTGGGAATAATCCCCGAAAAGGAAGCCGCTGAAGGGGCGCAGGAAGACAAGGACATGAAGGCGCGTCCCGGTGCCCGATACGGCGTCCGCCAGGCGCACGGCTTGCTGGGCCTGCCCGAAATAGTCCTCGTGCGACAGGACCAGCGTGGACTGCGTCCCGAAGAGGCGGTCCAGCCTGTCCTGGTCCAGCCCGCCCAGGGTCACGGGCGTGCCGGGATGCCCGCCACCGCCGGGATGCGGATAGGTCACGCCGGACGCGTTCAGGGCGGCGCGGTTGCCCAGCAGCACACGTTGCAGATAGGTCGAGCCGCATTTCGGCGAGCCGACATGAAGGATGAGCGTCCGGGTCATTCGATGGCTCCACGCTGGGGCTGTGCGGCGCGTCGGTCGCGGGGCAGCCCCCCGCCGCCGCGCACGGGAACGGGCGAGGCTGCGGCCCACTCAGCTTTCAGGGTCTCGGCGATCCGCGTTGCGATGTCGGCAAGCGGCACCCCGAGCTGGTCGAGGTCCAACCTGCGGTCGGCGGCGGTCGCCGGGGGGGCGTGCCAGGCGCGGCAAAGGGCCCCCGCAACGGCGTCGGCCGTGGGCGGCACGCTCAGCAACAGCGGGCTCAGCCGGGACAGATCCTTGGGACCGAACCCGTTGGTCACCACGCGGGCCCCGGCCGCCGCCATCTCGAGCGGCGGGTGGCTGGGGTGCGGCGACAGCATCAGCGAAAGGCCGACATCCACGCCCGACAGGAACACCGGGTAGGCACTGTAGGGCAGCTTGCCGAGCGAACGCAGCATCACCCCGTTGGGCAGCGCCACCGGCGCATGGGGCAGGCCGACGCTGACCGGCTCGATGTCGCGCGGACCGAGTCCCTCGGCCGTGATGAACCCGGCCAGTGCCGCGACGGCGGTCGGGAACAGGTTGCGCGGCACTTCGGGGCGTCCGTAGAGGGCCAGTTTCCGCGGTCCCGCCCCGCGACTGCGCGGGAGGCCGGCATAGGTGCCGAGGTCAAGCGCGGGCCGGAACGTCATGGCCGCGTTCGCCCAGGCGTATCCGAGCGCCGCGAAATGGTCCTGCAGGAGCGTCGTGTTGAAGATCGGCAGAACCGGCCCGGCATAGCTGGCCTCGGCCCCGGCGAACTCAGCCCCCCAGGGGTAGAATCCCGGCTCGTAGTCCTGGATCAGGTAGAGCAGCGTGGTGCTCTCCAGTCGCGCCTCCCGCATCAGGCTGCGCGCCACGTGCGCGGTCCACCAGGCGGTCGCCATCAGCCGGTCCTGCGGATGCAGGTCCAGGTCGCGCGCCGTGACGCCGCACAGGACCTCGACCCGGCGCATGGTCGCGACGAGGTTGGCCTCCGGCGGGCAGCGGCCGGCCAGAAAGGCACGTGTCGCCTCGCGCGCCGCGATCGGCAGGTCGGTCGCGACCAGCCGCACGGGGATTCCGCGCGCGGCCAGCAGTAGGGCGAGGTCGAGCGCCGTGGCAATCCCGGCGAAGATCTCGGCCGGGTTCAGGGTTGGCACCAACACCGTCAGGCAGGGCGGGCCGCCGCGCCGGGTCAGTCGCCACGGTTGAACGGTCCGCCGATCGACGAAGCCCTGCCAGTCGGACACGCGGGGACGGGCTTCGGCCGTGGGGGGATCGTTTCGGTCCGCCACCGGCAGCACACCCGGCGACAGCGTCCAGCCCTTCGCGTCGAGGTCCCGCAGGGCATCTGTCAGGCCGGGTCCCGCCGCCCGCCGCAGACCCAGCGCCAGCCGTCCGGCCGCCATGACGGCATGGCGCGCGGCAATCCGGGCGTCGCGGGGATGCCCGGTCAGCCCGAGGCGCAGCGCATCTGCCAGCAGCGCGGCACCCGTTGCACGATGGTGCAGGAAGGGCCGCAAGGGGGCCAGCCGGGCGGGATCGAAGCGCAGGGCGGGCAGCGCCTCGGCCTCGGTCACCCGGCGGCTCAGCGCCTTGGCCAGGTACCGGGCCCGCGCGTACTCGGCAAAGCCCTGCCGCGCCCCGGCCCTTGTCCAAAGTGCCGCACGCGCACCGCGCCCGCATCGGGGCAGGGCGCCGACCGCGTTTCCGTCGTGCTGGCGATAATCGACGAGGGCTTCGTCGAGGCCAACAAGGCCACCGGCCGCCTCGGCCAGCAAGGCCAGCCACAGGTCATGGTAGAAATGGACGCCCGCCTGTTCGGGGAACGGCACCGCCACCTCGGCCAGGCGCCGGGTAAAGAGGGCGGTCATCCCGGTCACCGTATTCCGGAAGAGAAGACCCCGGAGGCCGGGCCGCCGCAGACGGGCCTCCCGCCGCCAGAGGGACGGCGCCACCACCTGTCCGGCCTGGTCGATCAGCCGTGCGTCGCTGTGGACAAGGTCCGCGCCGGTCTTTTCCAGAACCGTGCGCCCGCGCGACAGGCGTTCCGGGTGCCAGACATCGTCCTGATCCGCGAAGGCAAACAGGCCCGCCTCCGGATCGAGCGCCAGCACCTGCGCCAGTCCGAACCCGAACGCACCGACCGCATCCAGCGACGTCCCCGGCATCAGCGTCCGGACCTCCAGCCCGTGGCGCCGATAGGCGGCGGTCACCTCGGCCTCGGACGTGCGGTCGGCGATCACGGCCCAGTGCCGCACCCCCCGGTCGGTCTGCCGCGCGAGGCTGGCGACCTGCGCGTCGAGGAACCCCGGATCGGGCCGGTAGGCGGCGAGGAGGACATGGATGCTCTTCATGCTTCGTTAGACTTTGCTGGCTGATATCGGGGCAGGTCCGATGCCTCCGTCTTGGGCCGAGAAGCTGAACATTTGCTGAACAGAGGTGACACATGCTGCCCGCCGCCGCCCTTGCACCGCTGCCACCGCCGGACCCGCTGACCGGCCCTGCCCCCGTCCCGGTCACGATCCTGATGGCGCTCTGCGACGGGGCCCCGTTCGTGGAAGACCAGATCGCCAGCCTCGCCGATCTCGCCGGGGTCACCGCGCTGCTGCACGTCCGCGACGATGCGTCCGAGGATGGCAGCCTTGGCCGGGTTGCCCGGGCCTGCCGCACGCACGGGCTGCCGCACCGAACCGCCCGCAATGCAACCCGGCAGGGCTTCGCGGCGACCTTCCTGACCCTGCTGCGGGATCTGCCGGGCGCGCCCGGCCTCGTTGCGCTCTGCGATCAGGACGACGTCTGGCACCGGACCAAGCTGCGTCGGGCAGCGCGCATCCTGTCACGGGTTCCCCCCGGACAGGCCGCGATGGTGTGTGGGCGTGTCCGGGTCTGCGACGCGCGGCTGACGCTCGACGGGCAGGTGCTGCCGGTTGCCGCCCCGCGCGTGTCCTTCGCCAATGCGCTGGTCGAGAATGTCTGTCGCGGCAACACGATCGTCCTGAACGCGGCCGCTGCACGGCTGGCGCGCGACTGTGCCGCGGCCGCTCTCGAGGCCGGGGTCTATGCGCATGACTGGTGGCTCTACCTGCTCCTGACCGGAACCGGGGGGCAGGTGCTCTTCGATCCGGTGCCGGGGCTGCTCTATCGCCAGCACGGGCGCAATGCCATCGGGGCCCCGCCGCCGCGCAAGGTGACCCTGCGGCGGGTGCGCGGGCTGCTCGATGGCAGTTTCGCCGGGCGGGTCACGCGCAACCTCGCCGCGCTGCAGGCGATTTCCCCGCGCCTCACGCCGGAGGCGCGCGCCGCGGTGGCCCACCTGCATCTGGCGCGCGACGCGGGTCCCGTGGCGCGGCTGCGGTCCCTCGGGACCCTGCGCCTGCACCGCCAGTCACGCACCGGAACTGCCGGCCTCTGGGGCGCGGCCCTGCTTGGACGCCTCTAGGGGGGTCGGTCGCGGCCCGGGTCGCGGACGCCGTCAGTCGACCGCCAGCATGTAGCCCGCGCCGCGCACGGTCTGCAGGTAGCGAGGCTGCTTCGGATCGGTTTCGATCTTCCGGCGCAGGCGGGCGATCTGCACATCGACGGCGCGCTCCTGGCTCGGGTCGCCGTCCCGGTTCAGCGTCTCGACAAGCTGCGACCTGCTTAGCGCTGCGCCCGGCGACGCCGCGAAGATCCGCATCAGCGCCGTCTCGGTGGCGGTCAGGCGGATCTGCTCGCCGTCCCGCCACAGCTCGCCCTTCTCGATATCGTAGCGCACGGCGCCCAGCGTCAGTACCTTCGGGCCCAGCGCAACAGGCTCTTCGCGCGGCACGCGCCGGAGGATCGCGTTGATCCGCAGCAGCAGTTCTTTCGGCTCGAACGGCTTGCCGAGGTAATCGTCCGCCCCGGCCTCGAGACCGGCGATCCGGTCGGCGGTATCGCTGCGTGCGGTCAGCAGCAGGATCGGCGTCGTGATCTCCTGCCGGAGGCTCCGCGTCAGCGAGACACCGTCTTCCCCCGGCATCATCACGTCGAGCACGATCAGGTCGAACTCGAGACCGGCCAGCAGCCGCCGCGCCTGCGCCGCATCGCGGGCGACCGTCGCGAGGAACCCGTGCCGCATCAGGAACTTCTGCAACAGGCCCCGGATCCGCTCGTCATCGTCGACAAGCAGCAGGTGCGCCGCCGGTTCGTCGATCACGACGGGCCCCCGTCGCTGAGCGCGTTGAACTGGCGGCGGCATTCCGGGTCCATCATCTGTTCGAGCACGGTGCGGAACCCTGCCACGGCCTCGGGCCCGGCGGCCCGGAACGCCGCCCGCATCCGGCCCCGTTGCGCCTCGGACAGCGCGCGCTCCAGCGTCTCGCCGGCCTCGGTCAGGCGCAGGTGCCGCTCGCGCTTGTCCTTGTTGCCGACCTTCGCTTCCACCAGCCCGTCCTCGACCAGGGTCCGAAGCACGCGGTTCAGCGACTGCTTGGTGACACCGAGAATGGTCAGCAAATTGTTCACCGTCGTGCCCGGGGCACGGTTGATGAAATGCAACGCCCTGTGATGGGCGCGCCCGTAGCCCTTCTCGGCCAGGATGCGGTCCGGATCGGCGGTGAACCCGCGATAGGCGAAGAACATCGCCTCGATCCCCTTGCGCAACTGATCGTCGGTCAGAAACAGAAGGCTCTCGCCCCGCGTCACGACCTGCGCCGTCTCTGCCATGCGCCCGGCCCCCTGCCCTTCGTACTCCACCTTTCGGTAGTTTATGTCAGCCTTGTTGACTTTCCAAGACCTGATTGGTATCGAATCGCGGCTTGCACGAAAGATTGTGTCCGATGTGGACCTAGATCGCGCAACAAACGTAAAACGGCTGGAAGGGACCGAGACATGGCTGGCAGCTACGCAGACCGCGACGGCACGATCTGGATGGACGGCAAACTGGTGCCGTGGCGCGACGCGAACGTGCACATCCTGACCCACGCCATGCACTACGCCTCGTCGGTGTTCGAGGGCGAGCGCGCCTACAACGGCAAGATCTTCGAAAGCCGCCGCCACTCCGAGCGCCTGCTCGCCTCCGGCCGGATGCTCGACATGGAGATCCCGTGGACCGTGGACGAGATCGAGACCGCGAAATACGAGGTCATGAAGGCCAACAACCTGACCGACGCCTATGTCCGGGCCGTGGCCTGGCGCGGCGCGGGCGAGGACATGGGCGTCTCGTCCGCCCGCAACCCTGTTCGCCTCGCAGTCGCGACCTGGGGCTGGGGCAACTACTACGGCGACGCCAAGATGAAGGGCGCGAAGCTCGACATCTCGAAGTGGAAGCGCCCCTCGCCCGAGACCATCCCGGTCCACGCCAAGGCCGCCGGTCTCTACATGATCTGCACCATGTCCAAGCACACGGCCGAAGCGAAGGGATGCTCGGACGCGCTGTTCATGGATTACCGCGGCTACGTGGCCGAGGCGACCGGTGCCAACATCTTCTTCGTCAGGGACGGCGACGTGCACACGCCGATGGCGGACTGCTTCCTGAACGGGATTACCCGCCAGACCGTGATCGGGATGCTGAAGGAGCGCCAGATCACCGTCCACGAGCGCCACATCGAACCGGCCGAGATGGAGAGCTTCCAGCAGTGCTGGCTCACCGGCACCGCCGCCGAGGTCACGCCGGTCGGCCAGATCGGCGACTACACCTTCGAGGTGGGCGCGCTGACCCGCGATGTCTCGGAAAGCTACGAGAAGCTCGTCAGGAGCTGACCCAGAACGGGGACGATCCACGACGTGTGGATCGTCTCCAGTATCGGGAAATGCCCTGCAATTCCGTCCATGATGAATTCGAACGCGATGGCGGCGATGATCAGCCCCATCAGCTTGTTGAACACCGAGGCGACCGCGGGCGTGAAGAACCGCGTCAGGGCACCGGCAACCAGCAGCGTCACCAGAACCGTGGCCGCCACGAGCAGCACGACCAGCGACACCAGGACCTGGTGACCGGGGGCGTCATGGTCGGTGGCGAACAGGACGACCGCACTCATCGCCCCCGGCCCGGCGAGGATCGGAATGCCGAGCGGCACGATCGCCAGCCCGGTGATCGACGCTTTTGCTGCCGTCTCTTCCTTCCCGACCGGCCTGTCATCGGGCGGGCTTGCGCGCAGCATGTCCACGGCCATCAGCAGCAGCAGGAACCCGCCCGCCAGTCGGAAGGCCGCCAGCGAAACGCCGAACAGCGCCAGAAGCGCCCCGCCGAAGTAGATGAAGACCACAAGGACGATGACGAAGGTCAGCGACGAGACCAGCGCCGCCCGCGTCTGCTCGCTGCGACTGCGGCCGACCGTCAGCCCGAGAAACAGCGGAATGATCTGGGGCGCGGGGACCATCGCATAAAGGCCGGCAAAGACCCGCATGTACTCGTGCCAGTTGACCAGTTCGTCCATGGCCAGGGTCCCCCGTCTCCGCGTCCAGGGGATCAGATTGGCCAGTGACGGGCAGCCTGTCCAGCCGGAGATCAGAAATCGACGCCGCGCTGCGCCTTGATCCCGGCCTGGAACGGGTGCTTCACCTCGCGCATCTCGCTGACGAGGTCGGCATAGGCGCAGAGTTCCGGCTTCGCATCGCGGCCGGTCAGGATCACGCTTGTGCGGTCGGACCGGGCCTGCAGCGCCGCCAGCACCGCGTCCGTGCCGAGATAGTCGTAGCGCAGCGCGATGTTGATTTCGTCGAGAACGAGCAGGTCGTAATCCCCGGACGCCATCATGTCGGCCGCACGCGCCAGCGCCGCGGTCGCCGCGGCCACGTCCCGGTCGAAATCCTGCGTGTCCCAGGTGAAGCCTTCGCCCATCGTGTGCCAGTCCACGGCGCCCAGCCGGTCGAAGAACTGCTTTTCCCCGGTGATCCAGGTGCCCTTGATGAACTGAACGACCCCGACGCGATGCCCCCAGCCCAGCGCCCGCACGATCACCCCGAAGGCGCTCGAACTCTTGCCCTTGCCGTCGCCGGTATGCACCAGCACGAGACCCCGCCCCGGATTACCACTCTCGGCGATCTTCGCCCGGTGCTCGGCCTGGGCCTCCTGCATCGCGGCCTTGTGCGCCGCCTTGTCCGTCCCGCTCATGCCAGCACCCGTTCGATGGCCCACCACAATCCCATGATCCCGATCGCCGCAGAGATCGGCACCGAGACCCGTGCCCGGTACCAGTCCTGGCGTCCGAAGGGAACGCCCACCAGCAGGAAGGCCAGCGTCAGCACCGCCAGTTGCCCGAACTCCACCCCGATGTTGAAGCCGATCAGCCCGCTCAGGAAGGCGGCAGGCGACAGGCCGATCTCGCCCAGCACACTGGCGAACCCGATGCCGTGCAGCAGACCGAAGCCGAAGACCACCGCGACGCGCCGCACCCCGACCCGGGCCTCGGGTCCGCCGAACAGGATGTTCTCGACCGCGACATAAGCGATCGAAAGCGCGATCAGCGGCTCGACGACAAACCCGGGCAGGCTGACGATCCCCAGGGTCGCCAGCGCCAGAGTCACGGTATGCGCGACGGTGAAGGCGGTGACCTGCATCAGCAACGGCCGGGCCTTCAGGCTGAAGAAGAACAGCCCCAGCACGAACAGGATATGGTCGAGGCCCTTCGGCACGATATGGGTGAAGCCCAGTCCGACGTAGTTGACAAAAGCCGCGCCCAGCGACTGCTGCGCCACCGCGTCGCGCGGCAGCGGCAGGCTGATCTCGCCGCCCTGCAGGTAGCCGGAATACCCGGTCTCGGCGTCGCCCTGCCGCAGCACCAGCGACCCGAAGCGGGCCTCCCACCCCACCGTCACCGGGGCGGTGCCGGGCGGCAGGTCGCCCCGGATCACGAGACGCGAGTCGCGGGCCACGCCGACATCGCCGACCTCGGGAACCTCGACCGTCTCCAGCGTCAGCGGCACGTCCTGCCCGTCCGAGACGACCTTGAATCCCTCCGCGATCCTCGGCCAGGCCGCGCGCAGCCGCGCTTCCATCTCGGCGGGCGGCAGCGCGCGCAGGGCGTCGTGCTCGTCCGCGCGCTCCGACTCCGCGGTGTCCAGCACCGCGCTCAGGTCGATCCCCGCCACGAAAGGCTCGATCGGCGCGACCAGTTCCATCGTGATGGTCGCGGCGCCGACCGTCGCGTCCATGATCGCGGGCCGGATCTCGTGCGCGACCGCCAGTCCCGCCGCCAGCCAGATCACAAGCCCGGCAAGCGTGCTTGACAGCGCGCCGCGTGCAGCCACCCTGCGCGCCATGAACCGCCTCATTCGCATCCTTGCCCCGCTCCTCGTCCTTGTCGCAGCCCAGGCCCGGGCGCATGAATTCTGGATCGAGCCTCTCGCCTACCAGATCGCCCCCGGCGAGACCATCCAGGGCCAGATCAAGATCGGCCAGTCCTTCGGCGGCTCGATCTATTCCTATCTGCCCAGCAGCTTCGTCCGGTTCGACGTGGTGACCGGCGGCGAGACGCATCCAGTGACCGGCCGCATCGGCGACCGCCCCGCGCTCAGTTATCCCGATGCACCCGAGGGTCTCGCGATCGTCGTTCACGAAACCGTCGACAACCGCCTGACCTATACCGAGCGGCAGAAGTTCGTGGACTTCGTGAACCACAAGGATGCCGCCTGGGTTCTGGACGAGCACGCCCGGCGCGGCCTGCCCGACACCGGCTTCACCGAGACCTACCGCCGCTACGCGAAGACCCTCGTCGCGGTCGGTGCGGGGACGGGCGCGGATGCCCCGCAGGGCCTGCTCTGGGAACTTGTGGCGCTGGAAAACCCCTATACCGGCGACCTGTCGGACGGCCTCGACGTGCAGCTTCTGCACGAGGGGGCGCCGGTGCCCGAAGCCCAGATCGAGCTCTTCGCCAAGTCGGCCGACGACAGTGTCGAGACCACCTACCACCGCACGGGCGCCGACGGCGTCGTGACGCTGCCGGTGGTCGCGGGCACGGCCTATCTCGTGGACTCGGTCCGGCTGGAACCGCGCGAGCCTTCCGAGGCGACGCAGGGCGCGGTCTGGCACTCGCTGTGGGCCAGCCTCGTGTTCCGGACACCGGACTGACCGGTTACAGACCCTTCTGCTGCGCGGCGGCCCGCTGCCGCGCGCGCTCCAGCCCGAGCTGCCGTTCGCGCCAGATGATCAGCAGACCGGCCAGCACGACCAGCGCCGCCCCGGCAAGGACGGTGCCGGTCGGCACCTCGTCGAAGATCACGTAGCCGATCAGGATGGCGAACAGGATCGAGGCATAGTCGAACGGGGCGACCAGCCCGGCATCGGCGAAACGATAGGCGCTGGTCAGCAGGATCTGCCCGACCCCGCCCATCAGCCCGGCGAGGATCAGCATCCCCAGCACCAGCGGATCGGGCCAGACCCAGCCGAAGGGCAGCGTCAACAGGGCCATGCCGCTGGCGGTGACCGAGAACCAGAACACGATGGCCGCGGTTCCCTCGGTCGCCACCATCTTGCGCACGAAGACCTGCGCCAGCGCCGCACAGGCCGCGCCGGACAGCACGATCACGGCCCCCAGCTTCTCGGCATCCGAGGTTTCGCCCCCGAGCGCGGTCAGTCGGGGCGACAGGACGACGAGGACCCCGACGAGGCCCAGCGCCACCGTGCTCAGCCGGAACGCGCGCACCTGTTCCCCGAGAAACATCGCGGCGAAGATCACCACCAGCAGCGGCGCGGCATAGCCGATTGCGGTGACCTCGGGCAGGGGCAGCAGGCCGAGCCCGGTGAAGGTGCAGAGCATCGCCAGCGTGCCCATCAGCCCGCGCCAGACATGACCCATCGGGTTCCGGGTGCGCCAGCCGCGGGCAAGGTCACCCTGCAGCGCCAGCCAGCCAAGGATCACCGGCAGGGCGAAGGCCGACCGGAAGAACACCGCCTGCCCCGGCGGCACGGTGTCGGACACGGCCTTGATCAGGGCCGACATGGCCACGAAGACGCTGACCGAACCGATCTTGCAGAGAATGCCCAGCCCGGGCGATGGCGCGGGCCGGGGCAACATGTGCCTGTCCATGTGCCAGTGCTAGCGCCCCGGCGCGGCGCGGGAAAGCGCCATTGCAACCGGGACGCGGCGCACCGGCGCGGACCCTCAGGCGGTGTGGCCGCGCTCGATCCGCAGGAACGCCTTCAGGCGCGCGGCGGTCACGCCAGGATCCCGCGGACGGGCATGCAGGGCGCCGGTGTTGGGGTTCGCCTGCTCGGCATGGGCCGCCTTGACGTGCCGCACCTTGCGGCTCCCGGTGCGGGTCCGGTCGGTATCTGCAACGTGTCGCATGAAACCCTCCTTTTCCATTGGATGGAGGGCGACCCTACCACAGTCCGGGCCGCCTGTCGCCCCGGGGGCTCAGGACAGGCGCTTCAGCGCCCACGCCGCGGCCTCCGCCACCGTCGCGTCCGGATCGTCGAGATGGGGCCGCGCGGCCTCGGCCAGTCCCGGATCGCCGGAATTCCCGATGGCGTAGAGCACGTTGCGCAGGAATCGGTCGCGACCGATCCGCTTGATCGGACTGCCCGAGAACCGCGCCCGGAACGCCGCATCGTCCAGCGCCGCCAGCTCGGCCAGCGGCGGGGCCCCGATCGCGTCGGAGGCGGCATAGCGCGACTCGCGGGCCGTGACCGCGAACTTGTTCCAGGGGCACACCGCGAGGCAGTCGTCACACCCGTAGATCCGGTTACCCAGCAGCGGGCGCAGCGCCGGGTCCACGGGTCCCTTGTGCTCGATGGTCAGGTAGCTGATGCAGCGCCGCGCATCGAGGCGGTAGGGCGCCGGGAACGCCGCCGTCGGACAGATGTCGAGACAGGCCCGGCACGAGCCGCAATGATCGGCCTCGGGCGCATCGCGCGGCAGATCGACCGTGGTGAAGATCGCCCCGAGGAACACCCAGTTCCCCATCTCCCGGCTCACGAGGTTGGTGTGCTTGCCCTGCCAGCCGAGGCCCGCCGCCTGCGCCAGCGGCTTCTCCATCACCGGGGCCGTGTCGACGAAGACCTTCACCTCGGCCCCCGGCACCTCCGCCACCAGCCAGCGCGCGACCCGCTTCAGCCGCTTCTTGACGAGGTCATGATAATCCCGCCCCTGCGCATAGACCGAGATCGCCCCCCGGTCGCGCTGCCCGAGCACCTCCAGCGGATCGTGCTCGGGCGTATAGCTTTCCGCCAGCATCACGACCGAGCGCGCCTCGGGCCACAGCGCGCGCGGATCGCCGCGCCACGCGGTGCGCTCCGCCATCCACGCCATCTGCCCGTGATACCCGGCGTCCAGAAAGGCGCGCAGCCGATCCGCGGCCTGCGGGATGTCGCCGGGCCCGCAGACCCGCGCCGCGACGAACCCCTCCGCCAGCGCGGTCCGGATCAGCCGCGCCTTCAGATCCGTCAAAAGTCGAGGTCCGCGTAATGCGGCGGTTGCGGCAGCCCCGGCAGCACGTCCGCGAGGATCGAGCGGAACGCGGGCCGCGACTTGATCTTGGCGTACCAGTCCTTGACCGTCGCCGAGCGGTTCCAGTCCACGTCGCGGATGTAGTCGAGGCACGAGAAATGCGCCGCCGCCGCGAAATCGGCCAGCGTCATCACGTCGCCCGCCAGCCAGCGCCGCCGCTCGAGCAGCGACTCCATGTAATCGATGTGGAACTTGATGTTCTGCGCCCCGGCCTTGACCGCCCGGCTGTCGGGATAGCCCTTGCCGGTCAGGCGCGTATTGACCCGTTCGTACACGAGGTTCGCGGTGACCTCGTGGTGGAACTTGTCGTCGAACCAGCCGACCAGCCGCCGCACCTCGTAGGCGGCCTCCGGGTCCGACGGGATCAACTGCGGCTCCGGCACGATCGCGTCGAGGTATTCGCAGATCGCGCCGCTCTCGGTCAGGAACCGCCCGTCATAGCGCAGAACCGGCACCTGTCCGGCCGGGTTGCGGCGGAGGAATTCCGTCTGCTTTTCCCAGTACCGCTCCTCCTGCAGTTCCACCTCGATCCGCTTCTCGGCCAGGACCAGCCGCACCTTGCGGCAGAACGGGGAGAGGGCGACATGGTAGAGACGGTTCATCGTGCGATCCTGCGCGGGGTCCCTCGTTCTTGCCGCGTCCGGCTGCCGCGTGCAACGGGGCAATCAGCCTTCGACGCAGGCCGCGCGGCCCTCTGCCTGAAGTGTACGCGCCCCGTCCGCCACGGCGGCAGCGCGCTGCTGCAGAAAGGCGGTCGGCGCAGTGATCCGGCGCTCCTTCGGGTTCGGCAGCACGACCGCCATCGCGGCGGCCCGCCACAACACGAGGTCCGCCGCCGACCGGCCCCAGGCCGCCTGCGCGGCCGCCTCCGCCCCGAAGACACCTTCACCGAACTCGGCGACGTTCAGGTAGACCTCGAGGATCCGCCGCTTGGGCCAGAGAACCTCGACGAGAACCGTCAGGCCAGCCTCGATCCCCTTCCGCACCCAGCTGCGGTCCTGCCAGAGGAAGACGTTCTTCACCACCTGCTGGCTGAGGGTCGAGGCGCCCCGGCTCGCGCCGCTGTCCAGCACCGCCCGGATCGCGGCCAGGTCGAAGCCCCAGTGGTCGCAGAACTTGGCGTCCTCCGCGGCCAGCACCGCCCGGCGCAGATCCTCGCTGATCTCCTCCAGCGGCACCCAGACCTGCGCGACCTCGCCGAGGCGCGCGCGCTCGGCCGCGACATAGGGGGTCCACGGCGGGTTCACCCAGCGCAGAACGAGGACCGTCAGCACCATCAGCGCAACCGCCCCGAGCATGGCCTGCCCGGTCCGGCGCAACACGACCCGCGTCCCCGGCCAGCGCAGGCGCGGACCGAGCCGGTCGTGCAGCCGGTCGAGTAATGCGCGGAACCGCTCCACCTGCCCCTCACCCCCGGAAACGAGAACGGGCGGCGTTGTCGTGCCGCCCGTCTCATGGTTCGCAACAGCGCCCGGCGTCACTCCGCCGGGATCGCCTCGGCCCCGACCGACAACGGTGCGGGCAGCTTGTTCAGCATCTCCTTCGGGCAGACCTGCAGGAATGCGGCTTTCGACACCTCCCAGTCCGACAGGATCTTCTCGGCGCGACGCGACCCGGTTTCCGCCATGTGACGCTCGATCAGGCCTTTCAGCTGGGTCTCCCAGTGATCGACGGTGACCGGGCAGGTGACGATCGTTTCCGCGTTCATCAGCGCCTCGGCCTGGCCCTCGGGATCATAGATGTAGGCCATGCCGCCGGTCATGCCCGCGCCGAAGTTGGCCCCGATCGACCCGAGGATCACCGCGACACCGCCGGTCATGTACTCGCAGCCGTTCGAGCCGCAGCCCTCGACCACGACCTTCGCGCCCGAGTTCCGCACCGCGAAGCGCTCGCCCGCGCGGCCGGCCGCGAACAGGAAGCCATCGGTCGCGCCGTAGAGCACGGTGTTGCCGATGATCGTGTTCTCGTGCGCGACCAGCGGGCTGTTCTGCGGCGGCTTCACCACCACGATGCCGCCCGACAGGCCCTTGCCGACGTAGTCGTTCGAGTCGCCCTCCACGATCAGCTTCAGCCCCGGCGCCGCGAAGGCCCCGAGCGACTGGCCGGCCGAGCCTTCCAGCCGGATCGTCAGGTGATCGGGCTGCAGCACGTTGCGCATCCCGAACTTGGTGACGATGTGGCTCGACGTCCGCGTGCCGATGGTCCGAAGCGTGTTCTGCACCGCGTAGTGCAGCTCCATCTTCTCGCCGTCCTTCAGGAAGCGCGCGGCATCCTCGACGATCTGGGCGTCCAGCGTGTCCGGCACCGCATTGCGCGGGCGGGTGCGGTCGTAGACGATCTCGTCCCGGTCATCGACGGTGATCAGCATCGGGTTCAGGTCGAGGTCGTCCAGGTGCGCGGCCCCGCGGCTGACCTGCTTCAGCAGGTCGACCCGGCCGATCACCTCGTCCAGCGACCGGGCCCCGATCTGGGCGAGGATCTCGCGGACCTCCTGCGCGTAGAAGGTGATCAGGTTGACCACCTTGTCGGCGTTGCCGGTGAACTTGGCGCGCAGCGCCTCGTCCTGCGTGCAGACGCCCACCGGGCAGGTGTTCGACTGGCACTGGCGCACCATGATGCAACCCATCGCGATCAGCGCAGCGGTGCCGATCCCGTATTCCTCGGCCCCCATCATGGCCGCGATGACGATGTCCCGCCCGGTGCGCAGACCGCCGTCCGTCCGGAGCGTGATCCGGTCGCGCAGGTTGTTCATCGCGAGCACCTGGTGCGCCTCGGTCAGGCCCATTTCCCACGGCAGGCCGGCATACTTGATGCTGGTCGCCGGGCTGGCCCCGGTGCCGCCGTTGTGGCCCGAGATCAGGATGATGTCCGCCTTCGCCTTGGCCACGCCGGCCGCGATGGTGCCGACGCCCGACGAGGACACCAGCTTCACCGTCACCTTGCAGCGCGGGTTGATCTGCTTGAGATCGTAGATCAGCTGCGCGAGGTCCTCGATCGAGTAGATGTCATGGTGCGGCGGCGGGCTGATCAGCGTCACGCCCTTCGTCGAGTGCCGCAGGCGGGCAATCAGGTCGGTGACCTTCATCCCCGGCAACTGGCCACCCTCGCCGGGCTTGGCGCCCTGTGCGACCTTGATCTCCAGTTCCTCGCAATGGTTGAGGTACTCGGCGGTCACACCGAAGCGGCCCGACGCCACCTGCTTGATCTTCGCAGAGGGGTTGTCGCCGTTCGGTTCCGGCACGAAATGCGCCGGATCTTCCCCGCCCTCACCGCTGTCGGACTTCGCACCGATCCGGTTCATCGCGACGTTCAGCGTCTTGTGCGCCTCGGGCGACAGCGCCCCCAGCGACATGCCCGGCGTCACGAAGCGCTTGCGGATCGAGGTGATCGACTCGACCTCCTCGATCGGCACCGGCGCGCCCAGCGGCTCGACCGCCAGCAGGTCCCGCAGGTGGATCGGCGGGTTCTTCTGCATCTTCTGCGAATACTGCTGCCACATCTGGTAGCTGCCCCGCGCACAGGCCGTCTGCAGCATGTGCATCGAGGTCGCTTCCCACGCATGGGTCTCGCCCGACTTGCGCGACTTGTAGAAGCCGCCGATCGGCAGCACGTCGGACTGGCCCAGCCAGCCCTTGGCGTGGACCTCCTCCAGCTTGCGCTGGATGCCCGACACGCCGATGCCGCTGATCCGGCTGGTCATGCCGGGGAAATACTCCGCCACCATCGCCCGGCTCAGGCCGACGGCCTCGAAGTTCAGACCGCCGCGATAGGACGAGATGACCGAGATGCCCATCTTCGACATGATCTTCAGCAGGCCCTGGTCGATCGCCAGCCGGTAGCGGCGGACCGCCTCGGTCAGCGTCCCCTCGATCAGCCCGCGCCGGATCCGGTCGGCGATCGAGTCCTCGGCGAGGTAGGCGTTCACCGTCGTGGCCCCCGCGCCGATCAGAACGGCGAAGTAATGCGGGTCGATGCACTCGGCCGACCGCACGTTCAGGCTGGTGAAGGTCCGCAGCCCCTTGCGCGTCAGCCACGAATGGATCGCCGAGGTCGCAAGGATCATCGGCATCGCGACCTTCTCGGGGCCCTGGAACCGGTCGGTCAGGATCAGGTGCGCGGCACCCGAGCGCACGGCATCCTCGGCCTCGGACCGGATGCGGGCCAGGCCCTCGCGCAGGGCATCGCGCCCGGCCCCGGCGGGGAAGGTGCAGTCCAGCGTCACCACGGCATCGCCGAAGTGCTTCACCATCGCGTCGAACTGCGCGTTGCCGAGGAACGGGCTCTCCAGCGAGATGATCTCGGTCTGGCTGCTGTCCTCGTCCAGCACGTTCTTCAGGTTGCCGAACCGGGTCTTCAGGCTCATCACCCGGTATTCCCGCAGGCTGTCGATCGGCGGGTTGGTGACCTGGCTGAAATTCTGGCGGAAGTAATGGCTCAGCGGGCGGTACTTGTCCGACAGCACCGCAGCGGGCGTGTCGTCGCCCATCGAGGCGACGGTCTCTTTCCCGTCCTCGGCCATCGGCGACAGGATCTGCTCCAGCTCCTCGATGGTGAAGCCGGCGGCGATCTGGCGCTTGCGCAGTTCGGCCCCCTCAAAGATGGCCGCCTCGGTCAGACCGGACAGCTCTTCCTCAAGGTCGGTGATCTTCTGGACCCAGTCCCCGAACGGCCGGTCGGCCGCCAGCTTGTCCTTGATCTCGGCGTCGTGGAACAGCATGCCCGTCGCCATGTCGACGGCGATCATCTGGCCCGGACCCAGTGCGCCCTTCTCAACGACGCCGCCCTCGGACACCGGGACCATCCCCGTCTCGGACCCGGCGATCAGCAGGTTGTCCCCGGTCACGACATAGCGCATCGGGCGCAGGCCGTTGCGGTCGAGGCCGCCACAGACCCAGCGGCCATCGGTCATCGCCAGCGCGGCCGGGCCGTCCCACGGCTCCATCACCGAGTTGCAGTAGGAATACATGTCGCGCCACGCCTGCGGCAGCTCCGCGGCCTGCTTCGACCACGACTCCGGCACCAGCATGGTCTTGGCCATCGGCGCGCTGCGCCCGGCGCGCACCAGCACCTCGAACACCGCGTCGAGCGCGGCCGAGTCGGACGAGCCCTGCGGCACGATAGGCTTGATGTCGTCGCCGTAGTCCCCGAAATAGCTCGACGCCATCCGGATCTCGTGGCTCTTCATCCAGTTCAGGTTGCCCTTCAGGGTGTTGATCTCGCCGTTATGGGCGAGCATCCGGAACGGCTGCGCCAGCCACCACTGCGGGAAGGTGTTGGTGGAATAGCGCTGGTGATAGATCGCGAAGGCCGAGATGAAGCGCTCGTCCATCAGGTCCGGGTAGAACTCGCCGACCTGCTCGGCCAGCATCATGCCCTTGTAGATGATCGACCGGCACGACAGCGAACAGACATAGAGCCCGCTGACCTGTGCCGCGGCGGCGGCCTTCTCGATCCGGCGGCGGATCACGTAAAGCTCGCGCTCGAAGGTCTCTTCGTCGACGCCCTTGGAATTCGAGATCAGGATCTGCTCGATCTCGGGCCGGGTCGCGTTCGCCTTCTCGCCGAGGCACGAGACATCCACCGGCACATGCCGCCAGCCGTAGATGTAATAACCCATCCGCAGCACTTCGGTCTCGACGATAGTGCGCCCGGTCTCCTGCGCGCCGAAATCGGCACGCGGCAGGAAGATCTGGCCGACGGCGAACAGCCGGTCCTCGGCCGGGGTGTGGCCGGTATGGCGGATCTGGTCCTTGAAGAACTCGACCGGGATCTGGACATGGATGCCCGCGCCGTCGCCGGTCTTGCCGTCGGCATCGACCGCGCCCCGGTGCCAGACCGCCTTGAGCGCGGTCAGACCGGCCTCGACCACCTTGCGTGAGCGCGCGCCGTCGATGTCGACCACCAGGCCGACGCCGCAGGACGAATGCTCGTCGGTCGGGTCGTACATCCCGGCTTCGGCCATGCGGGCGCGCTTGGCTTCTTCGCGGGCGACCCAGGCGGCATCAAACTTCGTCATGTCTCTCTCCTTCCCGAAGAGTCCCCGGTGTCCGGGGCACTTGTCCCTTCCGCCGCGATCCGGGTCAGCGGGGCTGACCAATGGGGGACGCGGCGGTGTCGCTGCCCGGCAATTTGCTGCGGTGCAGTACCGACGTGATACCGACGTGATACCGACGTCCTGCCGACGCCGGTTTCACCTTATTCTGCGGCCACGACCGCGTTTTTCTGCAGCGCAGCGAGGATGGCCTCGGCCGCCTCGCGCCCGTCGCGGATCGCCCAGACCACAAGGCTCGCGCCGCGCACGATATCCCCGGCCGCGTAGACCCCCGGCAGGTTCGTCTCGTGGGTGCGGAAATTGGCCTTGATGGTGCCCCAGCGGGTCACTTCCAGCTCGGGCACGCCCCAGAGGCTCGGCAGCGGCTCGGGCTCGAAGCCCAGCGCCTTGATCACCAGGTCGGCGGGCTCGACGTAGTCGGCACCGGGGATTTCCTCCGGCATCTGCCGCCCGGTCGCGTCCGGTTCGCCCAGCTTCATGCGCTGGACATGGACGCCGTCGACCGGATCGCCCGAAAAGCCCTTTGGCGCCGAAAGCCAGACGAATTCCACGCCCTCTTCCTCGGCGTTCTGCACCTCGCGCTGGCTGCCCGGCATGTTGGCCCGGTCCCGGCGATACAGGCATTTGACGCTGGTCGCGCCCTGCCGGATCGCGGTGCGCACGCAGTCCATCGCGGTGTCGCCGCCGCCGATGACGACGACGCGCTTGCCCTCGGCGTTCAGTTCCCCGGAGGTGAATTCCGGCACATCGTCGCCGAAGCCGACCCGGTTCGAGGCGGTCAGGTAGTCGATCGCCCGCACGATGCCGGCCGCCCCCGCGCCCGGCCCGCCGAGGTCGCGCGACTTGTAGACCCCGGTCGCGATGACCACGAAGTCATGCTTGGCGCGCAGGTCGGCGAACGAGATATCCTCGCCCACGCTGCAGTTCAGCTGCATCGCGACGCCGCCCGCTTCCAGCTGCGCCATGCGGGCCATCACCACGTCCTTCTCCAGCTTGAAGCCGGGGATGCCGTAGGTCAGCAGGCCGCCGCCACGGTCATAGCGGTCGTAGACGGTGACCTGCAGACCGGCGCGGCGCAGCATGTCGGCCGCCGCCAGCCCGCCCGGACCGGCGCCGATGATGCCGACGCTCTCGGGCCGCTCGACCGACGGGGTGATCGGCTTGACCCAGCCCTCCTCCCAGGCGGTGTCGGTGATGTATTTCTCGACCGAGCCGATGGTGACCGTGCCGTGGCCAGACTGCTCGATCACGCAGTTGCCCTCGCACAGCCGGTCCTGCGGGCAGATGCGGCCGCAGATCTCGGGGAAGGTGTTGGTGGCCTGGCTGATCTCGTAGGCTTCCTGCAGCCGCCCCTCGGCGGTCAGCTTCAGCCAGTCCGGGATGTTGTTGTGCAGCGGGCAGTGCGACTGGCAGTAGGGCACGCCACACTGGCTGCACCGCCCGGCCTGCTCGGCCGCCTTCTCGCGGGCATACTCCGCGTAGATTTCCTGGAAGTCCTTTGAGCGCGCCTCGGCCGCCCGCTTCTCGGGCATCTCCTTGGCCACCGTCACGAACCTGAGCATCTTCTGCGTCGCCATAGCCGCTCCCAATTTCTGTCGCGTCCATTTACAGTCAGACCAGGTCAAAGAAAAGTCAGGCACACTGACCTAAATCAAGTATTCCTCGCGCTCCACCGACCGGCCGCCGCCGAAATTGTGGATTTTATGTCAATCATACTGACCTTATTGGCGCATTTCCTTTTCACGACGCGGCATTAGGGTCGGCTCAGCGAATCATCAGGCCCCCTCAGAATGACCCTCTTCCATCTCCTCATGCTGGCCGTGATCCAGGGGATCACGGAATTCCTGCCCATCTCCTCGTCCGGGCACCTTATCCTCTACCCGCTGCTCACCGGCGCTCCCGACCAGGGGCTCGCCATAGACGTGGCCGTGCATGTCGGCACCCTGGGGGCAGTGATCTTCTACTTCTGGTCCGACGTGTCCCGGGCCCTGGCCGGACTGCCGAAGCTGTTGCGCTGGCAGATCGACGACCAGGGCGCATGGCTGGCGCTGTGCCTCGTCGTGGCAACGATCCCGGTGGTCTTGGCCGGTCTCCTTCTCAAGCTGAGCGGGCTCGACGTCATGATGCGTTCGGTCGCGGTGATCGGCTGGACCATGCTGATCTTCGGCATCGTGCTTTGGTGGGCAGACCAGCAGTTCGACCATGTGCGGACCGCCGAGCAGTGGACGCTGAAGCACGCGATCATCCTCGGCCTCTGGCAGGTCATCGCGCTGATTCCGGGCACCTCGCGCTCGGGCATCACGATCACCGGCGCGCGGGTTCTGGGTTACAAGCGCGAGGACGCGGCGCGGCTGTCGATGCTGATGTCGATCCCGACCATTCTCGCGTCCGGGGTCCTGCTCGGGGCCGATGTCGTCGGACAGGCCGATGTCGCGATGCTGCGCGATGGCGTGATCGGGGCGGCCTTCGCCTTTGTCGCGGCCTATGTCGCGCTGTCGCTGATGATGCGGTTCCTCAAGGTCTACAGCTACACGCCCTACGTGATCTACCGCGTAATCCTCGGCGCCGTGCTGCTGGTCATCGCCTATACCTGAACGGACAAGGACCCGGAGCGCGATGTCGCGCCCCGGGCCCCGTTGGTCTGTCGGCTGGCCGAGCCCCTCAGGCGCGCAGGTTCTTGGCCGAGTCGGTGATGTCGTCGTATTGCCCGGTCGGACGGAACCGCCAGAGGTAGGACGACAGGACCGAGTCGAGGGCGGTGGGCTCGATCCCGAGATCGGCGAAGGTCCGGGTCGTTCCCGTCACCACGTTGTCCCGCTTGAGGTTGCGCACCTGGTCACGGGTCAGGATGCCGTTGTGGAACAGGCCGAGGGTGACCGCCTGGGCCATGTCGAGCACGAAGCCCATCAGGCCCGCGATCGGGAACGGCACGCCGAGGATCAGCCGGCGGCGGCGGATCACGGCCAGCATCTGCTGCATCAGCGCGCGGAAGCTCTTCACCTCCGGCCCGCCCAGCTCGTAGATGCCCGGCGCGGCCTCGCCCAGCACACCCTTCACGGCGGCGGCGGCGACGTCTTCGACGTAGACCGGCTGGAACTTCGTCGCGCCACCGACGACCGGCAGGATCGGCCCGAAGCGCGCCATGCTGGCGAACCGGTTGAAGAAGCCGTCCTCCGCACCGAACACGATGGAGGGCCGCAGGATCACGGCATCCGGCATGTGACGCAGAACCTCGGCCTCGCCCAGCGCCTTGGTCCGGGCATAGTCGCTGGCCGACGCGGCATCCGCGCCGATCGCCGAGACATGGACCATCCGGGCGATGCCTTTCTCGGCGGCGATGCGGGCAATACGGGCGGCACCCTGAAGCTGCACCGGCTCGAAGGTGTTCTTGCCCTCGGGCGCGAGGATGCCGACGCAGTTGACCACGGCATCGGCCCCGTCCATCGCGGCCGCCACCGAGCCATCGTCCCGGATGTTGCAGAGAACCGGCTCGACCTGCCCCACCACACCATAGGGACGGACGAACAGGGCTTCGTTCGGGCGACGCACGGCAACCCGGACACGCCACCCGGCCTGGGCCATCCGACGTGCGATATAGCGGCCGACAAAGCCCGATCCGCCGTAGATCGTGACGAGGTTCGACATGGCTGGCTCCTCCGTCTGGGGTCTTGCCGGGGATACCGGCACGGCCCTCGCCGGGCAAGGCGCAAACACGTCGCGGGCAGGCGGAAAGAAAGCCGATTTATTGCCGTTGACACCCCCCGCAGCCCCGATTAAACCCCGCGCTCACGACACCGGCCCAGGTGGCGGAATTGGTAGACGCGCTGGTTTCAGGTACCAGTGGCCGAAAGGTCGTGGAGGTTCGAGTCCTCTCCTGGGCACCATTCCCGAGCCACCCCCGGAGGGATCGAGACTTGGGAGGTTCCGTGACCCACACCCTGCACCATCGCGACCTTCCGGACGGGCTCGACCTCGGCCCGGTCGTTGCCATCGACACCGAAACCATGGGGCTGAACCCGCACCGCGACCGGCTGTGCGTGGTGCAGCTGTCGTCCGGCGACGGAACCGCCCATCTCGTCCAGATCGAGAAGGGGCAGACCGAGGCCCCGAACCTGTGTCGCATGCTGACCGATCCGGCGGTCCTCAAGCTGTTCCACTACGGGCGCTTCGACATCGCGGTGCTTCTCAAGGCCTTCGGCGTGCTGACCGCGCCGGTCTACTGCACCAAGATCGCCTCGAAACTGGTCCGGACCTACACCGACCGCCACGGGCTGAAGGTGCTTCTGCAGGAGGTGCTCGACGTAGACATCTCGAAGCAGCAGCAGTCCAGTGACTGGGGCGCGGCCAAGCTGACCCCGGCGCAGGTGGAGTATGCAGCCTCCGACGTGCTGTACCTGCACCGGCTGCGCGAAGCACTCGACGGCATGCTGGCGCGCGAGGACCGGACCGCCGTGGCCGCGTCGTGCTTCGCGTTCCTGCCGACGCGGGCCAAGCTGGACCTGATGGGCTGGCCCGACCTCGACATCTTCTCGCATTGACGGGTCACCCGGACATGGTCGATCCCGCCAGCCTTCTGTCCACTGCGCGCCGGGTGATCGGCACCGAGGCGGCCGCGCTGGGTCAGCTGGCGGCGGCGCTGGACGACAGCTTCGTTCGGACGGTCGAGGCGATTCTTGCCTCGAAGGGTCGCGTCATCGTTTCGGGCATGGGAAAGTCGGGACATATCGCGCGCAAGATGGCGGCAACGCTGTCCTCGACCGGAACGCCTGCGCATTTCGTGCACCCGGCCGAGGCCAGCCACGGCGACCTCGGCATGATGCGTCCCGGCGATGTCGTGGTCGTTCTGTCGAACTCCGGCGAGACGCCGGAACTGGCCGATGTCATCGCCTACACGCGTCGGTTCAAGATCACCCTGATCGGCGTCGCCAGCCGGCCCGACAGCACGCTGCTGCGGCAGGCGGATGTGGCGCTGGTCCTTCCGAACGCCGAGGAAGCCTGCGGCGAGGGAATCGTGCCGACCACGTCGACCACGATGACGCTGGCCCTCGGGGATGCGCTGGCCATCGCCCTGATGGAGCACCGCCGGTTCAGCCCGGACGATTTCCGCGACTTCCACCCGGGCGGCAAGCTCGGCGCGCGACTCAGCAAGGTCGGGGACCTGATGCATGGCGGCGACGAGGTGCCGCTGATCCCGGTGAGCACTCCGATGACCGAGGCGCTCCTGGTGATCTCGAAGAAGGGCTTCGGCGTCGTCGGCGTGACCGAGGACGGCAAGCTGGTGGGCATCATCACCGACGGCGACTTGCGCCGGCACATGGACGGCCTGCTCGGCCGGACGGCGGGCGCGGTGATGACGCGCGGCCCCAAGACGATCCGTCCCGAGGCGCTGGCCGCCGAGGCGCTGGCCATCATGAACGAGCGGAAGATCACCTCGCTCTTCGTGCAGGATCCCGGCCCCGAGGCGCGGCCGCTCGGCATCCTGCACATTCACGACTGCCTGCGCGCCGGGGTCGCCTGAGCCGTGGCGGACAGGTCAGGCCGCTACACGACCTTCGTGACCACGGCAAAGATCGTGCTGCCTCTGGTGGCGCTCGGCCTGCTGGCGAGCCTGTTCCTGTTCTCGGGCGTGCAGCGCGACATTCGGGAGCTGCCCTATTCCGAAAGCGAAATCGCCGAGATCATCACCGGCCAACGGCTGAGTGCGCCACAGTACCGCGGAACGCTGGAGAGCGGCGACGTGATCGCGGTGACGGCCGACAGCGCCGCGCCGTCCCCGGAAGACCGGCAGACGATTCTTGCCGAGACCGTCTCTGCCCGGGTCGATCGCAGCGACGGCGAGACCATCGAGATGACCGCGCCGCGGGGCGGACTGGACCAGACCGCCCGGACCGCCTTCGCGGAGGGCGGCATCGTGCTGACGACATCCGAAGGCTACGAATTGCGCGCCCCGCGCGGGACCGCCGCCATCGATGGTCTCGATGTCAGCGCGGAGGGCCTGGTCGTCGTGCTCGGACCGGGGCTGAGGCTGGAAGCCGGCGCGATGCATCTGAGCGGATCCGGACCGGGAACCGAGCAAGTGGTTTTCACGGGCGGGATAAAACTGCTATATCGCCCGCGGGATGCCGACCGGCCCTGAGGGACGCGGCCAGCCGAGAGAGAGACCTGCGCCGATGCCTTTGCGTTCCCTGACTGCCCTGTGTCTGGTTCTCTGGTCGGGAGCAGCGCTTGCCCAAGGCACGGCGATCGAACTCGGCACGACCCCGGTCAACCCCGATGCCCCGATCGAGATCACGGCGGACAGCCTGTCTGTGGACCGGGAAGCCGGGTTCGCGATCTTCACCGGGAACGTGCGCGTCGTGCAGGAGCAGATGACCCTGTCCGCCGACGTGATCGAGGTTCGCTATACCGAGGCCGACAAGGCGCAGCCCGGCGAGGAAGGCAGCGTCGACCAGGTCGACGCGAAGGGCAACGTCATCTTCATCAACGGCGAGGACGTGGCCGAGTCGGACAATGCGGTGCTGACCCCCCGCGACGACCGCGTGGTGATGACCGGGAACGTCCTGCTGACCCAGGGCCCGACCGTGATCGCGGGCGAGCGCATGGTCTTCAACCTCGCCACCGGGGAGGGGCGCATGGAAGGACGGGTCCGCGCGGTCTTCCGGCCGGGCGGCTCGGAATGAGCGGTCCGCAGCTCAGCCTCGCCGAGACCAAGACAGGGCTGGTCGTCCGAAACCTGCGCAAGAGCTACAAGCGGCGCCCGGTCATCCGCGACGTCTCCATGTACCTCGCACGCGGCGAGGTGGTCGCGCTGCTGGGGCCGAACGGCTCGGGCAAGACCACCTGCTTCTACTCGATTGCCGGCCTGGTGACCCCCGAAGGCGGCGTAGTCGAGATCGACGGACGCGACGCCACGCAACTGCCGATGTACCGCCGGGCCCGGCTCGGGATCGGCTATCTCCCGCAGGAGATGTCGATCTTCCGCGGCCTGTCGGTCGAGGACAACATCGCCGCGATCCTCGAGATCGCCGTGTCCGATCGCAGCGTGCGGCGCGACCGGCTGGAAACCCTTCTGTCGGAATTCTCGATCGAGCACTTGCGCCGGGCGCCGGCACTGGCCCTGTCAGGGGGCGAGCGTCGCCGGGTCGAGATTGCCCGCTGCCTCGCGGCCGATCCGAAGTACCTGCTGCTCGACGAACCGTTCGCGGGCGTCGACCCGATCGCGGTCGGTGAGATTCGCGGGCTGGTCTCGGACCTGAAGACGCGCGGCATCGGCGTTCTGATCACCGACCACAACGTCCGCGAGACGCTCGACATCGTGGACCGCGCCTATATCCTGCACGACGGCAAGGTTCTGATGAGCGGCACCACCGACGAGGTGGTGCGCGACGAGAACGTGCGGCGGGTCTACCTGGGACAGAACTTCCGGGTATCCTGACGCGCGGGGAGGCACGGCATGGCGGCAGCCACCGGTCTGCACCTCAAGGCGCGCGGCAACCAGCGCCTGTCCCGGGAGATGATGCAGGGCATGGCGATCCTCGCCCGTCCCGCCGCGACACTCCGCGCCGAACTCGAAGCCGCGATGCTGGAGAACCCCGCCCTCGACCTGGCCGAGCCGATGTCGCAGGGCTTCGGCGACGGCGCGACCGACAAGATCAAGGCCGACCCCGACCTGGGCAGCCTTCTGCGCGATCAGCTGCGGCTGGAGCGCTTGTCCCCCGCCGTCCTGCGCGCCGCGCGGACAATCACCTGGGCGCTCGACGACAGGGGCTGGCTGGACATGGATCTGGCCGAGATCGCGACGCTGGCCGCCACCAGCCCGGAGGAGGCCGCCGCCGGTCTGGCCGCCGTGCAGGCCTGTCAGCCCGCCGGTGTCGCCGCCCGGGACCTGCCCGAATGCCTGGCGCTGCAACTCGTCGCCGGGGGCGAGGACCCGACCGTGGCCCGGGCCGCGGCGGCCTGCCTGCCGGACCTTGTCGCCGGGCACTGGAAGCGGGCGTCCGATACCAGCGGACTGGACACCGCTACCCTGAAACGCCTTGCGGCGCTCCTGCCCGCGCTGACCGCCGCGCCGGGCGCAGGCTTCGGAGCGGCCGCGCGGGCCCTGCTGCCGGATCTGGTCGTGCGGGTCGAGGCGGACGGCACACTGACCGTCGGCCTGAAGCGCGGTGTCCTGCCCAACCTGCGCCTGCACCCCGGCCTGCCGGACGACGGGAGGCTGGCCGAGGCGCGGCGCGAAGCCGAGGGTCTGATTCGGGCACTCAGCTTCCGCCGCAGCACGCTTCTGCGGGTGGGCGCGGCGGTGGTCGAGCACCAGCGTGCCTGGCTGACCGGCGCTTCCGACGCCTTGGTTCCGCTGGAACGACAGACTGTCGCCGCCGAGCTTGGCCTGCACCCGTCGACAGTCGGACGGGCCGTGCAGGACAAGGCGATTGACACGCCGCACGGCGTCATGCCCCTGTCGGCCCTGTTCCCCGGAACCCTTGACCGCACCGGGGACGGGCCGAGCGTGCACGCTGTCCAGCAGCGCATCGCCCGGCTGATCGCCGCCGAGACCGGCGGCCGGGTCCTGTCGGATTCCGAGATCGCGGCCCGTCTGTCCGAGGAGGGCGTTGACATCGCGCGGCGAACTGTCGCCAAATATCGGGGATGTCTGAGCATCCCGCCCTCGCATGTCCGCAAACGCCGGAAGGCCTTGCGGAGCCTTGGCGGCGAACCCGTGGGTGTCTGACCGTTTCCCCCCTGTTTACAGAGTGTTAGCGCAGGCACCCAGAGGTTCAGGATAGGCGTCCAAAGGAGGCACAAGTGCGCTATCAAATCACCGGAAAACAGATCGACATCGGCGAAGCCCTGCAGACGCATGTGAAGCAGGAAATGGATGAGGTCGTGGCGAAATACGCCGAACGTCCCACCGACGCCAATGTGGTCTTCTCGCGGACCGCCCACGAGCATGTCTGCGAAGCCACTGTCCATCTCTCGACCGGGCTGACGGCACAGGCGACCGGGAATGCCCCGGATATCTACGCCGCCTTCGAGAAGTGCAACGAGCGGCTCGAGAAGCAATTGCGCCGCTACAAGCGCCGCCTCAAGAACCACCATCGCGAGCGCGCGGAGCCCGTTGCGCTCTTCGGGGCATCCTCGTATATCCTCGCCTCTGGCGGCGACGAAGAGGCATCGGAACCGGAGTCGCTGCAACCGATGATCATTGCCGAGATGGAGAGCCGGATTCCGGAAATCTCGGTCGGCGAAGCGGTCATGCAAATGGAATTGGCGGGGTCACAGTTGCTGGTCTTCCGAAACGAGCGACACGGCGGGATCAACGTGGTCCACCGGCGTGACGACGGCAACATCGGCTGGATTGATCCCCGGCTGAACAGCTGACAGCCGCGACAACGGGACTGGCAACATGCATCTCTCGGATATCCTGAAACCCCGCGCCGTGCGGGTGGTCGGCCACTTCACGAGCAAGAAGCGGCTGATGCAGGAACTCGCCGATATCGGGGCGGGGGTCTACGGACTGTCGGCCAGCGATGCGATGGACGCCCTTCTCGAACGCGAGACGCTTGGTGCGACCGGCGTGGGGCATGGCGTTGCCCTGCCCCATGCCCGCCTCGAGGGAATCGACCAGATCGTCGGTGCCTTCATCCGGCTCGAGAAGCCGATCGATTTCGACTCGGTCGACCGCCAGCCGGTCGACCTGGTGTTCTGCCTGTTCGCGCCGCAGGATGGCGGGGTCGATCACCTCAAGGCGCTGGCGCTGGTCTCGCGCACGCTGCGCGACGCCGCGACCTGCGCCAAGCTGCGCGCGAACGAGGATCCGGCGACCCTGCACGCGATCCTTTCCGAAGTGCAGAATACCAAGGCCGCCTGAGCTGTCCCCTCAGCCGCGCCAGTCGCCGAACCCGAAAACCAGGTAGTCCCTCGGATAGGCCGCACGAGCTGCGGCCTCGACGCGTTCGTCGTAGACGCTGTCGAGAAGCCCGGCCAAGGGCAGCGGATCGACCAGCGAACCGGACGGGCCCGGCAGCCCGTTCCGCGCGGCCAGCCCGGCGACAGTGGCATCCAGCTCGTCTTCCCGCAGGACATGGTCAGGCGGGCGAACCGTGGCAAAGCCCTGCACGATGGCCAGTTGCGAGGCCCAGGCCGGCTCGATTCGCAGCGCGGTCTGGCCGGCGAGGTTGGCCTTGAGGAACCTGAGGAAGGCGAGGAAGGCAACGCGGGCACGATCGGCGTCGAAGGCGGGATCGGGCCACTCGGCGGGCAGCGGGACGCCATACGTCTGGACGAGCGCCCCCCGCGTGTCGGCAAAGGCCTTGCGGTCGGTCGGCAGCACCTTGCCCGCAAAGACGGCCCAGGCCCGGGCCACCGGGTGACGCAGGACGGTCAGGGCCGTCGCCCCGGGCGCGTCCTTCGACCACGCGCGAAAGTCCTTCTGGGTCATGTCGGTCCGCACGCCGCCGAGCCCCGACAGCCAGGCGCCGAGGCCGGTCTCGGACGAGGACCGGACCGGCTGGACCAGAACCGGAGCCACCTCGGACGCCAGCCATGTCGGCACCGCCGCCCCGCGCGAGGGCTCGAAACTGGGCAGCGCGTTCAGTCCGAAGGCATCGAACTCGGACAGGGCGACGACCATCTCGTCATAGTTCTCGACCTTGTCCCGCATCGTGCCGGGGTTCTGCTTCTTCAGCGAGGTGTCGAGCGCGGCGATCGTCCCGGACGAGCCGAGGAACCGCGCCACGCCGGACAGCACCTCGGGCCGGAGCGTGTCTTCGTAGGTCAGTTCGAACGCGGTCTGCCCGGTTTCCTGAAGCCCGCGACGCAGCGCGCCGAAGAAGGCGGTGTTGTCCTCGAGTTGTTCGCGGAACTGCGTCTTGTCGAAGACGACCTTGGCTTCGCGTCGGCTGTCGGCGTCGGTCAGCACCCATTGATCAAGATAGCGCGCCAGCTTCCACGAGATGTAGCTGTCCAGCGGATTGCGCGTCAGCAGGATCTTGGCGCAGCGCGGATCGGCCAGCGCGGCCTCGCGCACCCGGGGCGCATGGTCGTGAAACAACCGGAACCCGGGCAGGCCGTCGCGGAATTCCTCGCGGATGCTGGCCACCAGTCGCATGGGGTCCGCTTCGCGCTCCTCCAGCGTGACGCCGAGATACTCGGTCATCTTCTCGTGGGCGATGAAGTAGGGATTGTAGAGTTCCCCGAAGCACCGCACGTCCGGCAGCGTGTTGAGATTGCGCTCCAGCAGGTTCGACCCGGTGCGCATGCCGCCGAAGATCACGAAATAGTCGAAGCGCTCGGGCATGGCGGTCCTAGGTCACGAGTTTGGGGCGTTGGCCGCCCGGCAGCATGTCGGCCGGTGCGGCATCGACCGGGAAGTCGCCGGTCAGGTAGGGCTTCATGCCCGCGTTCTTCAGATTCTGCAGGAAGGCCCCGAAGCCCGTCAGGTCGGCCATGCGCGGTACCTCGGCCAGCCGTCGGGGCGCGCTCGGCTCGATCTCGTCCAGGATGGCCTGCAGATGCTCCATCGGATCGTCGAGGAAGTCCGCGAGCGCCCAGATCCGGATGCGGGCCGGAAGGCCGCGCTGGCGGATCTGGCCAAGGAAATGATCCTCGACCCGCTGCATCCACGCCGCCTCCCGCCGCTTCGCCTCGAAGTCCATGTCGGACTGGAACAGCCGGATCGCCCAGGCGCCGGAGATCACCGAGATCTGGGCATTGGGATCCCACCGGATCAGGTCGTTGATGTCCTGCCTGTCGTAGGGTCCAAGCTGGAAACACTGGCGCTCGCCCCGGGTGTTCCAGATCAGGCTGGTCAGGAAGGCGCGCGGATTGCGGTCGCGCAGGGCGGCGCTGGCTGCCAGCCCCCCTGCGAAGACCCGGTCGCCGCCGGAGAACTCGACCTTCTTCCAGTCGAACAGGTGGCCATGCACCCGCGCCCCGGTCCGGCGGGCCAGCCACGGTGCGAATTCGGTGAAGACCTCGTCGAAGCCCTGAAACACAGAATAGGGCGCGGCTGTCTTGCCGATGTCCCAGCGGTCGCGCGGAAACCGGCTCTGCATGTAGAGGCCATTTCGCCCGATCATCCGCCGCTCGGAGGCCGCGGTGAACACCCGGTCGATCTTCTGCGGGTTCGGTTCGGCCTTGGTCGGCACACCCGCCGCCGACGCGAGGAACGCGTCATAGAGCCGGTTCGCGCCGGGCCAGATCTTGCGGGCAACGAAACAGTCCGACCGGCGCAGCAGTTGCAGGTGGTCGTCGTAGAAGACGTAGGGCTTCCCCTGCAGGTCGAACTTGGACAGGGTCAGCGACCGGCTTTCGATGTGGTGCGACAGGGCGCGCGCCAGGGTCTGGAAATAGCTCTCGTCCGGGATCCACACCTTGGCGAAGTAGCGGTCATGCGCGCGGCGGGACTTGTGGGTCAGGATGGCGGACAGCGTTTCGCGGGTCAGGCACCACCACTGCGACCCGATATGGGGCTGCAGGTTCCTCGGGATCCGGCGTCGCACGCCCAGCTTGCGTTGCAGGGCAACGTAGGCATCGAAGAGCCGCCGCCGGGTCTTCCACGAGAACGGGAAGCGCAGCGTGAACCGCTCGTGGTGCAGCCCGCCGATGGTCCAGGGGACATCCTCGACGGTGACCGACTCGATGAAGTCGGTGCGCGGGTGATCGGCGAGGTAGTCGACAAGCTCCTCGACCGGCCGCAGCGGCATGCAGGATCCGCTCGACAGCAGGACATGGCCGACGCTGGGAAAGTCGGCGAGCATCGTCTCGGCGGCTCCGAGCGTGGCCGCCACCAGCGACCAGGTACCCCACCGGCAATCGACGCGCGGCGCGAACCGCACGTTGTCGAGATCGGCGAGCGACTTCTGGAACGCCTTCGACGCCGGTTCGGACACCTTGCGGTCGATGTGAACGACCAGCGGACAGCCATGCGTCGCCCAGTGCCGGGCCACCTGTGCGGCCCGGTCCAGATCGGCATGGACGAGCATGATGACCCCGAGGCTCATGCCCAGTTCCCCTTCGACATCAGGCCGAGGATCTCGAGTTGCCGCCAGTTGATGTAGCGTTCGGACCAGCTGTGCCAGAGGTCGGGCTGCGTCTCGCCCAGTTGCCGGGCATAGGCCTTGTACTCGCGGCTCTTGCCGTAGTGTTGCTGGCGGCGGATCTCCTCGGCGCTCTTCTCGACGAAGGTATGCAGGAACTTGGCGTGCAGCAGGATGCCGGAGAACTTCTCGCCGCCGCCCTCCTCGTAGGCGAGGTTCAGACCGCGCGGCAGCATCATGTGCGTGCTGTCGAGATAGGCGTAGCCCTTCTGCCAGCGCACCAGCGGCAGCTTGTTCAGGGCCGGGGCGCGGTTGGGCTGGTCCGCGAAGAAGGCGCGGGCCCGGGGGCCGCCCTGAATCCACAGATTGCCGTACTTGTCGTTCCGCTCGATCGTGTAGTTGCCGCTGTCGAACCACGCCGCGATCTCGAACGGGTCCTGCCCCTCGGCATAGGGCTGCGCGTCGATGGGGCCCTTGGGGTACATGTCGAGCAGCATCGCCGGGCAGACCCGGAGCGACGAGGCATCCATCCAGTCGGTCAGCGCGGCCAGCGGGCGGGTGTCGCAGAACGGATAGACGAGGAACTCGTCGACATCGACGCAGAGGCACCAGTGCCGGTGCCCGTACTTGTTGAGCAGCCAGTTCTGCCAGTCCATCCCGAAGCGCGAGCGTCGGTAACTGGCCTTTGTCGTCCAGAGCGAGACGTCCGGCTGCTCGGCGAGATACTCGGCCGACCCGTCATCCGACCCGTTGTCGACCATCAGGAAATGATCGACGCCCAGCTTTCGGTAGTAGTCGAGGAAATAGGCCAGCCGCACCTTCTCGTTTCGCAGCGTGGCAAAAAGCAGGATGTGACCGTCCCGGATGTCGGCGGTACGGTCCCGCCTGCGGGACAGTTGGCGCCGCTTGCGGAACGCCCGCCAGAGGAGGCGCTTGCGCTCAAGCCGCAGCCGGTATCGCGTCCTCAATCCCAATCGGCCCTGCCCCTGACCCCTGCATCGGTCTTTCTGCCTGCCTCGACCGCCTGAAGGACGGTCGAGACATGCTGCGACCAGTCCGGCGGAACAATCGTCGTTTGTTGTGTGTGTGCAGGCGGACCTGCGATCATCTGTTTAACGACTGTCCTCCAAAGATACATATCGTCGGATTCCACGTAAATCGGAAAGCTGCCCAGCGTTTCGCGATAGACGGGCAAGTCCGTCAGCACGACGGGACAGCCCAGCGCAGCCGCTTCGAGGGGCGGCAGGCCGTAGCCCTCGACGACACTCGGCATCAGCAGTGCTTCTGCCCGGCTATAGAGCGCCGCGAGGGCCCCGTCGGACAGACCCGGGACCTCGAGCACGGTCGTCCCGTAGAGCGGCGAGGCTTCGAGGCGCGCAAACTCGGCGCCACTCAGCCAGCCGCGTGACCCTGCGAGGACGAGCGCTGGCAGGCGCGGGAGCTCGGGATCCCTCCCGAGGTCTTCCCACAGGTCGAGCAGCATCATCTGCCGCTTGCGCGGCTCCAGCGTGCCGACCGACAGGAAGAAACGCTTAGCGTCCGCAAGCGCGGCGGGCAGGTCCTGCGGCGCGGGATCGGGGACCGCAACGCCAAGCGGCGCGACGACGCCCGGCGGGACCGGCCCGAGGGATGCCAGAACCGCCTCGGTCGTCGCGCGCGTGGCGGCGGCCGTGTGGATCAGAAGGTCCGCGTGGCGGCACAAGGTTTCCATCTTGGCGCGGAAGGGCCCAACCGTTCCGGCGCGCGACAGATGCGGGTGGGTCAGCGGGATCGTGTCGTGTACCATGGCGACGACCGGCAACCCGGCGCGGCGCACCTGAGCAAGGATATCCGCCCGCAACGTCGTGTGGCCGAGATTGATGCAGGGCGTGCCCTGCGGCACGTGACGGCGGAGCATCGCCCAAAGACGCCGATGCACCGAGCGGGCCAGGGCCAATCGGCGCAGGTCGGCCAGCACGCGCCGGTGCGCCACGGATCCGCGCCGGGACAGACGGCCAAGCAGATCGAGCGGTCCCCACGGAACCCGGCCCTGAAGGCGGTCCATCAGGCCCTGCGCCCCGGTGCGATCGAGCAGCAGGAAACCGAACCGCGTACGGACCAGGACCCACAACGGCGTTTCAGCGCCGAGCCGGTCTGTCAGCCATGCAAGTTCGACCCGATCGACTCCGGTCAGGGTCCGGTCCGGCAACCGGCCGACGAGTCGCGTAAGGTCGAGAAGGCAGGCACCTGCCATCGGCGGCACCTGCCCGCCGGTCACTCGGCCGCGTCGCGGGCCGGGACGATCTCGCTCAGGAACGCCGCGAGTTCATCCCGCAGGTCGGGCCGTTCCAGTCCGAAGGCGATGGTGGCTTGCAGGAACCCGGCCTTCGAGCCGCAGTCGTAGCGCTGGCCGTCGAAACGGTAGCCATAGACCCCGCCGCTGCCGATCTGGGCGGCGATCGCGTCAGTCAGCTGGATCTCACCGCCTGCGCCGGTGGAGGCGCCGTCGAGGGCGTCCATCACGGCGGGCGCCAGGATGTAGCGACCGATGACCGCCAGGTTCGACGGCTGGGTGCCGGGGGCCGGTTTCTCGACCATCGCCTTGACCGAAACCACGCGGCCCATGTCCTCGGCCACGTCGAGAATGCCGTAGGCGGAAGCCTTCGAGGGCGGCACCTCCATCGCGGCGACCATGTTGCCGCCGATCCCCTCATAGGCTTCGACCATCTGCTTCAGGCAGCCGGTCTCGGCCTGGATGATGTCGTCGGGCAGGATCACGGCGAAGGGCTCGTCCCCGAGCAGCCGCCGGGCGCACCAGACCGCATGGCCGAGACCCTTGGGCTGGGTCTGCCGGATATAGGCGATGGCGCCCGAGGCCATATTGGTCTTCTCCAGCACCTTCAGGAGGTCGTCCTTGCCCTTGTGCTCGAGCTCGGCCTTCAGGTGCGGCGCCTCGTCGAAGTAGTCCTCGAGCGCCGACTTGCCGCGCGAGGTGACGAAGATGAACTCCTCGATCCCGGCCTCGCGCGCCTCGTCGATGGCGTACTGGATCAGCGGCCGGTCGATCAGCGTCATGATTTCCTTCGGGATCGACTTCGTCGCGGGCAGGAACCGCGTCCCTAGACCTGCGACCGGGAAAATGGCCTTGGTCGGACGGCGTTTCGTATGGGGCATGGGTCAGGGCTTTCCGTTCTAAAAATGACTGTCGTCGAGGTCGTCACCGGCCCGTTGCCAGGCCGAGTCAGAGCTTGCCGCAAGGCTGACACAGATTGCCAACGAGGTCTAATCGAAGGGATAGGCAACTGTGCAAAAAGAATAAATCTGCCGATTAAAGCTTCTGCAACGCAGCATCGCCGCGGGCAAACCGACGCGCTCCGAGCTCACGACGGGCCCGGTCGAGGCGCCGGGCAGGCTGGATCAGCGGACCAGAACGCTCGGACCGACCCCACACCCCGCCGGTGTGCAGCCAGTAGCCGTCCGGGTGGTAAGCGACCCGGTGATATCGGCTGTCGGGCGTGAACAGGAAGAGGGTCACGACATGCCCATCCGCCGCGCACCGGGCGGCCTGTGTACAGGCGGCTTCGCCGTGGCGGCGCCACGCAACGAAGGCCAGCCCTTCGCGGTCGAGCGCGGCCTCGCGGAACAGCCTGCGGGTACTGCGCTCGGTCTGGATCGGCGGCAGGTCGCGCAGGTCGGGCGCGCGTTTCCGGCTTCCCGCATCGAAGCTGGCCAGCAGGCGCAGGACGGTATCGGGTTGCACCCGCCCGAGCCGCATCAGACGCAGCAGTCGAAGCCGCTGCGCCCCGCGCATCCGGTTCACGCCCGCCTCGATCAGGTGCAGGGGCGCATGCTTGGTCAGGAAGGCCACCGTGCTGCGGCCATGATCCTCCAGCGTGGCGGGGATGGTACCGCTCAGGCGGCGCGAACTTGGCGCAAGACCGTGGTGAACCTCGGCCCAGGGCACGACGGCGGTCAGATGCCCGGCCTGCGACAGCCGCAGGTTCACGTCGCTGTCGTCGAGGAAATACCGGAACACCGGATCGAAGCCACCTGCCGCGCGCAGGACCGAGGCGCGGTAGGCAACATTGGTGCCCATGGCCTCCGGGGCCGTACCGTTCTGCCAACCGGCGAGGCTGATCCGGTCCGGGGGCACCGGGCGGACCTCGTGCTCGGCCAGACGTGAGACGGTTTCGCCCCGCCACTGGAAGTCGATCCCGTTGCGGGCACGGACGAACCCGGCCGCGACGGCAACCTCGGGCGTCTCGAAGGCGGCAACGAGGCCCGCCAGCCAGTTCGGTTCCGGAACGGCATCGTCATCGATGAAGGCGACAACGTCGCCCTGCGCCTGCGCCAGACCGGCGTTCCGGGCGGCCGAGATGTTCGGCTCGTCGAAGGGCACGCAGATGACATGCTCGGCCACGCCGGCTACCGCGACGGCATCGAGCGCAGCCTGATCGCCGACAACGATGACCTCGAAGGGAAAGAAGCTCTGGTATTTCAGCGCCGTCAGGGTCAGGCGCAGGGACGGTCCACGGTCACGGCTGACGATGATGACCGACGCGAGCATCTCAACCGGCCCCCATCTCCCGCAGGGCCGCTTCGATGCGGGGCACGTCCTCGGGGTTGTTCAGCTCCCAGAAGACACGGCCCCGGGCCTCGACCTCGACGCAGAGCACGGTGCGTCCGTTCTCGAGGAAGCGCAGTTGCTCCAGCCCTTCGAGCTGCTCCAGCGGCCCGACCGGCCAGGTCGCGTAGTGGTCGAGGACATCGGGGCGATAGGCATAGCACCCGACATGGTGGAAGACGTCGCTGGGCGCATCCGGCGCCGGGGTCCCGGCGGTGAAGGGTATGACTTCCTTCGAGAAATAGAGCGCCTGATGCTGCGCGCCGAACACCGCGGTCGTGCCGCCGACGCGGCCCGCCGCCCGGTCGGCCCTGAGGGCCGCGAGGGTGGCGCCATCGCAGCGCAGCACGGGTGTGGCGAGGTCGGCGTCGGGCGCTGCCCGCAGCCCGGCAACGAGATCCGAGACGAACCAGGCCGGGGTCAGCGGCGCGTCCCCTTGAAGGTTGACGACGATCTCGGGCCGGTGGTCGATCTTCGCGATCACTTCGGCGCAGCGCTCGGTCCCGTTCCTGCAGGCCTCCGATGTCATGACGACCTCGGCCCCGAACCCCTCGGCCTCGGCCCGGATGCGGTCGTCGTCAGTGGCCACCACGACGCGCGGCGCGCCGGGCACGGCCATCGCGGCGTCCCAGCTGCGGCGGATCAGGGTCCGCGCGACGCCATCCGCCCCGCGCAGGGCAACGAGCGGCTTCCCCGGATACCGGCTCGAAGCGTAGCGGGCGGGAATGACGATCAGGACACTCATTCGGACCCGGCGGGCACGAGCAGAACGCCCGGCGCATAGGCGATGAAGAACGGATTGGCGTACCCGGGTTTGCCGTAGGTGAAAGGCGCGTGATCCTCGAACCGGATCATCAGCCCCCCCGCCCCGCGCAACACCGCGTCACCCGCGGCAGTATCCCACTCCATCGTGCGGCCGAGCCGGGGATACAGGTCCGCCTCGCCCGCCGCGACAAGGCAAAACTTCAGGGACGACCCGGCGGAGGTCATGTCGCGCACGGCATAGCGGCCGATGTAGGCGTCGGTCGCCGCGTCGCGGTGCGACTTCGACGCTACCACCATCAGCGCCCGGTTGTCGGGCATGGACACCCCCAGCGACCGCGTTGCCCCGACGGTATCGACGTCGAACGGGGCGCTTTCCTCGACGCTCTGCCCGTCGGCGCCGGTGTAGAAAAGCCGCCCGATTGCAGGCGCATAGACCACGCCGCGCACCGGGACGCCGTCTTCGACCCAGGCGATGTTGACCGTGAACTCGCCGCGCCGCTGCACGAATTCCTTGGTACCGTCGAGCGGGTCGACGATGAAGAACCGGTCAGCCGCCTTGTCATGGGTCGCGGCCTGCTCCTCGGTCACAACGAGGGCGTCCGGAAACGCCTCCGCCAACCCGCGGGCGATCAGGGCGTCGGCCGCCTCGTCGGCCGCGGTCACCGGGCTTTCGTCCGCCTTCTCCCGCACCGAGAAGTCGTCCTCGCCGTAAATCTCCATGATCGCGTCACCCGCCTGGAGGGCGAGCCCGCGCATCACCGAAACCGCCTGTGCATAATCCATGGTGAAATCCTTTCGGGCACGCGGCATCAAAATCGCCATGATTTCTCTATGATCGTGCCCCAAACGAAGTGCAACCTCGCCCAACGCGTTCCAGTGAAGTCCTGACCCGGGGTCCTGCCATGTTCCACAATGAAGAGAAAACCACAGGCGTTTCGCTCGGATTTCGGACACTGGCGCTGATCTACCATGCCACGGTGCGCGAGGTTCGCAAGAATCACGGCAATGCCATTGTCGGACTCCTGATGAACATGCTGCAGACGATCGTCTTCGTCGGGGCGTTCTTCGCCATGTTCTGGTTTCTCGGGGCGCGCACGGCTGCGATCCGGGGCGATTTCCTGCTGTATATCATGACGGGGATCTTCCTGTTCATGACGCACACCAAGGCGATGGCGGCGGTCGTGGCGTCCGAGGGCCCGTCCTCGCCGATGATGAAGCACCGGACGATGAACACGGTCATCGCCATCTCGGCAGCCGCGCTCGCGTCGCTCTACATCCAGACGCTGTCGATGGTCGTGGTGCTGTTCTTCTACCATGTGC
>JAUIAU010000070.1 GCA_030425185.1 Alphaproteobacteria bacterium
TCGGCCGACGCTGCAGGCGGGTCCGGGTCGACATCGGCCGACGCACCTGGTCCCTCGAGGTCCTCGGCCGACGCTGCAGGCGGGTCCGGGTCGACATCGGCCGACGCACCTGGTCCCTCGAGGTCCTCGGCCGCGCGCCTTTTCCCAAGCTCCTGCCCCAGCTCGAGCACGTGAGCCAGCGCGACCGACTCCGCCGCCGACATGTGCGCGTGTACCTCTTCGGCCTTCCGCAACAGCTTGCGCAGCTCATCCGTTGACAGCTCGTCATAGCCGATGCCCAAGAGGGGGTCACTCCCGTCTTCCCAGCCTTCCACCCACAGTCGCAGCCAGTCTTCGGCGCGGGGGTCCGACCCGGCGAGGTCTGCCAGGGCTTTCAACACCTCCGGCCCACCGGACACGACGCGCGTGACCAGCTCGTCATAGATGGCCTTCAACCGGTAGCGCCGCAGACGGTAGGGACTCGCCATGCTCACCTCTCACCAGGGCCGCAGCCCGTCGTCTCAGGGGCTTCCCCCTAGTCACTCGTGCCGGGCCGACTAAGCCGCTTGCGCCGCCTCGAGCACGCTGTCTGCGCGCATGATCAGGTCCTCGAGTTCGTCGTCGTCCATGCCCTGCAGCTGCGCATCGAGGGGGTGGTCCCCGAAGGGGAGCCCGTCGAGGCTCTCGTCGTCGTCCTCGTCGTAGTCGTACCCGCCCAGGTCGACCGACCCCGCGACGATGTCCTCGTCGTCGTCCTCGAGGTCGTCGTCGTCGTACCCGGCGAGGTCGTCGTCGTACTCCGACCCGGCCCCGACGCTCCCCCCGCGCAGCTTCGCGGCCTCCGCGTCGTACACCTCGTACCCTGCCGCCCGGAGATACCCCTCCGTGCCCAGCAGCGCCGCGCCCGCGTTCATCGCGTCCTGGCTCTTCGTGGCAAAGCCCATGAGCCCCATCACCAGGCCAGCGGTCCCGGCCTCCCCCAGCACCTTGACGTGAGGCAGCCGCGTCGCTTCGCGCTTGTCCGCCTTGGCGAGACGCTCAGCCGCCGTGGACTCGGGCATGTCCTTGACGGCGTTCGCCGCGTAGAGCCTCCGGCCCAGACCGGCCAAGGTGGGAACGCCCACCGTGACGATCCGCGCCCGGTTGCGCTCTTCCTTCATGCGCTTGGTCAAGTTGGCCTTGGACTTCTTGGCCTTGTCCAACGCCTTTTCCGCCCGTGACGGCCCCTTGCGGCGCACCACCTTCCGCTCTTCGCTCTTGCCTGCCATGCCTCACCCCTTGCGCCTCGCGGGCGCTACTTTGCTGCCTTGGCCACTCGGGAGGCGACATAGCCCACCCCCAGCGCCCCCATGATTTGCATCCATACGGGCCAGCTCGAGGGCCGACCAAGCTGCGCCCCCGCCGCGGCCCCTGCCGCGCCAGCCGCCGCCGCCCCTGCCCCAGCGGCCCCCGCTGCGAGCCCCCCGGGCACGCGCTTGTCCGGCGCCTTGCGCGGGGCGTGCGGCTTCCGGTTCGGGCGCGGCACCCTGGGTTTGCCTGGGCGCGGCACCGTCCCCTTTGGCCCACCTGGGCGCGGGACGGTCCCCTTGGGGCCACCAGGTCGCGGCACCCGGCCTTTGCGGATGTCCGCCACCTTGCGGACGACGTACACAACGCCTTTCTTCGCGGCCTTCAACAGCTTCACCGCGACTTTGATAGCCGTGCTGGCAGGGCCCGAGAGCACCGCCCCCGGCAGTGACGCGAGCGCGCCCGCCGCGGCGTTCGCAATCTTCGCCTTCAGGTGCTTCAGGTTGCCGCGTGCCGCCGCGTTCGTGACCACCGCGCGCGCCCAGGGCTCCCAGCGTCGCCACCCCGACACGCCCGCCACGGCCCCGGGCAACTTCACCGGACCCGCCAGCGAACCCGCCGCGTTCAACCGCTTGCGCAGCACCTTTGCCGCGGCTTGTCCGCCCGCGTCGCTGCTGAGCAGCTCGAGCGCCTCGGCCGCCTTCGCCAGCCTCACCCACACCTTCAGCCGCAACGGTTGCATAATACGTTCCTTGGGCCGCTTGGCTCTGAGCCAGCGGCGTGCGTCCTCGGGGTCAACAGGTGGCAACGCGACCATGCACACCCCCGGCCCCGCGCTTTGCAGCCGCCCAGGCTTTGCCCAGCTCGGCCGCCGTTTCTGCGATGCGCCCCGACACCGCGACCAGCTCCGACTCCGCCTGAGTCGCCACGCCCAGGTTGCCGTTGAACACGCTAACGGCGTGCCGCATGGTCAGCGTGGACGCGCGTTCCTGTAGCTCCGCCAGCTCGTCTAGCAGCTCCCAGGCGGCGCTACCTGCAGGGATGGTTACTTCTGTGAGTCTCATGCACCCAAGATCCGGGTTTGCGCACAGAATGCAACCCCGGTCTTTCGCGGTGTTTAGTAACCGATTCCTAAAAGGCCGCAACTTAAAAGGAAAACTATGCGCACTTGCTTGAAAAAAGCGCACAGAAGCCTAACCCGCGGACAACCGAAGGCACTTCGGGCACGTCGAAAGGTGCATCGCGTGGCGCATCCGAGCCGACTGCAGCATGTCGTGCGCCCTACGGTTAGTGTAGGGCGTTTGGCGACCCTGGCGGCCCAGTCGGACCAAGCAAGCCTGCACCTGGCGGGCCAGTTTCGTAGCGCTCGCGCATCGCGGCGTTGACTGCATCTTTCCCCCTCTGGTCCAGACCTTCCCACCAGGCCACCGCCCGGGGCAGGTTGTGTTCGAGTCCCCAAATGAGGGCCGCGGGCGTGACTGGTAGCCCGTGCTCTATCTCGGCCGCCTCAGTGCGAGATGCCTTGTGCAGCCGGTAGTCAATCCAGCTCGGGCGGGCCTCGTCGGTCGCTGCGATAAGTCCGGGCGGTAGCGACTCGCCCGGGCGCGCCTCCACCATGTCCCCCACGGTCGCGCGGGAGTAGCGCTCGCGCTCAGCCTTCAACCGTTTGCACACGCCCTGCACAGTCACCGCGTGCGGACTCGGATCCTTCGCGCGCAAGCTTCCCGCGTGGCAGACGCCGAACGCGCTGACCAGGTGAACATGCTTAAGCGCGACGGCCGCAAGTCCAGCGATGGCCGGATGGTTCGCGTCACTAGCCTTGCCGATATACTTCAAGAAGTAGGCGCAGGCGGCGGCGAGGTCCCGCGCGTCTTCCACGTCTTGCCCCTTCGGGTTCGCGTAGCGCCCGCAGTCCCGGGCGACCTGGCACCACCTGGTGATAACGGCGTCCTTCACCGCGTCAACCGACGCAGACTTGGGCACCAGCACGCCCGCGTGAATATGAATGTGCGGCCGGACGCGCCGACGCCCGCGCTTGTCCGGTCGAGGGCTACGCCAGGTCGGTTCAAGCTTGCGCCAGCCTCCTAGCCACACGTCAGATCGGCGCGAGCGCTGGCAAAGCGTGCGCCAGCCCTTCAACACCAAGGCGACCTCTCGGCGTGGGTGCGCGAACCTGGGGACACGCCAGGTCAGAGTAATGGGCACCAGGCGCAGCCCCTCTGCGTCCAGCGCTTCGACACACGCTGAAACCTCACGCTCCCGACGCGCCGAGGTCATAGCCCAGCACGTTGTGCAAAGCCGGTCCCTGCAGCGCGTCGCTTGCCACCCGTCCGGGCTCCCATCGTAGGTGCGGAGCCAACTTCCCGAGCTGCAGCGCTCCACCTGCCCAGACCTGCGCATTAGGGAGTGGCGGAGTTTCGACTGGTCCAACGGGGACATTTCGGCCACGACCTTGCGCCACCACGCACCGAGCGCTCCGCCCTTCTTCGTGTCGAGCAGCTCGACCGCGCCCAGCATGGCGCCAGCGATGCGACGGCGACTCTTCGCCCGACTTTCGTCGGCTCTCTTCTTGGCGTCAGCTTTGGCCTTGGCCCGGGACAACGAAACGTCTGCTGTCACAGAAGTTTCTGAGGGTCCAGGCGAGCGCTTCGCGCCGCTCCCCTCCGGGGGGGGGCTGCAGCGGCCCTGACGGCCGCCTGACGGGCTCCCTGGCGGGTCGCCTGCCCCCAGAGAGCCGACAACCGGACGGGCCTGAGCCGCGCGCACAGCGCTCATAGCGCCACCGTGATCAGACGGGGCGCGAGCCACCACGCAAGCGCAGCCAGTGCCGCGCACGCGAGGGCGAACCCGATTGTTAGTGGTCGCATCGGTTGGAGGCGCCCCAGCGTCATATCGAACGCCCGGGCCAGCCGACGCATGGACCCCTGCACGCGGCTCGTGGGGCTACGCATGGGTCGGTCCCCCCAAAAAGCAGACAGGGGCGCGCTGGACCTCAGCCCAACGCGCCCCCGCCGCAATACTAGTCAGGCCCTTACCGGCGTGACTCTCTGGGGTCCTCGCATCATACGCCGCACAAACCATGTTGCAAGCCCCATCTTCTTGCGTATCATGTAACACACGGACAGGCCGTGTAACATTAAACGCAAGCTTTGCACATGGGGGCTTCTGATGGCGATTGACTTTGACTCTGCGCGGGCCGAATGGTTGGCGCGCGGCGTCCGTTTCAACTGCGCACCGAGTGACAAAGGCGCGTGGACGCTGCGCGTCGACGGTAGCGGGGTCGCTCCCCTCGCGTCGGGGGGACTCGCTGACGCACTGGACGCGCTGCAGCACATCTTCGACGCCCAGGACAAGCGTCCCCTGCAGGGCGAGATTGTCTGCGAGGCGGGCGCCGAAAAGAGGGGGGAACGCATGGGGGCACGAACGCGCAAGGGGCAAAGGGCCTCGGACACATGGGGGGACGTCACCCCCGCACAGCGCGGCCGACGCATCCGGCGCCCTCTCGGGGTCGCGCTGGCTCACTGGATCCGCTGGGCCCAGGGCGACGGGTCTACGGGCTCCCCGCGCCCCCTGGACCTCCCCTCCCCGCAGCTCTCCGAAGCGCTGCAGCTCATGGCCCGCGACTTCCACCGCGAGCACCAGCGCTACCTTGGGCACCACAAGGACGCCACCGGCCACGACATGAATGCGCGCCAGCTCTCCGCGGTGACCCTGGCAGGGACGGCGGTCGACGTCGCCACCGCGGCGGCCGGGGCCATGCACTTCGCTCTCTGGACCATGCAGGACGCGGCTGATCAGGTTCAGCGGGAGCCCCCGCCCGACCTCGGTCAATACGACCTGGAGGTCCTCATAGCTGAGGTCAACCGGCGACGCGCCGAGAAAGGGAAAGGCTGAGGCGCCCGGCCTTCGCTTGTTGTTGCCGACAGGGGCGGGGCGTCCTAGACTACCCCACGGCCGGCGATGCCCACACATCGCTTCAGCTCCTAGCGCGCCCCCTGGTTACCGCCAGCGGGGCGCGCGCTTTTTTACTCGGTCTTGCTCTTCGCGATACTCGAGTGGACCAGTTCTAGCACGTCGTTGAGCATCTTTGTCGCGCTCTCCCGCAACGCGTCTTCGTTTTCGGGACTGTGGTCCTTTAGGGCCTCGTTGACCGCCACAAGCTCCTGCAGCTCGCTCATGCTCTGCAGCACCTCGTCAAGAGTGTCCCGAAGGTCGTCGTTTTGCTGGCGCAGGGTGGCGTTGATGTCGGTCTGCCGCGTCAGCTCGCGTTCAACGATGGTGAGAGCCTTGGCCAAGCTGTCACCGTTGCGCGTGGCTAGTCCAAGGATGGGGTTGAGGCTCTGCGTGAAGTGTTTGAGCGCCGTTGCCGTGCCCTCATTCGCAACGGCCATCGTCTCGCGGAACGTCAGCAGGTTGACGCTCTGAGCGCTCACCGCTTGAACCTCGGCCGCCGCGGCGATCGTCAACATTTCATGCAGGTGGTCACCCTCTTCGGTCAGGTACCTGACGCGTCGCAGCGGCCCCAGCTCCGACAGGTCACGACGTAGCCGGGTGGTGTTCCTCGAGGCGCCCACGGTCAGGTGTCGGACTCGGCCGCCGTCGCTCTCTGCGATGAGCTGACGCGCCTTCAGCCCCGTAGCCCGGCTGACCACCGCTGCCAGCTCGAGGGACTCTGCGGTAACGACCTCACCCATTCGCAGCCAGCCACGCCCCTACCAGGCTTGCCGCAACCACCGCCCAGGGGTTGAGGCTCTGCAGCGCTTGGGGTTCCACTCGAGTGGACCTTGACCGGCGTCCGCTCGAGCGCACGCCGTCCGGGGTTGGCCCCCGTCTGCCAGGCGTACGCACGGCCCTCTGGGCGCGCACCATCCGTGCCAGCGTCGGCGCGTCTGTCACGTTGAGGTCAACCCGACCGCTCACGCCTGGCGTTGTGCCCTTGCTTGTGTACTGCCACACCGCCCACGGCCAACCGGGCACCGGGCGCGGCTTGGTCTTCTGCGCGGGGTTGCTGGGGCCGCCCGGGTACCGTGCCTGCCATAGCCCCGCGAACGCCTTGCGTAGCTTGGGGACCGCCCCGGCCCCGACCGTCGACACCAGGTAGCTATAGGTCGTGTAGAGCACGGGGCGCCGACCCAGCTCCCGCGTTGCCACCTCGGCCCACTTCAACAGCCATGCGAGCGTCTGCGCTCGGCTCAGCCCCGCCGCAGACGGCCGGGGCTTGGCGTGCTCAAAGTCCAACACGGGGGGCAGCGTCCAGCCCGTGCCACGCACCACGCTGGCGAAATGGAGCGCCTCCCGCGCCGCGTCCTGCAGGACAGCTTTTCCCCGGCGCGTCTCACTGTCCGGGCGCGCGTAGTGGTACGGGCCCCAAGGCACCCCGGCCGCCGTCGCGCCCGCCGCGTTGCTGGCAAACTTCGGATCTTGGTACCCGACACCCTCCGACGCCTTGACCCAAGCAAACGCGCGCGTCGTGGCCACCTTGGGCCACGCCACCTTCCCGTTGTGGTGCGAGACGTCAATCCCATACCGCGGCTGACTCCACTTCATGCGCTCCCCTTCCATCCGTCGCGCATGGCCTGCAGCAGCTCTCGCCACGCGCTCGCCTCTTCGACGACGGTCCCGCCCGCCGCGGACACCCCCGCTCGAGCGGCCCGGCTGATGTCTGGCGCCGCCCTCGCGACCTCGAGCGCCGTGCGCAGCCACCGGCCCCACTGGCGCTGGACCTCGGCCGCCGGGAAACGCGCCTCCCAGCTCACCACGGCCCCCTCTCGGCCGCCGCGGCGCGCCCGGCCCAGGGTTGCCCCCTCCGGCACGGCCTGGCCGACGTCGACGTAGACGCCCCCCAGCCGTCCCAGGAAGTGCCGACTTCCGTCGTCCCCGGTGACCACCACCACGGGCGCGCGGGGCCACTTCGGGGTCTGCACCATGACCACCGCGGACACGACCCCCCCCACCGGGGCGCACACCTCTGCGTGAGGGGCGCACCGCACAAAGGCGCGCTGCACCCGCGACACCTGCCCGCCTGGCGTGGCCTCGCTTGCGCTTACCAGGTAGCCCTCGACCGGACTACGCATCCCCGCTGCTCCCTGGACTCCAGTAGGCCGCGCAGCTCGCGGCCACATAGTCACTAGACGTGCCCGGGGTTGTCGGTAGCCACGTAATGCTGAGCCCAGCTCCGGGGATGTCGACCAGGTCACTTCCCGTTCCGCTCGGCTGCACGACGACCGGCGTCTTGCCCTCGGTCCCGCACATGATTTGCCAGGTGCCCCCGCTGGGCTGCGTCGTGAAAAGCGCAACTCTCCAGACCACCGGCCGCTTTCCCTCGAAGCTCGTGACGACCACGGCGTCCGAAGTGTAGCCCTGCCGGTTGTCTAGGAAGTTGCGAGTGTTCACGAAAACAGCCCCTTGATCAGGTTGCCGACCAGCGGCCCCCCGACGATGTTCCCGGCCTTGCTCAGCACCTTTCCGACGACGCGAACAATCTTCTTCTTGCTCGACTTCTTCGCCTTGCGCTTGGCCTTCTTCCGGGCGGCCGGTGTGGCGCGGATTTGGTTGTTGGGCCGGTCGAGGCTACGCAGGAACCCCGCGGGGCGCCCGGGCAACTGGACCCGCGCAATCCACCCGCCCGGCACCCGCTGGATACGGTAGGTGGCCATCGCGTTAGGTGCCGCGCCCAGCTCCACCTCCGGCCGGTCGTCCAAGCCACCGCGCCGCATCCCCAAACGCTGGCTCGGGTCCTCGAGGGTGCCGTCCCCTCGGCGCACTAGGGCGTGAAGGGTGCGGCGTCCGGTCCGCTTGACGATGGCGCGCGCGCCCGGGTCCTGCCCCGACAGGTGCAGCTCCGCGACCCGCCACGCGGCGAGGTCCTCGCAGTCACCGTACCCCCGCCGGAGCACACGGTCCCACGTGTCCCATTTCTCGTACCCGGGGCGCTCGCGCCGGTACCGCACGCCGCTCTTGTAGAGGCGCGGCACGCGCTGCCCTCTCGTCTGAGCGGCGCGCATCATGATCTTGTTTGCCTTAACGAGCCCCGTCAGGGCCCCCGCCAGCACCCGCGGAGACGCGGGTAGTCCTAGCTCCGCTTGCATCGGTCAGCCCTCCGGGCATGGGCCCGGGGGGGCGCACCTCGGCGCCCCCCCGGGCCGGTCAGACTCGGGCCGCGTGGCCCGGCCCCTGCCTAGCTGATGGTCTCACCGAAGATGATCATGACCGTCCGACGCGTGGCCGTGGTGGCCGGGTCGACCGTGCGCGACACGTTGAGCGTCACGGGGGTCTGCGACCGGATGGGGTCGGGCCGCATCTGCGCCGCGTTCTGCGCGTCGGGCGCGAGCATGGCGACCGGGATGGCACCCGAGCCCAGGAACAAGGACTGCGTGCCGATGATCACGCTTGTGATCAGGTCCTCGCCCGTCGCGCTGGCCACGGTGACGTCGTACGCGTACGCGCTGATGCGGTTCGGCTTGACGCCCTGCAACGGGCGCGTCTCGCCCGTGCCGGTGGTCGTGCCCGCCGCCACGTCCGCCACGATCTGAAAGCTCGAGGTCACGACGCCACGGGCCGGGACGCCGGTCGCACGGGCCACGCCCGCCGCCTCCGCCTGAGCCTTCGCGCGCTGCAGCGCCAACGCACGACGCGCCAAGCCCGCGCTGGGGCGGGCGGGGGCGCGACGACGCGCCGCACGCCGCTTGAAGCCGCGGAAGAACCCCAGCTCGTCCATGTCGTCGTCCTCGAGCCCCAACAGCTCAACCTCTTCGTAACCAGGCATGTCGCACCTCTAGCCGTTCCCGGCCCATTCACGGGCTCTGCCACCCGCTGTTGTCGCCCCCCACGGGGCCCGAGGGTCCGCTACTCCGCGGGCCCCTCCGACGCGGCCTTGGCGGACTTCGCCGCCTCCGCGCGTTTGCGGACCGCACGCGCTTGCGCCGCGGTCAACGTCGGTGGCGCCTTCTTGGGCGCTCGCTTCTTCGCTGGCGCCTTCTTGGGCGCTCGCTTCTTCGCTGGCGCCTTCTTGGGCGCTGCAGGCGGGTCCGGGTCGACATCGGCCGACGCACCTGGTCCCTCGAGGTCCTCGGCCGACGCTGCAGGCGGGTCCGGGTCGACATCGGCCGACGCACCTGGTCCCTCGAGGTCCTCGGCCGACGCTGCAGGCGGGTCCGGGTCGACATCGGCCGACGC
>JAUIAU010000071.1 GCA_030425185.1 Alphaproteobacteria bacterium
GCTGCTGGAGATCGTGCGCGGCAAGGCCACGTCGGACGACGCGCTGGCGACCGGCTTCGCGCTGGGCAAGCGGCTGGGCAAGGTGCCGGTCGTGGCGGGGGTCTGCGACGGGTTCATCGGCAACCGCATCCTCGCCCGCTACCGCGAGGCGGCGGATACCGTGTTCATGGACGGCTCGACGCCCTGGGAGGTGGACGAGGCGATGGTCGAGTTCGGCTACGCGATGGGCCCCTACGAGGCGCAGGACCTCTCGGGCCTCGACATCGCGCATGCCAACCGGCGGCGGCAGGACGCGACGCGCGACCCCAACCGCCGCTACATCCCGATTGCGGACCGGATGGTCGAGCTGGGCAAGCTCGGCAAGAAGACCGGCGCAGGCTGGTACCGCTACCCCGGCGGCAACGGCAAGGTGGAGGACCCGATCGTCGCGGACCTCGCGCTCGAGGAGGCGCATTTCGCCGGGATCACCCGCACCGACTACGGCCCGGACGAGATCCGGCACCGGCTGGTGCTGGCGATGATCAACGAGGCCTGCGACATCCTTCACGAGGGGATCGCGGAAAGTGCCGCCGACATCGATCTGGTGACCGTCTTCGGCTACGGCTTCCCGCGCTGGCGGGGCGGGCTGATGCATCACGCCGACACGCTGGGACCGCCGGCGGTGCTGGCGGGCCTGCAGGCGCTGGCGCAGGAGGACCCGGTCGCGTGGCGGCCAAGTCCCTTCGTCGAGGGCGCAGTTGCGGCGGGCATGAGCTTCGCGGTCTTCGCCGCGCGGGAGGGCTGAGCGATGGGCGTGCGTGTCTTTTCGGACGCGAAGCGCCCGGTGCACCTCGGTCCGTTCCCGCTGGAGCGGCTGCCGCGCGGGCCGCTGCCCGACCTTGCGACCGTGCCGGCCTTCGCGCCGCTGTCCTTCCGGCGCACCGAGGTGCCCGAGAGCCTGGTGAACGCGATGGGCGAGTACCAGGCGATGATGGACGCCATCCGCGACGGGCTGGTGAACCGGGCGAAGGCGGGCTGTCCCGACGACCCGGTCGCGCGTGCCGAGCACCTCAAGGCGTTCGGCTATTTCTCGGACGCGGCGATGGTCGGCACCTGCGTGATGCCCGAGGGCGTGCTGCTGGAGCACCCGGTCCTGAACCCCGACATCGGGCGGCTGGCGCAGGACCTGCGGACCCGGCAGACCAAGACGCTGGCCTCTGGCATCGACGTCATCATGGCGGACCTGAAGGAGTCGATGGAGGCGCCGCCCGCCACCATCGTGGGCCACACCCATGCGCTGGTGTTCCTCTACGACTACCCGCGCGACCCGCGCGCGGGCGAGCCGGGCGCCGACTGGATCGCCGATGCGCAGGCGCACCGGGCCTGCCTGCGCGCCAGCGAGACGGCGGTGGTGCTGGCCAACTACATCCGGCTGCTGGGCTTCGACGCCAAGGCGCACACCGCGACCAGTTCGGACGTGGACCTGAACCGGCTGACCGTCGCGGCGGGGCTGGCCGAGGTCGTTGACGGGCGGCTGACGGCCCCCTTCGTCGGCCCGCGCTTCGGCGTGGCGGTGGTGACGACGACGATGGAGATCGCGGGCGACGCGCCGCTGGCGCGGGGGGCCGCGGCGCTGCGGGACTGGAAATGGGCGCTGGGGGTGGGCACGCGGCGCTCGGCGCTGAACGGCGACCCGTTCGCGCGGCGCGACTTCCGCGACGGGCCGCACCCGTTCGAGACGCTGAAGCGGGTCGAGACGCCGACGACCTATATCGACGAGGCCCGCGTGCCGCGCGTGCCGAAGCGCACCGACATGTTCGCGCGCGCGCAGTTCGGCGACATGGGCAAGGCCCCGCAGGACGGCGCGAAGGGCGGGCACTACGCGCGGAAGTCCGCGCCCGCCTCGGCGCAGCGGCGGATGCTCGGGGCCTTCGTGCTGTTGCAGGACGGGGTGCCCGACGAAGGGCCGCGCCCGTCCGACCCGCAGTCCAATGCCGATGCGATCAAGGCGGCGAGCTATTTCCTCGGGGTGGACGCGGTGGGCATCTCGCGCTGCCCGGAGTGGACCTGGTACAGCCACGACGCGCGCGGCGAGCCGATCACGCCGCCGCATGACCAGGCCATCAGCATGATCGTGGACCAGGGCTACGAGACGATGGAGGGCGCCTCGGGCGACGACTGGATCAGCGTCGCGCAGTCGATGCGGGCCTACCTGCGCTTCTCGCTGCTGGGCGGCGTGATCGCGCGGCAGATCCGCAACCTCGGCTATTCCGCCAAGGCGCACACGGTGCTCGACGGCGAGGTGTTGCAGCCGCCGCTGCTGCTGCTGTCGGGGCTGGGCGAGGTCAGCCGGATCGGCGAGGTGATCCTGAACCCGTTCCTCGGCCCGCGGCTGAAATCTGGGGTGGTGACGACCGACATGCCGCTGGCGCATGACCGTCCCATCGACTTCGGCCTGCAGGCCTTCTGCGAGAGTTGCAACAAGTGCGCGCGCGAGTGCCCGTCGGGCGCGATCACGGCGGGTCCGAAGCTGATGTTCAACGGCTACGAGATCTGGAAGTCGGACAGCCAGAAATGCGCGACCTACCGGATCACCACGCCGGGCGGCGCGATGTGCGGGCGGTGCATGAAGACCTGCCCGTGGAACCTGGAGGGGCTGTTCGCCGAGAAGCCGTTCCGCTGGGCCGCGATGACGCTCCCGCAGGCCGCGCCGATGCTGGCGAAGCTCGACGACCGGCTGGGCCGGGGCGGGCTGAACCCGGTCAAGAAATGGTGGTGGGACCTGGAACTGGAGGAGGACGGCGGCTATCGCCCGACCCGGCATCCGGTCAACGCGCGCGGGCTGCAGCGCGAGCTGGACCTGCGCTACGAGGACCAGACGCTGGCGGTCTATCCCGCGCCGCTGGCGCCGCACCCCTGGCCCTATCCCTTCCCGATGGACCGCGAGGCGGGGATCGCCGCCTATGAGGCGCTTGTCCCCGCGGCCGAGTACAAGGCGCGGCTGGCCGCGGGCGACGAGAGCCACGTCCACCGCTACCGCCTGCCGGGCGATGCCCCGGTGGTGCAGGTGGTGGTCTCGAAGGTCGAGCGGATGACGCCCGACGTGACCAAGTTCGAGTTCCGCGCCGTCGATGGCGGCGACCTGCCGCCGTGGCAGGCGGGCGCGCATCTCGACGTGGTGGTGGCGCCCGAGTTCCTGCGGCAGTACTCGATGTCGGGCGACCCGGCGGACCGCTCGGTCTACCAGATCGGGGTGCTGCGCGAGGACGCGGGGCGCGGCGGTTCGAAGCTGATGCACCGCATCTTCGCCGAGGGGCGGCGGGTGTTCGTGTCGAAGCCGATCAACCATTTCCCGCTGGAGGAAGACGCGGCGCGCACCTTCCTGATGGGCGGCGGGATCGGGGTGACGCCGATGATCGCGATGGCGCACCGGCTGCATGCGCTGGGGCGCGACTTCGCGCTGCACTACTCGGTGCCGTCGCGGGGCGCGGCGGGCTATCTCGACGACCTGGCGCGGGTGCCCTGGGCCGACCGCGTGACGCTGCATGTCTCGGACGAGGGGTCGCGGGCCGATCTCGACGGGCTGCTGGCAGGCTGGCAGCCGGGCTGGCACGTCTACACCTGCGGGCCGGACCGCTACATGCAGGCGGTGATCGCGGCGGCGGAGGCGGGCGGCTTCCCCGACGAGGCGCGGCACCTGGAGTACTTCTCGGTTCCCGAGGTGCCCGATTACGTCAACCATCCCTTCACGCTGAAGCTCGCCCGCTCGGGCCGGGTGGTCGAGGTCGGGGCGGACGAGACCGCGACCGACGCGCTGGCGCGGGCGGGCGTGCATGTGGACGTGAAGTGTTCGGACGGCATCTGCGGCGTCTGCAAATGCGGGCTGGTCGCGGGCGAGGTCGAGCACCGCGACTTCGTGCTGTCGAAGGCGCAGCGGGCGGGCGCGGTCATCCTGTGCCAGAGCCGCGCGGCCGACCCCGGCGGGGTGATCGAGGTCGATCTCTGAGCGTCAGCCGAGGGCGGCAAGGCCCTCGGGCGTGTCCACGTCCACCAGATGCGCGGGCGGCAGCGGCACGCGCTGCGCGGCGGGCAGGTCCCGGAGCAGCGCGCCCGCGCCCCGGTCGCCGCTGAGCGCCAGGAGCGCGGGCAGGTCGGCGGCAGGGAAGCAGGCGGGCGGCAGCGGGCCGTCCGGTCCGGCGGCGGCGCAGCGCAGGCCGGTGGCGCGCGCGCGGTCGAGCACGGCGGCAAGGTCCGCGGTCGTGACGCGCGGCATGTCCCCGAGTGCGATCAGCACCAGGTCGGGGTTGAGCGCGGCAGCGGCGGCGATGCCCGCGCGCAGGCTGTCGGACTGGGCCTCGGCCCCCGGCGGCAGGGGCACCGGGGTCAGGCCGGGGCAGGACGCGGCAAGCCCCGGGTCCCGCAGCACGACGAGGCGCGCGGCGAGCGGCAGCGCAGCCAGCGCACCTGCGGCATGGGCGACCAGCGGGCGCCCGTCGAGGGGGGCGGCCAGCTTGTCGGCGGTCCCGAAGCGGCGCGAATGCCCGGCGGCGAGCAGCAGGCCGACGGCGCGGAGGCTCATGCGGGCAGGGCGCGGGCGCGGTCCAGCACCTCGGCCAGGACCGAGACCGCCAGCGTCCGGGCATCGCGCGCCGAGGGGATCAGGCCGACCGGGCCGTGCAGCCGGGCGAGGTCGGCACGGGGGATGCCGGTGCTCTCCATCTCCAGCAGGCGCAGGTCGCGGGCCCGGCGCGAGCCCTGCGCGCCGATGTAGAAGGCGGGCGAGGCCAGCGCCGCGCCGAGGATCGGCGGTTCCCAGTCGTGGTCGTGGAAGAAGAGCAGGATCGCGGTCCACGGATCGACCGGCACGTCGCCGGGCAGGTGCGCGTGCGTCAGGTGGCGCGTGCCGCAGCCGCTGCGGGTGCCGGCGGCGAGCGTTTCGGTATCCGGGGACAAGAGGACGGTCGGGTAGCCCGCCGCCTGCGTCAGGGTGGCGAAGGTGCTGGCCTCGGGGCCCTTGCCGAAGGTCAGGAAGCGCAGTTCCGGGGCCATCCGCAGGTGGAAGCGGTCGTCCTGCCAGCCGGTCGGGGCACTCCCTCGCGCGAGCGCGCCGGTGGCGGCGTCCACGGTCAGGGTCACCGGGCGGCGGGCGGCGCGGGCGGCGGCGACCTCGGCCAGCACGGCGCGGTCGGGACGCGGGACGAGCAGGATGTCGAGGCCGCCGCCGCAGGGCAGCTGGATGTCGACGAAGGGCGAGCCGCGCCCGTAGCGCAGGCGGCGGGGCGTGCCGTCCTGCAGCGCGCGTTCGGCGTGCAGGGTGATGTCGCCCTCGACGCAGCCCGAGGACAGCGTGCCGGTGCGGGCCGGGTCATGGCCCGGGGCCAGCGCCATGACCGCGCCGACGGGGCGGTAGCTCGGCCCCTCGACCCCGGTGATCAGGGCCATGACCTGATCCGCCGGGCCGGTCGCGAGGGCGGCAACGGGATCGGGCAGCAGCCCCTCGGGCGCGGCATGCAGGTCGGACGACATCGGCGGGGCCTCCTCGCGCGGCAGGATACTGCGATGCCGGGGCCGCGCAAGCGGGGGCCTCAGTCGCGCACCATCGCGGCGGACCATTCGTCGAGGAAGCGCCGCCGCTTCAGCGGATCGACGAACACGAGCAGGCCGGGGTCGAGGCGGATCGGGCGCAGGTGCTGGCCCGCCACCAGCGCGGCCTCGTCGATGGCCGGCAGACCCGCCGCCGCGATCAGGCGCTGGCCCCCGGGCGAGAGCAGGAAGTCGAGGAAGGCCGCGCCGAGGTCGGGCGCGTCGGCGGTGCGCGGGATCAGCGCGGTGCGCAGCAGGACATGGGTATAGTCGGCGGGCTCCAGCACCATCCCGTCGCCGCCGGGCGGCAGGCGCGGCACGGCGTAGCTGCCCAGCACGTTGGTCGCGAGGATCAGGCGGCCCGCCTTCAGGTCGCGGATCATGTCGCCCGATGCGCCGTAGAGCCGGGGCTGCAGCGCGCCCATCACCTCGGCCAGCCGCCATGAGGTGTCGGACTGGCGCGCGTCCTGCGTGGCGAAGAGGTAGCCCGCGCCTGACAGGTTCGGGTCATAGGTGCCGACGCGGCCCCGGAAGCGGTCGGGGTTCTCGCGCATCAGGTCCACGAGGTCCGAGCGGGTGCGGGGCAGGGGCAGGCCCTCGAACCCGGCGCGCGACAGGATCGCCACGACGGGTTCCTGCGCGAAGGCGAAGAGCTGGTCGCGCCAGCGCGCCCAGGGCGGCAGGGCCAGCGTGCCGGGGGCGCGGTGCACGCGGGCGAAGCCGTCGTTGGCGAGCTTCATCTGCAGGTCCATCGCCGAGGACACGGCGATGTCGAAGGCGGCGGCCTCGTCGTGCAGGGCGGCGTAGACCTCGGTCGAGGCGGCCACGACATAATCGATGGCGAGACCCGGCTGGTCGGCGAGGAAGCGTTCGAGCAGCGGCGCGAAAATCACCGTGTCGGTGGTCGACAGGATGCGCAGGGTGCGCGGGGCGTCGTCGGGGCCGAAGCGGCTCTGCTCCTCGACCTCGAAGGCGGCGGCGGGCGCGGTCAGCGCCAGGATCAGGGCGAGCGCCCTCAGTGCGCGGGCAAGAACAGGTCTGCGCATGTGCCGCCTCCCTCCCTGTCGGTCAGCCGGAAGGCGCCGCGCTGGGCCCGGGCGACCTCCTTCACGATGGTCAGCCCGAGACCCGAGCCGATGATGTCGTCGACGTTGGTGCCGCGCCGGAAGCGGGCGGTCAGGGCGGCGGGCTGGCTGCCGCCGAGGCCGCGGCCGCGGTCCTCGACCAGCACCCGGACCCCGCCCGCCACCCCGGCCACGGTCAGGCGCACCTCGGTTTCGGGGCCGGAGTATTTCACCGCGTTGTCGAGCAGGTTGCGGAGCGCGCTCTCGATCAGCAAGCGGTCGCCGCGCACGACGAGGGGGCCGTCGCCCACCACGAGGTCGAGGGCGATCTCCTTCAGGTCGGCGGCGGGGGCGAGCGCCTGCGTGACGCTGCGCGCCAGGTCGCCGAGGTCGAGGTCCTCGTCGGTGCGCTGGTCGGTGCGGTAGACCACGGTGGCATGGTCGAGCAGCTGGGTGGCCGAGCGGGCGCTGTCGTCGACGGCGCGGATCACGCTGCGCATCCGGGCGCGGGTGGCGTCGTCGGGGGCCTGGCGCAGGGCGATCTCGGCCTCGGCCCGGACCACGGCCAGCGGTGTGCGGATGTGGTGCGCGGCCTCGGCGATGAAGGTCTCGGTGCGGCTGAGGGCGGCGGAGAGGCGGCCCATGAAGCCGTTCAGTGCGGTCACGAAGGGTGCCAGTTCCACCGGCACCGCGCGGGCCACCGGGCGCAGGTCCTGCGGGCCGCGCCGCCGCACCGCCTCGGCCAGTTCGTCCACCGGGGCGAGCACGCTGCGCGCGGTCACCACCGCCAGCAGGGCCGCCAGCGCGAAGACCCCGAGGCCGAGCAGCGCCGCGCGGTTGGCCAGTTGCCCGGCGATGGCCTCGGCCGCGGTGCGGGTCTGCGCCACCAGCACCGTCGCCGAGACCGGGCGGCCGTCCGACAGCACGGCGCGTTCGACGGCGGCGATGCGCACGGTCTCGTCCTGGAAGGTGGTGGAATAGAAGAACGGCGTCAGGCCAGAGGGCGGTTCAGCGGGCAGCGGCAGGTCGGCATACCCGGTCAGGGTCACGTCGCCGATCAGCACCCGGTAGAACACCCGGTCCTGCCCGACCGCGCCCAGCATCGAGAAGGCGGTATAGGGAATGTCGATCTCGACGCCGTCCTCGCTGCCGCGCAGTTCCTCGGCGATGGCGATTCCGGCGGAGCCGAGGACCGCGTCCTGCGTCGCCTCGACGGCGCGGGCGGCGACGCCGCGCACGGTCAGGTAGAGCAGGCCCGACAGCACGGCGGCCAGCGCCAGCATCGACAGCAGGAGCCGCCGCCGGATCGAGCCGGACGGAACCGCCGCCGCCTTCATTCCGGTGTGCCCGTCAGCTTGTAGCCGACCCCGCGCACCGTCTCGATCCGGGCGCGGCTGCCGTCGAGCTTGCGGCGCAGGCGGCCGACATAGACCTCGATCGCGTTGTCGCTGACCGCCTCGGCCGCCGAGAACAGCCGGTCGCACAGCTGCCCCTTGGAGAAGATGCGGTCGGGGCCGGAGAGCAGGATCTCGAAGAGCCGGAGTTCGCGGTTGCGCAGCTCGCGCGTCTCGCCGGCCACCGTCAGGGTCGCGGTGAGCGGGTCGAAGGTCAGGTCGGCGAAGGTGCGCAGGGTCTGCGCCGCGCCGTGCTTGCGGCGCAGGACGGCGCGCACGCGGGCCTCCAGTTCGGCAAAGTCGAAGGGCTTGGTGATGTAGTCGTCCGCCCCGGTGTCGAGCAGCGCGACCCGGTCCGAGACCGCCGCCCGCGCGGTCATCACGATCACCGGCGTGTCGCGGCGCTCGCGGCGGTGGCGGGCGAGGAAGTCGCGTCCGTCGCCGTCGGGCAGCATGATGTCGAGCAGGATCAGGTCGTAGGCGGCGGTGGCGAGGTGGTCGGCGGCCTCGGCCAGCGAGGCGGCGTGGTCCACCCCGTGCCCGTCGAGCGACAGGCGCGCCGCGACCGACCGCGCGAGATCGGCGTTGTCCTCGACCAGCAGGAAACGCATTCCGGCGGTCCTCCCCTCCCGTCCCCGTCGTTTTCGTGCGGCATTTTTGCGCGCATGACAGGTTCGTGTCAGGTTGGCGGCAAAATGATCCGGCCTGCAAGGGGCATGGGCCCGACGGGTTGGAGGACCCGCCCAGCCCCGCAGCATGAAAAGGAACGGGAGGACTTCATGAAACTCACCCTCAAGGCGCTGGCCACCAGCGCCGTGATGACCCTTGGCGCGACCGGGGCTTTCGCCACCGAGTGCATCGCGCCCGCGAACCCCGGCGGCGGATGGGACTTCACCTGCCGCCAGATCGGCAAGATCCTGTATGACATCGGCCAGGTCTCGACCCCGGTGCAGGTGACCAACATGGCCGGCGGCGGCGGCGGTCTGGCCTACAGCCACGTCGTCAACGAGCGCAACACCGACAACGACCTGATCGTGGCGGCGTCCTCGGCGACCACCACCCGCCTGGCGCAGAACGCCTTCGGCGGCATGACCGCCGACCAGGTGCGCTTCGTCGGCGCCATCGGCGCGGACCCGGGCGTGATCGTCGTCGCGGCCGACAGCCCCTTCCAGTCGCTCAACGACATGGTCGAGGCGATGAAGGCGGACCCGGGCTCGGTCAGCTTCGCGGGCGGTTCGGCCGCGGGCGGCTTCGACCACCTGAAAGTGCTCCAGATCGCCAAGCGCGCGGGCATCGATGACATCCGCGCGATCCGCTACATCGGCGTGGACGGCGGCGCGGACGCGATCACCCAGACCATCGGCGGCTTCACCACCGCGATGACGGGCGACATGTCCGAGATCGTCGGCTTCATCAAGT
>JAUIAU010000187.1 GCA_030425185.1 Alphaproteobacteria bacterium
CGGGGGCGATCTACCGGCCCAACAACAACCCGTACTACGAGCCGCATTTCCTGCGCGGGATCGAAGCGGCCGGGCAGCCGATCTTCCCGCGCGGACCGGATGGACTGAAGGCGATGCTGCGGCATCTCAAGCGCGGTGGCCGGGTCGCGATTCTCGCGGACCAGCATTTCGACGAGGGCGTGCAGCTGCCCCTGCTGGGACGTCCCTCATGGACCACCCTGTCGCCCGCACAGATGGCGCTGCGCAACGAGGTGCCGCTGGTCCCTGTCTGGGGCGTGCGGGACGATGCCCTTGGGCGCGTGTCCGTGATCTTCGATGCGCCGATCGAACCGGGCACACCCGAAGAGATGATGACCGCCTTCAACGCCCGGCTCGGCGCACAGATCCTCGCGCACCCCGAGCAATGGCACTGGGCGCACCGGCGCTGGAAGCGCGGCTAGGCAAGCGGTCAAGGACCCCGGCGCGACCGTTCGAGGAGGGCCGCAATCCGGGGCACGAAGGCAGCCCCCGGCCAGGCCCTTGTCCGCAGCACCGGGGTGTTCTCTGAGGCATCTGTGCGGCCCTCCCGGAACACGATGTAGAGCCCGCTGCCGATCACGATACTCACGCCGACCGCCGTGGCCGTGTCCAGCGACTCGCCGAAAAACAGCGCCCCGAAGATCACGGCCCAGATGATCTGGGAATACTGCATCGGGGCAACCACCGCCGCTTCGGCCTGACGGTAGGCGAAGATCAGGCAGAGCATTGCAAGGAACGCCAGAACCGACATCGCCGCGAAGCCGCCGAGGTGCAGCAGCGGCACCGGCTTGTAGACGAACGGCAAAAGCGCGCCCATCAGCACGAAATTGGTCAGCAGCGGATAGATCAGCAGCACCGCTGACCGCTCGTCCCGTCCGATCTTTCGGACCACGACGGAACTCAGCGCGCCGAACACGGCGCACCCGAGCGCGGCCAGGTGCCCGAGCCCCAGCGCCGCCTCGCCCGGACGCAGCACGATCACCACGCCGATCAGACCGACGATCACGGCAGCCCAGCGGCGCAGCCGCACGGTCTCGCCCAGGACCGGGATCGCGAGCACCGTAATCAGCAGGGGCGAGGAGAACAGGATCGCATAGGTCTGCGCCATCGGCAGCACGGAGAAGGCGTAGAAGGCCGAGAGGCTGGCCATCACGCCGGACCCGGTCCGCAGCGCGGTCCACCACGGGTGAACCGGGCGCAGGTTGCCGTCGTCGCGCTCGCCGATCATCTTCAGCGACAGCAGCGGGAAGCTGAACATCACGCTGAAGAAGATGATCTGGAACGGCGCGTAAATGCCGCCCAGCGACTTGACGATCACGTCATGCGTGGAAAAGAGCGCAAAGCTCAGAAGCGCCAGAAGCGCGCCCTTGAGCGGGGCTGAGGGAGTCGCCGTCATCGGTCTCGGTCCGTCTGTCCCTCGCGGGAGTGCCCTCACCGATAGCGATAACGGATGTCCGGCGAAAGGGGGCCGAAGCCCCC
>JAUIAU010000188.1 GCA_030425185.1 Alphaproteobacteria bacterium
AACACACGAGGCGGACCCGCTCGTCCAGCAGATCGTCCAGCGCGTCGAGGTCGAGATGACCGGTCTCCGGATCGACCTGCCATTCGCGGATCACGAAGCCTTCGTCGCCGAGGCGCCTCCACGGCCCAGAGTTCGCCTCGTGGTCCTGGTTGGTGACAACGATGACATCGCCGGGCTCGAGAAACCGGCGAAACGCCTGCGCGAGAACACAGGTGTTCTGCGTCGTCGAGGGGCCGAAGGACATCTCGTCGCGCGCGACCCCCAACAGGGCGGCAAGGCGCGTGCGGGCTTCGTCCATCTCTGCCCCGGCGGCCTCCGACGCCGGATAGGGCGCATAGGGCTGAACCTTCCGCTCGGTGTAGAACCGGTGCAACCGATCGACCACCTGGCGGCAGGGATAAGACCCGCCCGCATTCTCGAAGAACGCCCAGCCGTCGAGGCTGGGCTGCGCGAAGGCCGGGAACTGCGATCGCACGTAATCAATATCCAGCATTTTCATGCCCCTGCCCCCGAAACCCGACAGACGGTCCTATGTTTACGCCCGAACATCGACCACCACGCGCCCCTGCACCTGCCCCTTCAGGATCGCGGCTCCGAGGTCGGGCAGGTCGGCCAGACCGGCGGGGCGGATCATCGCCTCGAGCTTGTCCATCGGCAGGTGCGCCGCGATCGCGTCCCAGGCCCGGACGCGGTCCTCGTAGGGCCGCATCACCGAGTCGATGCCCAGCAGGTTCACCCCGCGCAGCAGGAACGGGATCACCGTCGCGGGCAGACCGGCGCCCCCGGCGAGGCCCACCGCGGCGACCGACCCGCCGTATTTCATCTGGCCGAGAACCCGTGCCAGCATCGGGCCGCCCACGGCATCGACGCAACCGGCCCAACTCTCTGATTCCAAAGGTCTCTTGACCGTCTCGGCAATCTCTTCGCGCGGCACGATCCGGGACGCGCCGAGACCGCGCAGGTAGGCTTCCGTCTCGGGGCGACCGGTGACGGCGGCGACCTCATAGCCCTTGGCCGCGAGGATCGCGGTCGCGACCGAGCCGACGCCGCCCGCGGCCCCGGTCACGAGCACCTCGCCCTTCTCGGGGGCAAGACCGTGATCCTCGAGCGCCATGATCGCCAACATCGCAGTGAAGCCCGCGGTGCCCACGGCCATCGCGGCGCGGGTCGAGATCGCTTCCGGCAGCGGGACCAGCCAGTCGGCCTTGACGCGCGCGGTTTCTGCATACCCGCCCCACCAGACCTCGCCGACGCGCCAGCCGGTCAACACGACGCGGTCGCCGGGCGCGTAGCGCGGATCGTCGGAGGCGGTCACGGTCCCGGCAAAATCGATCCCCGGCACATGCGGATAGCTGCGCACCAAACCACCGCCCGGTCCGAGGCAGAGCCCGTCCTTGTAGTTCAGCGTCGAGTACTCGACCGCGACCGTCACGTCGCCCGCGGGCAGGTCGCTCTCGGCGATCTCTTCCACCGCGGCATGGGTCTTGCCGTCCT
>JAUIAU010000012.1 GCA_030425185.1 Alphaproteobacteria bacterium
AGCCCAGCGCGCGGGCGCGTCCGAGGAACTTCAGCTTGTGCACGTCGCTCTCGCGGAAGCTGCGATAGCCGTTGTCCGAGCGCAGCGGCCGCACGAGGCCGATTTCCTCGTAGTAGCGGATGGTCTTCGCGGGCAGGCCGGTCGCTTCGGCGGCGTCTCCGATGTTCATGCTGGGCTCTCCTGTTCGGCGGGACGCGGGATCGGACGGGACGGGCCGGTGTCGCGGCGGCCCGGAATGCGGCGCAGGCGCAGGGCGTTCGACAGCACGAAGACCGACGACAGCGCCATCGCCCCCGCTGCCAGCATCGGCGACAGCAGCATTCCGAAGGCCGGGTAGAGCACCCCCGCCGCCACCGGGATCAGCGCGGTGTTGTAGCCGAAGGCCCAGACGAGGTTCTGGCGGATGTTGCGCATCGTCCGGTGCGAGACATCGAGCGCCGTCGCCACCCCGCGCAGGTCGCCCGACATCAGGACCACGTCGGCGGCGTCGATCGCCACGTCGGTGCCGGTGCCGATGGCGATGCCGACATCGGCATGGGCCAGCGCCGGGGCATCGTTGATCCCGTCGCCGACGAAGGCGAGCGCGCCATGCTCCGCCCGCAGGCGGGTCAGGGCCTCGACCTTGCCCTCGGGCAGCACGCCCGCCACGACGTGATCGATGCCGACCTCGCGGGCGATGGCGCGGGCGGTCTCTTCCCGGTCGCCGGTGATCATCGCGACGCTCAGGCCCGCGGCATGCAGCGCGGCGATGGCCTCTCGGCTGGTGGGTTTCACCCGGTCGGCCACGGCGGCGAGACCGGCGAGACGCCCGTCCACCGCGACGAAAAGCACACCGCGCCCCTTGTCCGCGAGGTCGGCCGCAGCGGCGGCCAGCGCGGCGGGGTCCGCGCCCGCGTCCCGCATCAGGGCCGCCGTGCCGACAGCCACGCGATGGCCCGCCACCGTGCCGAGCACGCCCTTGCCGGTCCGGGTCTCGAACCCTTCGACCGGCTGACCGGCGGCCTCGGGCGCGGCGCGCAGCAGGGCGGCGGCCAGCGGGTGTTCGGACTGCGCTTCGACGGCGGCGGCAAGCGCCAGCACCGTCTCGCGCTCGAAGCCCTCCGCCGGGATCAGGTCGGTCAGCTCCGGCCGCCCCTCGGTGACGGTGCCGGTCTTGTCGAGCGCCACAACACGCACGTCCGACAGCCGCTGCAGCGCATCGCCCTTGCGGAAGAGGACGCCCAGTTCGGCCGCGCGCCCGGTGCCGACCATGATCGAGGTCGGCGTCGCCAGTCCCATCGCGCAGGGGCAGGCGATGATCAGGACCGACACCCCCGCCACCAGCGCCAGCGTCAGCGCCGGATCGGGTCCGACCAGCAGCCAGATCGCGACGGTCAGCGCGGCGACGCCCATGACCGCCGGGACGAACCACAGCGTGATCCGGTCCACCAGCGTCTGGATCGGCAGTTTCGCGCCCTGCGCCTGTTCGACCATGCGGATGATCTGCGCCAGCGTGGTCTCAGCACCGACACGGGCCGCGGCGAAGGTGAAGCCCCCGGCCCCGTTCACCGTGCCGCCGGTGACCGTGTCGCCCGGTCCCTTGGTCACCGGGATCGGCTCGCCGGTGATCATGCTTTCGTCGACGTGGCTCGATCCCTCGGTGATCGCGCCGTCGGTCGGGATGCGCTCGCCGGGGCGGACCACGATCAGGTCGCCCACCGCCAGCGCCTCGACCGGGACATCTTCCAGCACCTCGCCCCGGCGCACCCGCGCGGTGCGGACCTGAAGGCCCAGCAGCGACTGGATCGCCGCGCCGGTGCGGCCCTTGGCCCGCGCCTCCAGCGCCCGGCCCAGCAGGATCAGGACGACGATGACGGCAGCCGCCTCGAAATAGACCGCGCGCACCGCCTCGGGCAGCAGCGCGGGCAGGAAGGTCGCGACGGTGGAATAGGTGTAGGCGGCCAGCGTCCCCACGGCGACGAGGCTGTTCATGTCGGGCGCGCCCCGCACCAGCGCGGGCAGGCCCTTGACGTAGAACATGCGCCCCGGCCCGGCGAGCACGGCGGTCGTCAGGGCGAACTGGATCAGCCAACTGGTGTGATGCCCGATGGTGGCCCCGATCAGGGCATGGACACCGGGGATGACATGGCCGCCCATCTCCAGCAGGAAGACCGGCAGCGTCAGCGCGGCGGCGAAGAGCAGGCGGCGTGCCAGGTCCTGCGCCTCGGCCTCCTTGCGGGCTGTTCGGTCGGTGCTCTCGCTGGCCTGCGCCGGTTTGGCGGGATAGCCGAGCCTGGTCGCCTTCGCGGCCAGCGCCGCCGGATCGGTTGCGCCTTCGAGATACGTGATTTCAGCGGTTTCCGCCGCGAGGTTCACGTTGACGTCGAGCACGCCCGGCACCCGCCGCAGCACGCGGTCCACCCGGCCCACGCAGGAGGCGCAGGTCATCCCCGAGACCGCCAGCGTGACCGAGGTCTCGCGCGCCGGGTAGCCCAGCTTGGCGAGCCGTGCGGTGATCGCCGACAGGTCGGCCTCCGGGCCGAGCTGCAGGTCGGCGGTTTCCGAGGCGAGGTTGACCGACACCTCCCCGACCCCGGGCATGGCCCGCAGGACCCGGTCGACACGCCCGACGCAGGACGCGCAGGTCATGCCATCAACGGCGAGACGGACGGGAACGGGATCGGACATCGGGGGCCTCCTTCGGACGGACGCCCCTCACATAAGGCTTCCAGTCACGGGAGGGTCAAGGGGCGCGCCGATCCAAACTGTCGCGCCCCGCTGCCCTGCCCCGCCCGGCCGGTTCAGGCCCGCGCCAGCACGAAATCGAAGCTGACGTCCCAGTACGGCCCGGCAAAGCCCATCGCGGCGGCCTTGGCCGGATCGCTTTCCTTGCGGAAATCCGCGAGCAGGCTTTCCTTCACGCCGAAGACCGCGTCCGAGTTGATGTAGGGATCGTCGGGATCGAAGATATGCGTGGTCAGCGTGTCGTAGCCCTCGGCGCTGATGATGTAGTGCAGGTGCGCGGGCCGGAACGGATGCCGTCCGAGCCGGCCCAGAAGCTGGCCCACCGGCCCGTCATCGGGGATCGGGTAGAACTTGGGCTTCACCGCCTTGAACCAGTAGGTGCCGTCCTCCCCCGTGGTGAAGACGCCGCGCAGGTTGAAATCAGGCTGCAGGCCCTTCTGCTGCACGTCGTAGAAGCCCTCGTCATTGGCCTGCCAGACGTCGATCCGCGCCCCGGCGACCGGATTGCCCTCGGTGTCGAGGATGCGGCCCCGGACCACCATGTCCTCGCCCTTCTGGTCGAGGCAGATGTTGGTGCCCATCTCGTATTCCGGCGCATCGGCCACGTGGAACGGCCCGAGCACTGTGTTCTCCGACGCCCCGGTCGGGCGGCGGGCGTTGATCGCGTCGACCAGCATCGAGACGCCGAGGACGTCCGACAGCAGGATGAACTCCTGCCGCCAGTCGTTGCACATATGCCCGGTCCTGGTCAGGAACTGGATCGCTTCGAACCACTCGTCCTGCGTTGGCTCGATCTCCTTGACCGCCTCGTGCAGCTTGCGGGTGATGACCTCCATCACCTCCGCGAGCCGCGCGTCCTTGGCATTGGCATTGCGGCCGGTCACCACCTCGACCGAGTCGGCCTCGGTGAAGAAACCCTTTTCGTGCGCGTCCATTTCGGCCTCCGTCAGCGGGCGAGGATCTTGGTGAGCACCCGGCGCAGCTCGGCGGCGGGCTGGTCGGACATCGCCTCGGCGCGCCAGGCGACATGCTGGTCGGGTCTCACGAGGATGCAGCCCGAGTCGCGGATGTCGCGCGCCCGCGCCCAGTCGCCCGAGTGATCGACGATCTTCCGGCGCGGCCCGATGACATGCACCCGGATGTCGAGGCCGGTTTCGGCCCCGACCTCGGCGGCGGCCGCCTCCCACGCCTCGCCGCCGATCCCGGTGAAAAGCGTGAACCGCCCCTTGCCACAGAGATCGAGCGTCGAGTGCTTGTCGCCCGTCACCCCGTCGAAGAGCCAGACATGCGGGATGCGCGCCCCGGGCCAGGTCGTCGGCTGGTAGTGCAGCTCAGCATCGAGGTCGAAGGCCGGTTCGATCTGCCCGTCGGTGACCACCGCGTCCGACCGGTAGCGCTGGTTCATCTCGACGCCATGCGCGTCGAACTCGTATTTCTTGAAGGCGATGGCCTCGCGCAGCGCCTCGCGCTGGGCCTCGGCCGCGGGCGTCGCGTCGCAGCGCGCGTCCATGCTGGCGCGGATCTTGTCGATATCGGTGCCGCCGGTCATGCCAAGCGCCTCGAAGATCGGGCCGAACTCGCCGATCGACTGGTTGGCGCGGGTGACGATCTGCTTTGCCACCGGCGCGCGCTCGACCGAGTAGCTGTCGAGAAGCCCCGGACCCGCCTGCCCCTTCAGCACCGCCGCCAGCTTCCACGCCAGGTTGAAGCTGTCCTGGATCGACGTGTTCGACCCCAGCCCGTTCGACGGCGGGTGCCGGTGCGCCGCGTCGCCCATGATGAAGACGCGGTCCTTCTGCATGTGGGTCGCGTACATGTTGTTGACGGTCCAGGTGTTGGCGGACAGCAGCTCGATCTCCAGCTCCGGATCGCCGACCAGCTGCCGCGCGACGCCGGTGGCGAACTCGGGCGTCACCTCGGGCGCGGGCTGGCTGATGTCGTAGCCCCAGACGATCAGCCATTCGTTCCACGGCCGCACCATCCGGACGAGGCCCATGCCGATCCCGCCGACGTCCGCGCCGGGCTGCATGACCCAGTAGAGCACGCTCGGCCGGTGCGCGACGTATTTCGACAGGTCGGCCCGGAACAGGATGTTCATCGAGCCGCCGACCCCCATCTGGCCCTCGAAGGGCAGACCGGCATGCTCGGCCACCAGCGAGTTGCCGCCATCGGCGCCCACGAGGTACTTCGAGCGGATCGTCACCGTCTCGCCCGACAACCGGTCGCGGCAGGTCGTGGTGACCCCGTCCCTGTCCTGCACGTGGCTGACGTACTCGGTCGACATCCGCGCCTGCGTGCCGCGCGAGCAGGCGGTCTTGAACAGCAGCGGCTCCATGAAGGTCTGCGGCAGGTCGTTCATCATCGTCGGGCTGGACAGCAGGTGTTCGGCCTTCGAAAGCGGATGGTTGCCCCAGGACTTCATGCGGCCGATCTCCTCGCCCGCGAGGCTCTCGCAGAAGATGTTCTCGCCCATCAGGTCCTGGTGGGTGGCGAAAAGATAGGCCTCGTCCTCGACCTCGCGCCCGAGATCGCGCAGCACCTCCATGGTGCGCTGGTTGGTGATGTGGGCGCGCGGCGTGTTGGCCAGCCAGCGGTAGCGGTTGATCGCCATGTTCGCGATCCCGTAGCTCGACAGCAGCGCGGCGGTGGCCGAGCCGGCAGGCCCGGTGCCGATGATCAGAACGTCGGTTTCGATATGTGCCATGGGATCACCCTTCCTTGGACGTCAGGACCCCGCCGACGAGCCGCCGCCGGATCGGGAACAGTTGCAGACCGGTTTTCTCGGAAATCAGCCCCCAGAGGCCGCGCGGCGCGAACAGCATCACGGCGATGCCGATCAGGCCGAGCAGCATCAGGTACCAGCTGCCGTAGTCGGCCAGCAGGCTCTGGAGCAGGAAGAAGACGAGGACGCCGATGATCGGACCCTCGATGGTGCCGATGCAGCCGATCACCACGATGAAGATCACGTAGGCGGTCCAGTCGGTCACGCTGAAGGCCGCGTCGGGCGAGATGCGCGCCTTCTGCAGGTAGATCAGCCCGCCCGCCAGCCCGGTGCCGAAGGCCGCGGTCAGGAACACCAGCCATTTCATCCGGCCCGCGTCGACGCCGACCGACCGCGCGGCCTCGGTGTTGTCGCGCACGGCGGCCAGCGCCAGCCCGCGCCGGGTGCGGAGCAGCGCATAGATGCCCGCGATGGTGCCCGCCGCCAGCGCCAGCGCCAGCCAGTAGGCGAGGATGTCGCGCGCGGCACTCGCCCGCACGTCGAAGAGCGCGGCGATCCCCTCGACCAGCATCATGTCGCCCAGCGCGTCGCGCGGCAGCGAGGTGCCGGTGCCGCCGCCGACCGACCGCCACTGGGCGACGCCGAGCCGCGCGATCTCGGCGATGACCCAGGTGCCGATCGCGAAATAGGCGCCCTGCAGGCGGAAGGCGAAGAAGGCCGTCGGGATCGCCAGCACCAGCGCCGCCACCCCGCCGAGCAGGATCGCGGGCACCGGGTCGACACCGCCGAGGATCACCACGCCGTAAAGCGCATAGGCCCCGATCCCCACGAAGGCCTGCTGGCCGACCGACACGAGGCCGCCGTATCCTGCCAGGAGGTTCCAGAACTGCGCCAGCGTCAGCATCGTCAGGATGAAGAACAGGTCCTGGATCAGCCCGCGCGAGGCATAGAGCGGTGCGAGCGCCAGCAGCACCACCAGCGCCAGGGCCGCGATCAGCGCCCCGGTCGAGGCGGGCGTGCGGGTGGTGACGGAATACCGGGCCGACATCTCACTGACCTCTCGGGAACAGGCCGCGCGGGCGCAGCAGCAGCACGACGAGGAAGGCGACATGGCCCGCGAGGATCTGCCACTCGGGATTGATCGCCGCGCCCACGGTCTGCGCCACGCCGATCACGATGCCCCCCGCCAGCGTCCCCCAGAGACTGCCCAGCCCGCCGATGATGACCGCCTCGAAGGCGTAGATCAGCCGCGCCGGGCCGATGGCCGGGTCGAAGTTCGCCCGCGTCCCGAGGTAGAGCGCGGCGACCGTCACCACCAGCATCGCCAGCGCGGTCGCGGTGGCGAAGACCCGGTCGGGGCGGATGCCCATCAGGCTCGCCGTCACCGGATCGTCCGAGGTCGCCCGGAACGCCCGCCCGATGGCGGTGCGGTACATCACCTGGTTCAGCGCCACGATCACCGCCACCGCAGACCCGAAGGTCAGAAGCGGCAGCACCCCCAGCGAGACCGGGCCGACCGCGACCGAGGCGGTCTCGAGCGCACCCATCGACAGGCGCTGGCTGTCGGCGGAGAACCCCTCCAGCAGCCCGTTCTGGATCGCGATGGAGAGGCCGAAGGTCACCAGCAGCGGCGGCAGGATGTCGTCGCCCAGCGTCCGGTTCAGCACCGCCTTCTGCAAGACCCAGCCGAGACAGAACATCAGCGGCGCCGCCAGCAGCGCGCCCACGACCGGGTGCAGGCCCAGCGCCGAGACGATCACCAGGATCAGGTAAGCCCCGAACACGATCAGGTCGCCATGGGCGAGGTTCACCAGCCGCATGATCCCGAACACGAGGCTCAGACCGGCGGCGAAGAGCGCGTAGAGGCCGCCCAGCAGCACCCCCTGCAGGATGGTATCCACCCAGATCACTACCGGCCCCCTTCTTCTTGGCTGAAATACTCCGGGGGGCCGAGCGGAGCGAGGCGGGGGCAGCGCCCCCTCCCCGGCCCGCCGTCCCGCGCCCCTGTCCCCGCATGTCTCCCGCGCCCGGTCATGCCGCCGCCCCGAAATAGGCGGCATGGATGTCCGCGCGTCCGATCTCGGAGGGTTTGCCGGTCAGCGTGACCCGGCCCTCCATCATGCAATAGACCCGATCCGCCACCGCCAGCGCCTGCCCGATGTCCTGTTCGACCACGATCACGCTGGCGCCGCTCGCCTTGATCCGCGGCAGGGCGGCGTAGATGTCGCGGATCACCACCGGCGCGAGGCCGAGGCTGATCTCGTCGCAGAGCAGCACGTCGGGGTTCGAGATCAGCGCCCGCCCGATGGCCACCATCTGCTGCTGGCCGCCCGACAGCGCGGTACCCGGGCTGTGGCGCCGCTCGCGCAGGATCGGGAAGAGGTCGTAGACGGTCTCCAGGCTCCAGTAGCCCGCCCCGGTGTGCTGCGGCCCGGCATCGTGCCGCGGCAGGCCGTGGGGCCCGAGGGCGGCGGCGCGCAGCCGGTCGCCCAGCGCCAGTCCCGGCCGCCGGGGCGGCAGCCCGTGGGGGCCAAAGAACGCCCGGCGCAGGTCGCGGCCGGTCTCGGTCAGGAGGTCGTCGAGCGCGTCGCCGAAGTCGCGCCCGCCCTTGTGCTGCGCGCCGATCAGCAGGTTTTCCTCGACGCTGAGCGACGGGAAGAGCCGCCGTCCCTCCGGCACCATGGCGATGCCGCGCTTCATCACCGCGTCCGCCGGCAGGTCGCCGATGGGGGCGCCCCGGTAGAGGATGCTGTCGGGGGCGGAGCGCAGAACGCCGGTGATCGCGCGCATCAGCGTCGTCTTGCCCGCGCCGTTCGCGCCGATGATGGCGACGGTCTCGCCCGGCTCCAGCCGGATATCGACGCCGAAGAGCGCCTGGAAGTCGCCGTAGCGGGCGGTCAGGCTGCGGGTTTCGAGCAGGCTCATGCCGTCTCCCCCCGTTTCACGAAGCCCGCCACCTGCCGGTAGCGCGCGGCGATGGCCTCGCGCTCGGCGGGGGTGACGAGGTCCTCGACCCGGTCGCCGGGGCCGGTCAGGCGGGCGTCCGCGATGTCGAGCACCGCTTCCGGCCCGGAGCGCCGGTTCGCCAGCACCACCTCGGCGGTCTTCGGGCGGCGCTCGTCCTCGTAGGCGCGCAGGCCCGTCCCCGGGTCGGCCGCGTCCGTCAGCGCGGCGGCGAGGGCGGCGGCATCGACGATGGTCTGGCTCGCGCCGTTGGCCCCGATCGGATACATCGGGTGCGCGGCATCGCCCAGGAGCGTCGCCCGCCCCCGGCTCCAGGACGGCAGCGGGTCGCGGTCGATCATCGGGTACTCGGTGATCGTCCCGGTGGCCTGCATCAGCGCCACGATGTCGAGGTCGGGCAGCCGGAACTCCCGGAAGCGGTCGATGAAGGCGCGGTCGCCGAGGCGGGTCCAGTCGGCCTCGGACGCCGGGCGCGGCGCGTCGTGGCGCACCTCGGCCACCCAGTTGATCAGCGCCCGACCGCGCTGCCGGGCCTCCTCCGAGATCGGGTAGACGACGAACTTCACGTCGTGGTTGCCCGCGATGACCATGGTCCGCCCGTCGCCGAACGGGGCCTGCTCGTGCGCGCCGCGGAACATCATCATGCCCTCGGCCCGGGCCGGACCTTCGTCGGGATGCAGGGCGCGGCGCACCGCCGAGTGGAAGCCGTCCGCCCCGATCAGGATGTCGCCCGACAGGGCGACCTCGCCCGCGCCCGTGGCGAAGGTGGCCGTCACGCCGTCGCCGTCGTCGGACACCGACACGAACCGGTGCCCGGTGCGCAGCGCCTCCGCGCCCGCCCGCGCCCGCAGGGCATCGAGCAGCAGGAACTGCAGCGCCCCCCGGTGGATCGAGTATTGCGGAAAGGCGAAGCCCGCCTCGACCCCGCGCGGATCGCTCGACAGGACATGCCCGTAGCGGGTGCGGTACTCGATGGCCCGGGTGCGGATACCGGTCGCGTCGAGCGCGGGCCCGAGGCCCAGCCCGTGCAGCACCTCGGCCCCGTGCGGCAGGACGTTGATCCCGACGCCGAGCGGCGCCAGCGTGCCGACCGCCTCGCACACCGTGACACGCCAGCCGATGGCCTGCAGCGCCAGCGCCGTGGTCAGCCCGCCGATGCCGCCGCCCGCGATGATCGCGTGTCTCATACGTCGATCCCCAGATAGATTTCGCGGACCTCCTTCGAGGCCATGATCTCGGCCGGGGCGCCGATCCCGATCACCCGGCCGAAATCGAGCACCAGCAGCCGTTCCACCACGCTGTTGAGCGCGTGCAGGACGTGTTCGATCCAGATGATCGTCACGCCCTCGGCATGGATGTCGCGGATCGTCTGCACCAGCGCCTGGCATTCGCCCTCGGTCAGGCCGCCCGCGATCTCGTCGAGCAGCAGCAGCTTCGGCCCGGTCGCCATCGCGCGCGCCAGTTCCAGCCGCTTGCGTTCAAGCAGCGACAGGGTGCCCGCGACCGTGTTGGCCTTGCGCAGCAGCCCGGTGCGGTCGAGCACCTCGGCGCACAGGTCGGTCACAGCCGCCTCGGACGCCGCCTGCCCGTGGGTCGCGGCGACCAGCAGGTTCTCGAACACCGTCAGTTTCTGGAAGGGCTGCGGGATCTGGAACGAGCGTCCGACCCCGTCGAGGCAGCGCCGCATCGCGGGCATCCGCGTCACGTCGCGGCCGTCGAAGCGGATCGACCCGGCATCCGGCATCAGGTTGCCGGTGATCAGGTTGAAGAGCGTGGATTTCCCAGCCCCGTTCGGACCGATGATCCCGAGCGCCTGCCCGGCAGGCACCTCGAAGGTCACGTCATCCGTCACCTTGAGCGAGCCGAAGCTCTTCGAGACATGGGAAAGCGCCAGCATGACGGGATCACCTCGGGGGATTGGCCGGGCGGGCGCAGGGCGCGCCCGGCCGTCGGGATCAGGCGGGGATTTCTTCCATCACGCCGCCGGTCGGGACCATCGGCGCGGTGGTGTTGTCCACGATCACGAGGTCATAGCCGCCGCCGTCGCGCAGCCGCCACTGGCCGCCCACGAGCGGCGTCTTGGCCACGTTGCGCGCCGCGAAGGGCGGCAGGCCCGCGCCGTCCCAGCTGAGCGGGCCGACGATGGTGTCCATCCGCGTCGCCGCGATGGCCTCGGCCACGGCGTCGGGGTCGCCCGCGTCCGACACCCGGCCCATGACGTTCGCCGCGACCTCGAACAGCGCGTGAACGAAGCCGATGGGCTGGGTCCACTGGCGCCCGGTGGCCGCGGTGAAGCCGCCCGCGAGATCGCCCGCGCTCTGCCCGGTCAGGGACGAGGCGAACGGATGCGACGGCGACCACCAGACCTCGGACGACAGGTTGTGCCCGGTGTCGCCCAGCGCCTCGACCGCCTGCGGGAAGAGGATCGCCTTGCCGATCGAGGCCGCCTTGGGCGTGAAGCCCTGCTGCTTGGCCTGGGTCCAGAAGGTGGTGAAGTCCGGCGGGATCACCACGCCGGTCACGATCTCGACGTTGCCCGCCTTGAACGCGTTGATCTGGGCCGAGAAGTCGTCGGTCAGGTTCTGGTAGCGGCCCGGGTCGGTCAGCGTGTAACCCTGCGCCGCCAGCACCGGCGGGAAGCCCACGACCGGGTCGCCCCAGGCATTGCCGTCGCCGTCGTTCGGGAAGAGGCCGCCGACCGACTTGTTGGTCGAAAGCTGGCCCCACATGTTGGTGAAGACGGCGATGACGTCCTCGAGCCCCCAGAAGAAGTGGTAAGCGTAGTTGAACGGCTGCCACGACCCCGGATCGCCGGGATTGCCCTGCTGCCCGATGAACCACGGCTGCCACGGCGCGACGGTCGAGATGCAGGGAATGCCCTCGTTCTCGCAGGTGGTGGCGACGGGGTTCGTCGTCTCGGGGGTCGAGGCGACCAGCATCATGTCGATGCCGTCGTTCACGATCAGGTCCTGGGCCACCTCGGCGGCCCGGTTCGGGTTCGACTGGCTGTCCTTGACGATGACCTCGAAGTTCGCCCCCGCCTCGGACCCGGCGAAGCCGTCGAGGATGAAGCGGTCGGCCTCGGCGAAGGCAGCCAGCGGGCCGGACTCCGGCGTCACGTAGCCGACCTTGATCCGGGCGCCCTGCGCGAGGGCGGGCGCGGCCAGCCCGCCCGCGGCGAGCGTCAGGCCGGTGGCGGCGCTCGATTTCAGAAGATTGCGGCGTGTCAGCATCTCGTGTTCCTCCCTGGAGATGTCGGTCGCTCAGTGGCGCGGCGCGCGCCCGTGATAGGCGGCGTCGAGCAGGTCGCGGAGCCCCTCGCGCGTGACCGGCGCGGGGTTCCAATAGGGGTTCTGCGTGGCGATGTCGGCGGCGCGGTCGAGGTCGGCCTCGGCCAGCCCCAGCTCGGCCAGCGTCATAGGGGCGCCCATCCGCGTGGCGAAGGCGTGCAGGGCCGCCCCCGGCTCGGTCCCGCCGAAGATGGCGGCCACCGGGGCCAGCAGCTCCGGCACGGCGGCGGCGTTGTAGGCGATGGCGTGCGGCAGCAGCACGGCGTGGGTGTCGGCATGCGGCAGGTCGAACGACCCGCCCAGCGTGTGGCAGAGCTTGTGATGCAGCGCCATGCCGACCTGCCCCAGCACCGTGCCGCAGAGCCACGCGCCGTAGAGCGTTTCGCCCCGGGCGTCGAGGTCGGCCGGATCGGCGATCACCCGCGGCAGGGCGGCGGCGAAGGCCCGCATCCCCTCCACCGCCAGCGCGGTCGAGAGCGGGTTGCGGTCGCGGGCGTAGAGGGCCTCGGCGGCATGGGCGATGGCGTTCAGCGCGCTCGTCACCGTCATGCGCACCGGCAGGCCGGTGACCAGTTCGGCGTCGTAGAGGATCACCTCGGGCTGCACCTTCGGATCGCTCAGCGTCGTCTTGCGGCCCTTCTCGGTCTGGCCGAGGATCGGCGTCGCCTCGGACCCGGCATAGGTGGTCGGCACGACGATCTGCGGCAGGTCGGTGCGGTAGGCGATTGCCTTGCCGAGGCCCGCTGTCGAGCCGCCCCCGATGGCGACGAGGCAATCGGCCTTTATATCAGCGACATGGCGCATCGCCTCCTCGGTCACGGCGACCGGCGTGTGCATCGCGGCGCGGGTGAAGACGCCCGCTGCCAGCGCGCCGATGCTTTCGGCAACCCCGAGCGCGGCGTCCGCCTGTTGCGGCGTGGACAGGACAAGTGCGCGCGACGCGCCGAGGCGGCGCAGTTCGTCCGCGATCTCGTGCCGGGTTCCCGGACCGAACCGGACCCGCACCGAGGCACTCTGGGCAACGAAATCGCGCTGGAAATAGGACATGGCCTCCCCTCCTTGCCCCGGACTGTTGGCACTTTAGACCAGCGGAATTCATATCTTGATCGAATCTGGGACGAACAACATAACCTGATGTTATGAAACTGGACCCCCGCCACCTCGAATTGCTCGCCGCGGTCGTCGATCACGGCGGCCTGACCGAAGGCGCGGCGGCGCTGGGGAAGTCACAGCCTTCCGTGTCGCGCAGCCTCGGGCAGCTCGAAGCCCGGATCGGCGCGCCGCTGTTCCAGCCCGGGCGGCGGCCGCTTCAGGCGACCGAGCTGGGCCTCGCGCTGGCCGAGCAGGGCCGCGCGGTGCTCAAGGCGGACCGGGCCGCCTCGCAGATCGTGGCGCTCTACCGCTCGGGGCATGCGGGTCTTGTCCGGGTCGGCGGCACGCCCGTCTTCATGGACGGCGTGATCGCGGGGATGATCGCCGAGTTCCAGCAGGCCTGTCCCGACGTGCGGGTGGACCAGTCCTATGGCTACGCCGACGAGCTGATCGAGGGGCTGGGCAACGGCACGCTGGACCTCGCCGTGGTGCCGCTGCGCCCCGAGAAGGTGCCGGCCAGCCTGCAGTTCCAGCCGATCCTGCCCGGTCTCAACGTGATCGCCTGCCGTGTCGGCCATCCCCTGACCCGGCGCAAGCTGGTCACGCCGGGCGATATCGCCGAGTTCCCCTGGATCGCACCGCCCGCCAACAGCCCGCTCTATGCCGACCTGCGCCGGGCGCTGACCGACATCGGCGCGGAGGACTTCAAGATCAGCTTTTCCGGCGGGTCGCTGGCCTCGGTCATCAGCGTGCTGACCGGCTCGGACAGCCTGACCGTGCTGCCCTACTCGGTGGTGTTCATGATGCGGCCGCAGAAGATGGTCACCGCCCTGTCGCTGCGGATAGGACACCCCGACCGCAACCTCGGGCTGCTGATGGCGGCGGGCGGCCCGGTGCCCCCGGCCACCGCCCGCCTGCGCAGTTTCGTGGCGGCCCGGTTCGAGGCGCTGGCCCGCCGGATCGTCGCGCACCAGACCAACCAGCTCTGGCGCTGAGCCGCCTCAGGCGTCGAGCCAGCCGAGCAGCGCCGCCGTGGTCTCGTCCGGCTGCTCCAGCACCGGCAGGTGCCCGGCCCCCGGCACGACGACAAGGCGGGACTGCGGCATCAGCGCGTGCATCCGGGCGTGCCGGTCGAGGCGGCAGAGCCGGTCGCCCTCGCCCATCAGGACCAGCGCGGGTCCGGTGAAGGCGGCCAGCGTCACCTCCTGGTCCGGGCGGGCGGCCAGCGCCCGGGACTGGCGGACGAAGACCTCCGGCCCGAGAGCCAGCGCCATCTCCATGCAGAGATCGAGAATGGCCTGACGTCCCGGCCCCTCGGCCAGGTAGTTCGGCTTCATCTCGTCCCGCATCACCTCGAAAAGGCGTCCGGCCTCGGCCGCCGCGATCTGCGGGCCGCGCCGGGCCTGCACCTCGGGCGCCTCGGCCCAGGGGTTGGTGTCGAGCAGCGCCAGCCGCTCGACCCGCTCCGGGGCCTGCCGCAGCACCTCCATCGCCACGATGCCGCCCATCGACAGCCCGGCCAGCGCAAAGCGCGGCGGTGCGACCTCCAGCACGGACGCGGCGAGCCCTTCGATGCTGTCCTGCCCGGTCAGCGGCGCATGCAGCACCGCGCGCCGGCCGAGGGCCGCCATCTGCGGCCCCCAGAGCCGGGCGTCGCACATCATCCCGGGCAGAAGGACGAGCGGCATCATGCGACCGCGCGCGCGCCTTCGGACAGCGTGGCGAGCTTGGCCCAGGCGATCTCGGGATCAACCGCGCCGAAGCCCGCGAAGGTCCCGAAGCCGCAGTCGCTGCCCGCGATGACCCGCTCGGCCCCGACGATATCGACGAAGCGCTCCAGCCGCTGGCGCACGAGGTCGGGATGCTCGACGAAGTTGGTCGTGGTATCGACGACGCCGGGCACCAGCACCTTGTGATCCGGGATGTCTGCGGCGCGGTCGCGGAACACCTCCCATTCATGGCCGTGGCGGGGGTTCGAGGTCTCGAACAGCACGTAGCGCGCCTTGGCCGACATCAGCGTGTCGAACATCTTGGCCATCGGGATGTCGCAGACATGCGGCCCTTCGTAGTTGCCCCAGCAGATGTGGATGCGGATGCGCTCTTCCGGGACATCCTGCAGCGCGTGGTTCAGCGCCTCGACATGGGACGCGGCGACCTTGAGGAAGTCCTCGTCGCTGAGGTCGGTGAACAGCATGTGCCGGGACAGCGCCAGGTCCGGGCAGTCGAGTTGCAGGTCGAGGCCCGCCGCCACGATGGTTTCGTATTCCGCCTTCATCGCGTCCGCGAGCGCGGCGAGATAGGCCTCGCGCGTCGGGTAATGGGCGTTCTGCAGGAAGAGCGAGATCACCCCCGGCGAGGCCGCGTTCATGAAGCCGCGCTCGACCCCCGCGGCGGCCATCCCCGCCTTCAGGTTCGCGATGTCCTTTTCCAGCTCGCCCTGCCCCTTCGAGCGCACCTCGCCCACGCACATAGGGCGGGCGTATTTCGGCGTGCCGCCCGACCTGGCGATCCGGTCGAGGAAGCTCGGGTAGAGTTTCAGATCGGCCGGGGCGTTGCGCGGGCTGTCGCCGTCGAAGCCGGTGTAGCGATCCTTGACGTAGGTGGCATAGCTGATCTTCGACATCTCACCGTCCGAGACGATGTCGATCCCGGCCGCCTTCTGGCGCTGCACCGCCTCGGCCACGGCCTCGGCCATCACGGTGTCGAAGGCGGCGGGATCGTAGGGCTCGTTCCGCTCGCGGGCGAAGAGCATGTCCACCACGGCCTGCGAGCGCGGCAGGCTGCCGACATGGGTTGCGAGAAGGGTCATGGCGTTGCGATCCTTATTCCGATCTTTCCGATATGGCCGCGTTTCAGGAAGGCTTCCTGCGCGGCCGCGAGGTCTTTCAGGTCATGGGTGGCGGCGACGAGGGGCTTGATCTCGCCCGCCTCGATCCGGCGGACAAGCCCGGCAAAGACCCCGTCGCCCAGCACGGTCGCCCCGTGCAGCGTCAGGTCCTTGAGGTAGAGCGTCCGCAGATCGAGCGGCACCTCGGCCCCGGCCACCGCGCCCGAGGCGACGTAGCGCCCGCCGGGTTTCAACAGGTCCAGCAGCACCGGGAACCCCGGACCGCCGACGAGGTCCACGACCGCGTCGAAGCTGTCGCGCCCGAACCGCGCGGGCAGGTCGGCCTCGCGGTCGGCCACCTCGGCCGCCCCGAGGGCAGTCAGCGCGGCGGCCTTCGACGGCTGGCTGACCGCCACCGCTTCTGCCCCGCGCGCCACCAGCAGTTGCACCGCTGCCGATCCGACCCCGCCCGAAGCCCCGGTCACCAGCACCCGCTCGCCCGCGCGCACCCCGGCGCGGACCAGCATGTTCTCGGCGGTAGAATACGAACAGGGAAACGTGGCCAGCTCCACGTCGGACAGCTCCGAGGTCACCGCATGGGCGTGCCGGTCGGCCACGCAGAGGTACTCGGCGAAGCTGCCCGGCACCTCCGAGCCCAGGAACCACGGCGGATCGCGCAACGCGCCGCCCGCCTCGCGCAGGCAGGGCTCGACCAGGACGCGGGTGCCGATGCGGGTCGCGGGGACGCCCGGGCCCACCGCCTCGATCACGCCGCAGGCGTCGATGCCCTGGATATGCGGAAAGACCAGCGGGCGGCCGGTCCAGGTGGCATCCTCGGCAGCGCTGCCGCTTTTCGAGTACCACGCCAGCCGCGTGTTGATGTCGGTGTTGTTGACCGCGGCGGCGGCGACCTTCACCCGCACCTCGCCCGGCAGGGGCTCAGGCACGGGCAGGTCGTCGCGCCACGACAGGCACTCCGGCCCGCCGTGCCCGGTCAGCACGACCCCGTGCATCAGCCGCGCCACGTCGCCCCCGGCGCGTCGTCGGTCCCGACGACGTGGTAGAGCGCCGCCTCGCCGCTCATCGAGGGGACCGCGCAATGGTCGAGGTCCGCGGGAACCAGCGCGGTATCGCCGGGCGCGAGGATGGTCTCGCCGCCATCCCAGGTCAGCCGCCAGTGCCCGCGCACCGGCATCAGCACGGAGGCGCGGTCATGGCGGTGCATCTCGGCGCTGGCCGAGGCACGGGTGACGAAGCCGACCTCGAAGCCAGGCCGGTCGCGCAGCACGCCCTCCGCCCCGATCACCTTGGCGGGCGCGCGGTCCGCCAGCGCGACGAGGTCCCAGTAGCGCGCGACATGGTGCGGGATCACCTCGGCCGTGGTCGGCTCGGGGAACTGCGCCAGCTCGGCCTCGGTCAGGAGCGGCATGGGGGCGACGCCTTCCGGCAGGGTCTGGCCCTTCTTGCTGTCGTAGAGCTTGCCCTGTTCGGACAGCACCAGCCCGTGCGCCCGGGCATCCTCGATCACCTGCGGCGCCCAGATCACGCCGCCGCCGGCGTCGTCACCACCGAGGATCGCCATGATCATCCCGTAATCGGTGCCGATGTTCTCGAAGCCCCGGAAGATGCCGGTGGGGATGTTGAAGATATCGCCCTCCTCCAGCACCACCTCGCCCGCCGTGCCCCAGCGCCCCCAGAAGAAGCGCCAGCGCCCCTTGAGGACGAAGAACACCTCCGCCGTGCGGTGCGAGTGCAGCGAGTTCCGGCATTTCGGCGGCTGGCCCGCCGCGCCGATGTTGAAGCCGATGGCGTCCGTGATGTGGACGTGCTGGTCGGCCGCCTCGGAGACGCCGCCCCCGATGATGGTGAAGTTTTCCTTCTGGTCCGAGCCCGGCGTGTGGGCATCGATGAAGGCGGTCCGGCACGGCATCAGTTCACCGTAACGGACGATCTGCGGGGCGGTCATAGGTCACCTGTGTGGAGAAGGATCTGCTTCCAGATCGCGGTTTCGTCGAAAACGACCCATTCGCGGCGCAGGCGCGGCGGCGCGGCCCCGAGCGTGCCGAACTCGGCATGGCTGAGGCCGAGGACATAGACCTCGGCACCGGTCGGCCGCCCGAAGACGCCCCAGCCGTCGTGGCGGCCATGCAGCGACCAGCGCAGCGCGGCACGCGGTGGCAGGGTCGGGTCCTCGCGCCCGATGACGTGATGGACGGTGAAGGTGGCCGAGGGGAACGCGGCGCGCAGGCCCATCCAGAACCGGTCCGCATCGCCCCAGCCGAAGCCGGTCACGCCGCCGGGATGTTCAAGCTGCGCGGCGCGGTCGTACTCGGCCGGGACCGCCGCCATGTCCGCCGCCATCAGCCGGGTCAGCAGGTCGGCGTAACGCGCGCCCCAGGGGTTGTCGTTGCCACGCCCGGCATAGGGGCCGGGCCGGTCGGTGGCGGGGCTGAGCGGGCGGACGCAGGCCTCGGGTCCGCCCTCGCGCGCGATCAGGTCGCGGGCATACTGGGCGGGCTCCCAGCCCATCTGGCGCACGATGGCCCCCTGGTCGCGGATCAGCCATTCGTCGTCGATGGCGTTGTCCTTGGCATGGCAGTCCGCGATGATTCGGTAGCGCAGGCTGCGCCCGGTGGCGTTGCCGTAGACCCCGTCGCCGAGGTGCGTCGCGGTCGAGATGATCCGGTGCGAGGACAGCATCCCCTCCTCCGGCGTGCCGGACCAGATCACGTCCTCGCCCAGAAGCTGGCGGTCCGGGAACTCGGCGAGGGTCGCCATCGTCGCGGCGATGACGCCCTGGTTGCCGACCACCACCGAGGCGGGCGACCGCACCACGATCTCGGGCGCGTAGTAGCGGTGCAGGGTCGCGATGCCGCGATCCTCCCAGATTTCCTTTGTGATCCCGAGAATGTAGTCGGGAAAGTCTGCGAACTTCGGATCGAAGCCCTTCATGGCTGGAACCCCTTGGGACGGCGTGCAGAGCCGCGCAGGACGAGCGGCCCGGGAATGCGGATGTGGCGGGCCTCCGGCTCGCCGGCGATGCGGGACAGGAGGGCCTCGACGGTCGCGCTGACCATCCGGTTGACCGGCTGGCGGATCGTGGTCAGGTCGTAGACCGGCCAGGCGGCAATCGGCACGTCGTCGTAGCCCACCACCGACACGTCCTCGGGCACCCGCAGGCCCAGCTCGAAGCGCAGGACGTCCATCACGGCGAAGGCCATGTGGTCGTTGCCGACGAAGACGGCGTCGGGGCGGTCTGGCGTGCCGAACATCTCGCGGGCGACCGTGGCGGCGGTGTCGCGGTTGTACATGCCGTCGACCTCGGCAACAGGCGTCCGGCCCTGCGCGGCCAGCCCCTCGCGGAAGCCGCGCGCCCGGTCGCGCCCGGTCGAGGACCCCTGCCAGCCCGCGATATGGGCGATGCGGTGATGTCCGCCCGCGATCAGGAACTGGGCGACCGCCCGTCCGCCCGCGATATTGTCCGAGGTGACCTCGGACAGGCGCGGATCGTCCTGGCCCCGGTTGAACATGACGACCGGGATGCCCGAGGCTTCGCAGAGGTTGGTCAGTTCGTTGGTCATCGCGACCGAGGCCGTGACGATGGCGTCCACCCGGTAGTCGAGCAGCTCGCGCATGACCTGCGCCACCCCCTCGGTCGAGTTCTCGGCCATGAAGACGAGGATGTGATAGCCCTCGGCCTGTAGCGCGCGGCTGAGGCGCTCCAGCGCGACCGGGTAGAACTGGTTGTCGAGATAGGCCACCACCAGCCCGATGATCCCGCTCTTGCCGGTGATCATCGCGCGCGCGAGCGGGTCGGGACGGTAGCCGAGCTGCGTCGCCGCCTTCAGCACTTTCGCCTTGGTCGCCGCCGAGGCCGAAGCACCCGGCGTGAACACCCGGCTGACCGCCGACTGGCTGACCCCGGCGAGGCGGGCCACGTCCATCGAGGTGACCTTGCCCTCGCCCATCAGTCCGCCGTCCAGCCGCCGTCGACGAGCAGCGCGGTGCCGGTGACCAGCGCCGAGGCATCGGTGGCGAGGAAGAGGCACGGCCCCATGATGTCCTCGAGCGTACCGACCCGGCCCAGCTTGATCTTGCTTTCGATCCAGGCGCGGCGGTCCGGGTTGGCGAAGGTCGCCTCGGTCAGCGGCGTGCGGATGAAGGTCGGGCAGAGCGTGTTGACCCGGATGCCGTGCGGCCCCCACTCGATCGCCATCGACTTGGTCATGCCCTCGAGCGCGTGCTTGGTCGCGGCATAAACCGCCCGGTCGATCCCGCCGACCACGCCCATCTGCGAGGACACGTTGATCAGGCTGCCGGGCTTTCCCGCGGCCACCAGTCCCTGCGCCACGGACCGGGTCAGGAAATAGGCGGCGCGCACGTTGACGTCGAAGACCGCGTCATAGTCGCCGGTCTGAGTGTCCAGCGCCGGGCTATGCCGCGCGAGGCCCGCGGCATTCACCAGCACGTCGAACGGACCCTCGTCCGCGACCAGCGCGGCGGTCGCGTCGAGATCGGTGATGTCGCGTGCGCGCGCCGTCACCTGCGCCCCCTCGGCCGCCAGCGCGGCGCGCGCCTCCTCCAGCGGCCCGTCGCGGCGGGCCACCAGCGTGACGGCGGCCCCGGCCCGGGCGAGCGCGGTGGCGCAGGCCAGCCCGATCCCGGACGAGGCCCCGGTGACAAGGGCGCGGCGGCCATCGAGCCGGAACGAGGGAGAGGCAGGCAGGGTCAGGGTCATGGGGCAAGCGGGTCCGGCAGAGTGATCGGTCCGGTCGCGCGCGCCTTGTTGAACTCGCGCATCCGGCCCAGAACATCGACGCCCAACTGGGCATAGAGATCAAGCAGATCGACCAGCACCCAGTTCTCGCGGATCAGGCCGTTCTCCAGCCGCCAGAAGTCGAGGCTGCGCAGCAGCACCTCGCGGCCGACGGGCGGAATACCCATCCAGCCGTCCCCGGTCAGGGTCAGGCGCATGTTGGGCCAGCCGGTTTCGGCGACATAGGCACCCTGCGCGATCCAGTGGGACATCAGGTCGCCCAGAGCGTCGAGCTTGCGGTCCGGCATCCCGCGCAGGAAGGGGATCTGGTGCCAGTGCCGGAAGCCGGCGATGCCGCGCCCGGTGCCGATCCCGGCCGGGCCGTACCAGTTGAAGCGCGGATGCCAGAACCGGTCCAGTTCCATCACCGCCGGGTCGGGGTTGCCCGGGTAGCGGCAGAGCGCGGTCAGCATCCCGATCACGTGGTCGAGCGCCGCCTGCCCGTCGCCGGTGGCCGTCAGGCCGTCGCCCGAGGCGGGCGCGGGCGTCGCGAGGAACGCGCCCAGTTGCGGCGCCATCGGCCAGGCGCGGGCCTGCATCATCAGCTCGGGGATATCCCAGATCGCCTGCATCCCGGTCACGCGGCCGTCTTCGAGGCGGAAGAACTCGTGATAGCGCATGTGGGCCAGGTGCCCGGTCGGCGGGATGCCGAGGAAAGGCGCGAGGAACGTGCCCATGTAGCAGCCCATTGCTGCCACCCAGTCCTGCCCCTCGGGCGTGGTCCCGGCCAGCAGGATCATGTCCCGCCTCTCAAGGTCGGGCATCGCCGCCGCGAGGGGGGCGAAGCAGGTGTCGACGAAGGCCGCCCCGGTCAGGTCGCCGAACGGGTGGCAGAGGTGCAGCACCGCGTCGGGTGCCACCAAATCGTCCCATGCCGCGCGCACGGTCGCGGTGTCGTAATCCGCCGCAGCGGCGCGGAACCGCGCCAGCCGGGCCTTCAGCGCGTCGGGGGTCATTCGTCGTCTCCGCGTCCTGAGGGCTTATTCCGCCGCGACGCCATAGGGCACGTTGCGCCCGCCGTAGCGCCGGACCCGGATGTTGCACTGCTCGGCATGGCCGACGAAGCCCTCCAGCATGCAGAGCCGCGAGCCGTATTCGCCCACCAGCGCCGCCGCCGCGTCGGTGGTGACGCGCTGGTAGCTGTGGGTCTTGAGGAACTTGCCCACCCAGAGCCCGCCGGTATAGCGCCCGGCCTTCTTCGTCGGCAGGGTGTGGTTGGTCCCGATCACCTTGTCGCCGTTCGCCACGTTGGTGCGGGGTCCGAGGAACAGCGCGCCGTAGCTGTGCATGTGCTCGAGGTACCAGTCGTCGCGGTCGGTCATCACCTGCACGTGCTCGTAGGCCATGTCGTTGGCGACCTGCAGCATCTCGTCATGGTCGGCGCAGAGGATCACGTCGCCGTAGTCCGCCCAGGACACCCTTGCCGTCTCGGCGGTGGGCAGGATCGCCAGCAGCCGGTCGATCTCAGCCAGCGTCGCCTCGGCGAGGCGGCGCGAATTGGTGATCAGGCAGGCAGGCGAGTTGTAGCCGTGCTCGGCCTGCCCCAGCAGGTCGGTGGCGCAAAGCTCGGCGTCCACCGTCTCGTCGGCGATCACCATGGTCTCGGTCGGCCCGGCGAAAAGGTCGATGCCGACCCGCCCGTAAAGCTGGCGCTTGGCCTCTGCCACGAAGGCGTTGCCCGGGCCGACCAGCATGTGGACCGGGTCGAGGGTCTCGGTCCCGAGCGCCATCGCGCCGACGGCCTGGATCCCGCCGAGGCAGAGGATCTCGTGCGCCCCGCCCAGGTGCATCGCGGCAACGATCGCCGGGTGCGGCGCCCCGTTGACCGGCGGGGCCGAGGCGACGATGCGCGGCACGCCCGCGACGGTCGCGGTCAGCACCGACATGTGGGCCGAGGCGACCATCGGGAACTTGCCGCCCGGCACGTAGCAGCCGACCGACTGCACAGGGATGTTGCGGTGCCCGAGGATCACGCCCGGCAGGGTCTCGACCTCGACATCCGTCATCGAGGCGCGCTGCGCCTCGGCAAACCGCCGGATCTGGTCCTGCGCGAAGCGGATGTCCTCCATGTCGCGGGCGCTGACCTTCTGCATCGCCGCCTCGATCTCGGAGGGCGTCAGGCGAAAGGCCTCGGGCGTGTAGCGGTCGAACTTCTCCGACAGTTCGCGGACCGCGACGTCGCCCCGCGTCTCGATATCCTTCAGGATCGCCTCGACCGTGGCGCGCACCTTCGCGTCGTCCTCGGCCCGGTCCGCTTCGGGTTTGCCCCGCTTGAGATACTCGGCCATGTGTCTCCTCCTGCCGGGCGGACGGGCGGGGGTGGGTGCCCCGCGGGCCTCCGGCTGTTGCCTGTCTGGGTCGGTGGGGCGGCGGCAGCGCCGCGAGAAACGGGGATGCTCAGCTGTCGAGGCGCGCGCCGCTCCCGCTGTCGAAGAGGTGGCAGATCCCTGCCGGCACGGCGGCCGCGAAGGGGTCGCCGATCTCGGCCCGGAAATCCTTGGGCGCCTTGACCGACACCAGCGCGCCTCCGGCGCGGACGGTGACCATCGTGGCATCGCCCAGCAGTTCGAGCGAGTAGATCGGGGCGGATATCTCGTGGCGGTCGCCGGTGCCCGGGGTGGCGTCCTCGGCCCGGAAGCCCAGCGTCACGCGCCCGGAATGGCCGGCGGGCAGGCCCGAGATCGTCACGTTCGGCCCGGTGAAGGTGCCGTCCCTGAGGTCGCCCTCCATCAGGTTCATGGCGGGGCTGCCGATGAAGCCCGCGACGAAGGTGTTCGCGGGCCGGTCGTAGATGTCGGTCGGCGTGCCGACCTGCTGCACGACGCCCTTGTTCATCACCACGACGCGGTCGGCGAGCGTCATCGCCTCGATCTGGTCGTGGGTGACGTATACCGTGGTGACCTGCAACTCGTGGCTCAGGTTCTTGATCTGCGCGCGGGTCGAGACCCGCAGCTTGGCGTCGAGGTTCGACAGCGGCTCGTCCATCAGGAACACGTTTGGCTGCCGCACGATGGCGCGGGCCAGCGCCACGCGCTGGCGCTGGCCGCCGGACAGTTCGGCCGGGCGGCGGTGCAGGAAGTCGGTCAGCTCCACCATCTCGGCGGCGCGCATCACGCGATCCTTGTGCTCGGTCTCGGGAATGCCGCGGACCTTGAGCGGGAAGCGGATGTTCTCGTAGACGTTCATGTTCGGGTAGAGCGCGTAGGACTGGAACACCATCGCGATGTCCCGGTCCTTCGGGTCAAGGTCGTTGACCCGCTTGCCGTCGAAGAGGATGTCTCCCTCGGTGACATCCTCGAGCCCGGCGATCATCCGCATCGTCGTGGTCTTGCCGCAGCCCGATGGGCCGAGCAGCACCAGGAACTCGCGATCCGCGATGGTCAGGTCGAACTCGTGAACGCCGACGAAGGAGCCCCAGCGCTTCGAGATATTGGCCAGCCGGACCTCTGCCATGACCGCACCCCTGCATAAAATTGCATACGATTGCGCAAACTCTAGGCCCGAATCGATTTCAGCGGCAAGGACTATTTCTGCAATGGATTTGCGACAAGCTGCAAACTCGATGCTTGCATTATGACAAGCGCAAGTCATGCTGTTGCAGGCGTATGCATGGCCGCCCCGATTCGGGCGGCTGCCCGCGCCAACGGACGCGGCCGAGGCCGCAAACGACATGACGCGCCCCCGCGCACCGGGGCGCAGACAAGGACCTGGGAGGGTCGTGGACATGCAATTCTGGAAAACGACGGCAGCGGCTTCGGCGCTTGCCCTTCTGAGCGGGACGACCGCGATGGCAGCCTGCGGCATCGGCGCGGGCAACGTGACCATCCTCGGCAACGACTTCCCCGCCCTGCAGGCGGTGGTCGCCGGGGCGAAGGCCTGCGAGGGCGACGGCCTGACCGTGGAAGCCAACCTGACCACCGAGCATGACAAGCTGCAGGTCGCGGCGCTGACCGCCGACCCGGCGCAGTACTCGGTCAAGTTCGTCGCCACCAGCTCGATCGTGCCGCTGCTGCAGAACGACCTGATCCGCCCGCTCGACGAGCTGGTCGCCCAGTACGGCCAGGGCTTGAACCCGTCGCAGCTGATCAAGATCGACGGCAAGGTGATGGCGGTGGCGTTCATGTCGAACGCGCAGCACCTCTACTACCGGTCCGACATCCTCGCGCAGGCGGGCGTCGAGGCCCCGGCGACCTACGAGGACGTGCTGGCCGCCGCGCAGGCGATCAAGGACGCCGGGATCATGGAGCACCCGGTCGCACTGAACACCATGACCGGCTGGAACCTGGCGGAAGAGTTCGTCAACATGCACCTCGGCATGGGCGGCAGCTTCTTTGAGCCGGGCACCGCGCAGCCCGCGATCAACAACGAGACCGGCGTGAAGACGCTGGAAATGCTCAAGGCGCTCGTCGGCTACTCGAACCCCGACTACCTGACCTTCGACTCGAACGCGACCCAGGCGCTCTGGGAAGCGGGCGAGCTGGCGATGGCCACCATGTGGGGCTCGCGCGCGGGCGGCATCCTCGACGGCGAAGGCTCCACCGACGCGGTCGTCTCGGCGACCATGCTGGCCGGGGCCCCGACCGTCGGCGGCGGGGCGACCCCGGCGACCACCCTGTGGTGGGACGGCTTCGTGATCGCGAAGAACGTCTCGGACGAGGACGCGGCCGCCAGCTTCCAGGCGATGATGGCTGCCCTCTCGCCCGAGAACATCGCCGCGAACAACGACGCCGCCGTCTGGCTGGCCCCGGGCTACACCCCCGGCCCGGCAGCCGCGGGTGTGATCGCCTCGGCACGCGGCGGGGCACAGCCCTACCCGATGGCGCCGTCGATGGGCCTGATGCACACCGCACTGGGCAACAACATCAGCGAGTACCTGCAGGGCTCCGAGAGCGCCGAGCAGGCCCTCGCGGATGCCGAGGCGGCGTATGTCGCGGCGGCCAAGGAAGCCGGCTTCCTGAACTGATCCTCCCCGCGGACGGCGCTTCGGTGCCGTCCGCCCCTGCCCCGCCAACCAAAGGCCGAGGCCGATGCCCCATCGCACCTTCTTCTGGTTCATCCTGCCCTCGCTGGTGGCGATGGCGCTGTTCATCGCCTTTCCACTGGTCTCGGTCGTGGCGCAGTCCCTCTTCGTCGAGCATGAACAGGTGCTGATCGAGAGCGAGGTCTGCGACCCCTTCACCGGCTGCCGCAAGGAACTGACGGTCGATGCCGTCGCCACCGCGCAGCTGCGCGAGGCGCAGCCGCTCGGCCGGTTCAACGGCCTAGGCACCTACACCGACCTCAACCACCTCGCCTTCGCCGAGGTGGCCGAGGCCTGGCGCACCAGCGAGGGCCTCGTCGACTTCGGCGGCCAGCTGATGAACCTGCCGTTCTACAAGGCGCTGGCCTTCACCCTGACCTATACCTTCGTCGTGACCCCGCTGGTGATCGTGCTGGGCCTTGCCATCGCGCTGGGGGTCAACGGCCTGCCCAAGCTCTTCAAGGGACCGACGATCTTCGTCTCGTTGCTGCCGATGATCGTGACACCGCTGATCGGCTCGCTGATCCTGTTCTGGATGATCGACGCGCGCGGCATCATCGGCTCGTCGCTGCAGGAGCTGACGGGCGATCCGAACCTGTCGCTCAAGGCCTCGCCGGCGCTGACATGGCTGACGCTCATCGTCTACGGCGTCTGGCACTCGGCCCCGTTCGGCTTCATCGTCTTCTACGCCGGGCTGCAGACCGTGCCGTCCGAGACGCTGGAGGCCGCGATTGTCGACGGCGCCAGCCGCTGGGAGCGCATCCGCTACGTGGTCATCCCGCACATGGCGCCGCTCGTGGTCTTCGTCACGCTGATCCAGCTGATGGACAACTTCCGCGTCTTCGAGCCGATCGTCGGCTTCTCCGCCGCCGCCAACGCCACATCGCTCAGCTACTTCATCTACGCCGACCTGACCGACATCAACGCCCGCTTCGGCTCGGCGGCGGCGACCTCGGTGCTGACGGTGATCGGCGTCGCGATCCTCCTCGCCCCGGTGCTCGTGCGCACCTGGCGCGACTTCAACCGCAAGAGGGCCTGATGTCCGCAGCCGTGACCCGCCGTCCGCCCGCCGTCGCCCTGATCGCCACCGTCCTGGTCGTTCTCTGGGTCGTTCTCGCCGCCTTCCCCTTCGTCTGGACGGTCTGGGGCTCGTTCAAGGTGCAGGGCGACTTCTTCTCCAAGGCCGACTGGACCTATGCGCTGACCGGCGTGCGCACCATGGCCGAGACCGGCAGCCCTTTCACCGGCGCGGGCTACGAGGGCGCCTGGGTCGAGCGCGAGTTCTGGCGCGCGGCGGTCAACACGATGATCGTCGTTGTCTTCACCGTCATCATCTCGCTGACCTTCGGCACGCTCGGCGGCTATGCGCTGGCCCGGTCGGGCTATCGCTATGCCTTCTGGCTGCTGATGATCGCCCTCGTCTTCAGGGCGATGCCGCATATCACGCTGGTCTCGGGCTACCTGCTGCCGTTCTTCGAGTGGAACCTCTGGGGGCACCTGCCCACCGCGATCATCGTGCTGGTGGCGATCAACCAGCCCTTCACGCTGTGGATGCTGCACTCGTTCTTCCTGAACATCCCGAAAGACCTCGACGAGAGCGCGATGGTCGACGGCTGCACCCGGTTCCAGGCGTTCCGGCACGTCATCGTGCCGGTGATGTGGCCCGGGGTGATCACGACCGGCCTCTTCTCGTTCCTGCTGGCCTACAACGACTTCGCGGTGACCGCGACGCTTCTCAGCCAGCAGAACCAGACCATGGTGCCGAAGATCGCAAGTTTCCTCGGCTCGACGCAGGTCGAGGGCAACGTCATGTTCGCGGTGGCCGCCGTGGTCTCGGCCACCGTGCCGCTCTTTATCCTGATCCTGTTCTTCCAGCGGCAGATCGTCTCCGGGCTGACCGCAGGTGCCGTGAAAGGCTGACACTGAAATGGACTTCCGGTCCGAGAAGGCGCTCGTCCGGGCGCACCATGCCGCGATCGCGGCCGCCACCCCCGACACGATGGCCGAGGCGCTCGCCCGCCACACCGCCCCGCACTGGCACTGGCGCGGCATGCACCCGTTCGACGAGCGGCACGGGGCCGAGGCCGTCGCGGCGGCCTTCTGGTCACCGCTGACCGCCGCCCTGACGCGGATGCAACGGCGCGAGGACATCTTCTTCGCCGGGCTGAACGAGATCGACGGGTTCACCGGCCGCTGGGTCGTCTCGATGGGGCACCTGATGGCCCTCTTCGACGCGCCGTGGCTGGGCATTCGCCCGACGGCCAAGCTGGCCTTCCTGCGCTATGCCGAGTTCCACCGGATCGAGGACGGACGGATCACAGAGACCGCGCAGTTCTTCGACATCCCGCACCTGATGATCCAGGCCGGGCAGAACCCCTTCCCGCCCGCCACCGGCGCGCATCTGGTCCAGCCCGGGCCGCTGGGACATGGCGGACTGCTCTACGGCGAGACCGACCCGGAGGAGGGTCGCCGCACTCTCGCCGCGATCAACGCGATGATTTCGGACCTCGGGACGTGGCAGCTGGGCCTGCCGCTGGAAGAGGAACTGGCCCGCACCTGGCACGACGACATGCTCTGGTGGGGCCCGGCGGGGGTCGGCGCGACCTACACGATCCCGCGCTATGCCCGCCAGCATTCGGGACCGTTCCGCGCGGGCTTCCGCGAGCGGACGAAGACCGGCCACCTCGCCCGGCTGGCCGAGGGGCATTTCGGCGGCTTCTTCGGATGGCCCAACTTCACCGCGATCCCGACCGGGGGCTTCATGGGCCTTCCCGCCTCCGACAAGCCCGGCGAGTTCCGCGTGGTCGACATCTACCGGCGCGAGGGCGACAAGCTGGCCGAGAACTGGATCTTCATCGACATCCTGCACTGCCTCAAGACGCAGGGCCTCGATGTGCTGGGCCGGATGCAGGGGATAAGCGGGGCCTGACGCGCCGCTCAGCGCAGGCCGCGTTCGATCCGGTCAAGCGTGCGCATCGTCGGCAACGCGTCCGCGACCGAGCTCTGCGGGGCCCGCCCTTCGCGGATCGCCGCGATGAATTCGCGGTCGGCCAGTTCCACGCCGTCGTTCGACACGGCAACGCCGCTCAGGTCGATCTGCACCTCGCGCCCGTCATAGAGGTCGTCGTAGCGGGCGAGATACGTGCCCTTGTCGCAGATGTAGCGGAAGAAGGTCCCGAACGGCCCGTCGTTGTTGAAGCTCAGCGACAGCGTGCAGAGCGCACCGGTGCCTGCCTTCATCACGATCCCCATGTCCATGGCGATCCCGAGATCGGGGTGCATCGGGCCCTGCAGCCCGAACGCCCCGGCCACCTCGCCGCCGCCGGTCTGGTGCTGGAACAGGTCCACGGTGTGGCAGGCGTGGTGCCAGAGCAGGTGATCGGTCCAGGTCCGCGGTTCGCCCTTGGCATTGGTATTGGTGCGCCGGAAGAAGAACGTCTGCACGTCGAGATGCTGCAGGGTCAGCTCGCCCGCTCGGATCCTGCGGTGGATCCACTGGTGGGACGGGTTGAAGCGGCGGACATGGTCCACCATCGCCACGAGCCCCGTTTCACGTTGCGCCTGCGCCACCGCCTCGGCATCGGCGAGGCTGTCGGCGATCGGGATCTCGCACAGCACATGCTTGCCCGCCCGCAGCGCCGCGATGCTCTGGGCGGCATGCACCTGCGTCGGGGTCGCGAGGATCACGGCATCGACGTCGTCGCGCGCCAGCGCCTCGTCCAGCGACTTCGTGGCGTGACCGATGCCGCGGGCGGCGGCGAAGGCGTCGATGTCGTCGGGCGGGCCGCCGACGACCGAGGTCACCTGCACCCCCTCGATCCGGGCCAGCGCGTCGAGGTGCTTGGTTCCGAAGGCGCCGACCGCCCCTGCCACGCATATCCGCATGTGATGTCTCCCGTCCGGTTTGGTGCGGCTCTAGCACGCAGCGGCCTGTGCGCGCAGTTCGAAAATCCGCGCCCCGCATTGGCGGATGTTATAGCGGCGGTCTGGGCATCGGCTGGTGCGCGGCCCTGCGGATCAGGTCGAGAAACCGCGTCTGCGTGGCCGTCGGCTGCCAGCCCGCCCGGAAGGTGAACCCGATGTCGAGCGTGCCGTTCTCCAGTTCGATCGGCAGCGGCGCGAGGAACCCGAAGGCGCGTTCGACCGCGATCTGGTGGTCGGACATGATCGTCACGTAGTCGCCGCGCATCATCAGGCCCCGGATCAGGACCATCGAACTGGACACGATCCGCACCGGGGTGTGCGGGCGCTGGGGAATACGGAGGTGTTCGAAGAGATACGTGCCGCTCGGCGTCGGCTTCGGCGGCGCGATCCAGGGATAGGCCAGCGTGTCCTCGAGCGTCGGCCGGGCGGCCTGCCGCAGCGGGTGGTCGCGGGCCGCCACCACATGCAGCCGGTCGCGGAAGAGCGGCTCCTGCACGAGGTCGGGCGCTGGCAGCGGATCGCGCAGCGCCCCGATCAGGAAATCGAGCGTGCCGAAGCGCAGGTCATGCACCAGCGTCTCGTAGGGCGCGTCGATGCACTGGACCTGCACCGGCCCGACGCTGTCGCGCAGCAGCCGGTCGATGGCCTCGGGCAGGATGGCGGTGCGCGACAGTGGCATGGCCCCGACGAAGATCCGGGTCGAGTCGCGCCCCATGAGCTCGCTGACCTCGTATCGGCCCTGCCGCACCTCGCTGGCGGCGAGCCGGACCTGCAGGACGAAGGCCTCGGCCGCGGGGGTCAGCGTGACGCCCCGGCGGACCGGCTCGAAGAGAGCGATGCCCGCCAGCCGCTCGAGGTCCCGGGTCGCGCGGTGCACGCCCGGCTGAGACACGCCGAGGTGGCGGGCCGCCTGGCTGAAGCTGCCGGATTCCGCGACGGCCACGAGGGCGCGCAACTGCACCGGCGTCGCCAGCCGGTGAAAGTCGCGCCGGCCGCTGTCGGCCGAGCGCCGCCGCGCCTGCCGCTCGCCCTCCTTCAGAAGGTCGAGCGCGCGCGCGACCCGGTGCAGGAAGAGCGCGCCCGCCTCGGTCGCGAACATTCCCTCGGGCCGCCGGTCGAAGAGCGGCGTGCCGAGCGCCCGTTCCATCCCCGCAATCGCCTGCGTCACTGCCGGCTGGGACATGTGGACCCGCCCGGCGGCCACGTTGATGCGCCGGCACTCGGCGACCTCGCGCAGCGCCTGCAGATGTCGGACATGGGGAAAATCGGCATCCATCCTGTGGCACCTATAACAGCGATGAATAGCGCGGCGCAATCTTCGGACTCGGCTCCGGGGCCCGTCCGGGCGTAGCCTGCGCGGCAACCGGACCGGGCCCCGACCGCGGCCCCGGCCCGTCCCCGGAGGAGGAGGAACGCCCGTGAACCTCGCGGAATTCGACCACCACGCGCCGATCGACGGCACGACCATCTTCGATGGCACGCAGGCTATGAAGGGCTATGCCCTGAACAAGATGTGCTATTCGTTCAACGCCGCCGAGGCGCGCGAGGCCTACAAGGCCGATCCCGAGGCCTATTACGACCGCTTCGGCCTGAACGAGGCCCAGAAGCAGGCCTGCAGGGACAAGAACGTGCTCGACCTGATCGCGGCGGGTGGCAACATCTACTACCTCGCCAAATTCGCCGGGATCTTCCACCTCGACGTCCAGGACGTCGGGGCCCAGCAGACCGGGATGACCAAGGACGCCTTCAAGGAAATGCTGCGGAAGGCAGGGGAGTAACCGTCATGGCAACGATCATCGGGGGCCTGACCTCCAGCCACATTCCGGCCGTCGGCAACGCCATCGCCAAGGGATTGCAGGACGATCCCTACTGGAAGCCCTTCTTCGACGGCTACCCGCCGATCCGGGACTGGCTCGCCGATCACAAGCCGGACGTGGCGATCAACATCTACAACGACCACGGGCTGGGGTTCTTCCTCGACAAGATGCCGACCTTCGCCATCGGGGCGGCGCATGAGTACCGGAACGAGGACGAGGGCTGGGGCATCCCCCAACTGCCCCCCTTCCCCGGCGACCCTAAGCTGTCGTGGCACATCATCGAGAGCATGGTGGCGCAGGAATTCGACATCACCTCGTGCCAGGAACTGGCGGTCGATCACGGCTTCACCGTGCCGATGCAGCTGTTCTGGCCGGGCGCGCCGAACAACCCCGACATGCCCCGCGTCGTGCCGATCAGCGCCAACACGGTGCAGCACCCGATCCCGACGCTGAAGCGCGCGCTCGACTTCGGCAAGGCGCTGCGCCGGGCGCTGCTCAGCTACCCCGAAGACATCAAGGTGGTGATCCTCGGGACCGGGGGCCTCAGCCACCAGCTCGACGGCACGCGGGCGGGCTTCATCAACAAGGACTTCGACCAGTACTGCATGGAGAAGATCGTCACCGACCCCGAGGAGCTGACGAAGATCACCCGGATGGAGCTGGTCGAGAAGGCCGGGGCGCAGGGCACCGAATTCCTGATGTGGATGATGATGCGCGGCGCGCTGGGGGACAAGGTGACGCCGATCCACGCGAACTACCATATCCCGATCTCGAACACCGGCGCCGGGACGATGATGCTGGAATGCGCCGCCTGACCTGAACGCGCCCGACACGCGGTATCGCCCCGACCCGAGGACCGGGGCGATGCTGTCTCAGCCCGCCTCCGCCGCCGCCACGTTGCGCTTCACGGCGAGGAAGCTGTCCGGCGTGACCGAGATCGAGTCGATCCTCGCTGCCACCAGCAGCCGCGCGAAATCGGGATCGTTCGACGGGGCCTGCCCGCATAGCCCGATCTTGCGCCCGGCAGCCCGGGCGCGCGCGATGGCGGTCTCGATCATCCACAGGACCGCCGGGTCGCGCTCGCGGAAGACATGCGCCAGCGCCTCGCTGTCGCGGTCCACGCCGAGCGTCAGCTGCGTCAGGTCGTTGGAACCGATGGAGAAGCCGTCGAACCGCTCGGCGAACTCGTCGGCGCGGATGACGTTCGACGGAATCTCCGTCATCACATAGAGTTGCAGCCCGTTCTTGCCGCGCTCCAGGCCGTTCTCGGCCATCACCTCCATGACACGGTCGGCCTCCTCCGGCGAGCGGCAGAACGGCACCATGACCACGACGTTGTCGAACCCCATCTCCTCGCGCAGCCGCTTCAGGGCGCGGCACTCCAGCGCGAAGCCCGCGCGGTAGGCGTCGGAGTAGTAGCGCGACGCCCCGCGCAGCCCGATCATCGGGTTTTCTTCCGACGGCTCGTAGAGATGCCCGCCCAGCAGTTCGGCGTACTCGTTCGACTTGAAGTCGGACAGCCGCACGATCACCGGGTTCGGATACCAGATCGCCGCGATCCGCCCGAGGCCGCGCGACAGCGTCTCGACGAAATAGGCCTCGCGGTCGTCGTAGCCCCGCGTCACCCGGTCGAGTGCCGCGCGCAGTTCCGGGTCGGGGATCGAGTCGTAGCCCAGAAGGGCCAGCGGATGCGCCCGGATCACCGCGTTGATCAGGAATTCCATCCGCGCCAGTCCCACCCCGTCGGCAGGCAGGCGCCACCAGCGCATCGCGGCGGACGGATCGGCCACGTTCAGCATGACCTTGGTGCGGGTCTCGGGCACGGTGTCGAGGGCAAGCTCCTCGGTCTCGATCCGCCCGATCCCGCCATAAACGATGCCGCGGTCGCCCTCGGCGCAGGACACGGTCAGGTCCTGGCCGTCATGCAGAAGCTGCGTCGCGGTGCCGGTGCCCACCACCGCGGGCAGGCCCAGTTCCCGGCTGACGATGGCCGCATGCGACGTGCGCCCGCCATGGTCGGTCACGATGGCCGCCGCGCGCTTCATGATCGGCACCCAGTCCGGGTCGGTGGTCGAGGTGACCAGCACCGCGCCATCGACGAAACGCTCGATATCCGCGGCACTTTCGATCAGGCAGGCACGGCCCGCCGCGGCAGAGTTCCCGACGCTGAGGCCCGTCACCAGCGCCGGTCCCGCAGGCGTGACGGTTGCCGAGGTCAGCACGGCCCCGCCGCGCCGCGACTGCACCGTCTCGGGCCGGGCCTGCACGATGAAGAGGTCCCCGGTGATCCCGTCCTTGGCCCATTCCATGTCCATCGGCGTGCCGTAATGCGCCTCGATCACGCAGGCCTGCCGGGCAAGGTCGAGGATCTCGGCATCCTCCAGCACGAAGCGCGCGCGCTCGGCCCGCGAGGTCGGCACGTTGCGGGTCACCGCCTCGCCCGCGCCCCCATAGATCATCTTGATTTCCTTGGCCCCGAGGTCCTTCGCGACGACCGGGTTCAGCGCGGGCCGGTCCACGAACGGCTTGAAGACCTGGTACTCGTCGGGGTCCACGGCCCCCTGTACGACATTCTCGCCAAGGCCCCACGCCGCCGAGATCAGCACGAAGCGGTCGCAGCCGGTCTCGGTGTCGATGGAGAACATTACGCCCGATCCCGCGAGGTCCGAGCGGACCATCATCTGCACCCCCACCGACAGCGCGACGTCCTCGTGGTCGTAGCCCTGGATCTGGCGGTAGGTGATCGCCCGGTCGGTAAAGAGGGACGCGTAGCAGCGGCGGCAGGCGGCCAGCAGGGCGGCCTCGCCGGTGACGTTCAGGAAGGTCTCCTGCTGGCCTGCGAAACTGGCGTCGGGAAGGTCCTCGGCAGTCGCGCTCGACCGGACCGCGACCGAGAGCGTGTCCTGCCCCAGCCGCTCGCCCAGCGCGCGATAGGCGGCGCGGATCGCCTCGGCCGTGGCGGCGGGCCAGTGACCGGCTTCGACGGCGCGGCGCAGGGTGCGCCCGGCCTCCTGAAGCGTGATCCGATGCTCGGCCAGCGCGGCCATCGTGTCCCGGATCACCGGACCAAGGCCGTTCTCGGCGATGAAGGCGCGGTAGGCATCCGAGGTCGTGGCGAACCCCGGCGGCACCCGGATGCCCTTCGGGCCCAGCGTGGCGATCATCTCGCCCAGCGAGGCGTTCTTGCCCCCGACCCGCGCGACGTCCCCGCGCCTCAGGTTCTCGAACCAGATCAGGTGTTCCGCCATCGTCCCCTCCTTGCAACGACCATGTCCTCTGGTTGCAAGGCTAGACGACCGCTCGCCCGCTGACCTTGACAGGGGTCAATGCGGGCGCGGCGCACTCAGCCGCTGCGGAACAGCGCGGCGAGCACCGCGGCCCGGTCCAGCATTCCCACGACCGCGCCATTCTCCAGGACGGGAAAGACCCGGTGCGGATGGTCGAGGAACACCTCGGCAGCGTGGACCGCGTTGTCGGCGGCGTCGATGGTCACGACGCGATGCGACATCCGCTCGCCCACGGTGCCGCGCCATTCCTGATAGTAGCTGGCATGCAGCGCGGGCCGGAAGCAGTCCTTCTGGGTCAGGATGCCGACCAGCGCGCCGTCCGGACCCAGCACCGGGGCGGCGGCGGCGCTGCGCGCCACCAGCCCCGCGACGGCCGCGCGGATCGGGTCGTCGGGCGACAGGCGCAGGACGTCCGGGTCCATGATCGCGCGGACGCGCAGCGCCTCGGTCATCTGCCGTCCTCCCGGGCGCGGCGTTTCGGGCAGACCCCGCAGGCATCGCCCGCGAGGCAGTCCGGTCCGCCGCAACTGCCCCGGAGCGGCCCGCGCCCGAGCACCAGGCCGAGGCCCAGCCCCCCGGCGGCCAGCAGCACGATCAGCGGCGCGATCAGCAGTTCCATCCCGGTCCCCTCCTCACAGCAGATGCGCGGCCATGGCGCCGGTCGGGAGCAGCCGCAGCCGGTCCCCCTCGGCCAGAACGAAAAGCGCGGCGAGGCCCGCGCGCCGGGCCATCTCCGGCCCGGCCACCGCGCCCGCCGCCATCAGCGCCGTCGCCCAGCCGTCCGCCGCCATGCCCGTCGGCCCGAGGACCGAGACCGAGCGCAGCGGTCCCCCCACCGGCCGACCCCGGCGCGGGTCGATGATATGCGACACCTCCGCCCCCGGCAGGCCGTAGCTTTGCGCCGCAAGCCCCGAGGTGGCCACCGCCTGACCGGCCGGCAGGGCGAGGACCGCCGCTGCGCCCGCGCCAGACGGATGCTCGACGGCGACGCGCCACGCGCGGCCGTCCGGATGGGCACCCAGCGCCGCCAGTTCCCCGCCGAGGTCGATCAGCGCCGACGCAGTCCCGGCCCGCGCCAGCGCCCCCGCCATACGGTCGAGGGCATGGCCCTTGGCGATCCCGCAGAGGTCCAGCGTCGCGCCCGGCTCGGCCTTCGCGATCCGATCCCCCTCGACCCCCAGCGCCTGCCGCCCGACGGCGCCGGTCAGGATCGGCCCGAACCCCCAGCGCGCGACCAGCGGCCCGACGGTCGGGTCGAAGGCACCGCCGCTGCGCTCGGCCAGCGCCAGCGCCGCCCCGGCCACGCGCGCGGTGTCCGGGGACACCCTCACCGTTCCGGCCCCGGCCGCGTTCAGGCGGGCGATCTCGCTGTCGGCGCGCCACGGCGACATCTGCCGGTCGACCTCGGCACAGACCGCCTCCAGCAGGGGACGGCACGCGGCGAGGTCGGGCCCGGGGGCGGCGACCACCGACCAGCCGGTGGCAAAGGCGCGCCCCTCCAGCCGCTGCATCGGTTGCGTGCCCGCGCGCAGGACAGCGGGGGCCGCGACCAGGGCCGCGCCGAGGGCCAGCACCTGTCTGCGGGAGGGACGGTGGGTCAGAGGGGACATGGCTCAGACTCCGAAATCGTCGTTGAAGATATGCGAGGGCTCGACGCCGAGGCGGTCGAGCGTCGCCAGAACCGCCGAGATCATCACCGGCGGGCCGCAGAGGTAATGGTCGCAGTCCTCCGGTGCCGGGTGGGCCTGCATGGCGCGGCGGACCGTCTCGTGGATGAAGCCGATCTCGCCGGTCCAGCGGTCGCCCGGCGCCGGGTCGCTGAGGGCGGGCGTGAAGGTGAATGTCGGGTGCGCCGCCGCCAGCGCCGCGAACTCGTCGGTATAGAACAGGTCGGTGGCCGAGCGCGCGCCGTAGAAATAGCGAATGCAGCGGGCATCGCCCAGCGCCAGCGCCTCGTGGATCATCGCCCGCAGCGGGGCCATGCCGACGCCGCCGCCAATGAAGACCATCTCGCGCCCGGTGGGCTGCACATGAAAGTCGCCGAAGGGACCCGAGACCTCGACCGCGTCGCCGGGCCGGACCGAGAAGAGCCACGACGACACGAGGCCGGGCGGAACCGTCCCTTCCTGCCCGGCGGGCGGCACCGCGAGGCGGATGTTGAAGACCGCGCGGTCCTTGTCCGACGGGCGGTTCGCCACCGAATAGGCCCGCGTCACCGGGGCCTCGGACACCGCGGTCAGCCGGTCCCAGCGCGCGACGCGCCACGCCTCGCGGAAGGCGTCGCCCGGGTCGAGGGCGGCGAAATCCAGCCGGTAGGGAGGTGCCGTGATCTGCATGAACTCCCCCGCGCGATAGGCAAAGGCGTGGTCCTGCGGCACCTCCAGCACGATCTCGCGGATCAGCGGGGCCAGCATCCGGGCCGACACGACGCGGCAGACATAGCCGCCCCCGCCGCTGAGGATGTCCTGCGGCACCTCCACGGCGCAGTCGCCGCGCAGCCGGGTCTGGCAGGCGAGGCGCACGTGATCCCGCCGCTCGCGGGCCGACAGGATGCCGCGCTCGGTCGCCTGCGGCTCGCCCGCGCCTGGACCGGTGACCGTGACGCGGCAGAGACCGCAGGTCCCCGAGCCGCCGCAGGCCGCCGGGATGCCGATGCCGCCGCCGTGGAGGACCCCCAGCAGCCGGTCGCCGCGCCCGGCCACGAGATGCGTCGCGCCGTTCACCGTCACGTCGATCGCGCCCGAGGGCACCAGCCGCCGCCGCGCCGCCAGCAGGCCCAGCGACAGGCCGAGGACCAGCAGGATGACGGTCAGGCTGCCGACGACGATCTCGGTCATGGCGCGGCCATCAGCGCGAAGGACGCGAACCCGAGCGACATCAGCCCGGTCAGCAGGAAGGTGATCCCGAGGCCCCGCAGCCCGGCGGGCAGGTCGGCATAGGCCAGCCGCGTCCGCAGCGCGCTCAGCAGGACCACCGCCAGCGCGAAGCCGGTCCCGCTGCCGAGGCCGAAGACCGCCGCTTCGGGCAGGCTGTAGCGCCGCTCGACCATGAAGAGACTGCCCGCGAGGATCGCGCACTGCACCGTCAGCAGGGGCAGGAACACCCCGAACGCCGCGTGAATCGCAGGGAAATAGCGGTCGAGCACCATTTCCAGCAGTTGCACGGTGGCCGCGATCACCCCGATGAAGGCGATCAGGGCCAGGTAGGACAGATCGAGATCGGGCATCCCGGCCCAGGCCCAGGCACCGGGGGCGAGCAGCCCGTCGTAGACGACCTGGTTCAGGGGCACCGTCACCCCCATCACGCCGATCATAGCCACCCCCAGCCCCATCGCCGTGGCGGGCCGCTTCGACAGCGCGAGGAAGGTGCAGAGCCCGAGGAACAGGCTGAGCGGCATGTTCTCGGCAAACCCCGCGCGCAGGAAGAGGGACCACAGATCGCTCATTCCGCCGGGCCCTTCTGCGGCATCGGGCCGAACTCGGGCGCTTCGGCCTGCTCCGGGCGCCAGGACCGGATCGCCCAGACCAGCCCGCCCAGCAGGAAGAACCCGCTCGGGGCCAGCAGCATCAGGCTGAGCGGCGTGAACCAGCCCCCCTGGTCGGCCAGCGGCAGAACGGCGTGGCCCATGAGCTCGCCCTTGCCGAGCAGCTCGCGGAGGGTGCCGATCACGACCAGAACCAGCGAATAGCCCAGCGCGTTGCCGAGCGCGTCGACCATCGCGGGCCCGGGCGGGTTGTGGCGGGCAAAGGCCTCGGTCCGGCCGAGAACGAGGCAATTGGTGGTGATCAGCCCAACGAACACCGACAGCGCCCGGCTGATGTCGTAGAACCACGCCTGCAGCACCTGGTCGATGACGATGACCAGCGAGGCAATGATGACGATCTGCACGATCAGGCGGATCGTGTCCGGGATGTGCCGCCGGATCAGGCTGATGATCCCGGCGGCCAGCGTCACCACGACGGTCAGCGACGCCGCCATGGTCAGCGCGGTCGCCAGCGTCGTGGTCACGGCCAGCGCCGAACAGATGCCGAGGATCTGCAGCGTCACCGGGTTCTCGCGCAGAAGCGGCGCGGTCAGCGTGGTCCAGAGCGAGGCGCGCGCGGGCATGGTCTAGAACTCCCCCCGCCGGATCGCGTCGAGGAGCGGGCCGTAGCCGTCGGGCCCGAGCCAGAAGCGCACCATCCGCGTGACGGCGCTGGAGGTGCGTGTCGCGCCGGTGATGCCGTCGACCTCGTAGACGCTGGCGGCCGCGCCGCGCGCCACGGCAAAGCGCAGCGTGCCGTCGGGATCGCGGGTCTGGGTGCCCGGAAACCCGGCGAGCCAGCCTGCCTCCTCGATCCGGGCGCCGAGGCCCGGGGTCTCGGATTGCCGGGTGACGGACAGGCCGCCGATGGTCTGCATGTCGCCGCGCAGGGCCAGCACCGCCTCGATCCGGCCGTTGTAGCCCGCCCCCGCGATGGGCAGCAGGATCAGCGAGATGTCCGCGCCGTCGCGCAGCAGGAACACCTGGGCGAAGTCGGGACGCTGGCCCAGCCCGGCGAGGTCCGCGCCCGGCTCCAGCGCCGTCCAGTTGGCCGGATCGGCCAGCGCGGCCTCCAGCGTCGCCGGGGTCACGTCGGCGGCCGCCCGCCCCCGCGCGAGGTCGATGACCACGGTGCTGAGCGCGCCGCCCGACGCCTCGAGCAGCTCGGCCATGCCCGGGATGCCCTGCACCAGGGCCTCGATCCGGGCCTGTTCCTCGGCCGCGCGGTTGGCGCTCTGGATCGGGCGCAGCAGGACCGTCGCGCCGCTGACCAGGAGCGCACAGATCGCCGAGACGACGAAGGCCACCGCCAGCGTCTTGGTGCGGCTTTCGTTCGGCAGGGCGAGGAGGCGCCGCCACGGGGAAAGAGGATCAGAAGCCATGCCGTGTCCGTCGTCTTGCGCTCCAGAGGGCCAGAGCCGCCTCGTCGAGCGCCGGGGCCGCCAGCGCCGCCAGCAGCGCCGCCGCCACCGCCATCTGGACGGGGGCCGCGTCCGCCCAGTGCAGCGCGAAGAGCGCCAGCAGCCCGGCGTAGAGCGCGCCGTTCAGCCAGCGTCCGAGCGCGGTGTGCGCGCTCGTCACCGGGTCGGCGACCATCAGCACCAGCACCACCGCCGCCGCGGGCCAGAGCGCCACGCCCGGCACGCCCAGCGCCAGCGCCAGCCCGCCCGCCAGCACCGCGCCGCCGATCACGCCCAGCGGCATCACGCCCGTCGCGACGCCGATCAGCGCGGCGGGCAGCGCCGCCCAGACCACCGGCAGGTCGAGATCGGGCCAGGGAAAGGCCGGGAAGCCGAACCCGAGGAAGGCGAGCGTCACGGTGGCCGGATGCACGACGTTGCGGCCCCAGCCGCCGAACACCAGTTCCCCGAAGACCGCCCCGAAGCTGATGCCCAGCACCAGCCGGACCAGCCCGAGGTCCTCTGGGGCCAGCATGGCCACCGCGAGGGCGGCGAGCGCGCCCGACAGCGACGGCGGCTGCGCGCGCGCCAGCATGAAGATCAGGTGCCAGCCCCCTGAAATCACGAGCGCCAGCGCCAGCCGCCCCAGCGCGGCGACGCCGCCGAACCACAGCCAGGTCAGCGCCATCGGCAGAAGGGCCGCAAGCAGCAAAAGGGCAACGGTCTCGCGGTCCCAGAGCCCCCGGATCATGCGCCCGCCTCCTCCGCGACCCGGTCGAGACAGGCCCGGAGCAGCGCGCCTGGTGCCGGTGCCCCGCCCACCGCGTAGTCGAGCAGGGCGAGGTCCTCCTCCAGCAGCGACAGCGCGCCGAGGGCGACCGCCGTTTCGTCATCCCCGACGCTGAGCGCGCGCAGCAGGGCCATGACCGGCAGCGCGCCGCCGCCCGACTGGTCCAGCGCCGCGGTCGGGATCACCGGGCGCGGCCGGGCGCTGGAGGTCAGCGCCGACAGGAACCAGTGCGGGGCCTTCGCCGGCGCGGCCTCCGGCAGCACGGTCACCTGCCGGTGCCACGGCGCAAGCCAGCGCGCCGGGTGCCCGTCGAGCGCCGAACCCGAGATCAGCCTGTGCGGGCCGGGCCGGGTCGCACCGTAGGTGAGCCCGCGCAGGTCGGCCCCGATCTGGCAGACCACGGTGCGGGTCTCGGTTAGCGCAGCCCCTGAGACCGTGACCCGCCGGGTCTGCGGCAGCGACCCGGTGGCCAGCAGGCGGCCGAGGTGGACGACATCCTCCGCCGCGATGTCCCAGACCGGGTGCTCGGGACGCGCGGGGAAGCTGCGGTGCAGGCAGATCCCGGCCAGCCCCTGCGGATGCCGGGGACCGACGGGGACATGCCGCACGCCGGTCAGGCCGGGCACCGGCGCGGGCGCGCAGACCAGCAGCGGACCGTCCGTCAGCCCGGCCAGCGCGTGGCACCCCCGGGCGAAGTCCTCTTCCGCGCCCGCCAGCGCCGCCCCGGGATCGGGGGCATGGGGCCGGGTGTCCGCTGCCATCACCGCGATCGCGGCGGGCCGGTCCCCGGGGCCGGGCCAGACGCCGAACGGGCGCTGGCGCAGCCGCGTCCACAGGCCCGAAACCTGCATCAGCGCGCGCAGCGCGCCCGGTTCCCCGGTTTCGGGCAGGGCGTGGGTCACCGAATCGCCGGCCGCCTCGCGGAAGAGCACGATCTCGGTCAGCTTGCGCCCGGGCCGGAGCGCGATCCGTCCCACCCGCGCAGGCATCGGCGCGACGAGCACCACCTCGGGCGCCTCGCGCAGCCGGGCCACCGGCGCGCCCTCGGCGACCGGCGCGCCCTCCTCCACCAGCATTTCAACGCGCAGATCGGCCCGCCCCGGCGGGGTGAGCGCGGCTTCCTCGGTCGGACGGACCATGTCCGCCACGGCGGGCGGCGTCGGGACAACGGGCGCGAGGCCGGTGTTGCGGACCAGGAAGCCCATCAGGATGTGACAGTGTGGCAGGACACGGAATCCTCCGGTTGCCCGCTATGGTTGTGTGTGCATACTAGCGTAAGCGCGCGACACCACTCAACCCGAGGATGACTGCCATGCGCAACCTGCCCTTCGCCCTGACCCTCGGCGCAGCGCTCGCCGCTGCCATGCTGCTTCTGAGCGAGGGCCATCCGGTCCGGGCCCAGGGCGCCGACGGCGACAGCCCGGCCCCGCTCGGGACCGGGGCCACCGTGCCTTACGTGATTCCCGAGGCCGGGCCGTTCAATCCCGAGGACATCGAGATCAAGAACAACGCGGCGATTGCCGACTGGTTCCGCTCGGCGCATGCCGATGCCGCCGCCGAAGCGTTCCGACACTGGGACGAGGAGGAAGAAGGCATTCGCCCGGTCTGCGCGGTCTGCCACTCGGGCGCCGGGTTCCGGGCCTTCCACGGCCTCGACGGCAGCCCGCCGGGCATCCCCGAGGGCCCGATCGAGACCGGCGGGGTCGTCGACTGCGAGACCTGCCACAACCCCGGCCTGTCGCGGATCACCGAGATCCGCATGCCGAGCGGCGTGATGCACCCGGTCGACGGCGCGGAAGCGGCCTGCATGACCTGCCACCAGGGCCGGACGGCAGGCGTCACCGTCGCGGATGCGATCGGAAGCTGGGCCGACGACCTGCCCAACCCCGAGCTGGGCTTCATCAACCCGCACTATGCGACCGCCGCCGCGACATGGCTGGGCGGCTACGGCGGCGCAGGGGTGCATTACGACGGCAAGACCTATGCCGGGCGCTTCTTCCACGCGCGCCCGCTGAACTCCTGCGCGTCGTGCCACCAGCCGCACACGCTGGAGGTGGCCGAGGCGACCTGCCTGACCTGCCACCAGACGGGCGACCCGGACGCGATCCGGGTCTCGCGCCAGAGCTACGACGGCAGCGGCGACACCGCGAAGGGCATCCGCGCCGATATCGACGCCAACGCAGCCCGGCTGCTGGCGATGGTCGGCGACTACGGGCGCGAGATCGCGGGGACCGGCATCGTCTATGACGGCGCGCGCTACCCGTATTTCTTCGCCGATGCCAACAACGACGGCACGGCGGACAGCGCCGACGGACGGCCGGTGGCCTACAAGAGCTGGACGCCCCGGATGCTGCGCGCGGCCTACAACTGGAAGCTGGTGACCGCCGATCCGGGCGCGCATGTCCATAACCCGGCCTACGCGCTGCAGCTGCTCTACGACTCGATCGAGGACCTCGCAGGTCCGCTCGGCGTGGACATGGGCACCCTCGGCCTGCTGCGCTGAAACCGGTCGGGGCGCGCGCGCCGCTTGCGTCCGCGCCCCGGTCCTGCTTGATCGGAGCCCGGAACGGGGCGGCGGAGACAGGACATGGCCGGGTTCGACATCGCGGTGATCGGGGGCGGCATCGTCGGCACCTGCACGGCGCTCTGGGCGCAGACACGCGGACACCGGGTCGTTCTGATTGACCCGGCCCCGCCCGGCTCGGGGACAAGCTCGGGCAACGCCTGCACGCTGGCGACCTACGGCTGTCTGCCGGTCAACGACCCCTCGGTGTTGCGCAACCTGCCCCGCCTCGCGACCTCCGGGGACAGCCCGCTGGCGCTGTCCTGGTCCCATGCGCTGCGCAATCCCGGCTGGATGCTGGCCTTTCTCGCGAACTGCCGCGCGGGGCGGGCGCGGGCCATCGCCGGGCACCTCGCCGGGCTTCTGGCGCAGGCCGATGCCGGGCTGAACCCGCTGATCGAGGTGGCGGAGGCCCAGGACCTGATCGTGGCGCGCGGCCAGCTGACGGTCTGGAGCACCGAGGCCGCGGCGGCGGCCGCGGACGCGGGGCTGGCGCTGCGCCGCGCCCTCGGGGTGAGTTGGACCGAGATCCACCCGGCGGACGCGCGGCGGATGGAACCGGGCCTGACCCTGCCCGTGGCCCGCGCCGTGCATTACCCCGAGGCACGCCATGTCCGCGACCCGCAGGCGCTGGTCGCCCGCTTCCATGCCGCCTTCGCGGCGCAGGGCGGTGTCACCGTCACCGCCCGCGCCACCGCCACACGCGACACCGGCGACCGCGTCGAGGTCACGACCGAGGCCGGTCCGGTCGATGCCGGCCGCGTTGTGATTGCCGCCGGGGCCTTCGCCCGCCAGATCGCCGGGGCCGGAAGGGCGCGGCTGCCGCTCGGAACCGAGCGCGGGTATCACCTGCTCTTTGCCGGGGATGCGCACCGGGTAACGCGGCCCGTGGGCTGGGCCGAAGGCGGGTTCTATGCCACCCCGATGGCGCGCGGGCTGCGGCTGGCAGGAACGGTGGAGATTGCGGCGCTCGACGCCCCGCCCTCGGCAAACCGCCTTGGCTATCTCGCCCGACGCGGGGCCGAGATGCTGGGCCCCCTGCCCGAGCCCGACGAAACGTGGCTGGGTTTCCGCCCGACCTTCCCCGACTCGCTGCCCGCGATCGGGCCAAGCCCGGCGTCGCCGCGCATCCTGCACGCCTTCGGGCACCAGCACCTCGGGCTGACGCTGGGCGGGATCACCGGGCGGATCGTCACCGATCTGGCCGAGGGCCGCGCGCCGAACCAGCCGATCGCGGCGTTCTCGCCCGCACGGCGGTTCTTCTAGCCGCTGCCGGGCAAGGCCCCCGCCGCGATCAGGCGGCTCAGGGCCACGCCGCTCTGCCCGGCGCGGCGCATGGCGAGGATCAGCCGTTCGGCCTGCCGCGCGGCCTCGGGGACCGGGGTGCCGGCCTCGCGGATGTTCGACAGGCAGTTGCGGGCGCTGTCCGGCGTGTCGGGGCGCGGCGCATGGGTGATGTAGACCCCGAGACTGTCCGCCGCCGAAAGCCCCGGCCGCTCGCCCAGCGCCATCACCACGGTGCCCGCCCCCATCGCCAGTGCGATCTTGTCGCCGAGCGCGACGCGGGCCTGCCGGGCCAGCACCACGGGGCCGAGGCTCAGCCCCTGCGCCGCCAGCCGGTCGGCCAGCGCCGCGACGAAGGCGACCCCGTTCAGCGCCACCGCCGTCGCGGACAGCCCGTCGCCCAGAACCAGCGCCACGTCCACCGGGCCGGTCCCGGCGAGGGTCGCGGCGTCCGCCTCGGGCAACTGCCGTCCGAGGTCGGGACGCTGCACGAAGGTCTGCCGGTCGCCCGCCGCGCTGGTCACCGCGCGATGCGCCAGCCCGGCGCGGTCGAGGGCCGCTTGCAGGGCCGCGATGTCCACATCCGCCAGCACCGCCTCGCGCGCCCGGGCATGGTCGAGCGCGAAGTCGAGCGTCCGCGCCGTCTCCAGCGCCCGCCCGCGCGCGCCGAAGGTCAGCCGGGCCTCGGTCAGGGCGCGGATCGCCGCCGGTGTCAGGGCGCCGTCACTCATGCCGCGGGCAGCCTGAGCTGGCCCAGCGCCGCCGCGAGCGCGGGCAGGTTCACGCCGGGCGCACCGATGCCGTGCCGGTCCATCCAGGCCTCGAACTCGGGCGCGGGCGGGCGGCCGAGCGTCTCGCGGATGAACTGCGCGTCGTGGAAGGCCAGCGACTGGTAATTCAGCATGATGTCATCGGCGCCCGGCACGGTGATGACGAAACTGACCCCCGCCGCGGCCAGCGAGACCAGCAGCAAGTCCATGTCCTCCTGATCGGCCCAGGAGTGGTTGGTATAACAGACGTCCACCCCCATCGGCAGGCCGAGGAGCTTGCCGCAGAAATGGTCCTCCAGCCCGGCGCGGATGATCTGCTTGCCGTCGGCCAGGTACTCCGGCCCGATGAAGCCGACGACCGTGTTGACCAGAAGCGGGCGATAGCGCCGGGCGACGGCATAGGCGCGCGTCTCCATCGTCTGCTGGTCCATGCCGTGATGCGCGTCCGCCGAGAGGGCCGCACCCTGCCCGGTCTCGAAATACATCACGTTGCCATCTGCCGGGGCCCGGCCCAGTGCGCGGGCGGCCTCCCACGCCTCGTCGAGCAGGCCGAGCGTCACGCCGAACCCCGCGTTGGCCTTCTCGGAGCCCGCGACGGACTGGAACACGAGGTCCACCGGCGCACCGGCCTCCATCGCGGCGAGCGCGGTCGTGACATGACCGAGGCAGCAGTGCTGGGTCGGGATGTCGAGCTGGATGCGGATCGCGTCGAGCACCTCGCAGATCCGGATGTAGTCGGGCAGCGTGTCGGTGGCCGGGTTGACCCCGATCACCGCGTCGCCCGCCCCCATCAGCAGCCCGTCGAGGGCCGCGACCGCGATCCCCCGGCTGTCGTCAGTCGGGTGGTTGGGCTGGTTGCGGGTGGAAAGCCGCCCGCGCAGCCCGATGGTCGAGCGGAACCGGGTGACGACCTCGATCTTCGCGGCCACCGCGATCAGGTCCTGCGCGCGCATGATCTTCGAGACCGCCGCGACCATCTCGGGGGTCAGGCCGAAGGCGAGGCGGCCCAGCGTCCCGCCGTCCGTCGCGGGATCGAGCAGCCAGTCGCGGAACGCCCCCACGGTCAGCGACCGGACCGGGGCGAAGGCGGCGGGATCGTGCTGGGCAAGGATCAGCCCGGTCACGGCGTCGCCCTCGACCTGCATCACGTCGTCGAGGAAATCGGTGAGCGGCACGTCGGCGAGGCAGCGCTGCGCCGCGATCCGCTCCAGCGGCCCGTCTGCCGCAACACCGGCCAGCGCATCGCCGCTGCGCGCGGGCGAGGCCCGGGCGAGCAGCGTCTTCAGGTCAGGGAAGACGTAGCGGGTGCCCTGGATGTCGGTGCGGTAGCTCATGGCCCGAAGGGGAGCATGCCGCGCCGCGCCGGGCAAGGGCGGAAAGGCCTAGCCCCGGGCGAGATGCCCGGGGTGCCCGGCATCCGGGCAGCGGGTCTTGGCTCAGACCACTTTCGCCATGGCGGCGAAGCTCTTGATGAAGGGCCCGGCCATCCGCGGGTCGCGGATCATCGCGGCGTAGTCGCCGACGACGAACTTCATCTTGCCGGTGGTATAGGCGACGCCGATGTTCATCATCGTCGGCGGCTTCTTCATCCAGGCCTTCCAGCCCTCCTTCGCGTGGCGGATGTCCCAGTTCAGGGCCTGTCCGGTGAAGGGGCCGGTCTTCTCGACGAAGCCCTTCTTCACCTCCAGCACGCCGCGCGGGGTATCCTCGCCGGAGAAGCCATAGGCCACGTTGCTGTCGAAATCGATCTTCGCCAGCGCGTCGGCCAGTCCGGGCTCGGCGTTCCACTGGCGGCCGAAGCCCTCGAACCAGGCTTCCGAAAACAATTCGCTCATGGTCAGTCTCGCTTTCTTCGTCGGACCCGGTGTCTCAGGTCACGGTGAGGGTCAGGCGCTCGCCGCCGTCGGGGTCCATCACGTGGACCGCGCAGGCGAGGCAGGGATCGAAGCTGTGGATCGTGCGCAGGATCTCGAGCGGCTGGTCGGGGTCCTGCAGGACATGGTTGTCGGCCAGTGCCGCCTCGTAGGCCCCGGGCTGCCCCACAGGGTCGCGCGGACCGGCGTTCCAGGTCGAGGGGACCACGGCCTGGTAGTTGTCGATCTTGCCGTCCCGGATGACGATCCAGTGGCCGAGACCGCCGCGCGGGGCTTCCATGAAGCCGACACCGCGGGCCTCGCGGGGCCAGGTCGAGGGGTCCCACTTCGTCGTGTTGAAGGTCGCCGTGTCGCCCGCGCGGATGTTGGCCATCAGCGCGTCGAACCAGCCGCCCATCGCGTCGGCGATGATCTTGGTTTCCAGCGTGCGGGCCGCCACCCGGCCCAGCGTCGAGTAGAGCGCGTCCACCGGCAGGTCGAGCGCCGCGAGCGTGCCGTCGACGAGGGCCTTCGTCTGCTCCTGCCCGCTGGCGTACATCATCAGCACCCGCGCGAGCGGACCGACCTCGACCGCGTGGCCGCGCCAGCGCGGCGCCTTGATCCAGCTGTAGCCGCCGTCGGTGTCGAGCTGCGTGAAGGGCGGCTCGGGACCGGTATAGGCCAGCGCCGTCTCGCCCGCGTAGGGGTGCCGCCCGGCGGTATTGCCCCCCTCGTAGGCATACCAGGAGTGCGCGACGAACTCCTCGATCTGGTCGTCGGCGTTCAGGTCCACCGGGTGAATCGTCGTCAGGTCGCGGTTCAGGATCACGCCCGCCGGCACGAGATTGGCCGCGGGATCGGTCAGACCGCCTGCCGGGAAATCGCCGTAGGTCAGGAAGTTGCCCAGCCCCTCGCCCCGGGTCGCCCAGTCCTTGTAGAACCCGGCGATGGCCAGCGTGTCGGGCAGGTACACGTCTTCGACGAAGCGCTGCATCTTGCCGATCAGGTCGGCCACGCGGTTCAGCTTCTCGGCGTTGATCGCGCTGTCCGAGTTCAGGTCGATCGGCGAGGGCACGCCCCCCACGATGAAGTTCGGATGCGGGTTCTTGCCGCCGAAGATCGTGTGCAGCTTGGCCACCTCGCGCTGCCACTCCAGCGCCTCGAAATAGTGGGTGACGGCCATCAGGTTGGCCTCGGGCGGCAGCCGGTAGCCGGGATGCCCCCAGTAGCCGTTGCGGAAGATGCCGATCTGGCCGGACTCGACGAAGCCCTTCAGCTTCGCCTGCATGTCCGAGAAATAGCCCGGCGAGGACAGCGGGTGGCGCGAGATCGACTGCGCCAGAGCCGAGGTCGCCACCGGGTCGGCGTCGAGCGCCGAGACCACGTCCACCCAGTCGAGCGCATGCAGGTGATAGAAGTGCATGACGTGGTCGTGGATGTACTGCGCGCCGATCATAAGGTTGCGGATCAGCTGCGCGTTGGGCGGGATGGCATAGCCCAGCGCATCCTCGACGGCGCGGATCGAGGCCATGCCGTGCACCAGCGTGCAGACCCCGCAGATGCGCTGAGCGAAGGCCCAGGCATCGCGCGGGTCGCGGCCCTTCAGGATGATCTCGATGCCGCGCACCGAGGTGCCCGAGGAAAACGCCTGCGCGATCCGGTTCCCGTCCATCTGCGCCTCGATCCGCAGGTGTCCCTCGATGCGGGTGATCGGGTCAACGACGACACGTTCGGTCATTCGGCTGCCTCCTTCGGCGTCTTCGGCAGGTGCGCGGCGATCACCGCGGCGAGGCTCTCGACCGGCATCGTGTCCCCGGCCTTGACCTTGCCCACCTCGAAATTCATCCGGCACGAGCCGCAGGAGACGACGAGGCTCTCGGCCCCGGTCTTCTCGATCTCGTTCATCTTCACGCGGTAGCCCGCCCGTTTCAGAGGATCGGCGCGTTCGATCAGGAAGTTGCCCGCGCCGCCGCCGCAGCAGAAGTTGTAGGTGCGCGAACTGTCGGTCTCGTGCAGGTCATAGCCGCAGGCCTTGAGGATCGCGCGCGGCTCGTCGAAGACCCCGCCCCAGCGCCCGACCTTGCAGGGATCGTGCAGCGCGATGGGCTTCTCGTGCTTCTGCGGCTCCAGCGTCAGGCGTCCGTCCATCACCGCCCGCCCGAAGTATTCCGAGACGGTCATCACGTCGAAGGGCACCGGCTTGCCGACGCTTTCGGCCGCGCCCCAGCGCAGCGCCGGGAAGGAGTGGCCGCACTCGGGCACGATCACCACCTTGGCCCCGATCCGGATCGCGGCCTCCGTCAGCTTGCGCGTCAGCTCCTTCTGGACCTTCACGTCGCCCGAGAGCAGGCCGAAGTTGGCCCCCTCGTAGGCATCCGACAGGAGCGTGTAGTCGATGCCCATGTGGGTCAGCGTCTCGATCGCGCCGCCGGTCGCGTCGCGGAAGAGGTGGATGTCGAGGCCCGAGGTCACCAGCAGGACGTCGGCGCTCTCCTTGTCCACCGGGATGGCGAACCCGAGGCGCTGTTCGAGGTCCTCGATCCGGAACCGGAACAGGTCCGCGTCGGCGCCGAAGATCGTGCCGTCCGCCGCCTGCCCGTCGTCCATGAAGCGCAACTCGTCCGGCATCAGCCCGGCGGCGGCCAGCGCCTCGCGGTTCAGGTGCACCATCTCGGAGATGTTGATGCCCGACGGGCAGACGAGGTTGCAGCGGCCGCACATGGTGCAAGCGTCGTAGACCAGCGTCTGCTGGGCCCGCAGGTCATCCGCCGTGATCTCGGGGGTGGTCAGCCGGTGCAGCCAGCGCAGCGGGCTGAGCTCGCGCTGGTAGACCCGCTTCATCAGGTCCAGCTTGCGCACCGGCACGTAGGCCGGGTCCTCGGTCCCGATGTAGAACTGGCACGCCTCGGCACAGGCCCCGCAATGCACGCAGACATCCAGTTGCAGGGCGAAGGTGCCGTCGAGACCGTGCAGGAAGGTGTCCTTCGCCCGCTGCACGCGCTCGGCGTCGTCCATCTCGGGGGCCGGTTCGACCATGTCGCCGATCGCGGCGGCCATCCCGTAGAACATGGCGAAGGCCTCGCCGAGTTCGTCCTTGGTGACAACTTCGGTCATACCTCGACCCCCCTGCGCCAGAACTTGACCCCCATCACGTAGCGGGACGGGAGCATGGTGATGACGTGAACCAGCTTCGAGAACGGCAGCCACACCAGGAGCAGCGCCACCGACAGCAGGTGCAGGGCCAGCATCGTCTCGTAGGCGAGGCCGAGATGCGCGTAGGAGGCGAGGCCCGTCAGCAGCGGCAGCAGCACGACGACCACGCTGGCATAGTCGTCGAAGCCCGAGATCGCCCGCAGCACCGGTTGCGTGGCCCGCCGGATCAGCAGCATCACCAAGAGCCCCGCCGTGACCGCCGCGGCAACCAGGATCACCGTGTTCGGCAGCGCGGGCCACGAGAGGCCGAAGAGGCCCTCGAAGAACAGGATATGCACCTCGAACATCAGGAGCACGACGAAGAAGCCGACGTGCCAGACCCAGCCGGCGAGGAATTGCAGGCTGATGCGGTCGCGGAACACGCGGTTCGGGACGAAGCGGCTCCAGACCATGCGCCAGCCGCCACGCCAGAGGTCGTCGCGCCGGTTGCGCGACAGCGGCCGGGCGCGGGCGAGGAAGATCAGGCCGCCGATACGCCAGAAGAGGCCGACGACGAAGATGACGGCGGCCCATTCGAGGGCCGGTCCCCGGGCAAAATCGAGCAGGGTCATTCGGATACCTCCGCCTTGCTGCGGTCCGCCGCGCGCTTTGCGGCAGCCTCGTGATGCGCCTTCTGGGCCTCGCGGCCCGCGACGCCCGCGACCACGGCCCCGGCCACGCCCGCGCCCACGGCGAGCGCCAGCGTCCGGCTGTCGAGGTCGGTGGCCTGGCTGAGCGGCTGGTAGAAGCTGCCCGCGTCCCAGAAATTCGGCTCGGAACAGCCGAGGCACGGATGCCCGGCCTCGATCGGGAAGCTGGTCCCGCCATTCCATTTCAGCACGGCGCAGGCATTGTAGGTCGTCGGGCCCTTGCAGCCGAGCTTGTAGAGGCACCAGCCCTTCTTCGCGCCCTCGTCGTCGAAGCTCTCGGCGAATTCGCCGCGCTCGTAGAACGGACGGCGGTAGCAGCGGTCATGGATGTTCTGGCCGTAGAACACGACCGGGCGCCCGAGGTCGTCGAGTTCCGGCAGTTCGCCGAAGGCGAGGAAATGCGCCAGCACCGAGGTCATGACCGCCGGGATCGGCGGGCAGCCCGGGATGTTCACGATGGGCTTGTCGCGGATGATCTCGGACACCGGCACCGCGCCGGTCGGGTTCGGATTGGCATAGGGAATGCCGCCGTAGGCCGCGCAGGTGCCGATGGACACGATTGCCGCCGCGCCCGCCGCGACCCGGCGCAGCGTCTCGACGTTGCTTTCGCCCGCCGTGGTCGAGAAGCCCATGTTCCCCAGCGGGATCGAGCCGTCCACCAGCACGAGGTACTGGCCCGCGTTCTCGGCCATCGCGGCCTCGCGCGCCGCTTCGGCGGCATGACCGGACGCGGCCATCAGGGTGTGGTGGTAGTCGAGCGAGATGCTCTCGAAGATCAGGCTTTCGATGGAGGGGGCGTCGGAGCGCAGGATCGACTCGGTACACCCGGTGCATTCCTGGAAGGACAGCCAGATCACCGAGGGCCGGCGCTGCGCCTCGAGCGCCTGTGCGATCCGGGGCGCCATCGCGGGCGGCAGGGCCAGCAGCGAGGCGGTCGTCGCGCAGTAGCGCAGGAAGCTGCGCCGGGAAATCCCGTGCGCCCGCAACCGGTCGCTCAGGCTGGGTGGCGGATGGGTCATCGCGAAGCCTCCGTTCTGCGCAGAAGATCGAGGTGGCGGGCAAGGCGCGCGCGCCCCGCGGCCATGTCGCCGGGATCGGCGGCGAGGATGTCGGGCAGGGCCGTCACCTCGACGAACCGGGCAACCGGCTGCCCCTCCTCGCTGAAATGGGTGACGCGCCAGACGCCGGGGAAGCCGGTCTCGCGGACCTCGCTCCGGCCCTGGGCGGTGATGACGGCCGAGACCTCGCCGGTGCCGAGCGCCGCGTCGAGCGCCGCGCTGTCCTGCGGTGCCATCGGCAGGCGGTTCAGGTCGATCACGGTTGGCGTGCCGCTGTCCAACAGCCGGTCGAGCGCATGGCCGATTTCATTCAGGAGCGGCAGCACGTTGCCGGTCGAGGGCGTCGGGACGGGCGCGATGCGGGCGGTCATGCGGACAGCTCAGCCGGGCTGGCGGCCCAGCGGTCGAGCAGGCGCAGGGCCATGTCCACGGCGGGATCGATGGCGCGGGCCACGTCCGGGCTGAGGTCCAGCCCCCAGCCGATCTCGGCCGGCTCGATGGCGATCAGGGCGCGGAATGCAGGCAGATCGCCGGTCATCCGCGCCATGTCCATCAGGTCGGTGATCCCGACCTCGTGGACGGTCAGCTTGCCGGACCGCACGAATTCGTCCATCTCGGCGCCTTCCAGCAACCTGACCGACCCCGGCGCCTGCCCCAGCCGGGCGGCATCGAAGATCACTAGCCCGTCGGCGGTGGCGATGGCCTCGGCGAGGGTGAAGCTGAGGGTCCCGGCATCGAGGCAGGTCAGCCCGGGCCTGTCCCCGGCCCGCGCGGCCAGCCGGTCCGCGGCCCGCGGCCCGGCCCCTTCATCGGTGAGCAGCGTGTTGCCGACGCCGAGAGCCAGGATGCGGGACGGATGCATGGGCGAAACCTCCGGACGGAGCACGCGGTCGCAGCCTCCGAACACGGTTGTTTCTGAGCACTATTGCGGCGGCTGACATTGAGCGAGATCAAGGACGCTATCGAAAGTGTTTCTGCGATATCGGATTCGCCCTGAGGCAGAGCGGACTTGCCCGCGGCTACTCCGCTGCCTGAAGCACGCGGTCCTGCCGCGGGGGCAGGCCGAACTTCCGGGCATACTCGCGCGAGAACTGGGCCGAGCTTTCGTAGCCCAGCCCGAACGCGATCTCGGAGACCTTCTCGTTCGTGCTGCGCAACGCCTCGCGGGCCCGCAGCAGGCGCAGGTCCTTCTGGTATTGCAGCGGCGAGGTGCCGGTGACGGCCCGGAAATGCTCGAAGAAGGCCGAACTGCTCATGCCAGCCCGGTCGGCAAGGGCACCGACCACCAGCGGCCGCGCAAGGTCGGACTGGATTTCGCGGGTGGCCTCGAAGATGCGGCTGGCCGTCGTCTCGTGCGACAGGAGCCTGCGCAGGGGCTGGGCGTGGGACCCGAGCAGAAGCCGCGCATGGATCTCTCGCGCCGCGATCGGGGCCAGCAGGCGGTGCGCCTCGGGGTGTACGCAATGCTGAAGATAACGCAGGATGGCGTCTTCCATCTGCACGTCGCGCGGGGCCAGCGTGATGGAGAACGGGTCCTGCGGGGCCGCGGGCCGCATGGGGGCCACATCGGCCGACAGGCCGCGGAGAAGGTCGAGGTCGATGGGAAAGACGAGCGCCACGTAGGGACGGTCGGGCGCGGCCTCGGTGATGCGCGAGACGACCGGCAGGGCGTGGCTGACCACCAGCGATTGCCCGTCCGCGACGCGCAGCGTCCGCTTGCTTGTCCCGACCTCCTTCGCGCCCTGCAGCACGAGGCAGAGAAGCGGGCGGTATCCTCACCCGCCGCGCGACGCTGGCGCCCGCGACCGCCGATCCGGAGGCCCGCACCGTCGAGGTGGTCTGGTCCACCGGCGCGCCCGTGCGCCGCCGCGACATGGCGGGGCAGTACATCGAGCGGCTGAGCCTTGATCCGGAGGCGGTTGACCTGTCGCGCCTGGAGGGCGCCAGCGTCCTCGATGCGCACCGACAGACAGCTGTGCGCGACGTGCTGGGCTCTGTCCGCAGCGCCGCCGTGGACGGCAGGCGCGGCTCCGCCGTCATCCAGTTCTCGGCCCGACCGGAGGTGGAGCCGGTCTGGCAGGACGTGCTGGCAGGCATCCTGCGCCATGTCTCGGTCGGCTACTCCGTCGAGGACTGGGCCGAGACCACCGAGAACGGCGCGCGCGTGCTGACCGCGGTGCGCTGGACCCCTCACGAGATTTCCCTGGTGCCGACGCCCGCCGATCCCGGTGCCCATATTCGCATGGAGATAGAGATGACCGACACGACCACCACCACCACGGCCCCGCCCGAGGCGCCGACCACCGAGACCCGCGCCGCGACGAACGCCGAGATCCGCTCCATCGCCCGCATCGCCGGGCTGGACCAGTCCTGGATCGACGGCCAGATCGACGGAGGCGCAGATCCCGACACCGCCCGCCGCGCGGCCTTCGAGGCGCTCGCGAAGCGATCCGCGCCCTCGATCCGCACGGAACAGGTCCGCGTCGAGATGGGCGAGAGCCAGGACGACCCGGCCCTGCGCGCCCGGCAGATGGGCGAGGCGCTCTACGCCCGGATCAACCCGCGCCACGAGCTTTCCGAGCCCGCCCGCCGCTACGCCTACTCCACACCCGTGGACATGGCGAAGGAGCTGCTGACGCTGCGCGGAGAGTCCACCATGGCGCTGTCGCCCGCGAGCCTCGTCACTCGCGCGCTGCACACCACCTCCGACTTCCCCATCATCTTCGGGGATACGGTAGGCCGGGTGCTGCGCGACGCCTACCAGGCGGCACCCTCGGGCATCCGCCGCCTCGGCCGCCAGACCACGGCGCGGGACTTCCGGGCGGTGAACAAGATCATGCTGGGTGAGGCGCCGCTGCTGGAGAAGCTGAACGAGCACGGCGAGATCAAGGCCGGAACGATGGCCGAGGCGCGCGAGGCCTACAAGGTCGAGACCTGGGCGCGGAAGATCGGCGTCACCCGGCAGGTGCTGGTGAACGACGACCTCGGCGCCTTCGCGGACCTCGCCCGCCGCATGGGCCAGGCCGCGGCCGAGACCGAAGCGCGGATCCTCGTCACCCTCCTCGAGGCGGGCAGCGGCAACGGCCCCACCCTGTCGGACGGCAAGACGCTGTTCCACGCCGATCACGGCAACAAGGCGGGCACGGGTGCGGCGATCTCCGATGCGACGCTCTCGGCCGCCCGGCTGGCGCTGCGCACCCAGAAGGGCATCGAGGACCGGACAATCCGCGTGACGCCCCGCAACCTGCTGGTCCCGCCCGCGCTGGAGACCACGGCCGAGAAGTGGCTGGCGAGCATCGCGCCCGCGACGGCGGCTGATGTGAACCCCTTCTCGGGATCGCTGTCGCTGATGGTGGAGCCGCGCCTGTCCAGCGCCACTCGCTGGTATGTCACCGCCGATCCCGGCGAGATCGACGGGCTGGAGTTCGCCTATCTCTCGGGCGCCGAAGGCCCGCAGGTCGAGAGCCGCTCGGGTTGGGACGTGGACGGCGTCGAGATCCGGGTGATCCTCGATTTCGGGGCCGGGTTCATCGACCATCGCGGCTGGTTCATGAATGCGGGCGCGTGATGGCCGACCTCGCCCAGCTCATCGCCTGGCGCGACGCCCTGATGGCCGCGCGCTACCGGGGCGTCCGCACCGTCGAATACGACGGCAAGCGCGTCACCTACGCAAGCGACGGCGAGATGGCCGCCGCGCTCGCAGACCTCAACCGGCAGATCGCAGGGGCGACCGACCGCATCTCCGTCGTCCGCATCCAATCCTCGAAAGGGCTATGAGCCCACGTTATTCACCGTGGTAAGTGTGGAAGAGCGTCGCAGGGGCTGATCGGGGCGTTGTAGCGGTACGGTGGGCGTGTTTCGCGGGATCAGGACGATAGATCGGGGCGCCTGGAAGGCGAGACCGGCCAGTTCCATCTTCGACATGCCGCGGGTGTTGATCCCGGCGCGCTCGAGGGCGTGGCGCGCCATCTCGATCAGGGACAGGCCGCGGAACTCGCGCCCGTTGGCGGTCAGCTGGTGCTGGCCCGGGTTGTGGCGGTGCATCAGCGCCTCGGTCACCGCGTCGCGGTACTGCACGTCGCGCTCGCCCTTGCGCGCCTGCGCGGGAGCTGGCTCGGCGGTGCGGCCGGCCGGGTCGGTCTCGACCAGCTTGTCGAGGATCCGCGAGCGGGCCTGATCAAGCGACACGCCGTCCCGGATCAGCTGATCGCGGAAGGCGGCGTCGAGGCCATGCCGGGCGCAGAGCGTGCCGATCTCGGCCGAGCGGGCGCGCTCTTCGGCGCGGATCGCATCGGCGTCGATCACCGGCGCTTGCGGGGCGGTGGGCGCCGGGGCGGCTTGGGTGGCGCGGGTCTGCTGGCCCGCGTCGGTGCGGACGGCCGTCGTTTCATCACCGGCCGCATTGGGGTTGTCTTTGGGCATCACTGCCTCCTTTCCAGAAGCCGCCTGTGCGGCAGGTGTGTCGCGCCGGATGATGACGCAGGGGTTGCGGCTCTCGCGGCCGGATTGCTCCGAACGGATGCTCGCGCCGGGATCGGCGGGCATCGCGACCGCCGAAATCTCGAAGGGTTCCCAATCGACGGCGCGCCACAGCTCGCGGGCGCCGTCCTTCTTGGTGATTTCGTAGCGGTGGACGCGATAGCCCACCGAGACCTTGTTGATGGTGCGCTCGAGGATGCGCTGCACCGCGGGTGCGGCGTCCTCCGCGCTGGTCAGGCGGATTTTCGCGGTGCCTTGCCCATTCTCGACGCGGACGGAGCCGGGCACGACCGAGCCCAGCACATTCGCGACGTCGCCCCAGGTCTGGTGACTGTCGAGGAAGGGCGCGCCATCGTTCAGGCGATCGAGCCGGATCGAGTTCTCATCGACCAGCAGCTCTTCGTCGTACTCGATCCGGTCGTCCCATCCCTCCCAGCGGACGCGCTGGACCGTGGCGCCCGTCGTCCAGATGATGTCGATGGTGCGCTCGGTCTCGTTGATGGTGTCGGCGCGCACCATCGCCTCGCGCCCGATGAGGGGCAGGTCCAAGGTGTCTTTCGGCATGTCGGGTTACTCCGTTGCGGGCTCGCGCGAGGGCGCGGCGTTGGGATCGGCCGTCTGCACGAGACCAGCCTTGGTGACCTTGCGAGGGTCGGCGTCGTAGACGAGCCCGAGCTCGTCCATCTTCGCGTTGAAATCGGCGGCTTCCTTCAGGAGCTCGTCAGGATCGTAGCCGCGCCGCGCGATCTGCTGCGGGATCGTGGCAAAGCCGGAGCGGACCTCGAGCAGGTCGGCCTGCGCGTCCTGCAGCGGGTTCACGCTCTCGAAGCGGGTCGGGCCCCACTCGGCGTAGATTTCGACACCGCGCGGCAGGAGGCCCGCGTCCTGGGCGTACTCGATGAACCAGCCCCAGATGCGCTCGCAGAACATCGGAATGACGGTCTGCCACTGGATTTGTTCGATCATGCGGCGGAACTCGTTCAGCCCAGCGCGCGTGCTCGAGAAGTTCGCTTGGCTCATGTCGCCGGTCATCAGCGCGTAGGGCACGCGAAAGCCCGCGGCGATCAGGTGCTGTTGCCCGCGCAGCCATTCCCCGATGCCGCCCGTCGAGGACGGCTGGTTGAACTTGATGTCCTTCCCGTTGCGGGCGTAGGCGATCAGGCCCGGCTCGAACTGCTCGATGCGGTGGCCCTCGGCGTCCTCGACCGACGGGGCGATCCCTTGGTCCGCTTCCTCGGCTCCGAAGACGATGCCGACAAGACAAGCCTCGGTCTTCTTCCGGACCAGCTCCGCGTGCTGCCAGTCGTCTAGGTCGCGGATGTGCCGCATGGCGGGCGTGCCCCACGGAACGCCCCGGGACTGCACCCGCTGGCGCTCGAAGAGGTGCGCGACGCGGTCGGCCGGGATCCTGACCGACTCGAAGCGCCGGCCGAAGACGGTGACCGTCCCGCCCGGGTGATCCGGGAACAGCCAGTAAGCGGAGCGCCGACCGTTGCGATCATACTCGATGCCTTGGTCGATCCGGACGCCGTCCGGGCGGTTGTGGCAACAGATCGCTTCTCAACAAAGGCGGCGTCGCGGTGGTGGGATCCCGTGATGTCGACGATGCCGACCTCGAGTTCTCAACGCGCCTTGCCCGATCCGCAGCCAACCAAGGCTTTTCGGTAATTTCTGGCGGTGCCCGCGGCGTCGACGAGAGCGCGATGCTCGGCGCCCTCGAGAATGAGGGCACATCTGTCGGAGTGCTGGCCGACAGCCTTCTCCGGTCAGCGACATCTGCCAAATATCGCAAGTACCTGCTCGCCGGCGACCTGGTCTTGGTGTCGCCGTTCAACCCGGAGGCGGGCTTCAACGTCGGCAATGCCATGGCGCGGAACAAGCACATCTACTGTCTGTCCGATGCTGCCGTGGTCGTGAACAGCACGCCCGACAAGGGAGGCACCTGGACCGGTGCGACAGAAGACCTGAAAAACGGATGGGTGCCGCTCTGGGTGCAGCATAAGGACGATCCTGCGTCCGGCAACGCAGCGCTCGTCCAACAGGGAGCGCGCTGGTTTCCTCGAGATTTGCCGGCCCTTTCAAGCCTATGGGAGACTGTCAACGGCAGAGATACAGCACCCGAAGAAACAGCACTCCCGTTGCTGCAGCAATCCGAGACGGAGCAAGCTCCCGCTGAAGCCGCCACTCTAGACCAGATAGCCGATTCGGCAGGGAGTGATGACGGAACTGCAGATACGCCGCCCTCAACCGATCCAGTCGCGACCGCCGACGCAGAGGACAGCTCGTCGGAACCTACGAGCGACTTCTACAGCCTGTTTCTCCAGCGCTTGCGGAGGCTAACCGATGACGCCCCTATGAAGGTCGAGGATATCGCTGCGCGTCTAGAATTGGAGAAAGCGCAAGTGAACGCCTGGCTGAAACGGGGCACGACAGATGGGCAGATTAAGAAGCTCAGCAAGCCTGTTCGATATCAGTCAGCATCTGCGGATCAACGGCAAGCATCCTTCTTTAGGAATGAGAGCTGAACCATCGAGCTCGACATTGAAGAAATCAGGAAAGAGGGCAATTGTCTCGCTTCAATCCAAATCACCACGTCACTCCGATATACGACGCTGCCGCGACATGGAAAGACAACTGCCTTCTCGCAGATGGGTCGGTATTGTCGGAAGGTGGAAACCTCTGGACGACCAATCTGCTCGGCGAGCTTGATCAGCGTTTCGTAAAGAATCTCGACGCCGGCGAAGGTGACTTTCTCTCGAAATTGCAGGTGCAGCTTTCGGAGGGCTCCCCTGATTGCCGCAGGCTGATGGCGGAGAGCCTATGGCTTACGCTGCTCTTCCCGTCGAACGTCGGCGCCGCCAAGAAGCGCGAGAACGTGCAGGAGATCTGGTCTTGGTCAGGAGAGGACCTGAGCGCAGCCCACCCACTCCTGGCAGACGGCGTTCTCGAAGGCATCGGGTCGGCCGGGCCTGCCTACAACACGCACCGGTGGCGCGAGCTGGTTTTTCTCATCGGCGCTCTGCAAGACTTCAAGGCTCGCGATGGCTCCGGGCGCGAGCAGATCGCTTCGGATCCGTGGGCGTTCTCTGGCTGGCTGAGTGGTCTTCCTGAGGCGCGGCACAGACAGCTGATACACATTCTTCCGCACCTGCTGTTCCCCGACACCTTCGAGCGGATCAGTTCCGAGGGCGACAAGCGCCTGATCCTCGCCGGCTTCGGAGACACGCCGGAGAAGGAGATCAAGAAGTGGAGCACTGTGGAGATCGACCGTGCCCTGCTCAAGCTGCGCCGCCGACTTGAAGAAGAACATGGCGCGGACATCGACTTTTATCAGGAAGAGTTCGAGGCCCAGTGGAAGAACCAGACAAAGAACTGGCTCCTCAGTTGGAACCCTTCCAAATGGAACTGGGAGACACTCGCGACCGACCGCGCCACGACGATCAGTGGCGAGAAGGCCGACAACCGATGGCGCTGCAGCTCAAGCAAGCCGCGCGAGGGTGACCGCGTCTTTCTGATCCGCACCGGCAATCCTCCGAAGGGCGTCGTGGCCGTCGGAAAGATCACGCGCGCGCCCTACGAAGCGGAGCACTGGGAACAGGCCCGCGCCGATGCCGGCGAGACGACGCGTTTCGTTGACGTCGCATTCGACTCCGTCCGCGATGCAACGACGGACGAAATCGTCCCTCTTGAAGAGCTGCAAAGTCGCGAACCCGGCCAGGAATGGAACCCGCAGTCTTCCGGAATCGAGATCAAGGCGAAGGCTGCTCGCATCCTCGAGCGCCTATGGAAGGCGCTGCCACCAATCGTATCCGGCGCCACTGCGCCGGAAGACGACGCCGGGTCTGTGGATGCATCTCCAAAGAAACTCGCGCCGCCCCTGAACCTCATTCTTTACGGCCCGCCCGGCACCGGGAAGACCTACCGCCTCAAGAACGATTACCTGCCGCGATACCAGGACGAGGCCGGTGATCGCTTCGAGTTCGTGACGTTCCATCAGAGCTACGCGTACGAGGACTTCGTCGAGGGCATTCGCCCTGTCACGGAGAACGGCGCTGTCACCTATGAGGTGCGGCCGGGGGTGTTGAAGCGGCTTTGCGATCGGGCCCAGCGCGCGCCGGACAAGCGCTTCGCCCTCTTCATCGACGAGATCAATCGCGGAAACGTCGCCAAGGTCTTCGGCGAGCTCATCACGCTTCTCGAGGTGGACAAGCGGATCCGCATCGATGCGTCGGGCAACCGCGCGGCGAGCTGCAAGGGCTTGGAAGTGACGCTCCCCTACTCCGGCGAGCGTTTTGGGGTGCCCGCGAATGTCGACGTGATCGGCACTATGAACACCGCGGACCGCTCGATCGCTCTGCTCGACAGCGCCTTACGGCGCCGGTTCCGGTTCGAGGAACTCACGCCGAAGCCGGAACTGCTTGAATCGATCAATGACGGTGAGGGCAATGCGATCGACCTGCGTCAGCTTCTGCAAGCCATGAATGCCCGCCTGTCCCGCCTGCTGCATCGCGACCAGACCCTCGGCCACAGCTACTTTTACCAGGTGAAGTCCTTCGACGAGCTGCGCCGTGTATTTTCGCGGGAGATACTGCCGTTCCTGCAAGAGGCGTTCTACGACGACTGGCGTCAGATCCGTTACGTCCTCGCCGACCAGGCCGTGGAGGAAGAGCTGCAATTGGTCCGGGCGCGCAAGCAGAGTGCTGCCGTGCTCTTTCCAAAGGCGGACCCGACCGAGATCGGGGACGGCGAGGCGTTCGAGATCATTCGGGAAGACGACATCACCCCGGACGCAATCCGGAAGATCTACGAGCCACCGGAATGAGATGCCTGACGTTCCGAGAGAGGGAGGGCGTCAGCATCGGCCCGGCCGGCGAGATCAGCGAGCTCGAGGCAGAAGGGATCGCGAAACTCGCCGGACGTCTGCCACCCGGGGTCCTCGCATGGGGCCATCGGTCATTGAAGTTCGGACCGTTCTGCGGAGTCCTGCAAACCGAGCAGCTGGCAATCGAGATACTTCCAAAGATCGACCATGGCAGCGATCGAAGCGAAGACATGCGGGGCCTTCTGGTGTCCATGCTTGCGCGCGCAGGTGAGCTTGGATCAAAGCGCGTGGGCGATGCTGGCCTTGGGCAACAGCACAGCCACCTCCTAGATGTCTTCATCGAGGATTTCTGCAGCCAGGTGAAATCTGCGCTCCGAGGCGGGGCCATTGCCCGGTACTCGGAGAGGACGGAGAACCTCAATGCCATCCGCGGACGGCTCGAGCTGACCGAGCACCTGCGCACGAACGCCTTCGACCGTTCTCATCTACTCTGTCGCTTCGACGAGCGCAGCATCGACAACCCATACAATCAAGCGCTCAAGGCGATCCTTCGGATCCTTCTAGGGCTGGCACTGAGCCCGAGGACCCGGGCGATGGTGGCGGCGTTCCTCCATCGCTTTGACGAGGTGACCGATCGCAAGGTCAGGGCTCGCGACGTCGGCGCCCTGCGGTTTGATCGCACCATCCGACACTGGGAGCCGGTGTTTGCGCGGGCCCGCTGGCTACTGACAGGCCTCTATCCGGATGTTCGCATCGGCGACGCAGCTGGTTCCGCTCTGCTGTTCAACATGGAGAAGCTCTTCGAGACGGTACTCGGACTGCGCATCCGGCATGCTTGCCAGGTGCAGTCCGGTGCTCGCCTTACTGTAGGACTTCAGAGCCCTGTGAAGGACCTCGCGACGGTGGGCTTCCAGCTGCGCCCCGACATTGCCATTCAGAGCGGAGGTGAGACCGTCGCCATTCTCGATGCAAAATGGAAGCGCCTCGATCTCGCCGAACCGAACTCCGGCGTCTCGAGCGGCGACGCGTATCAGATGAACGCCTACGCCAGTCGCTACCGATGCAAACGAGTCGCGCTCGTTTACCCGGCATCGAGAGACTGCCCGCCAGGAAGGATCACAGAGTTCGTGCTCATGACCGAAGAGCGACCGGTACTGGATGTCGTCGCGGTCGATGTTCGAGAGCTCGCCTTTGGCAGCGGGATCCCGGCCGGTATCGATGCGATGATCCCGATCGAGCCGCGCTGGAAGCAACGGTCATCGCAGGCGCCGATTTACGAAGCGATATGAAGGACTTCGGCCCCTCTTGCTTCCACAGTGCTTCCACGGTGGCTGGAAACGCAAACGCCGCCCCGGAGGGCGGCGCATAAGCGTTTGGAAACGCGACTGATTTTGGTTGCGGGGGCAGGATTTGAACCTGCGACCTTCAGGTTATGAGTCGTGTCGAACGAACCATGAACAATCACTCGGAACCGCGAGTTCTTGCGCAATTTCCGACACTTGCCGATCCCGGAGCCGAGGCCCCGCTGCGCACGATCTGTCGGGATTGCGCAGTGTTTTTCGGCCGCGTGCTTCCATAATGCTTCCAACGGGCCGAGAGCTGATTTTCCGGTAGCACGACCATCAGGCAGCGGTGAGCGACCAGAAACCGAACTTCCTGCCGTGTTCCTCCTTCAACCGGGCGACATAGGCGTCGTGCGTCTCGAACGCACCGAAGTCCGGGATGTCGCCCGCGAGCCGCGCGCAGCTGGCGAGGTGCTCGGCGGCATAGCGATACCGCTTCGCCCGCGTTCTGGTGAGCGTGAAGTCGATCATCGCGCGGAGCACCAGTGTCGCGGCCAGCGGCTGACGCTCTGACAGGGCCTCCGCCGCGGGGGCGAGATACTCGTAGTGGTCGCCGTCGATCTCGTCGTGTCGGGCCACCAGGAGGTCGGCGGCGCGATCCAGCGCCGGCCAGTCGAGGAAGAACTGCAGGGCGTGAAGAAGGCTCGGATAGGCCATGGCGTGCGCCATCGCCCGCTCCTCGGCCTCAATGTCGTCGAAGTCGGGCAGCCGCTTGAGATAGGCCCGCAGGTAGCTGTCGGAGAGCGTGCGCTCGAAGCAGTCCCACCGGAATGCCTGCGCCTCCTCGCCGCGACCCAGCGCCTCCAGCGTCTGCAGGCGAATGTCCTGCCATGCCAGCGGAACCCGCAACCCGTCGCCGAGCTCCGCGCGCTCGAGGAACCCCAGCGCCTCGCCTGCCCTGTCGGCAGCCAGCAGGCGCTGCGCGATCTCGGCCGCGATCTGCGGTACCTTGCGCGTCTTCGGATCGTACTGGGCGATGAAGCCGTCGACGTCGCCCTGCGCATCGGCGATGTCCTTGAGCGCCATGGCGACGGTGCTGGTGCGCTCACGCGCCCGCGTCTCGTGCTCGTAGGTCGTGCCACCCGTGCCCCAGCCCACCGCTTTCCATTGCTCCTTCGGCGGCACCGGCACGGGCGAGCGACCGAGTTCTTCGGCCATCGATTTCAGGGCAGCCAACCCCTCGTCGCCGAGCGCCGGCGCCATGATGCCGACCAGGCCGTCATACTGGCCATAGCCGTTGTCCTGCAGCGCATCGAGAACAGCGCCGGCGAGCGCCTGCGGATCCGGCCGGACCTTCGCGGTGAGCTGGCCTAGATCGGCACAGGCCTGGTGGAAGATGCCGATGACGGTGCCGCTGGAGTCGTCGCAGCGCTCGAACACCGGTGTGGCGAGTGCCATGAACCGCCACATGAGCGCCAGCGCCTCGTCAGGATCGGCCGGCGCGATCTGCTCGACGATGGCACGTCGCTGGGTTTCGAGATCCGTGACGAGCGCCTTGCGGTTCTTCCAGGTGATGAAGCTGCGGGCGCGGGCGATGCTGGTCAGCCGCTTGGTGATCTCCCGCGCGGCCTCCCTCGGGCTCTGGGCCCCGGCCAGCGCGAGCCGCAGCTTGCGCTTGGCGGCCGCGTTGCCGGTGCTGACCTCGATCAGCAATTGCGCCAGGCGCTCCGCGCCCAGCGCTTCGAGGTTCTTCGCATTGAGGGTGGTCTTCGACGCCATCGGATCGCCAGTTTCTTTTCCCCGAGCCTAACAGCAGCCCGCGGGCACCGGAACCTGCGTTCTGATTCGCTGGGCTCGTCGATTTCCCGCGCCAGCGCGCCGAAACGCCTTGCGCGGAAACGCGAGGCATTTCCTTTTTCTTCGCGATTTCAATGTGTTCGTTGACTGTCGCCCGCACTTCAGCACTGTGAAACTTCGAGAGAAACACCGAAGAGTGCCATGCCCAAGATCACCAAACGCCTTGTCGACGCCGCTGAAGTCCGCTCCGCCGAATACTTTGTCTGGGACAGCGAGATCCCTGGCTTCGGGCTGCGCGTGCTGCCGAGCGGGCGGAAGGGCTACGTCGTCCAGTATCGCGCCGGACGCCGGTCGCGGAGGATCAGTCTCGGGCCCAGCACCGTGCTGACCTGCGAGCAGGCCCGAAACCGCGCCATCTCCATCGTCGCCGCCGCGCGCAATGGCGCGGACCCCGCTGCCGAACGCGACGCGGGACGCAAGGCGATCACCGTGAAGGAGCTGGCCGAGCGGTTCGACAAGGAGCACATCGCGATCCGCGTGAAGGCGAGCACGGCCAAGGAGTATCGCCGGAACCTCGACCGCTTCATCCTGCCCGCGCTCGGGCAGCTCACGGTCACGGGCATCACCCGGGCGGACGTGGCGAAGTTCCACCATGACCTCCGCCACATCCCCTATCAGGCGAACCGCTGCCTCGAAGTGGTCTCGAAGATGTTCGGCCTCGCCGAGATGTGGGGCCTGCGTCCGGACGGCACCAACCCGCGAAAGCACATCCGGAAGTACCCGGAGGAGAAGCGCGAGCGCTTCCTCAGCGCGGCGGAACTGCGCCGGATCGGTGAGGTGCTGCGCGAGATGGAAGCGGAGAGGATCGAATTGCCGTCGGCCATCCTCGCCGCTCGACTGCTGATCCTGACCGGCTGTCGGCTGAACGAGATCATGACGTTGCAGTGGGCGCACGTCGATCTGGCCGAGCGCGTCCTGCGGCTGCCGGATTCCAAGTCCGGCGCCAAGGTCGTCCATCTCGGACAGCCCGCCGTCGAACTGCTCCGCGACGCCCAGCGCATCAAAGGCAACCCTTGGGTCATTTTCGGCACCCTGCCGGGCAAGCGACTGAGCGATCTCCAGCCCTTCTGGCAGCGCGTCCGCGCCCGCGCCGGCGTCAAGGACGTGCGCATTCACGACCTGCGCCACACCTTCGCTTCTACGGCGGTCGCGTCGGGTCAGGGCCTGCCGATGATTGGCAAACTGCTCGGGCATACGCAGGTCCAGACCACGGCGCGCTACGCCCACCTCGCCGCCGAGCCGGTGCGGGTGGCGGCGGACGCGGTGGCGCAGAACCTCCGACAATCCTTGGGATAATCGCGCCCCGACGCGCCCCTTTTCGATTGATCGCGCAGTTCCGCGCGGCTACCCTCCGAGAAAGCCCAGAAATTGGGCGCGCACAGTTCGCGTGCGCGCAGGGCTGGGCGGGAGCGCAACTTGGACCGGGACAAGGCCGAACTTCGCTGGGGGATTGAGCAGCGCCTCGAGTTCATCGAGTTCCGTCTGTTCTGGGAGGGACACGTCAATCGTATCGACGTGATGCAGCAGTTCGGCGTCTCGGTGAACCAGGCATCCTCGGACCTGAACCGCTACATCGCGCTGGCACCGGACAACATGGTCTACGACAAGAGCGCGCGGACCTACGTCCGCGGCCCAGACTTCGACTGCAAGTTCCGCCCGCCGGACGCAGTGCATTACCTCACCCAGCTCCGCCTGGTTGCAGACGATGTGCTGGAGCGCGACGACTGCTGGATCCCTGACCTGCCACCCTATGCATCCGCACCGACGCCTGTGCGGGGCGTCGATCCGGTGACGCTCCGCTCGGTGGTCGGCGCCATCCGCCGGTCCGAGGCGATCGAGGTGAAGTACCAGTCCCTGTCGAGCCCGGAGCCGCGCTGGCGCTGGATTGCCCCGCACGCCATCGGTTTCGACGGGTTTCGCTGGCATACGCGGGCGTTCTGCCTGGCGGACGATTGCTTCAAGGACTTCCTGCTCTCACGGATCCTCGACATCCGCGGATCGCGGGAGAGCGCCACATCGGCCGACGACGACCGCGATTGGCATTCCGAGGTCACCCTGGAGGTCGGCCCCCACCCTGATCTCTCGGAAACGCAGGCCAAGGTCATCGCGCTCGACTATGGGATGCGAGGCGGCAAGGCGAAGATCAAGGTTAGGCGCGCGCTTCTCTACTACGCGCTCCGGCGGCTTGGGCTCGATACCGACCCGGCCGCGCGACGGCCACAGGATCAGCAGATCGTGCTTCTGAACAGGGAGGCTATCGATGCAGATCATCGATAACACCTCCCAGCTTCTAGGAGATGACCTCAAAGCTTCGGTTGGCCGCGGGACGCGTCTGCGCATCGCGGCGTCGTGCTTCTCGATCTACGCATTCGAAGCCCTGAAATCCGAGCTTTCGAAGATCGACAGCCTGCAGTTCATCTTCACCGCTCCAACTTTTGTGCCGACCGAAGTGACCGACCGCCTCCGGAAGGAACGTCGCGAGTTTTTCATTCCCAAGGCGCGACGGGAAAGCGGTCTTTACGGCACTGAGTTCGAGATCCAGCTGCGCAATAAGCTCACTCAACGCGCCGTCGCTCGCGAGTGTGCTGACTGGATCCGCAAGAAGGCGAGATTTCGTTCCAACACGACTAAGGCTCCGATGCAGCAATTCATGCATCTGGCCGGGTCCGAAGGCGAAGTGGCCTACATGCCAATCAGCGGCTTCACGGCCGTGGATCTTGGCTACCAGAAGGGAAATGCGGTCTCCAACTTCGTAACCCGCTTCGACGATCCTGCGCACGCCAAGGTGTACCTACAGCTATTCGATCAGATTTGGTCCGACCCGGACAAAGTGAAGGATGTCACCGCCGCCATTTGCGAGCACATCGAGTCCGTCTACCAGGAGAACTCTCCCGAGCGCATCTATTTCATGATGCTCTACAATATCTTCCACGACTTCCTCGACGAGGTCGACGAAGACGTCCTGCCAAACGATTTGACAGGCTACCAGGAGAGCGTGGTCTGGAACAAACTCTTCAACTACCAGAAGGATGCCGCAACGGGCATCATCAACAAGCTCGAGACCTACAATGGGTGCATTCTCGCGGACTCGGTTGGTCTCGGGAAAACATTCACCGCCTTGGCGGTGGTCAAATATTATGAGTTGCGGAACCGCTCCGTTCTCGTTCTCTGCCCCAAAAAGCTCGCGGACAACTGGCGGAACTACAACACGAATCTGACCACTAATATTTTCGCCAAGGACCGGTTCAACTACGACGTTCTCTGCCACACCGATCTCTCCCGCACCTCCGGCGAGTCTTTCGGCATCCCTCTAAACCGAGTGAACTGGGGCAATTACGATCTGGTCGTGATCGACGAATCCCACAACTTCCGGAATAACGACGTCTACAAGGACCGCGAGACCCGGTACCAGAAGCTGATGAACAAGGTCATTCGCGCCGGCGTAAAGACCAAGGTCCTTATGCTTTCCGCAACCCCGGTGAACAACAGGTTCAACGATCTTCGGAACCAGCTGGCTCTTGCCTACGAAGGTCAGTCCGAAGCACTCAGCAAGAACCTGAAGACACAGGCCAGCGTCGAAGAGATTTTCCGCCGGGCCCAGAAGGCCTTCAATGAATGGTCGTCTCTGCCGCCAGAGGAGAGGACCGCCGCGTCTATCTTGAAAGCGCTCGACTTCGATTTTTTCGAGCTTCTCGACGCCGTCACTATCGCCCGATCAAGAAAGCACATCGAGACCTTCTACGACACGAAGGACATCGGGAAATTCCCCCTAAGGCGCAAGCCGCTCTCCTATCACCGCCCGATCACCGAGCGGTCGGACGTGATGGGGTTCAACGACATCTTCACGCAGCTTTCGGTGCTGAAGCTCGCGGTCTACGCACCGATCAGCTACATCCTGCCCAGCCGTCTGCGGAAGTATGAGGAAATCTACGACACGCAGGTCGAGGGCGGACGCGGCAAGCTCAGACAGGCCGATCGTGAGCGCAGCCTTCAGGCGCTGATGACGACCAACCTACTGAAACGCCTCGAGAGCTCGGTCGCCGCGTTTCGGCTCACACTTCGGTCTCTCGGCGCCAACATCTCGCGCACGCTCGATGCGATCGACGAATTCGAGAAAACCGGACGCAGCGAGAGCGTCAGCGACTACCTCGCGGAAATGAGTGATTTCGACCCGGAAGATGACGACCTCTCCGGCCTCGACGAATTCACGGTCGGGAAGAAGGTCCAGATCAGCCTCGGCGACATGGATCTGCCATCGTGGAAGCACGACCTGGCTGCGGACCTCGTCCTGATCGACGATCTGATCGCCTCGATGGACAAGGTCAAACCGGCGGACGACGCAAAGCTCCAGCACCTGCTTGGCCTCATCAGGCAGAAGGTCGATGAGCCGCTGAACCCCGGAAACAGGAAGGTTCTGGTCTTCACGGCCTTTGCCGATACAGCCAACTACCTGTTCGACAACCTGGCGCCGTTCGCCGCACAGCTCGGGCTGCATGTCGGCAAGGTCACTGGGGCGGACGCACCCAAGACGACGCTGAAGAAGTCCTACGACTTCCAGAGCGTCCTGACACTGTTCTCCCCTCGGTCGAAGGAGAAGGCCATCGTTCTTCCGAACGAACCCGGTGAGCTGGACATCCTCATCGGCACCGATTGCATCTCGGAAGGCCAGAACCTGCAGGACTGCGACTTCCTGATCAACTACGACATCCACTGGAACCCGGTGCGCATCATCCAGCGGTTCGGCCGGATCGACCGGATCGGATCACCCAACAGCCAGATCCAGTTGGTCAATTACTGGCCCGACATCACGCTCGACGAATACATCAACCTCAAGGAACGCGTCGAAAATCGGATGGTGATCACCGACATCACCGCCACAGGCGACGATAACGTGCTCACGGCCAAGTCGAGTGACATCGCCTACCGCAAGGAGCAACTCAAGCGGCTCCAGGACGAGGTCATCGAGCTGGAGGACGTGAAGGCCGGCATCTCGATCACCGATCTCGGGCTGAACGACTTCCGGATGGACCTGCTCAACTACGTCAAGGAGCATGGCGAGCTCGACAACGTGCCCTTTGGCATGCACGCCGTCGTCCCCGCGCAGCCGGAGCTTGGCCTGCAGCCCGGCGTCATCTTTGCGCTGAAGAACATCCACGACAGCGTGAACGTTAATCAGCAGAACCGGCTACACCCCTTCTACCTGGTCTACATCGACGACGAGGGCCAGATCGTCGCGGACCATACCGAGGTCAAGCGACTGCTCGACCTGATCCGATCCAGCTGCAAGGGGCGGATCGAGCCCTTGCGCGACGTTTGCCGCATCTTCAACGAGCGCACCGAGGACGGGCGCAAGATGGGCCGCTATTCCGATCTGCTCTCCAGCGCGATCCGCTCCATGATTGAGGTGAAGGAAGAGAAGGACATCGACAGCCTGTTTAGCGGCGGGCGGACCACGGCGCTGACCCACACGATCAAGGGGCTGGACGATTTCGAGCTGATCGCCTTCTTGGTCATCGAAGGGGGCGGCGCATGACCCTCTACGACTGGCCCCGCGCCGCCGCCTTCGGGCGCGTCATCCCCAAGACCAAGATCTACGAACACGCCGGAGCGAACACGGGCCTCAAAGACCTCTTCGTGCGCGAGGTCGATCAGATCGTCTGGTCGCACAAGCTGGCGCCCGAGACGGTCAATCTGGCGGCGACTCGCCAAGTGGCCGAGATCCAGGTTTTCCGCATCACTGCACGCACCGCGACGCTGGACCCGGCCGTACTGCGGGCCATCGACAAGGCCATCCCATTTCCACTGATCTTCGAGGTGGCCCATGGCGGCCGCGTCAGGCTGGCCGCGGCCTACAAGCGGCCGAGTGAGGCCGACAGCGCTCGCTGGGTGGTGGGCGACTACTTCCAGGGGGACTGGCAGCCCGAGGATGCTCCACGCACCCCGCTTCCGGTGGCGCTGAACATGGGCGCGCTGTACGAGCGGCTGCTCGAGCCTCTGGTGGCGGGGCAGACGGCCCGGCTGGTGCCGGGCATGGGCGAGGCGCCGCAGACGCCCTTCACCCCTGCCGCGGCGGAGCGCCCGGTATCGCTGGAAGAGCGCATCGCGCAGGCCGAGGCGATCGAGCGCCAGGCGCGCGAGGTCGAGCGGATCAAGGCGCGGCTGGGGCGCGAGAAGCAATTCAACAAGCGCGTGGCGATCAATGCCGAGCTGCGCGCGGCCAAGCAGGAACTGGAGCGGCTGACCGGGGCACACCCCGGCGCCGTCGTGACGAACGAGTGAGAGGACGAGCATGGACAAGCTGAAGATGCACAGCACCGACCTGAGCCAGGAGAACATCGCGAAGATCCGTGAGCTGTTCCCTGGCTGCGTGACTGAAGCACGGGACGAGGCAACGGGGGCGGTGCGTCTGGCGGTGGACTTTGATCAACTGCGTCAGGAGATGAGCGACTACCTGATTGATGGTGGATCAGAGCGATACCTTTTGAACTGGCCCGGAAAGAAGGAGGCGCTCATCATATCGAATGCGCCTGTCGGAAAGACATTGCGGCCGGCCGAAAGTGAAAGTGTAGATTTCGTCTCCACTCGGAACATATTCGTTGAAGGAGATAATGCGGACGCGTTGAAGCTCTTGTTGGAAACATACCTTGGGTCAGTAAAATTCATCTACATCGATCCACCCTATAATACTGGGAATGACTTTGTTTATGATGACCGATTTGCGCAGGGGTCGCAAAGATACCTTGAAGATTCTCTCCAGCGCGATCTAGATGTCACATCCCGTGAGGTAGTATGGCTGTTTCCTGAACAGTTCGGGTTTGATCGTGTACCAATCCTTCATCGCCTGCAAGGGTGACCTGCTGCACAAGGCTGATTGCGGGAGTTTCTGGTTGT